>JABAQN010000037.1 GCA_019187495.1 Steroidobacteraceae bacterium
CAGCATTGCGGCGGGAAACTCCCATGTTTCCCCGCCACGCGCGCCGCTCACGCAGCGCACGCGCTCGCGCGATGCGGCGATGAACCAGCCGTGCGCCGCGCGCGGCTGGGCGCGGCCGAACACGGCGGGGGTGAGCGCCGCGACGCAGGCCGCGTGTTCCGGATCGCGCACCGACTCGTAGCGGACGAGCGCGATGTCCGCCGCGCGCGCCGCCGCGGCGAGCGCCTGCGTCGCGCCGTAATCCGTGCGATGCGTCCATGCCGCCCGGTCCCTCGACAGCGGCGGCGCGGTGAGGTCGATCGCACTGCCGCGCACCGCGGCGGTGAACGCGGTGTGCGGCACCGGCTTCAGGTCGGGCGTCGCCGGCGAGTCGAGCAGGAATCGCAGCCGCCAGTAGCTCTTCTCCGCGAGCGCCGTGCGCAGCTCCTCGGCGCCGTACCACACGCCGCCCTCGAACGACGCACGGAAGCGCGATCCGGCGCGCGGCCGGTAACGAAACGGCGTCGCGAGGAGATAGTGCAGCTTCGCCGTGCCGGGCGGCAGCGCCGGCTTGCTTGCCTCGAGGATCGACTCGAGCAGCGACTGCTCGGGCAACGAATCGACGAGACGCATCGTCGAGGCGGTGTGCTGCGCCTCGACCACCCGCCAGAGCACGCGCTGGTAGCGGCGCGCGCTAGAGGCGAGCTCGGGCGGCGTCCAGGTAGTCAACGGTGCGGGCGAGACCGGCCGGGTCCCGCATCAGGTCGAGCGGCACGCCGCCGAGCGCCGCGTTCGGCGAACGCATCCAGGCGCGCGCGGCGACATCGTCCGAGCCCACGATCGCATCGAGCGAGCGGAACGAGCGCACGAACAGCGCCGCGAGCTGCCAGGGCTTGCTGCCCTCCTCGAGCGCCCTGACGCCGCTCGCGAGGCGCGACGCCGTGGCGCCGCTGACGCCGATGATCTCTGCGAGCTGCCCCTGCGTGACCCCGAGGAAGCTCGCGGCCCGGAAGGCCGCACGCGCGAGGACGGCGCCCGGGGCGGGCGCGGCCTCGCGCTTTCTGTGGCTGGGGGTGCTCATTGCAGGTGAAATGATACTGCGGTTTTGTTTCCATGGTAAAACGGCAGCCGGGCGACCGGCGGCGTGCCCCGGAAGGCCGCCGATGCCGCCGTTTGAACGGCGCCGGGCGCTTCAGTAGACTGCGCGGCTCACTGTCGCGGGGTGTAGCTCAGCCTGGTAGAGCACTACGTTCGGGACGTAGGTGTCGCAGGTTCAAATCCTGTCACCCCGACCAAGTAAATCAGGTCCTTACCGGACAGATCGAGTCTTTGCGGCGATTTTCTTGCCGTCACAGCGCTACCGCTCTCACGCAGCACCCCTGCCCTGGACGATCAGCGTTCGGGTTCCCATGCATCGCGAGGCCAAGGCACGTCCGTCTGCGCAGGACCACACCACCGGCACGATTGCCTCTCTTCCTCTCTGGGCGCTACTTTCGGAACGCAACGTCCTCGCGGTCGGTTGACCGCGGACTGGGACCACGCATTGCAGCCTGCAAGTCCCAGACAGCCTCAGTCTCGATCACCTCGACGAAGCGCTCGGCACTGAAGCCGTCGGGGTACAGACTCCAGCTGGACTCGCTTGCATCTGCTTCATGCGTCTCGTCGACTCCGTAGTTCCCCGCGAGCAGCCCCCCTGGATCGTTCAACAGGTGACGATCATCGCGAAGCGCGATGATCAGCTCTTCGACGGACACCTTCAGAAAGCCGCCGAACCGCTGATGGTCGCATTCGATGCATGTGTCGGCGATCCACACGTGTTGCTGAGTCGGAATCAGGCCCTCGGCCCAACCCAGCATCGTGCGAAACCCAGGATCGGAGGCGATGGCCATCGCCACCGCTTCTGCCTTGCGCTGAAGCTGCTGACCGGCCTTGCGAAGCGTAGTGGTCGCGTGCAACCACGCGTCCCGCTGAGACCGCCGCATGAACGTCGACTTCACCTCGATCACGAACAGATGCCCGTCGAGGGCGGCGATCAGATCCACCTCGCCGGCGTCCTCCACGTCGCGCGGCGGAACCCAGTTCAGCAGCGTCCTGAATCCGCGCTTCTCGAGCAGCCCTGCGAGCCCTGCTTCGATCCGGCGTGCCTCGTCCCGAGCCTGTCCGCGGCGCGCGCCGAGTCGCCTCAGGTTGTTGATCGCCGCGGTGGTGTTGTTCTGCACGCCAACGACCCACGGCAGTTGCACGAGCGTCGCCCCAAACTTGAGGACCGGCCGCTCGAACAGCTGCGGCTGAAGGCCGGGCTCTTTGCGCTGCAGTCGCTCCGCCATCGCGACCATGTCGTAAGTCCAGAAGTCCAGGATCGCGGAGGCCATCCTCGGATTGCCTGCGGGCTCCGAGTTCGTGACGGTCCAACCCGTGATGTTGGACACCTTTGAATCCCGGCTCGACCACGTGAGCGGCATTCGGTTCTGGAGCCCTTCGCGCAGGCCGTCCATCGCCAGACGCTGCAACGCGACGACCCAGTCCCCCGACGCATCGATGCGCGCCGCAAAGGCGGCCAGGAAGTCCTGCTGGAAGAAGGCGGACATCAGGTTGAGCGATAGCACCGCCCGAAAGAGATCGACTGAGTCTCCGGACTCGGACGCCACTTCGTCGGCGACACCGTACGCCTCACGCAGTCGAAGCTGCGCTTGCAGTGCCCGTAGCCAGGCCAGTCGGTTGGCCTCGGCGTTTTCCGGTCGACCGATCCTCCATTTGGCCGGATCCGCGGCGACCTGCTCGACGTAGTCGTCGACAGCCCGGTGGAACCAGTAACCATGCAGGCGCTCGAGTTTGAGCCCATCGCGTTGCCACGCCTCCCGTGCGGCTGGATCCACCTCGACGATCTCGAGCCGCTCGCCTCGCCGCTCGAACCGAATGCCGTCGTCATAGCTGAACGCGTCGGCGGACCTGGAGATGAACTCGTTCAACTCGATCTGCGCGTCCATGAGCGCGTGAAAGGCGCGCAGATTCCGCTGGGCTTCGCCCGTGCTCGCCGTACCGGACTCGAAGAGGATCGGCCGAAGATGCCGCGCGAGCGACCTCCCGATGCTCTCGTCCGTCAGCTTCAGGGATGAGGTGCTGGCCTGTGCGAGTTTCCACGCGAGCAGATCGCCGAGCGCGTCCCAAGCGACTTGAACGTTCGCCCCAGACGGCGGTGTGGGCGCCTTGACATTGAAACCCCTCGGAACGAGCACTTCGAAGGCGTAGAGGCTGGCGTAGAGCAAGAGATCGAACACCGATAACTCAGCCAGCTCCGCCTTCTGCTCTTCCAGCGCCGCGACCCGTTCGCTATACGCCAGCGCGAACAGGTCGAGCACTCGGCAGATCTCGGCTACGGCTTCGCTTTCGAACCCCGCCTCGTCCAGCTCGACTCGTCGTGGCGAATGCGGGCTCAGGACGAGCCCGGAGCGCCTGACCGCTCGGATCAACGCCTCGGGCGCCTCGCGCGCGATCCGCGTCACCAATCCATCGGCAGCCACAGCCTCCTGACCGAGGTACCGCGCCAGGGCGAGCGACATCGCCTCGCGGGGCCACGCGTCGGGTGGGAAGCCCTTCACCACCTCGCTGGCCCAGAAGAGGCTGTCGCGCTCCTTCTTCGAGAGCTTCTTCTTGCCAACTGGTAACGGCTTGCCGTCGAGGTAGGCAGTCGCAACTCGTTCGACGGCGATCCACTGCGGGATGCCGTCGCCGATCAAGCGAACGAACAGGCCGTCGTAGTAGTTCGTCGCGCGCTGAAGCATGGTTGGCCGCGCGGTCAGGGTGTGGACCTGACGGATCGAGCGGAGGCGAGCAACCTTGCGGCAAGCCGGATCAGCGCGATGTCATCCTGCAAACCGAGATCCAGGCACTGATCCATGATGGCGTCGTACGGGTCGCGAAGATAGCTCAGGGCTCGAATCGCCGTGACGATGTCCACGTCCAGCGTGCCGGCGGGCGCGCGGGCACGAGATACCGCGGCGTCAAGCCGCCGACCAGATGGACCGAGTCCTTCCACGGGCCCAGTCCTCGCAGCAACGTCACCAGCACCCGTTCGCAGTCGAGCGTGTACTCGTCTCTGTAGCCGTCCAGCGTCGCAGGCCTGGCCATCAGAAGCCGATCCTTTCTCGGCGCAGGTGTTCGGCCAGCTCCTTGGCTCGACCCTCGCCCCGCAGGAGGTCGAGGTAGACCTGGATCGGACTGGCCAACCAGACCCCGCCGACCTGCTCGCGAAAGAGCAGATCGCCGGACGACTTGGCGTCGATGACGGCGAAATTCGCGCCCTCGCCGACGACGCGCGCCCCCCAGGTCGGCGATCGCCGCGTCGGCCCCCGACCCCGCCAGCAGTCGGCATCGAACCAGCGAAACCGACAGGAACGGCACGTAGCGCTGCGCGGCCGCCTCGAAGCCGACGGCATAGTCGACGCCATGCGCCTCGCAAACCTGGCCGAGCCGCTCCATCAGGCCGTCGGGCTTCACCCAGGCACGAAGTAGCGTCGCAGCGCCGGCGGCCGGATCGAGTCCAGCTGCTTCGCCCAGGCATCGAGCAGCGCGGCAGGTTCCCGAAGGTGCCTCTGCTTGCTGGGGCCCTGCCCGCGCGATTCGAGCCAATCGAAGCGCTCCATCTCGGTGAGCACCTGGGACGCCGTGGCGGGCGAGACCAGCGTCCGCTCGGCCAGATCCTTCACGCCGAACCACTCCTGATGGCGAACCAACAGGCCGTGGAGGACCTGTGCACGCCGCCCCGTGAATAGCGAACGCACCGAGCGGGACAACGATTTGGGCGGCGGCCGATCGACATAGAGATAGGCTCCCCGGGGCCGGCAGGTAGAGGCTGCCACCGCTGTCGTAGTACCCGACCCGTTCGGCTCGAAGCAGCTCATTCGCGCCCGGCGAGATAGACTCGGCGACCAGGATCGCCAGCGGCTCGCCGCCGCTCTCGCCGGCGGGGTGTCGACGGGAAAGGTCTCTGATCCGCCAGACGAGCTGATGGGCGTCGCGCGGGCAGACGGCCCTCCTCAGCTCGACGAGCGCGTGGATGGGCTTGCCGGCGACGTCGAGCGCAAGCTGAGCGTCGCGCTCCGGGGCGCCGACGCTTTCCAGCTCGGCCTGCACTTCCGGCAGCGACCGAAGTGCCGCGAGGAACTGATCAATCCGCGCCCGCTCGCTCGTCTGCGCCTGAAGCATGGTCGCCGCCATGGTTTACCGGGCAGCAAGTATGCGCACCATATCGAAGATTTGGTTATATAGAAATATTTACTGTGCAGCAAATCTTGGAGTTGCCGGGAGGTGCTGTACCAAGAAGTCTGTGCGGACGCGGTCACGGTCGTCGTGCTCTGCTTTGGCCTGTCTGACGTGGGTCTGTAGGGCGTGACCAGTTCCACCCGCTCGCGGAGGCGTCGGCCAGTTGCTATTGAGGCTTGCATAAATGGCTTGCAACTTTTTCGCCTGCCGTGAATCCAAGGAGATGTGTATTCTCGGGCGGAGCGAATATGGGCAAGTCAGAGAAAGTGGCTCGGGAGCTGCAGCGGCGCCGACTGCGTGGCGGTCGACTACTGCTGCGTGGCGAATCGCAGGCGGCGGTAGCGCGACGCGTCGGTGTGACGCGCACGACGGTAAGCGATTGGAACGAGCGGTTGGTCGCGGGTGGACTGGAGGCGCTCGAACGACGGCCGCGCGGCCGCCCCTCGGGGCTCGACCACGCGCAGCGGCGCGAGTTGATGCGGGTCCTGATGCGCGGCGCCTTGGCCGAGGGGTTCGCCACGGATCTGTGGACGCTGCCCCGCGTCGGCAAGCTGATCGAGCGGCATTTCGGTCGGGCGTACAGCGAGAGCCAGGTGTGGCGCATCCTCGTCGCACTCGGCTTCTCCTGCCAACGACCCTCAGGAAGGGCGCTCGAGCGCAACGAGGGAGCGATCAAGCGCTGGGAGCAGGTGCGCTGGCCGGCGCTAAAAAAAACGCTGCCAAACAAGGCCGAATCATCGTCTTCATCGACGAGTCGGGACTGAGCGAGCGGCCCACCCGGGTGCGCACCTGGGCGCCGCGCGGCGAGACTCCGGTGCTGCAGTACCACTTCAACAGGAACCAGCTTTCGGTGATTGCCGACATCAGCTTCCGGCGTTTCTACTTCCGGCTGTTCGCGGGCGCCATCAAGAGCCCGCAGATCATCGAGTTTCTGCACGCCCTCGGCCGCCAGATCCGCCGACCGTTGCTGGTGATCTGGGACGGTTTGGCTGCGCACCGCAGTGCGATGGTGCGCGAGTACCTCGAAGCGCTGAACGGAGCCATCCAGATCGAACAGCTCCCGGGCTATGCGCCCGAGCTCAACCCCACCGAATACATCTGGGGACACCTCAAGCATCACGAACTCGCCAACCACTGTGCCGGCAACTTCGCTGACCTGACACGCAGCGCGCGCAATCGCCTGCGCTCGATGCAGCGGCGCCCGACGCTGATCCGCGCGTTCTGGCAGCAGGCTCAACTGGCACTCTGAACATGTCAGGTATTTATGCAAGTCTCAATAGGAACGGACCGATGCAGTTCTCCGAATCCAACGATACGTGGAGGCTGATTCCTCCATGGGCGGATTTCCTGATTCGCCTGGGCCACGGTTGGCCCGCGAGTCCGTCCGGGCGTGAGCGGATCTGCCTCGTCTCAATGCCGTGTGATTCGGCGGCGGCCGGCCTTATTGCACTCGGCGCCATGATCCGCGATCTCGGCAATCCCCGCGCGAACGATCTGGACGGACACTACGATGATCTCTGTAGGTACGCAGACGAGTATCTAGGTAAGTGTGGAAGGCGCGACCGGGAAGGACAGGTCTGTGAGGAGCGCTGCGATCCCCAAGCCGTACGCTGCGGCCTGAGCGAAAGAATTCCGGGGCTGTTGCGCAGCGAGGAAGGGGAACTCTATCGAATCTCCGGGAAGGGCGCGGAGTCGCAGCTTGTCCCCGGGGGCGGGATCATCTGTACCAAGGTCATCGGACGGGGGCGCGCGAAAAGGCCAAGAAATAAAGATCTCCGGGCTCGAAGAGATGGCGACGATCCGGGATCAAGATGGGTTCTGCCGAGCCGGTCCCTTGGCTGGCACATCGACGGAAATCCACCCGCACAGCTCGAGTCTGCGGGACAAGCGCTGCAACACGATCCGTACGAACAGATTATCCCGGGTGCGCATGTGCTCCCGGAGAACCTCTCGGTATCGTACTCGGGGCTGTGTCTGGCGAGCCGTGCGGCAGGCGGAAAGGCGACCCGCGAAGCGTGCGAAGAGATTCGGTTCCGGACCGACGACGGTCGCGAGAACACGCTTGTCGACCTGCTGGCGGTCACGGCGTGGGCGAGTACCCGCGAAGTATCGAGGGTCCTGTTTTTTAATTCCCGAACTGGAGAGATGGACCGCCGGTCGCGTGACCCGAGGATTGTCATCGCGGATGGTCCGGACAGCTTTCTTCGTGCACTCCAGCGATTTAAACACTCCGACATAATTGGCGTAATGCACCGTGCGGTTGATCGGGAGGTGCTTGAGGAGGTTGGCGTTCGCATGCAGAACCTCGAACAGTGGTACGAGGCGGATGTGCTTCTCGCCGAAGCTCCGCGCGGAGTGCCACATGGAATTTCGACACTCACGCTGCGCCGGAGAGCCAGGTGACGCGGATTGCGGCCTCAAAGATCTTTGACCTGCTCGGCAGCCAGGAACGTTGCGTCATCGACCGCCGTGAAATCGCAGATCCGACGTTCGGCAGCGTGCGTCGCTGCCTGCGGCAGATGGTTTACCTGTTGCGCGACAGTGATGACCGGGAGGCCGAAGAACTGTCGCGAGGACTTCGGACGCTGCTGTCAGAGTGGCTGACGGTACCGGTCCCACTCGATGACTCAATCCAGATCACGATTGCCGAATCGTTCGCGAATCGCAGTCCGGGTGCGGTGGCGCAGCGATGGGGCAATGACATGCGGAGGCTGTACGAGGGTGCGGTGACGGCTGCCGCACAGCTTTCGTTGCAGGAAAGTCCAATGCGTCGCGAACTTGCCGCAGCGCTCAAAGAATTGTGCGACCGGCATCAGACGTTCAAGGTCTACTGCCATCGCCGCGAGAGCCCGCATTTCACGTCGCTGCAGAGTGCGGACGGCGTGCAACTGGTTCCGGGCTGCGCGTTTCTGCACACCGTGACGGAGTACCGGGACTCGGATACGTTCGATGTTCTGGTCAAGTGCGGACCGCTGCGAAGCCACGGCTGGGGAGCGGCGCCGGATGCGGTACTGACGGCACCGCGCTTCCGTGATCTTCTGCAGGTCGTCTGGGCGGGATGTAGCGACGAGCCAAGCTTCGGATACGAGCCGACGGATCCGGGCGGCAGGCAGACGGAGAGTCGCCTCAAGTCGCAGTGGCGCACGCGGCGCAGCGCTGTTGGGCAGCCGGATGCGTTCTCAGCGGAAGAGACTGTAGACGAAGTCGATGAGCTTCAGTGGTTCCGGCAGATAAACCGTCCTCGGGAGATGCGCTCGGCCACGCTCGTCGAGCTGGACAGAGACCACGGAATACTCTACCCGCCGCACGCACGCGTGCTGAGCTTTGATCCGGACCCGGCGTCGACGCAACCGTTTGACCAGAGAATCCCATACGAGACGCTCACCGAAGGTATGTTCGTCGTCCTTCCCGTGATCGACGAAGTGGGCCTCGGGGAATTGCGAGCAGAGCACGGTTCGTACAGCCGGGTTTGGAAGGAGCAGCTCAGACGGGATTGGACTGCCGATCCAGCGGGTCTTGTGCGCCGCCTCCGTGCACAAGGTCTGAACCTAGTGCATCTCGAGTCGGCCATTGAGCGTTGGTGTGAACCACCGAGCAATGTTATTCACGCGCCACAGCAGAGCCGGCACTTCCAAATTCTCATCAAGGTGCTCGGGCTGGGCACGGAGCGACACACCGCCGGGGGCGCAAGTGCGGGCGCCGTCTGGTGGCAGGCGGCGTGGATCGAAGTGCGGCGATCGAGGGGCGAGGCAATTCAAGCAGGTGTTCAGGAGCGCGAGATCATCGACGAACGGCTGCTCGAGATTCTCAAGAGCCAGCTGGCCGATGCCAGGCAGATGGCCTTGTGTGGAAACGGCTTCATTCTGCCGACACCCGACGGGACGGATCTCCATGGCTACTGCTCCTTCCACAGGATTGCAGGCTTCGAAAGCGGGTTTGAGGTGCCGGACTCAGAGCTCCGGAAGACGGGAGAAATGAGGTACTTCGAGCGATGGCGAGGTTGATCCCTTCGTTCATGGACGACCGTACGCCGCCGGGAGAGCGGGACGTGTTTAACCTGCTTGCCGCCGCTCCCGTCGACTGGGTGGCCGTTCATTCGCTTGATCTTTCACCGTGGAACAACGACCTGCGGACCGAGGTTGACTTCGTAGTGATCATGCCGGATGCCGGCATTCTGTGCGTTGAGGTGAAATCGCACCCGAACATTACGTTCGTTGGGCACCGGTGGTATCCCGCCTCAATCAGGCGCTCGCCTTTCAAGCAGGCCGTGGATGGCAGCAGCACGTTCCGTCGCCGCTTGGTGGACTTGGATCCCGGGCTGAGGCGCGTGCCGGTTGTGCACTGCTGCATCTTCCCGAGGGCACCGTTCGACCTTGAGCCGAACCTGTCGGTGCAGCCGTGGGAACTCATGGATTCCCGCGAGTTCACGCGGTTTCGCCACGGAAGTGAATTCTGCGCCGACCTGAGAGCGAGGATGCTGAGAAGCATCCGGGCGGATCGCCGAATCCCGACGCTGCAGGAGAGCCTCACCAGTGATGAGATCGACGCCATTGTCGCGCTGTGCGTACCGGTGCAGCGGTGGCGCCCAGATATGCGGCATGAGATCGAGCAGCGCGAGCGCGAGGCTGAGGCCAAGCTCCGTGATCAGCAGCGACCAGTGCTCAAGCTGGCAGCGACCAATCCGAGCGTCGTAGTGTCCGGTGGTGCCGGGACCGGCAAGACCCTTATCGCCATGGAAGTGGCGCGACGTGCAGCCGAATCCGGAAGGCGGGTGGCGCTCGTTTGCTTCAACCAGCTCATCGGAGACTGGATAAGGGATCGCCTGAGCGAGGTGCGTCCCGCCCTCCCTCAACTCGTTGCAGGTCGTGCGATTAGGGTGCTTGCGGAGATGACCGGAGTGAAGATCCCGGCGGATCCATTGCAGCAATTCTGGGAGAACGAGCTGCCGCAGCAGATCGGAAAGCGTCTGAGCGATCCGGAGTTCAAGGCTGTCGCCGAGCTCGATTGCCTGATCGTCGACGAGGCGCAGGATATTCTCGCCCGGCGCTGGATCTGGCAAAGCCTGCTGCAACTGGTACCCGGCATCGCGGCCGAGCGATGCATCCTGCTATTCGGCGACTTCGAGAACCAAGTGCTGACCGAAAGGGCTGAGGTTGAGCGGGCGCTCGCCGAGTTCGAGTCGCTCGCGCACCCGGTGCGGTGGCCGCTGTCCGAGAACTGCCGGAACTACCGCATCGTCGGCGACACCGCGATCAGGCTCGCCGGGCTCGACCCGGGGACTTACTCGGACTACCTGCGAGGTTCAGGCGAAATTAGAAACTACGACATCTACTTCTATGCCGACGACCGCGATCAGCTGCAGAGAATCGGGCAGTGGCTGCGGGAGCTCAGAGAGAAAGGGTACAAGAGCTCCGAGGTTACGCTGCTGTCATTTGCGGGCGACGAGCGAAGCGCGGCCGCGCGGCTGAACAAGGCCGGTATTGTGCTCCGGCCGGCCCGCGGTCCCGGCGACGGGACGTCTTACGCGAGTGTGCATGCCTACAAGGGCATGGAGAACAAGGCGATCATACTCACTGACGTGTCGCTGCGGGACGGTGACTCATACCGTTCGCTGTTCTACACGGGCGTGACCCGTGCAACGGAGTATGTCCGCATTGCCTGTGAGAGCGGGTCGCGCGACGCGCTTCAGCGGTGGCTTGAAGGGGACGACGAAACATGAAGGAACGCGGCCAGCTGATCGACTTTATCCGCGGCGAGGTCGTGGGTCCGTCGCGTCCCGTGCGCGAGGCGGTCACGATCGAATTCATCGGGCAGGTGTTCTACGATCCAGTTGCAAAGCGCACGGGAGCACTGGTGTGGCGGCCGGCGCCAGGGGAGGACTTGCAGGAGGTTCTCTATTACGCAGGGGAGTCGCCGCATCGGAAATACGGTGCCGGCCTGCTGCATCCGCTGTCGGAGGAGCAAGGTGAAGGCGCCGACGACGCAGCGCTGCAGCAAACCGATCACACGGGAATCGATCCGGAAAGGGCCGCGGCCGCCAGCGCGGAGCCAGAAGAGGTGTCCGATGACAGCGAGGCTCGGCGCGAGGACGGGGAAGTACTTGAGGCGGACGGCGTTGGTGGCAGTGACCCGACCGACGAGTTCGAAGTAACCAGTCCAGACGTTCGGCGGCCGTCAACGATTGGTATGTCGTTCTGCGTTAGGTTCAGTCCGAGCGGGCGAGTCGTCGTGCGGTTGCCGCGCAGCAGGCGGTTCTTCTGGCAGTCGGAAGGCGTCGCGTTTCCACTCAACGGCCGGTATGAGAGATGCAAACGCGCGTACCGGGACGACCGGGGCGAGATTAAGGAAGCCGATGCATGGCGGCGGCTCCCGGCGGTGCCGGAGAACGCGGCCGTGTGTTTCGAGCGCGCAGAACTGCGACATGAGAAGGTTATCGCCCGGGAAGTTCCCGGACTGTCGGGGTGCGGCCTCAGTCTGATGGTAGAAGTCTTTCCGCGCCGTCTCCGTGGGGAGGAGGACTGCTGGCTGCTTACGGTCGTTTTGAAGAATGGCACTTCAGTGCCGCCCGGCACGGATGCACGGGAGGCGGTGCTGTATCAAACGTTTTTTGAGGTTGAGGTAGAGGACGGCAGCCTTGCCCGATACCCGGAGAGCGGGCGATCTTTTGAAAGGCTAGACAAAGACGAGCAGTCGCTCGCTCTGTTGTACCGGGAGTCCGCCACTTGGGGAATCGGCCATGGGTGCGCCGCCGCTTGGGACGCCGACCCGGACTCGACACCGAAGACTGTGTACGCCGACGTAATGCCGGCTGTGGAACTGCCGAGCATGACGCCGGATATCGAAATCAACGGCGAGCGTGTGTCGCTATCAATGCGCAGTCTGGCCTCGCTTCCCGACAGCGGCGAGGGTTCTGCTTGGCAGTCGCTCGAGGACCTCGCGAGGGGCTACGGGGACTGGATCCAGCAGCGCCGCGGGGACGTGGGCGGTCTGAGCCCCGGCCTCGCGGAAGTGGCCGGGCGACATCTCGATGCCTGCGACGGTTGCCTGTCCAGAATCGTGGCCGGCATCAGGCTGCTGCGGCGCGATGCCGCAGCTCGCCGTGCGTTCCGGCTGGCGAATCTCGCCATGCTGCTACAGCAGATCGGCACCAAGCAGCTCAGCAGGCGCAAGGTCGAGTGGAATAACGAGGAGAGGCGGTTCACACCGGCGGGTGAGCACGATTCGCCGTGGAAAATCTACCAACAAGAGAGGGAAGACAAGGAGCGTATTGGATCTTGGCGCGCCTTCCAGATCGCATTCCTGCTGATGTCGCTCGAGGGAGTCGAGGGCAGCTCCGCAGCCGATCGAGAGACCGTGGACCTCATCTGGTTTCCGACGGGCGGAGGGAAGACCGAAGCCTACCTTGGGGTCGCAGCATTCTACATGTTCCATCAGCGACTGATTCCTGCGGGCGGGCCTGGTATGAAGCGCGACGGCACGAACGTGATCATGCGCTACACGTTACGGATGCTTACAACTCAGCAGTTCCAGCGCGCGGCCAGCCTGATCTGTGCTATGGAATACCTGCGGGACTGTCCGCCTGACGGTGAGAGGGGGAGCATTCCCGGCGCCGCATTCTCGCTAGGACTGTGGATTGGTGGAGAAGCGTCGCCCAACAAGATAGCCGACGCGCAGGCTGAACTGGGGCGCTACCGTAAGGGGAATGTCGAGGGCAATCCGCTCGTGCTCACGGAATGCCCTTGGTGCCGCACCGAAATTGGTCGTGTCGAAGCAAAGCAGCCAGCGGGCTTGGCCATGCGGGACCAAGCTTGGAACCGGGCGCGTACGGTCGGCATATCCGACGATCCGGGCGAAGGGCCGCGCCTGCACTGCCCGGACGCGGGCTGCCACTTCGGCAGCGAGTTCATACGCCTTCCGGTCGAGGTGATCGACGAGCGGATCTACCGTCATCCGCCGTCGCTGGTCATCGCGACGGCCGACAAGTTCGCGATGCTCGCCTACCGGGAGAAGGCCGGAGCGCTCTTCGGTCGAGTAAGAGACGGCTCGCAGGTGAGGCAGGAGCGAACGCCGCCGGGACTGATCATCCAGGACGAGCTGCACCTGATCTCGGGACCCCTCGGGACAATGTACGCCTTGTATGAGGGAGTGATCGAAAAGCTCTGCACGCAGACGGACGGCGGGTTGGTCTTGCGGCCGAAAATTATTGCATCCACTGCGACAATCCGGGGTGCGGCTGATCAAGTCCGGGCGCTGTACGCTCGGCTCGACGCCGCAGCGGGGCAGGGGCGGATGCAGCTTTTCCCCAGTCCCGGACTGTCGATGGGCGATTCTTTCTTCGGGCGATATGCGCGCGACGTCGAGACACGTGCGCTGCTCGACGGCCGGCTGTACCTTGGGCTGCACGCGAGCAATTTTGGCTCCGTCCTCACGACCCAGGTGCGCGCGTTCTCCTCGGCACTTTTCCTGCCGTACTCTTTCAGCGCCGATCGTCGCGATCCGTGGTGGACGCTGCTCACGTTCTACAACAGTATCCGCGAGTTGAGCGGTGCCAAGACGTTGTTCGACTCCGACATCCGGTCTCGACTCAAGTTTCTGTTCAACCGCGAAGGCTTCGACGACAAGCGACGCAATCTCAAGTCCGTCCAGGAGCTGACCAGTCGCCTCTCCCAAGCGGAGATCGTTGCGATGATGGACGAGCTAAACGTGCCCGTCTGCTCTGCAGACGCGCACTCGGTGGTCGACGCCTGTCTGGCGTCCAACATCATCGAGGTCGGAGTCGATATCGAGCGCCTGTCGCTGATGGCCGTAGTCGGCCAGCCGAAAAGCACGGCCACCTACATCCAGGTGACCGGCCGCGTAGGGCGCAAGTGGTGGGAGCGGCCCGGGCTGATTCTTACCGTTTACAACCCGAACAAGAGTCGCGACCGGTCGCATTTCGAGCAGTTCAGCAGCTATCACCGTCGACTGTACGAACGCGTGGAGCCCACGACGGCGACGCCATTTGCCGTGTCGACGATTCAAAGGGGCCTTGCCGGCGTGCTTATCGCCTGGGCCCGGCAATACAGCGGGGCGGAGGTCTGGAACCGCGGGGCCTACAAGGCAGCAGTCGATTCGGCTTACGAACTCCTCAGCGATCGGTGCAGGGCCGTGCAGGTCCCTGAGGATCGGCAGCGGTCGCTCAACGAGATCGAGCGCGTCCGGGATGCTCTGCTCGGAAAATGGGGTCTAAACCCGCAGAAATGGGAGGAGTTCCCGCAGGATCCTGAGGGCGAATACCTGATGCTCTGGCCAGGGCAGTACACCACCGGGCTACAGCGCAGGCGCGGCGTCGTGGTACCGAGCAGCATGCGGCAGGTAGACCGAAGCGCGGAGCTCAACATCACCCAGGCATATGGTTCGGCGCCGCCGGCCGCAACTCCGTGAGGCAAGAACTATGGGAAACAGGCAGGTACGCACCGGACAGCTGATAGCGCCGTTTGGCCCGGGCAGCATCTACACCGATCGCCGCGGGGTTCCGCTTGTTGTCGGTGGGCTCGACTACTGGTACACACGCGAAAACGTCGACGCTGGAGCCATTCAACCCTGTGAAGACCGCAGAGAATTTGAACGCATTGAGCCGCGGCTGTCCGCACTGCTGCACGTCGACCGGTTCTGCCTGCCACCGGACTACCGCCATGTCCGCAGGGGACAGAGCGCGCCACCGAACGCCCGCCTGAACATTCCGGCGCTGCGCTTTCCGCGATGGTACCGGCACACCAAGACTGGTGAGATGCGGAAGTTCAACCTCACGAGCACGCGGCTCGAGAACCCGCCGGGCAGCGGCCGCTGGAAGCCCGTGCGGTTCATTGCGGTGTGCGCCGCGGGGCATCTTTGCGAGTTCCCGTGGCAGGACTGGATCGGCTGCATGTGCAGAGATGCCGCCCATCTGATCCTCAAGGACTTCGGTGGATCAGAGCTCACCAGTATCCGCGTCGAGTGCACAGGCTGCGGCAAGTCGGGGCATTTGGCGGGAACCACGAAGATTCCGGCCGACTCGCAGGAGCAGAGCGCTTTTCAGCGCGCCGGGATCGCTTGTCCCGGCGACCGGCCGTGGCTGGGTGAGAATGCCAACGAGCCCGGTTGTGGCCAACCCCTAGTCGGTGCCCTGATCAACCAGACCAACCTTTATTTCCCGAAGACCTTTTCGGCGATCACGCTGCCGGACATCGAACTGACCAACGACGCAGTCGCCGAACTGCGCGCCGTAATAGAGCAGAATGCGGGAGAGTTCGATCTCGGGGTGCAGCGTACGCGCTGGCGCATGGGTGGAAGGCGGCAGGAGCGTGTTGCTGCCGATGTCCACGCGAGCCTCGAGGACATTGGGACCACTGCGACCGTCGACCAGGTCCGCGATGCACTGGAGAGCCTCTTCGAAGGCTCGGGAGCAGCGATCCCCGCCGGGGCTGCCACCCCGCTCGAGCAGGAGTCCGAGTTTGTAGCGTTCCGCCGCGCCGAATTCAACGTCCTGCGCGAACCAATCGACAGGGCAGCCGAGGTTCCGAACCTGCGGGTGATTGCCACAACTGTGGCGTCGGACCTGTCGCCGTGGCTAGCGCGGGTCAACCTGGTTGAACGGCTTCTCGAGACGCGGGTGTTCTATGGCTTCTCGCGCCTCAAGGCCGACAGCATGCCGCTGACAGGTATGCCGGACTCGGCGATGCGGCAACTCTTCCGTTCTACACCTGACGCCCCGCAGGACCGATGGCTACCCGCGGTCGAAGTCTTTGGCGAGGGCATCTATATCGAGCTGCAGGAGGAGAAGCTGAAGCAGTGGCAGGAGGCCAACGCACGGTGGCTCGAGGAGCGTATCAAGGACGATTTCATCAACCGGCTGCAGGACGTCCGCCTAACGCTGCCGCCGGATGCAGGGGCCAGCCGGACGTGGGCATCGCGTTACCTGCTTGTACACAGCATTGCGCACATCCTGATCAACCAGCTGGTCTTCGAGTGCGGCTACAGTACAGCATCGCTGCGCGAGCGCCTGTACATCTCGGCCGATCCCCGCGCGCCCATGGCGGCGATGCTGATCTATACGGCGGCCGGCGACTCGGAAGGGACGCTCGGGGGACTGGTACGACTCGGCCGGCCCGAGCGCCTTGGCCTGCTCCTGCAGCGGGCGCTCAGCCGCGCGTCGTGGTGCTCCGCGGATCCGGTGTGTTCGCAGCACCTCGGCGGGTCGGGGTCGAGGCTTGCGAACTTGGCCGCGTGCCACGCCTGCGCGCTGTTGCCGGAAACGTGCTGCGAAACGATAAACGAAGGCCTCGATCGCGCGATGGTGGTCGGCATGCCCGATAACAGAGAGCCCGGCTTCATGTCGGAACTCATCGAGTCGACGCTTGCCGTTGCGTACGCCTGACAGATGCATACGGGCCGCGCTGCTGCCCGTTGGCAGGGCTGGCTGTGAGCCTGTTAGTCACCCTGACAGTGCCAGCGCTACGCTCTCCAATTGGCCAAGTAGTGCGGGAGGCGCTGGCTGACGCATCAATTCTTCACTGCTTTCTCGAGCACGTCGTAGACGATCCCCGCGATCTGCCGGGCGAGCCGCGGCGGTACGGCGTTGCCGACCTGATGGTACTGCTCGGTACGCGGCCCCTCGAAGTGGTAGCTGTCCGGAAAGGTCTGCAAGCGCGCAGCCTCGCGCACCGTGAGGCTGCGGCACTGCGTCGGGTCGTAGTGGATGAAGTAGTGGCCGTCCTTCGAAATGTGCGACGTCACCGTGGTCGAGGTGTGGCCTGCAAGCTGTACTCGGAAGCGATCCCCGAACATCTCGCCACGGCGACCCTGCTCGACGTTGCGGTGATCCGGCATCAGCTCCGGCGGAAAGTCCTCGAGAGTCGGTGAGCGTCCGTTCGCGCGGGCGAAGCAGGCTGCGAAGAAGTAGCGGTGCAGGTCGCTTCGCATGTGTCCGCGGGCTTCGTGATTGCTGAGCCCCCGGCAGCCCCTTCGGTACCACGGTGCCAGCCGGCGCGGACGTGCCGTCCACGGCTGCCACGGCGCGCCGGCGTCCAGACGCGTGCAGGCGATCGAGCCGAGTGCCGTTGTTGCCTCGCGTGCGGCGCCGTGCAGTTCCGGGCTGTCCGGAGAGCGGAACCAGGTCTGCTGCCGCACTTCGGCAATAGCGTCCCGCCACGCCTCCTCGGAGTCCTGCTCGCGGGAGAGCGTGCTGCGGATCCGGGGCAGGTCGTCGATGACGTCCTCGACATGCACGGTGTCAGACCGCTGTAGTAGACCGGCTCGCACGTCGAGGTCCTCGCGTATGCCAAGCACGAACACTCGGTGCCGCGCCTGAGGAATGCCGAAGTCCTCGGATCGCACCACGAGACTGTGCGGGTCCGGAATGAAATCGGCACCGGCGATCAGAGACCCCTGCGCGGTCTGCCCGACCGGATAGAGCCGGTATCGCAGCTGCGTGGTGCGACCGTCTATCTTCAGGGCCCGGCCGGGCTCGTGCAGGTCTGACAGGATGCGGTGGAAAATCTTCTGGCCGCCGTGCGTGGCGGATAGCAGCCCCTTCACGTTCTCCATCAGGAACACTGGTGGACGGTGTCGGGCGACGATGCGGAGGTACTCGCGGTACAGGAAATGACGGTGATCGCTCTCGAAGCCGGGGTTGGTGCGGCTCTGCATCCGTGAGCGTCCGACAAGCGAATAGGCTTGGCACGGCGGGCCGCCGATGAGCACCCACGTCGAGGCGCCACGCAAAGCCTGGCCGATACGCCGGGTCACCACACCCTTGTTCTTGCGACCAAGCTCCGCCTGCCAAGCCCGCCCCCGAGCAGCCTCGAAATGCGTCGGATATCGCGAGAACAGCTCTTCCTGAGGCAGCCGACCCGCCACGTACTCCCAGTAAGCGTCCGGTGGTTCGTCGAACGATCGGAAGAATTTCCG
Organism: Steroidobacteraceae bacterium; assembly: GCA_019187495.1. Taxonomy (GTDB): domain Bacteria; phylum Pseudomonadota; class Gammaproteobacteria; order Steroidobacterales; family Steroidobacteraceae; genus CADEFQ01. Next base: position 18,169 of record JABAQN010000037.1, read on the forward strand.
CAGCAGCAGCGTCCGGTGTGCGACCGAGTCCATCTCGATCGAGAGACGCACATCGAATCCGTGCCGGTCGGCTCCGCGGGAAAACGCGGAGAAACCCTCGCCCAGTCCGCCCGGACCCGCGAAAAGATCAATAACCGGAATTTTCGTCGGCATCAATGCTCGCCCAAATATCTTTGGCGACAACTATGCGGCACCGACCTAAGTCGCGCCAGGGGGAGAAGGAAGAACCCAACGCTCGGGTATCGATGGAAAGTTGTGAAGACAGTGCGTCCGCCGCGCGAGGCAAGTCAGCCAGCGCCATTTTCAGGAGTGCCCGCGCTTCCGCCGCAGTGCCAGCACCCGGCCGTAGCGCCGCACGTCGTCGGGCGCGTGACACAGATGACGATCGTGCGCGTTCGGTGCGGAGCGTTGGGGCGCTCGACCGGGAGGAAGGCGTGGTCACACTTGGGGCGACGCCGGTCAGAGCCGCATCTACGTCCCGTGCGCGGTCGGCATACGCCGGAGCCACTTCGACGACTGTTCAGCCTCACACTCCCACACGGTGACGGCCTTCCAGCCAAGTCTGCGCAGTTCGCGTGCGCTGCGATGGTCGCGTTCGATATTGCTGCGGAATTTCTCCTTCCAGAACGCGACACGGGACTTCGGCGTGTAGGCGAAGCGACAATTCCTGTGACGGTGCCAGAAGCAGCCGTGCACAAACACGGCTGTACGGTACTTCGGCAGCACGATGTCGGGCCTTCCCGGCAGGCCTTTCCGGTGTAGGCGGAAGCGGTAGCCGGCGCGGTGGAGCGCGGAGCGCACCAACCGCTCCGGTCCCGTGTCCCGACTACGGATACGGGACATATTCCAACTTCGGCGATGGCTAGATAGTCGGTCAGTCACCGAATGTACTCCATGACATGGATGTTTTCGTTTGCTGGCTTCAAGCCAAGAGTCCGCTCCTAATATGGAACGACCTGTCAACAAGGTCGTAAGGTCAAAAGATATCGTGGTCGTCGTTCGTGGCTCGGCCAAGCACAAGTGAACAGCAGCCGGGGCAGCATGTGTCGACGGTTGATCACTCTGATATTCGTGGATCGGGCGCAAGGCCCGCCATCATGGTCGTGATTCGTCGGGAGCTGCCTCGGACTAGAAACGCGGGTCAGGCCATGGAGACCTGCCGCATAGGAGCTCACGAGGATTCTCCTTTGCCGTGCGCGACCCCAGCCGCTGACCGCTTGTGCCTGTGCCGAGTCCATCGATGTTGCGCTGAGCGCCTCTCAGGCGGCGCGGCGTACCTCCTCAAGTCGTGTGCGCTCGATCTCGCGGCCGATCGCCCAGATAAAGCCCAGCAGCTCACGCCCCACAGCGGTGATGACCTTCTGCTTGGTCTTGCCCTTCGCCAGCAGCGAGCGATAGCGCCCATGCAGTCGGTGCTGTGCCCGCCAGGCGATCGCCTTGACCTCCTCGCTCGCGCCGCTTTGCCGCGCTCTGAGCGCGCTGCCCAGCGCAGGGTGATGACGGTAGCTCCACGCCGCCTCGGTCACGATCCGGCGCAGGTGCGCGTTGCCCGCCTTGCTGATCGAGCCGCGCTGGATGCGCGCACCGCTGGAGTGCTCCCGCGAGACCATGCCGGCGTAGCCCATCAGCTGCCGGGCCGCCCCGAAGCGCGACAACTGCCCGAGCTCCGATACCAGCGTTACCGCCGACACCTTCGCCACGCCACGCAGGCATTGCAGCCCGGCGATCACCGCTTGCTGAGCCTCCGGCATCGACTCGACCGCCCCATCAATGCTGCGCTCCAGCCGCACGATGCGCTCGGCCGCGTGCTCCACCTCGTGCAGATAGTCCAGGTGCGTCGCCTGTTGGGCCGCGTGCGCAAAGCGCTGCTGCCTGACCCAGCTGAGGTACTTGCCCGTCCAGGCCGTGGTGCCCTCGGGCGCTTGACGCCCCTGGCGCAGCAGAAATTTGCTCAAGCGGTGCCGCGCCCGCAACTGATCGCGCTTGGCGGCCAACCGGGCCCGGACCAGGTCTCGCAGTGCCTCGTGCGCCCCATCCGGCACCCAGACCGCCGTCAGGTCCCCGGCCCGATGACAGCGCGCCAGCTTCTCCGCGTCGCGCCGATCGGTCTTGACCCGATCGCCTGCTTTCACCGGTACCAACGTCGGGGCCACCACCTCGCATTTCACGCCCAGCTCGCTCAACTGCCAGTACAGCACGTAACCGGTGGGACCGGCCTCGTAGCACACCCGCAGCTGCTCGGGCTTGCCGAGCTTGCCGATCAGGCGGCGCACCGACTCGGCGCGGTTGGGAATCACTCCGAGACTGCGTACCTCACCGCCGATCTCAGCTACTGCCACCGCAATCGTCTCCGCATGGACATCAAGCCCCACAAATCGTACGTTTCTCATGGCCGGCTCCCATTTGTATGCGGCTCTGCGCCGCGGTCTTTCCCGATTCGCAGCGTAATCCGCGATCCTGCAAATCGGGAGCCGGTCGTTCCATGATGACTAGCGCCGCGACCCGCTCGCCGTGCGCCCCGGCAAACACATCGAGCACCCGGCACAACTCGGCGACTGCTTCGATTTCGGACCCCGCCTCGTCCAGCTCGACTCGTCGTGGCGAATGCGGGCTCAGGACGAGCCCGGCGCGCCTGACCGCGCGGATCAACGCCTCGGGCGCCTCGCGCGCGACCCGCGTCACCAATCCATCGGCAGCCACAGCCTCCTGACCGAGGTACCGCGCCAGGGCGAGCGACATAGCCTCGCCGCCCCACGCTTCTGGAGGACAGCTCTTCACAACATCGCTGGCCCAGAAGAGGCTGTCGCGCTCCTTCTTCGAGAGCTTCTTCTTGCCAACTCGTAACGGCTTGCCGTCGAGGTAGGCAGTCGCGACTCGTTCGACGGCGATCCACTGCGGGATGCCGTCTCCGATCAAGCGAACGAACAGGTCGTCGTAGTAATTCGTTGCGCGCCGAAGCATGGTTGGCCGCGCGGTCAGGGTGTGGACCTGACGGATCGAGCGGAGGCGAGCGACCTTGCGGCAAGCCGGATCAGCGCGATGTCATCCTGCAAACCGAGATCCAGGTGCTGATCCATGATGGCGTCGTACGGGTCGCGAAGACAGGTCAGGGCTCGAATCGCCGTGACGATGTCGACGTCCAGCGTGCCGGCGCGCGCGGGCACGACCGGCGGGCGCGCGGGGACGAGATACCGCGGCGTCAAGCCGCCGACCAGATGGACCGAGTCCTTCCACAGGCCCAGTCCCCGCAGCAACGTCAACAGCGCCCGTTCGCACTCGAGCGTGCACTCGTCTCTGTAGCCGTCCAGCGCCGCAGGCCTGGCCATCAGAAGCCGATCCTTTCTCGGCGCAGGTGTTCGGCCAGCTCCTTAGCTCGTCCGTCCGTCCGCCGCAACTCCCCCAGAAAGAACAAGCGGGCCTCGATGAACGACAGCCGTTCCACCAGGGACGGCGGCACTCCTTTCAGCTTTGACGGTGCCGAGTTCGACTTGGTCACGAGTATTGACTATCAGCCCAAGAGACACGGACACCCTAGACCAAATCTTCGTGATAATAATTTCGATAGTGATGAGGCTACGGGTCAGTACACCGGCGCTCCCACCAATGATTTTACACGACACTTGATCATTACACTTCTACTGTCTACTATGGCAGTATGAATGCAACCCAGCGATTCACCCTGGACGAAATCGCCGCGCTGGCCGAGCTGCCACGCCGCACGGTCCGGTACTACATCCAGTCCGGACTGATCGATCGTCCCCACGGCGTGGGCAAGGGCGCGTACTACACCCAGCGCCACGTCGAGCAACTGCTGCTCGTTCGGAAGTGGCAGCTCGCCGGGCTGTCCCTGGAGCGGATCGGCGATCTCCTCCGGCAGCAGGACACCGGCCCCCTGCCCCCGACGCCGCGGCGGCCCGGGACGGTGGAGGTCTGGAGTCATCTCGTCGTTGCCGACGGCGTCGAGCTCACGCTGGAGCCCGGCCGCGCCGGCCTGAAGCCGGAGCAAGTGCGAGCCTTCTTCCGCGCGGTGACGCAGGCCTACACGCAGATTCACGAAAGCGAGGAACAAGAATGAACCAGCTGGCATCGGCCCTCACCGGCCTGGAGGGCGAACGCGTCGCCCTGTGCGACGTCGCCGTCTCCGCGGTCCTGCAGGATCTGCTCGCCGAGGTCACGGTCTCGCAGACCTACCGCAACGACGAGCACACGAACATCGAGGCGGTCTACACGTTCCCGCTGCCGCTCGATGCGGTGCTTCTCGATCTGGAGGTCGACATCGGGGGGCGCGTGCTCAAGGGCGTCGTCGTCGAGAAGAAGGCGGCAGAGGAGAAGTACGAGGATGCCGTCGAGGCCGGCGACGCGGCCGTGATGCTCGAGGCCATCGAACCGGGCCTCTACACGATGAATGTCGGCAATCTGCTCCCGCAGGAGACGGCGAAGATCACCTTCCGCTACGCGATCCTCTACCGGTGGGCCGGCGATCGGCTGCGCTTCTTCCTGCCGACCACGATCGCGCCGCGCTTCGGCGAGTCGCCGCATCTGCCGCATCGGGCCCCGGAAGCGTCTCTCACGGTCGAGAACCAGTTCTCCCTGCGCGTTGAGGTGTTCGGTGCGCTGCGCGACGCGCAGTTCGCCTGCCCGTCCCACGCCGTCGAACTGGTCAAGTCGCCGGAGAAGGCGGTGCTGTCGCTGCGGCAGCCGAAGGCCGTCATGGACCGCGACTTCGTCCTGAACGTGAAGGCGCCGCAGGCGTCGCGCAGTTTCGTCCTGTGCGGGCAGGACGGCGAGGGCATGACGGCAATCGCGAGCTTCCAGCCGTTCTTCCCGGGCCTGCAGCAGCCGCGCGCGCTTTCGCTGGCCATCGTCATCGACTGCTCCGGTTCGATGCAAGGCGACTCGATGGAACAGGCGAAGCAGGCGCTGGACGGCATCCTCGAGAGCCTGCAGCCGCAGGATCGGGTGACGCTGATCGCATTCGGCAGTACGACCAGAGTGTTGTCCGACCACCTCCTTCCGTGCACCACTTCCAACCTCGCCAAGGCCAGGAGGTTCGCGGAGTCCCTGGACGCCAACATGGGCGGCACCCAGATCGGCAACGCGCTGCGGGAGGCGTACGCCGCCCTCGGGCGCACCGAGGCCGCCGACCTCTTCCTCGTGACCGATGGAGAAGTTTCCGATTGGAAGTCCGTCGTGGGCGAAGCAGAAAAATCGGGGCATCGGATCTTCACGGTCGGGGTCGGCAGCGCCGTCTCCGAGGCGTTCGTGCGTGGGCTCGCGGCCGGCACAGGCGGCGAGTGCGAGCTCGTCTCGCCACAAGAGGGCATGGCCGACCGGGTCGTTCGCCACTTCGAGCGCATGCGGGCGCCGCGCGCCCGACGCGTGACGGTTCACTGGCCGGAGGGTGCCGCCAACATCAGCCCTTCACGGATGGGCGCGGTCTTCGAGGGCGATACAGTGGTCGCCTCTGCGTCGTTCGATCGCCCGCGCGCCGGCGGATCCGCGACTCTCGAGGTCGAGACGGACAAGGGGGAGATCGTTCGCCAGGAATTGGCGCTTCCTGCGGCGCCGCCCGCCTCCTCCCCGGATGGTTTGTCCACGGTGGCTCGTGTCTCCGCCGCCGCCCGGCTGAAGGAGGCAGATGACACCACGGGCTTGCAGACGGCGCTGCGCTATCGGCTCATCAGCCCGTGGACCAACTGGCTGGTCGTCGCACCCCGGGCAGAAGAAGAGAAGACGCTGGGCATCCCGGTATTGCGCAAGGTTCCACAGACAATGGCGGCAGGCTGGGGCGGCACGGGCCGCGTGGCGTTGTCGCATCGCATAGACGAAGTGCCGGCCATGAGAGTGTGTTACGCCAGGCCTCTCGACTACGCGGCATTGGAGAACCCGGCCGCCTCTCTACACCAGATTGCACGGCGCCCATCGCCCGTCCCGTTGCCCGATGGCTATCGGCAACTGATCGAACTGATCGAAGCGGAAGTTTCGCGACTCGACGTCCCCGGTGCTCTTGCGCTGCTGGTGGAATCCGGACTCCTCGCCGAGTTCGAAGACATCTTCCGGCGCGCGGCCGACCTCGGGCTGGACACCAATATGATTGCCGCGATCATTGTCGCCCGAATGCTGAGCGGCTCCTTGTATGCCTTTGTACCCACAGATGCGCAGTCGGCGTTGGCCTCTCTGCAGGAACGCGCCCGGGACGCGGCAGACACAATCAGGGAGACGGGTTGTCACGGTGCTGCGCCCACTCGGCTGACTCGAGAACCGATCATGCGCGAAGGGCCTCACCAGCCTTCCAGCATCGACATGCCGGGGCGGATCGTGCGGATCCAGGAGTTGCTTGATCGAATCGACGACAAGTTGCGACAGTTGGAAGACCGCACACCGATCGAGGAAGTCTCTCGGGTCTATCGGGGAGGTGGGGCGATTGCGTAACAGTCCTCGGTCAGGTCGATCATTGGCCGCACCCTCTGCGCTTTTCCACGGGATCGCCGGTCCGGCGGCGCGACCTTGCTTTCGCCCGCACCTTGCCGGCCGCCACCCGCACTCTCCAGGCCACCGCCGGCTCCGGGTTTGCGATCTCACCTGTCATCGAGCGGGTCCGCAGGTTTATCGAAGTGCGATGCGCGCTGTCGGTTCAGCAGCAAATCAGGCACGGTGTCCGGCGATACGGGGGCGGCAAAATTCGGCGCGCGAGATCTCATGGAGATTACCCCGGACCCCCAACCCACGGTCGTGGTAGGCTAAGGTCGCGTATCGAAAAAGGGTCGCGTGTAGACCGCCAGAGCACTACGTTCGGGACACAGGGGCGCGCTTTGGCGGCCTGAAGGATTCGTGCGCTGTCGGTTGGCGCGAGCGCGGCTGCCGAATTCCGGTAATCAAACGCCATGAACTAGAATGCCTGTATCTCGCCGATGTCCTCCCGACGCGGCAGGAGGTGCGCATGACGAATCTGGATCGCATCACGCAGCAACCCGGGCTGATGGGCGGCAAGCCGTGCATCCGCGGCATGCGAATCACGGTCGGAATGATCGTTGGGCAGATTGGCGCCGGCCGCGCAATCGACGAAATCCTTGCCGACTATCCCCTTCTCGAACGCGAAGACGTTCTCCAGGCTCTTCGCTATGCTGCCTGGCTCGCTGAAGAACGGCAGATTGACATCGCCACCGCATGAAGTTGCCGGTCGACATGAACCTGTCGCCCCGCTGGACCGATTTACTGGTGCGATCCCGATTTGACGCCGTGCACTGGTCAGGCATCGGCAACCCTCGCGCACTCGACCAGGAAATCATGGCGTATGCCGCCACGCACGACTATGTCGTGCTCACGAATGATCTGGATTTCGGCGCCATCCTCGCTGTCACGCACGGCCGAAAACCGAGCGTCGTGCAGATCCGCTCCGGGAATCTCGACCCGGATGTGATCGGAGCGCAGACGATCGCAGCGCTGAGACAGCTCGCGGATCAACTCGAAGAGGGCGCGCTCGTCAACATTGATCCGCTGCATACGCGCGTTCGATTGCTGCCTCTCAAGCGGCCGGTCAGCGCATCGTCACCCCGCCGTCCACGCTGATCACCTGCCCGTTGATCCACGCGCCGTCGTCGGACAGCAGCATCGCGACCATGGCGGCGATGTCCTCCGGGGTGCCGAGCCGCGTGCTGCGGGTGATCGCGAGCACGCGCTCCTGCATCTCCTCGATCATCTGCGTGTTCTCCTTCGACGGCCCCGCGCCGGCGCGCGGCCCGGTGAGCACGAGGCCCGGCGCGACCGCGTTCGCGCGGATGCCCTGCTTGCCCCAGCGCGATGCCACGTGCCGCATCAGCGCAGTGAGGCCGGCCTTCGCCATCGCGTAACAGGGTCGCTCGGGTTCGCCCATGAATGCGGCCGAAGAGGTCGTGTAGACGAGCGCGCCGCCGCCACGCCGCAGCATCTGCGGAATCGCGTGGCGGGTGCAGAGGAGATGGCCGCGCAGGTTCACCGCGATCGTGCGATCGAAGACCTCGATCGCCACATCCACGACATTCGAGTCGCGCAGGATGATCCCGAGGTCCGCGGCGTTGACGTGCATGAGATCGAGCCCGCCGTGGCGATTGACGGTGGTCTCGACCAGGGCCTTCACCGACGCCTCGTCGGCGATGTCGCAGCCGACGCCGAGCGCGCGACCGCCCCTCGCCTCGATATCCGCCGCGATCGCGGCCGCATTCGCGGCATCGAGATCGCCGATGACCACCGTGGCGCCCGCTGCCGCGAGCCGGCGCGCGGTCGCGCCGCCGATCCCGCCGCCGCCCGCCACCATGGCGACCTTGCCTTCGAGGTTCGCCACGGTCAGGAAAGCCCGATGGAATACGCCGCTTCGAGTTCGCCGCGCGAGTAGGCGCGAAACGCGATCAGCGTCTCGGTGCCTGCGATGCCCGGCAGCTTGCGGATGCCGTCGGACACGACCGTGGCGAGGCTGTCGTGGTCCGCGACGCGCACGATCGCGACGAGGTCGTAGTGGCCCGCGACCGAGAACACTTCGGCGACGCCGTCGATCTCGACCAGCGCCCTGGCGAGCGCCGTCACCATGTCCGTCTGCGCCTTGATCAGCACTATCGCCGTGACGTGCATCGGTCATCTCCGCGGGAGCAATTGCCTGCGCCACATACTGCGCGAGCCGCTCACCGGGAAGCAAGGCGCTATGGCGCGGGGCACTGCCCGATCGACGAAAGATTCACGTAGCCGGGATACAGCGCGATGAATTTCCGCGTGACGCCGTTCGTCCAGCCGAAGCCGTCCTGCGCCGGGTATTCGCCGCCGCCGCCGGGCCGCCCGGTCGTGACGACGTCGTACTTCTCCACGAGCTTGCCGCTTTCACGGTAGACACGGTTCACGTTGACGACCCAGCGGCAGGCGATCGCGGCGGCCAGCGCGTCCTGCCGATAGCGCGTGAGCCCGGCTACCGCGATCCATTGCAGCGGCGCCCAGCCGTTCGGCGCGTCCCACTGCTGGCCCGACGCGACGGTCGTCGTGACGATGCCGCCGTCCTCGAGCAACTGTGCGCGCACGACCTCGCCGACGGAGTCGGCCTGTGCCCTCGATGCCAGGCCGAAGAACAGCGGATAGAGCGTCGCCGCCGTCACGCGCGAAGGACGGCTGCCGTCGGTCCACTCGTAATCGAGATAGGTGCCACTCGGCGCGTCCCAGAGGTAGCGATCGATGGCCGCGTGACGCGCCGTCGCGCGCTGCCGGTACTCGTCGGCGCATGCCCTCTCGCGCCGCCGCGCGCAGCCCTCGCTGATCGCGCTCTCGAGGCCGAACAGCAGACTGTTGAGATCGACCGGCGCGATCTTCGTCGTGCGCAGCGTCGCGAGCGAGCGGCCGTCCGCGAACCAGCGCGAACTGAAATCCCAGCCGCTCTCTGCGGCCGCGCGGATGTCGCGATACAGCCCTTTCGGATCGCGCGTGCTCGCCTGCGCCACGCGGACGTCTTCCGCGTACGATTCGTCGCGCGGCAGGTCGAGGTCGTCCCAATAGCGATTCAGGAGCGCGCCGTCGCGCAGACGCACGACGCGCGCGCTCGCCGTGCCCGGCGCCACGGCGTCTTCGCCGCGCATCCAGAAGGCGTGCTCGCGGCGCAGCTCGGGCAGGTACTTCGCCCAGGATGCGGCCGGATCATCGGGCGTCAGCAGCCCGACCATCGCGAAGAAGAACGGCGGCTGCGAGCGGCTCAGGTAGTAGGTGCGCGTACCGTTCGGCACATGCCCGTAGCGGTCGATCAGGTAGGCGAAATCGGCGACCATGTCCCGCAGGAGGTCCTGCCGGCCGCTCGCCTCGAGCCCGAGCATCGTGAAGTACGAATCCCAGTAGTAGAGCTCGAGGAAACGCCCGCCCGGCACGACGTACGGCTTCGGCAGCGGCAGCAGCGAATCGAATTCCGGCACCTGCCGGTCCTCGCGGGTGAGCGCGTTCCACAGCGCATCGATGTGTTGGGTCAACGAGACCTGGCCGGCCGGCAGCGGTGCGGTCGCTTCGAGCGGCGGGAACGTGAAGTTCGCCTCGACGAAGCGCCGCAACGCCGCCGCACCCTCGGGTTGCTCGCGATGGTACTGCGCGAGGATGTTCCGCGGGTCGCTTTTTGGCACGGCGTCGACGAAGACCTTGTTGTCACCGAAGAGCCGCGAGGTCTGCACGGCGACGAACAACTCGCCGAGCGCCTGCTGCGGCGTTTGCGGCGCCGTCTGCGCCCCGTTTGCCTCCCTCATCGCGGGCGGCGGCGGGACGCGCGCGGCCGGTTGCGTCGAACAACCCGAAGTGGCCGTCGCCAGCCACAGCGCGGCGGCAACCGCACAGGAACGCATCGGGATCATTGGTTTTCCTCCCACTGCACGCGCTGGCCCGCTTTGACAACGTTATCAGATCAGTGGACGCTATACCCGATCGGTCTATCAGGGTGGGAACATGAGGCCAACCATTCGCGACGTGGCCGCGATGGCAGGCGTGTCGATCAAGACCGTATCGCGCGTTCTGAACAACGAAGCACATGTCAGCAAGGGCACGCGTCGCAGGGTGCAGGAAGCCGTCGAAGCGCTCCGGTTCCGTCCCAGCATGGCGGCCCGCGCGTTGGCCCGTGGCCGATCGCACCAGGTGGCATTGCTCTATGACAACCCGAGCCCCTATTACGTGTACCACGCGCAGACTGGCGCACGGGAGCGCTGTCGAGAGCTCGGCTTTCGGCTGATCTTCCAGGAATGCGACATTCGTTCGTCTGAATTCGTCGCCGAGGTGCGGGCGCTGATCGACGAGACCCATGCCGACGGGCTCATCCTGTCGCCACCGGTCACTGACCAGGCGGCGCTGCTTACCGAGCTCAAGCGGCGCAATACGCCGTTCGTGCGCATCGCACCCGGCAACAACAAGGGCATTTGCCCGTACACCTACATCGACGACGTCGCGGCCGCAACCGAAATGACGCGATACCTCGCGGGCCTCGGTCACCGCCGCATCGCGTTCGTGGTCGGACATGCAGCCCACAGCTCGGCGCGTGACCGGTTGCGCGGCTATCGCAAGGGCCTGGAGGCCGAGGGCCTCGCCGAAGACCCGGCGCTCGTGCGGCAGGGCCGCTACGACTATGAATCGGGGCGCACCGCCGCGCAGGAACTGCTCGAGCTCGGCCGTCCGCCGACGGCGATATTCGCGAGCAACGACGACATGGCGGCGGGGGTCGTTTCCGCCGCGCACGAGCTCGGCATCCGCATCCCCGAGGAGCTCTCGGTGGCCGGGTACGACGATACGGACATGGCGCGCGCACTTTGGCCGCCGCTCACGACGATCCACCAGCCGACCCGCGCCCTCGCCTACGCAGCGACGGACCTGCTGCTCGGCGGCGCACCGCCCGCCACGGTGCGCCTGCTCGAGCATCGCCTCGTCATCCGCGGATCGACGGCACCGCCCGCGAAACGCTGAGCGGCGCGCATCGCCACCACCGGCGCGGAACCCCTGTCAGAAGTGGTACCGCACCGAGAAATTGATCTCCCGGCCCTCCAGCGGCCGCGCCAGGATCACGCCGCCGGCGCCCGCCGCCGGCCCGAAGATGCGCGAGTTGCTCTCGGTGAGCCCGAGCTCGTTCGTGACATTGGTGCCCTGCACGCGCGCTTCCCAGTTGTCGCCGAACTTGCCGACCACGCCGAAGTCGAGCGTGTGGTAGGTGCCGAGCTGCTGCAGGCCTGACTGGTCCTGCGTGTGCGGCCCGACGTAGGTGTACGTGACGAACGTATTCACGTCACCCCAGGGAGTCGGGAAGCGGTAGCTCGGCGTGAGTGCGAAGCGATGCTTGGGCTGACGCTGCAGCTGCTGTCCCTGGATGCGCGCACAGCCGTTGCCGGTCACGACGTTCACATACGGAATGCACGCGTCGTAATCCGTGTATTTGCCATCCAGATAATTTCCCGCGAGCTGCACGCGGAGCCCCTCGAGCGGCATGATCGCGAGGATGGCGTTCACGCCCTTCGATTCGGATCCGTAGGTGAGGAGCGAGCCGACCGGCGTGCCGAGGCCATTCGTCGGCTGGTACAGGAGGCCGGTGAATTCCTTGTAGTACGCCGTGATGTCCGCGTACCACAGCGGCGACTGGTACTTGAAGCCGACTTCGAAGTTGTCGATCGATTGTTCCGGCGGCGTGTTGCCCGTGGTGCTGCCGCGGATGCCATTGTCGAAATCGAGGAAGTGATAGCCGCGGCTGAAGCGGCCGTAGACGCTCATGTTGTCCGCCAACCGGTAGTTGGCGCCCACGGTGCCCGAGGTGCGGGTCGGATCGTAGTCGGTGACCGAAAACGTGCCGTTGCACACGGGCACGACGTTGTTGAACAGCGTGTTCGGATTGCTGTCGAGATCCTGGTTCGTGAGATTGCACACCTTGTTCGTCGCATCCTGGTTCTCGACGCGTACCGAGGCATCGAGCAGCCAGTTGTTGATCCGCCATGAATCCGAAAGGTACAGCGCCGTGTTGGTCGCTTTGCCGCGCTCGGTGATATGGAAGCCGTTGAAGTCGACGAAGCCCTGGTTGTCGGTGCGCTGGATCGTCTGCCCCGAAACCGGGTCGACATACGTCACGACGATCGGGCGCGCGTTCGGCGTATTGGTCATCAGCATGCCGTTGCCCAGCGACCACTTGTCGCGCATGGTGTAGTGCGCCACATACAGGCCAAGCGTCAGCGTGTTGCCGTCGAAGAGCTCCTTGCTGACGCGCAGGTCGTTGTTGATGTTGAACAGCCGCTTGTGGATGAACCACCAGCCTTGCTGGATCGCGTCCTGCGTCAGCGGCACCGCGCCGCCGCCGCGGTACGTCGCCGTGACGACGGCCCCCGCCGGCAGCTGATAGCCACCCTGGCCCGACGGCAGGTTGAAGAGCAGATCGTTGAGCGACGCCGGGTTCGGGCCCGAGAAAAGCGCGTTGGTGTCCATGTCGCCGCCATCGACGAGCAGGCGGTCGCTCAGTGTCCAGCCGTTGTCGAAATCGAGATCGAGGTTCATGCCGCCGAAGCTCATGTCGGCCCCGCGACCGTTTGCGAGGTCGGCGTTCGTACCGCCGCCCGGATAGCTCGGCAGGAACACGTGTCGCATCGCGTTGCTGTAGTACGTGTCCTTCAGCGGATCGAAGCCTGGATAGGAGCTGAAACTGTCGGTGCCGTGCTGGATCAGCGGAATCGGCGTGATGAACTGGTTCTTGTCGTTCAGGTAGCGCGCGTAGAACATGATCGAGCCGCGGTCCATGTCGTGTGACAGCGTCGCGGTGAACTGCCCGCCCTTGTCCGCCTTGAACTGCGGGTCACGTACGCCGTCGGATGTACGATAGAAGCCGCCCACGCTGCCGAACCAGCCATCGGCGATCTTGAAGCCGTAAAAGGCATCGCCGCGCAGCAGGTTTTCGTCGCCCCAGGTCACCCCCAGCGAGCCGCGGGGTTCCTCCGTTCCGCGCTTCAGGATGAAGTTCGCGGTCGCGCCCGGTTGTCCGTCCGCGAAGACCACTGACGGCCCGCCCTGCACGATTTCGACCCGCTCGATCGTGTCATCGAGCCGGAAAGCCGAACTCTGCTCGAAGAACGACAGGGTCGGCATGCCGTAGAGCGGGGAGCCGTTCAGCTGCACGGTGAAGTACGGCGCATCGCCACCCCCGGGGAAGCCGGCGATCTCGATGTTCGCGCCGGTTTGTCCGCCGGTCGACTCGGGCCAGATGCCCGGCGAGATCTTGAGCAGATCCGCCGTGCTCTTCGGATTCGCCTCCTTGATCATCTCCGGGTCGGCGGCGACGATCGAATAGCTCGCGTCGAGCTTCTTCACGCCGAGCGCCGATGCCGTGACGACGACCGTCTCGAGGGACTGCGTATCGGCGACCTGTGGCTCGGCCTGCGGTTCGGGCGCCGCCGTCGACCAATGCGGCGCGAGCGCCGCGAAGCTTGTCAGTAACGCGGCATGGAGCGGAATCCGGAATTTTCGCCGATCGGGACCGGCCTCGTTGATTTCCGCGGGTTCCCGGCGAACGGTCTTGAGCACTTCGCGACGATCCATCGTTGTCCCCTTTGCTTGCGCAAGTTGAGGTTGATCGCTGACGCTCGAGCAGCGACGGGGACGCGTTCTTCGGCGACGGTGACCGCGCCGGAGCCTCCTGCTCACGCCGTCCATCACTGCAGTCGCGGGCGATACTGCTGCAAGATTTCCGGCCTGTCAACGCTGTCAGTTTGTGGCGTTCGTGCAACTATGCTCGTGTGGCCGCGCGGACGGGGGTCGCACGGACAGCGCAGCGGTGCTCCACAGCTGCGCGGCATTGGATTCGTCGGCGTGGGCGCGGTGGGCACCGAAGGGCGCCACCTCGAACTGCCTGCCGTCCCATTGCCAAGACCACAGCTCGGAATTCGCCAGTGGCCGCGTGGCCTGGATGACTTTCCACAGCGCCGCCTGGGCGGCTGCGAGATGCGCGCGGACCGCCAACGGCAGGTCGCACCGCCCGAGCTGCCGCTCGAGGCCGGCGGCGAAGAGCAGTTGTTGCCACGACCAGACCACGGTGCCGTGGTAGGCATCGCGCGTGAACTTGCGCTGCAGCGCCGGGGGTGCGAACACCGGATTCGCGACAAGCATGCCGGCTCCGGTCATCAGCCCCGCCGGAAACGGCTGCATCAGCGCCGCGACGGCGTGATCCAGCGCCTCCGGGGCGGGCTCGCCAAAAAGCAGCACGAAGCCCTCATCGGAATTCATGATCGGCACCGGCACACCCGCCGCGTCGAGCGCCACGGCGTGGAACAGCGTATCGCCTCGCGCCGGCGGCGAACGCACGCCGAGTTGGGCCGCGTAGGTCTCGATCGCCATCCTGGCGCGCGCCTGCGGCACCCGCACTTCGAACAGCCGCGCCGCCTGCGCGCGCCAGACCCCGGCCATCCTTGCCGCGTCCGCGATCAGCGCGGCGTCTTCCGGCGCGAGATACGGATCGAGCAGTCCGCTCGCGAAGAAGCGCGCCGCCGCCTCGAGCGCGGCCGGCACGAGTGCCGCGTTCACGTCGAACGGGTAGCGGCCGCCGCCGAGTCCGTCGTTGCTGTCACGCCATTCACCGACGGGATAGCCCGGCAGCAACTCGACGAGGTTCGCCCGCGTGGGCCCGTCCGCAAACGGCGCCGCACGCGCGAGCACGAGCCTCAGGTTCCTCGCCAGGCGCGTCCCGTTGGGTTCTCCCGCCTCGGGTCGTGCGGCGAGAAAAGTGACAGCACGCGTACGACCCCGGGCGTCATCGAGCATCCATGCGGCCGCGACCGGCGCGAGCAGGAAATCGCCGTCGATCATCCGGTAGTCGTACACCGGCGCGGCAGAGCGGGTCTGCTGCGCCCGCAGGTGATCGAGGATCGCGAATTCACCGATGTCCTCTTCGTGCGCGACCTGGCCGGTTGGCGAGAGACGCATGATGACGGACGCGAGCCCGGCCTCTACCGCCTCGGGCGCGAGCGCGGGCATCAGCAACCGCACCGACATCAATGTGTCGCGCCCGAAGTAGGTCAGGAAGCGCCACGAGCCGGCGAGGAACTTTTCGCGATAGCTCAGGAACTCGAGGACGTGGCGTGTCTTCGGATCGGGCGCCGCGGCGGACGTCAGCAATTGCGCGACGGGGAACGGAGTGAGCGGCGTCTCGCCACTGACCGCACGGATTTCGAGTTCGATCCGGCGCCCTTCGGTCGCGTGGATGCGCGCGGGTTGTTGCGCGTCGCCGGAAAGGTCTCCTTTTGCGACCCGGACATCCAGCTGATAACCCGGTGCGTCGTCGAGCCGGTCCCGCGCCCAGCGGAGCGTATCGCCCCGCACGGTCGCCTGCGCCGCGACCAGGGCGGGAGCCTTGCCGAGCAGCTCGAAATCGCGCAGCACGCGCACGCTCGACAGCACGGCCTGCCGGATCACGAGCGAGGGGGCATCGATCGCGACGACGAATGACATGCCGCGCAGTACGCGGCCGCGCGCATCATCGACGCGTATCGGCTGTGGGTCACCAACCAGTGTCCAGTGTGCCGGAACCGGCAATGGCTCGAACCAGAGCCCGACACCGCTGTTGCCCGCCGGAAAAGCCACGAGGATCCGCGGCCGCGGCCCCGAGCGCAGCACGAGGTGCGCCGCGATATCACCATCCTGCAGGAAGCGATTGAGATTCAGGCCTTCGCGGACCTCGAACGCGAGATCGTCCGCCGTGGCGGCGCCGGCGAGGCCCGATGCCAGCGCCGCAAGCGCCGCGAAGAACCCGGCGCGGAGCATCAGACGTTATCGTCGTCCGTCACGCCCCCCTCGCCTTCCCAGCGCCTGAGCGCGCGCAGGTCCTTGAGCGTGAGCCGAAGCCGCACGCCCACGCCACCCTCACCGCTTTCCGGGATGAAATCGACGCCGCCGTGCTCGAGCGTTTCGAGCAGGCGGCGCTTCGTCTTGTCGTCCGGCTCGTGCACCTTCTGCTCGAACTGGCTGATCACGCGCACGTCGACCCCGGCTGCGCGAGAGAGGGTCTCGCGCGAGGCGTCGAGCAGCGCGCGTGCCGCGCGGCATTGGGAGGCCGTCAGCATGGCCGCCATTGTAGCGCCTTTCGCGGCGCTGTCAGGCCTTGGCGAGCGCCTGGTCGATATCGGCCAGGATATCGTCGATGTGCTCGATGCCGATCGACAGGCGCACGGTGTCCTCCGTGACGCCGGCCCTGGCGAGTTCCTCCGGCGAGAGCTGCCGGTGGGTCGTCGAGGCGGGATGGCAGGCGAGCGACTTCGTATCGCCGATGTTGACGAGGCGCGTGAGGAGCTGCAGCGCGTCCTGGAACCGCTCGCCTCCCGCGCGCCCGCTCTTCACGCCGAAGGTCAGGAGCCCGGATCCCTGGCCCGACAGGTATTTCTTCACGAGCGCGTGGTCCGGGTGCGCCGGGAGGCCCGGGTAGCGCACCCAGCTCACTTTCGCGTGGCCCTCGAGGTGCTTCGCCACCGCGAGCGCGTTGGCGCTGATGCGGTCGACGCGCAGGCCAAGCGTCTCGATGCCCTGCAAGATGAGGAAGGCATTGAACGGCGAGATCGCGGCGCCCGTATTGCGCAGCGGCACGACGCGCGCACGGCCGATGTAGGCGGCCGGGCCCAGCGCCTCGGTGTAGACGACGCCGTGATAGCTGACGTCGGGCTCGTTCAGGCGGCGGAAGCGCGCCTTGTGCTCGGCCCAGGGAAAGCGCCCCGAGTCGACGATGACGCCGCCGACGCTCGTGCCGTGGCCGCCCATGTACTTCGTCGCCGAGTGCACGACGATGTCGGCGCCGTGCTCGATGGGGCGGCACAGGTGCGGCGTCGGCACCGTGTTGTCGACGATCAGCGGTACGCCGTGCGCATGCGCGAGCTTCGCGAGCCGCTCGAAATCGGTCACGTTGCCGAGCGGATTGCCGACCGACTCGCAATAGATCGCCTTGGTCTTCGCATCGATCAGCGGTGCGAACGCGTCGGGCTCGCGGTAGTCCGCGAAGCGCACTTCGATGCCGTACTGGGGCAGCGTGTGGGCGAAGAGATTGTAGGTGCCGCCGTAGAGCGTGCTCGAGGCGACGACATTGTCGCCCGCCTCGGCGATGGTCAGGATCGAGTAGGTGACCGCCGCCTGGCCGGAGGCGAGCGCGAGCCCGCCGATGCCGCCTTCCAGCGCCGCGACCCGCGCCTCGAGCACGGCCTGCGTGGGATTCATGATGCGCGTGTAGATGTTCCCCTCGACCTTGAGGTCGAAAAGATCCGCGCCGTGCTGCGTATCATCGAACGAATAGGCGACGGTCTGGTAGATCGGCACCGCCACCGAGCGTGTCGTCGGTTCGGGCTTGTACCCGCCGTGCACCGCAACCGTCTCCCGTTTCCAGCTCTGTTGTGTCATTTACCTGCTTTCCATCCGTCGTTTGATGAGTGCGCCCGCCTCCTGGTAGTCGTTCGGCAGTTGCCGGAGGAAGCCGTTCGGCCCGACCGACGGCTGGTACTGCTGCAACACCGGCAGGAAGAGCGCCATGGGATACTCCGCCGGCGAGCGTGTCTTGCGAAAATCGCCGATCGGTATCCGCGCCTGCACGATATCCTCGTGGTGATTCGCGGATCGCGCAAGGGGTGTGCCGCGCGGATCGACGATCGCCGTGCCCTCGTCGCGCGCACCCACCGCCTCGGCGAAACCCGGATTGTCGGGCGAGACGGCGTTGCCGACGCCGACCGTGTAGATGCGCGTGGCGCGCGCCGTCTGCATCGCCTGCTCCGCGTTCGATGCGCCGGTCACGGTGAGGATCAGGATTTCGGCCCCCTTCATCGCGAGCGCCTGGTACAGCAGCGGTTCCATGCCGACCGCGGTCATCGCGATATTGCCGATATCGGTGCGCGCCACGGGCAGGACGGCATCCTCGCCGTACATTTCGACGTAGCGGTCGAGCACGTCGTAGACGGTCGTGCCGATGAGACCGATGCCGCCGAACGCGCCGAGGATGTTGCGTGCCTTCCACTGCCTGCTGACGATGTTGCCGTCGGGACCGACGATCACCGACATGTTGATCACGTGGCCGGGCCAGTCGCGGTCGCGCGCGTAACAGCCGAAGGCGATGTAGCAGCCATGGTGCTTCGCGCGCTCGCCGATCACCTCCGACTCGGGCCCGGGCAGTTCGAAGGCGACCTGCTGCAGCTCGGCGCGATTCCACGGCTGCCAGCCCTGGATCGGAAACTCGTGCATGCAGATGAGGTCCTGTTTCGCGCCCCAGCGCCGCTCACCGCCCCACTCGGCGCCCGATCCCTGCGCATAATCGATCAGTTTCACGACGTGCGCGAGATTGCGCTTCAGCGTTGCCTCGCGATTCGCGAGGTCGATCGACATCAGGCGCGACTGCAGCGCCGACACATTGATCGATCCCTGCCGCAGCGGCACGGTCGCATAGGCGCCGTGCTTCATCACCGAGACGGCCGCAGCGCCTTTTGCGCCGGCATCCGTCGCGCGCGCGGCCCCCGCCGCCAGCGCGCCGAGGCCCGCCACCCCGGCGCCGGCGAGCATTTCACGTCGGGAAATCGAAGCGGCAGTCCTGCGTTTCATCAGCGTTTACCGAAATAGGTTTCGAATTCGTTCTGGAGCGCCGCGAGCCGCGCATCCTTCGATGCGGCCACCGTGAACTCCGCGACCGTCGACTTCAGCCACTCGAGGCCTTCCTTGCCGAGCCCGTAGGTGGCGTCATCCTGCGCCCAGATATTGACGGCGCGCGTGAAGCTGCGTTGATACGCATAGCTCGCAATCGACTTGCCCTGCACGCGCACTTCGTAGGTGACGACGAAATTGTTGTTGGTGACGACCGGCAAAAGGCCGAGCGTGCCGCCCGCCCAGATCGCGGACAGGAGGCCCGCGGCCTTGCCGCCTGCCGTGGGCTGCAGCGAATGGCTCACGCGCAGCAGGATCGGCGAGCCGATCAGCTCTTCATCGAGCTGCGCAAAGGTCCCGTTCGCGCGGATCAGCGGATAGAGTTCCTTGCTCGCGATCGTGCTGTAGAAGTTCATCGCAGGCAGCGCGCCATGCGGGCCGTCGGCGCGCGCGGCGCCACCCGATGCCGCCAGCAGGATCGAAACGAGGCACAGTCGCAGTGTCATGGCGCAGCCCTCATTGGTAGCAGCGCAGCTGCAGGACTGCGCCGAGCGCGGCGTCGTTCACCGCGCGCAGGTCGAGCGCCGCACGCGGCGCGACTTCCGTGAACGCCACGCCCGTGTTGCGCAGGAACCGGGCGACATGGCGCGCCTCCAGCGCGAAATTGACGTTCTGCGGCAGGAGCCCCTCCTTGATGAGCGCCGCCGCGTTCAACGTGCCCACCGTCACGCCGAGCAGTTCGCCGCCATCCGAGACGACCGGCCCGCCGCTCGAGCCAGGCTGGATCGGCGCCGAGAACTGGAACAGCCCGAGCGAACCCTTGAGGCCGCCCTGGGCGCTCACGTTGCCACGCGTCAGGTTCGGGGAATTGGCGAGCAGGCCCTGGAGCGGGAAGCCGACATTCGTGACGGGCTCGCCGAGCACCAGCTCTTCGCCCGCGCGCAGCGGCAATGCCTTGTCCGTCGCCTGTCCGGTGCCGACCACCGCGAGATCGAGCAGATCGCTCGAGGCGCGCAGCGTCGCGGGCATCTTCTCCCCGTCCCGTCCCGCTTCGATCACGAGACAGTCGCGAAGCACATGGGCAGCGGTCACGAGGTCGCCCGACGCGTTGATGTAGAACGCCGTGCCGGTGCTGGCCGGACTGTCGCGATCGATCAGGAGCTCCCGGTTAAGCGCGGCGAGCTCACCCCGCGGCGGAAACTTCGCCGCACCCGGTGCGAGATTCTGCAGCAGTTCGATCAATACAGCCTGGATCGCGCGCATCGCCGCATTCGGAAAGCCGCCGAGAGGCCCTGCGGAATTGATGCCGACGGATTGCGACAGGGTGCCGTCGAGCAACGGCTTCGAATCGGCGCCGTACACGCGGTAACGCAGGTCGAGCCGCAGGCTGCCGCGCTCGGCGCTCCATTTCGGATGCATCGCGAGCAGCAGCCCGTACGTGCCGCTGAAATCGTCCCCGACCGGCACGACGTGCGAGAACAGCCGCCCGCCGACCTCGCGCCGCGCATCATCGAGTGCCTTGCCCGGCTCGGCCCAGAGACCGATGGAGCTCACGTAGAACCGCGACTCGAGCTCGCTCGCGGGCAGGTAGATCGCAAGCTCGGTGTCGTTCGGCACCACGACGCCCTTGGGCAGCTGCACACCCTTGGGCAGCGGGCTGCTGCCGGCCGCCTGTGCCCACTGACACACGAGCGCGAGCACGAAGCCCCAGATCGAGACATGCGCAGACCGCATCCGCCCCTCCCGTACGATGGCCCATTGTAGAGGAACTCGCATCGCGGGCCCGCGGTCCGTACCATGCGCCCCACAACCCCGGGAGGTCTGGTGAAACACCTTTTGCTGATTCTGGCCGGAGCTTTCATGTTCGCAAACGGCGCGCAGGCCGCCGAGCCGGCCGCCTCGCCCTGGGTCGAGGGTCGTCATTACGCCCTGATCGAGCCTGCGCAACCCACCCAGGTTCCCGCGGGCAAGGTCGAGGTCGTCGAGGTGTTCTCCTACGGCTGCCCCGCCTGCAACCAGTTCGAGCCGATCATGCTGCAGCTCGCGGCGCGGTTGCCGAAGAACGCCCAGCTCGTGCACGTGCCGGCTTCGTGGAATGCGGCGGAGTCCTGGCCGCTCTTCCAGCGCGCCTACCTCACGGCGCAGGTGCTCGGGATCGCGGACAAGACCCACGAGGCGATGTACGACGCCATCTGGAAGACCGGTGAGCTGGCCGTCGTCGATCCGGTGACGCATCGCCTGAAGGAGCCGCAACCGACGATCGGCCTCGTCGCGCGCTTTTACGCCCGCGTGGGCGGCGTCACGCAGCAGGCCGTGCTCGACACCGCGAAATCGTTCGCCGTCGACGTCAAGATGATGGAGGCCGACGAACTCGTGAAGGCATACGGCGTCGAGGGCACGCCGACCCTGATCGTGGCCGGCAAGTACCGCGTCAACAACTCGAGCGTGCGCTCGGCCGATGAACTGATCGAGCTGGTGCTGTACCTCGTGAAACGCGGCTGAGCGCACTGCGCAAACCGTAAAAACCGAAGCTGCGACACCTGCCGGCGTAGGCGATAATGCCGGCGCCGCCAGGAGTCGTCGCATGCCGAATACCGAAACCTACAACGACCAGGTCGTTCGCCTTTTCCTGCTCGCCGCCGCCGTCTGGGGGGTCGTCGGGATGGGCATCGGCGTCTTCGTCGCCGCGCAGCTCGCCTGGCCGGCGCTCAATTTCGACACCTCCTGGCTCACCTTCAGCCGCCTGCGCCCGAACCACACGTTCGGCGTGATTTTCGCGTTCGGTGGTTCGGCGCTGATGGGCACCTGCTATTACGTCGTGCAGCGCACCGGCCACACGCGCCTCGCGCTGCCGCGGCTCGCGACCGCGACGTTCTGGGGCTGGCAGCTCGTGTGCGTGCTCGCGATGGCGACGATGCCGTTCGGCATCACGCAGAGCAAGGAATACGCCGAGCCGGAATGGTTCATCGACATCCTGGTCGCAGCCGTGTGGGTCAGCTTCGGCGTCGTGTTCTTCGCGACCCTTGCCCGTCGTCGCATCAAGCACATCTACGTGGCGAACTGGTATTACGGCGCCTTCATCATCGCGGTGGCGCTGCTGCACATCGTCAACAACATCGTGGTGCCGGTCTCGCTGACCAAGTCGTACCCGGTGTATTCGGGCACGGTCGACGCGATGGTGCAATGGTGGTACGGGCACAATGCCGTGGCGTTCTTCCTGACCGCGGGCTTCCTCGGGATGATGTACTACTTCGTCCCGCGCCAGGCGCAGCAACCGCTGTGGAGCTATCGCTTCTCGATCGTCAATTTCTGGGCGCTGATCTCGGTCTACATGTGGGCGGGCTCACACCACCTGATGTACACCGCGCTGCCCGACTGGGTGCAGTCGGTCGGCATGGCGTTCTCGGTGCTGCTGCTGATGCCGAGCTGGGGTTCGGCGGCGAATGGCCTGTTCACCTTCAACGGCGCCTGGAAACGTGTCGCGAACGACCCGGCGGCGAAATTCATGGTGCTGGCGCTCGTGTTCTACGCGGCCTCGACCACCGAAGGCTCGACGATGGCCGTGAAGACCGTGAACTCGCTGTCGCACTACACCGACTGGACGGTCGCGCACGTGCATTCCGGCGCGATCGGCTGGGTGGCGATGATCACCATCGGCTCGCTCTACGCGATGGCGCCGCGCGCCCTCGGTCGCCCCGCCATGCATTCGAAGCGCGGGATGGAACTGCACTTCTGGCTGCACACGGCGGGGCTCATCCTGTACGTCGCCTCGATGTGGACGGCGGGCGTCACCGAAGGCCTGATGTGGCGCGCCACGGACGCGACCGGCGCGCTCGTCTATCCCTTCATCGACAGTCTGATCGCGATCAAGCCGTTCTATTTCATCCGCTTCCTCGGCGGCCTGCTGATCGTCGGCGGCATGATCGTGATGGCCTGGAACCTGTGGCACACGGCGGCCGATGCGCGTGCCCGGCTGATCAAGCCGATCCCGGTGCCGATCCCCGAACCCGAACCGCTGCAGGTGCCGGCACCGGTGCCGGCGCGCGCCTGAGGAGCACGACATGGCAGGCGGATACAAGTATTTCGAAGCAATCGAGAAGCACGCCGGCAAGCTCGGCATCCTGACCGCGATCATGGTGTCGATCGGCGGGCTCGCCGAGATCACGCCGCTGTTCGTCGAGGCGCACGCGATCACGGCGACCGAGGGCGTGAAACCCTACGACCCGCTGCGACTCGCCGGCAAGGACATCTACGTGCGCGAGGGCTGCTACCTCTGCCACACGCAGATGATCCGCTCGCTGCGTGCCGAGACGCAGCGTTACGGCCACTATTCGGTCTCGAGCGAGTCGGTGTATGACCGCCCGCACCAATGGGGCTCGAAGCGCACCGGGCCCGATCTCGCGCGCGTCGGCGGCAAGTACTCGGACGAGTGGCAGCGGCTGCACCTGATGGACCCGCGCGCGGTCGTCGCCGCCTCGAACATGCCGGGCTATCCGTGGCTCGCCAATGAGCAGATCGACAGCGACGACATCGTCGCGCGCATGCGCGTGCTCGAGCGCCTCGGCGATCCGTACACGGCCGCCGATTTCGCGGCTGCCCCGGCCGCACTCGAGGGCAAGACGGCGATGGATGCGCTGGTCGCCTATCTGCAGGGCCTCGGCGTCCCGGCGGCGGCAACCGAACCTGTGCCCACGGAGACCGCGCCATGAACGGCGCGTGGGGCCAGGTCGCGGGCATCGTGACAGTCGCGCTGATGCTGCTGTTCGTCGCCGTCTGGGTGTGGGTCTGGCACTCCGGCCACAAGGAAAAGTACGACCGGCTCGCCCGGCTGCCGATGGCCGATGCGGAGGATCGTCCATGAATTCCTTCTGGTCGATGTGGGTGATGTTCCTGGTGTTGCTGAACGCGGGCATCACCGCGTTCCTCTTCTGGTGGGCGCCGCGGGTCAGGATCCCCGTGCAGGAAGACGGAACCACCGGCCACGTGTGGGCGCACGGCGTGCTGCGCGAAGGCATGCACAGGCTGCCACGCTGGTGGATCATCGCCTCGGCCGCGATGTACCTGTTCGGCATCGGCTATCTGCTGCTCTACCCGGGTTTCGGGGCGCACAAGGGACTGCTCGGCTGGTCCGCGCACGGCGAGCACGACCTCGCCACCGCGGTCAACGATGCGAATCTCGCCGAGACCATGGCGCGCTTCAAGGGTCTCCCGCCCGCGCAACTCGCCGCGGACCCGGAGGCGCTGCGCATCGGTGAGCGGCTGTTCGTCGACAATTGCGCCGCGTGCCACGAGCGCAGCGCACGCGGCAATCCGCTGCTCGGCGCACCGAACCTCGTCGATGCGGACTGGACCTGGGGTGGTGACGATGCATCGATCGCGACCAGCATCCTCGATGGCCGGCAGGGCGTGATGCCGCCACTTGGCGAAGCGATCGGCGCCGCGAAGGTCGCGGACGTGGCCAACTATGTCCTCAGCCTCTCCGGCGCACCGCACGATGCGGCGAAGGCCGCGGCCGGCGCGCCGGAATTCGCCGTCTGCGCGGCGTGCCACGGACAACAGGGCGAAGGCAACCCGCTGCTTGGCGCACCGAAGCTTGCGGACTCGATCTGGACATGGGGCGGCGGGCTCGAGGCGATCGAAAAGCGCATCAACGAGGGCACGCATGGCGTGATGCCCGCATGGAAGTCGCGGCTCGACGAGAATGACGTGCGCGTGATCATCGCCTGGCTGCGCTCGCAGGCGCCAAACCACCTCGCACGGCTATGAACGACGGCGCAGCATGGTATCGCCAGCCGATCCTGTGGCTGGGTGCCGTGCTGTTCGCGGCGATGCTCGCGGCGAGCATCGCGATGATCGTGCTCGGCGCTCGTCACGACGACGCGCAGCTGCCGACCTCGGGCAGCACGGTGCTCAGGATGCCGGCCGGGCGCGCGGAACCCGTCGATGCCGCCCCCGAGGCGCCGCAATGAACACGGCGGTGCGCGGCTGCTGGCACTGCGGGGAACCGCTGCCGGCAGACGGCGCGCCGCTCGCGCGGGTCGCCGGCGAGGATCATGCCGTCTGCTGCCAGGGCTGCCGCGCGGCGGCCGAATGGATCGAAGGGCTCGGCCTCGCGGACTACTACCGGCTGCGAAGCAGCCCGGCGCCGCGCACACCCGCGCCGCGGGAGACCCCGGATCTGCCCGGTACGTGGGCACGGCCGGAACTCGCCCGTCATGTGCTGCGCGATCTCGGCGACGGTCGGCACGAAGCGATACTCCTGGTCGAGGGCATACGCTGCGCCGCCTGCGTGTGGCTGATCGAGCGCGCCGTCGGCCACGTGCCCGGTGTCGTCGACGTGCAGGTCAACGCCGCCGCGCGACGCGCACGTGTCGCCTGGCAGGATGGCGTGTGTTCGCTGCCGCAGGTTCTCGCTGCGCTGGCCCGCACGGGCTACACGGCGCTGCCGCTCGATGCCGCCGCGCTCGACGACACGCGACGGCGCGAGCATCGCACCGCGCTCAAGCAGCTCGTGGTCGCAGGCTTCGGCGCGATGCAGGCGATGATGTATGCGAGCGGGCTTTACTTCGGGGCCTTCGACGGCATCGATGCGACCACGCGCGATCTGCTGCGCTGGATCGGCCTCCTCGTCGCGACGCCGGTTGTCTTTTATTCGGCGCGCCCGTTCTTCGCGGGCGCACTGCGCACGCTGCGTGCGCGCCGCCTCGGCGTCGATGTGCCCGTCGCGATCGCGATCGCACTCATCTATGGCGCGAGCATCATCGAGACGCTGCGCGGCGGGGCGGAAGTCTATTTCGATTCCGTCAGCATGTTCGTGTTCTTCCTGCTGACGGGCCGCTACCTCGAGATGCGCGCCCGCCATCGCGCCGGCGACCTGAACGATGCGCTCGCGCGCCTGACGCCCGCTTTCGCGGACCGCAGACGCGCGGACGGCACCCTCGAGCGTGTCGGCGCCGTCGAACTCGCCCCGGGCGATCTGGTGCACGTGGCGGCGGGCGAACGCGTGCCGGCGGACGGCGCGCTCGAGAGCGCACGCTGTCGCGTCGACGAGGCGCTGGTCAGCGGCGAATCGGCCCCGGTGTCGAAGCGGCGCGGCGACGCGCTGGTCGCGGGCAGCATCCTCGT
>JABAQN010000008.1 GCA_019187495.1 Steroidobacteraceae bacterium
GCTCTTCCGATCTCGCGCTGCGTCATGCGGGTGTGCATCTACGCCGTCGGCACCCGCATGCCGGCCTGGGTCGACGCGGGCTGTGACACGTACCTGAAGCGCCTGCGCGGCGCGTTTCGCGTCGAACTCGTCGAACTCGCGCCGGGCGCGCGATCGGCGAACGCGCCAGTCGGGCGCGCCGTGCAGGAGGAAGGCGCGCGGCTGCTCGCCCGACTCGGCAAGGACGACCACGTGGTCGCGCTCGATGAGCGCGGCAAGGCGTTCACGAGCCTCGAGCTCGCCGACTGGCTCGGCGAGCGATTGCGGGAAGGGCACGATCTGTCGTTCCTGATCGGCGGCCCCGACGGCTTTGCCCCGGCGGTGCGCGCCCGCGCGCGCCTCACCTGGTCGCTGTCGCGCCTGACGCTGCCGCACGGGCTCGCACGCGTGCTGCTCGCCGAGCAGCTCTATCGTGCCCACACGGTGCTCGCGGGGCACCCCTACCATCGCGCATGACCGCCGCCGTGCTCTGCCTCGCATCCGCGTCGCCGCGCAGGCGCGAGCTGCTGGCGCAGATCGGCGTGCCGCACCTCGTGCTCGCGGCGGACGTCGACGAGACGCGCCGCGAGGGCGAGGATCCGGCGCAGTATGCGGCGCGCGTCGCGCGCGCGAAGGCCGAGGCCGTCTGGGCGCAGCCTGCGCGGCGACAATGGCTGCCCGTGCTCGCCGCCGATACGACCGTCGTACTGGACGGTGAACTCCTCGGGAAGCCATCGACCCGCGACGAGGGAGTCGCGATGCTGCTCGCGCTCGCGGGACGCGCGCACGAAGTCGTCACGGCGATCGCGCTGCTCGACGGCAGCGAGGGTGCTCCCACGCTGCGTCGGCGCGTGGTGCGCTCCGTGGTGAGCTTCAGGGCGATCGGAAGAGCGGAGGCGCAGCGCTACTGGCACACCGGCGAACCCCGCGACAAGGCGGGCGGCTATGCGGTGCAGGGGCTCGGCGCGGTATTCGTCGCCAGCCTCACGGGCAGCTATTCTGGCGTCATGGGCCTGCCGCTTTTCGAGACCGCCGAACTCCTCGCCGAAGCCGGTGTGCCGCGCTGGGCCGGCGCCGCGCCATGAGCACCGAAATCCTGATCAACGGCGGGCTGCGCGAGACGCGCGCGGCGATCGTCGAAAACGGCTCGCTGCAGGAAGTGCACATCGAACGCGCGAGCCGCCGCGGCCTCGTCGGCAACGTCTACAAGGGTCGCGTCACCCGTGTGCTGCCCGGCATGCAGGCGGCGTTCATCGATGCGGGCCTCGAGCGCGCGGCGTTCCTGCACGTCGACGACATCGCGGTGACACGCCCCGATTCGACGATGGTGGGTCTGCCGAAAATCGAGGACATCCGCAGGCTCGTGAACCAGGGCGACGAGCTGCTCGTGCAGATCGTCAAGGATCCGCTCGGCACCAAGGGCGCGCGGCTCACGACGTTCCTGTCGCTGCCCTCGCGTTTCCTCGTCTACATGCCGCGCAGCGATGGCGTGGGTGTTTCGGCGCGCATCGAGGACGAGGCCGAGCGCCAGCGGCTGCGCGGGCTGCTGGCGGAACTGCCGGCCCCTTCGCAGGGCGGAGGCTTCATCCTGCGCACGGCGGCGGCCGGTGCGACCCGCGACGCGCTGCGCGCCGACATGCTCTATCTCGATCGCCTGTGGGCCCATGTGCGCGAGCGCGCACTGACCGCCGCGGCGGGCGAGCTCGTGCACGAGGACCTGCCACTGCCGACCCGGATCCTGCGCGATGAGCTCGGGCGCGACATCGAGCGCGTGCTGGTCGATGCCACGGCGGCGCACGCGCAGATGCTGGAGTTCGCGCGCGCCTTCATGCCGGAGGCCGTCGGGCGCATCGAGCTCTATGCGGGCCAGCGGCCGATCTTCGACCTGCACGGCATCGAAGACGAGATTGCGCGCGCCCTCGGGCGCAAGGTCGACCTGAAGTCCGGCGGGCATGTGGTCATCGACCAGACCGAATCGATGACCACGATCGACGTCAACACGGGCGCCTACGTCGGCCATCGCAACCTCGAGGAGACGATTTTCCGCACCAACCTCGAGGCGGCCGTCGCGATCGCGCGGCAGCTGCGGCTGCGCAACCTCGGCGGAATCATCATCATCGACTTCATCGACATGCAGGACGAGTCGCACCGCCGCCAGGTGCTCGAGGCGCTGTCGCGCAGCCTCGCCGCCGACCGCGTGCAGACGCACATCGCGAGCCTCTCGCCGCTCGGCCTCGTCGAGATGACCCGCAAGCGCACGCGCGAGAGCCTCGAGCACCTGTTGTGCGAGGCGTGCCCGACCTGCGAGGGCCGCGGCTTCGTGCGCACCGCCGAGACCGTGTGCCTCGAGATCCTGCGCGAGATCCTGCGCCAGGTGCGCCAGTTCGGCAGCCGCGAACTCGTGATCCTCGCGCATCGCGACGTGATCGACCGGCTGCTCGATGAGGAGGCGCCGGCGCTGTCCGAACTCGAAGCGGCGAACGGCAAGGCGATCCGGCTGCAGGTCGAGCCGTTCTACGGCGTCGAGCAATACGACGTGGTGCTGACATGAGCGGCGCACGCGTCGCCGCGATCCAGATGACGACGTCCGCCGATGTCGCGGACAATCTCGCGCAGGCGGGCAGGTTGCTCGCGGAAGCGGCGGAGCGCGGCGCCGTGGTCGCCGCGCTGCCCGAGAATTTCGCGTTCATGGGCCTGCACGATGCCGACAAGCGCGCGGTGGCCGAGGCCGACGGCGCGGGCCCGATCCAGGATTTCCTCGTGCAGGCCGCGCGGCGGCACCGGATGATGGTGATCGGCGGCACGATGCCGCTGCGCATCGAGGGCGGCGACGGCCGCGTCGCGGCGGCGAGCCTCGTATTCGATGCGGATGGAAACCGCGTCGCGCGCTACGACAAGATCCATCTGTTCGATGTCGACCTGCCGGACGTCGCCGAGACCTACCGCGAATCCGCCCATGTCGCGCCGGGCGCGCGGCCGCAGCTGATCGATACGCCGGCGGGCCGGCTCGGCATGGCCGTGTGCTACGATGTCCGCTTCCCCGAGCTCTTTCGCCACCTCTGCGCGGCCGGCGCGGAATGGTTCGTGCTGCCGTCGGCGTTCACGGCGCCGACCGGTGAAGCGCACTGGGAAACGCTGCTGCGGGCGCGGGCGATCGAGAATCTCGCGTTCGTGGTCGCGCCGGCGCAGTCGGGGCGCCACGCGAACGGCCGTTTGACACATGGCGATACAATGATCGTCGATTACTGGGGACACGTCCTCGCGCGCCGGGTCGACGGCCCGGGCCCGGTGGTCGCGGAATTCGATCGGACTGCGCAGGCCGGCGCGCGCGCGCATTTCCCGGCGCTGCGGCACCGAAGGCTTTGAGGATGGTCGAACGAACATGACCGATGCCGCTGATTCCCTGTCCATCGCGCGTGAGCTGATCCTGGCGCCCGGCGGCCTCGATGTCGCGCGCGTCGATCGTGTGCTCGGCGAGGTGATGGGGCACGCCGTGGATGCCGCCGACGTCTATTTCCAGCTCGCGCGCGAGGAGTCCTGGGCGCTCGAAGACGGCATCGTCAAGGAAGGCGGTGCGAGCATCGAGCAGGGCGTCGGCGTGCGCGCGCTCGCCGGCGAGAAAACGGGCTTTGCGTACTCCGACGAGGTCGTGCTGCCCGCGCTCGAGGAAGCCGGCCGCGCGGCCCGCGCGATCGCGGCGAGCGGGGCGCAGCATTCGCTTGCCGTGATGCGCCCGGCCGCGGGGCACAGCCTGTATCTCCCGGTCGACCCCGGGGTTTCGCTGACCGACCACGACAAGGTCGGCTGGCTCGAGCGGGTGGATCGCGAGACCCGCGCGTACGATCCGCGCATCGTGCAGGTGATGGCGAGCGTCGCGTCCGTCTACGAAGTCGTGATGGTCGCGACGAGCGAGGGCACCCTCGCCGCCGACATCCGTCCGCTCGTGCGCTTCAACGTGTCGGTGATCGCCGAGCAGAACGGCCGGCGCGAGCAGGGCTACGCGGGTTCGGGCGGCCGCTTTTCGCTCGCTGAACTGGTCGCGGACGACCGGCCGCTCGTGCTCGCACGCGAGGCGGCGCGCCAGGCGCTCGTGAACCTGGAAGCGGTGCCGGCGCCGGCGGGCAGCATGACCGTCGTGCTCGGCCCGGGTTGGCCCGGCATCCTGCTGCACGAGGCGATCGGCCATGGGCTCGAGGGCGATTTCAATCGCAAGGGCACGTCGGCCTTCACCAACCGCATCGGCGAGCGCGTCGCCTCGCCGGGCGTCACCGTGGTCGACGACGGCACGCTCGCGCGTCGCCGGGGCTCGCTCAACATCGACGACGAGGGCACGCCCACGCAATGCACCACGCTGATCGAAGACGGCGTGCTGAAGGGCTATCTGCAGGACAAGCTGAATGCGCGCCTGATGGGCACGCGCTCGACGGGCAACGGCCGCCGCGAGTCGTTCGCGCACATGACCCTGCCGCGCATGACGAACACCTACATGCGCCCCGGGCCACACGCGCCGGAGGAAATCATCCGCTCGGTACAGAAGGGCATTTACGCCGTGAACTTCGGCGGCGGGCAGGTCGATATCACCTCGGGCAAGTTCGTGTTCTCGGCGAGCGAGGCGTACCTGATCGAAAACGGCCGGGTCGGTGCACCGATCAAGGGTGCGACGCTGATCGGCAACGGCCCGGATGTGCTCACGCGTGTCGCGATGGTCGGCGACGACCTGAAGCTCGACAACGGAGTCGGCACCTGCGGCAAGGATGGCCAGAGCGTGCCTGTCGGCGTCGGACAGCCGACGCTGCGGATCGACGGGCTGACGGTGGGCGGTACCGGCTGAGGAAATGGTGCCGGGCTTTCGGTTGTTCGGTTATTTGGGCGCACCCAAATAACCGAACAACCGAAAGCCCGGCACCAATGCTACCAATGCTTCGACATAACGCCGCCTTTGCGGCGACGTGTGAGGCGGCGCACACCGCGCCATCGGTTCCGCCGGGTACCTTGGGGCCATGGACAAGGCCACAAACATCGAACCCGGCGCCACCGGGAGCTTCCAGCGCCTGCTGCCGCCCGATCTCGTGCAGGAGGCCGCGCGGACCCACGCCGGCGCGCACAAGGACATGGAAGTCGCCTGGCAGCCATCCCTGATCGGTCGTTTCCTCGAGCTTTTCGCAGGCCGCGGCACGCGCGGCTGACCGCGCACACGCGGCGCGGTACGATCGGGGTGTGCACGTCCGCCGCCCCCACATCGCCCAGCCCCTGTACGATCTACTGCCGTGGCTCTATGGCCTCGGCGGCCTCGCCGTCCTTGCGCTCAGCTACTTCCGGCTGCGCGGCTGGCTGAGCGGCCTCCTCGGGCTCGCCGGGCTGGCCGCGGTGGTCTGGGGGCTCGCGATCGGGCTGCGCCGGCGCGATTTTCGTGCCATGCGCCACGAGTACGGTGGCGACGGACTGCCGCCCGGCAATCAGGACTGAGGCACTTCGACCTGGCCCGTGTCGCCCGGCTGGCGGGTGGCGCGCGCGACCCGATCGTCACGATAAGTGAGCGTGTGCTGGCCGAGGATCACGACGTCGCCGTCGGCGAGCACGTGCCTTCGCACCCGCTTGCCGCGCACGGCCATCCCGTTCGTGCTGTTGAGATCCTCGATCACGCAGCTCTCCGGCGTGGTGACGATCTGGCAGTGATGGCGGCTGACGAAGCGGCTGTCGACCTGGATGTCGTTGTCGGACGTGCGACCGATGATCACGCGGCCGAGGCGCAGCGGCATTTCGGCGAGCAGATTGCCCTCGGTGGCGAGCACGACGTGGGCGAGAATCACGTCGCTGCGCCGCGAACCGGTGGTTTCGAGCCGGCGCTCGCCGCCTGGCGCGCCCGCGATCATCGTGCGCAGTTCGCGATGCGTGCGTGACGCGTATTCCGTCCACTGCAGCTCTTCGACGGCGCGCAGGATGTCGTCCCGGGAGACCGTGTCTTCGTCCGCGGCGTACGCGCCCATCATCGCCGTGTCGCACAGCGTGTTGACGAGCCGCGGCGTGCCGCCGGTGTAGCGATAGATCTCCGGAAAGGTATCGGCGGCGAAAATCTCGCGCCCCCCGGCGCCGGCGACCTCGAGGCGATGCAGCACATAGGCGCGCGTATCTTCCTGCGACAGCGCGGTCAGGTGAAAACGCAGCCGGATGCGCTGCGCGAGCTGCACGAGCTCGCGCGTGTCGAGCTTGTCGTTGAGCTCGGGCTGGCCGGCGAGGATGATGCGCAGCACCTTCTCGCGGGAAGTCTCGACCCCCGACAGCAACCGGATCTCCTCGAGCACGCGCAGGCTGAGATTCTGCGCTTCGTCGACGATCAGCAGCACCTTGCGGCCGGCTGCGTATTGCTCGATCAGGAACTGGTTCAGCGTCGCGAGCAGTTCGGCCTTGCGCATCTTGAACGGCTGGAAGCCGAACTGCACCAGTACCGACTGCAGGAACTCGAGCGCCGAGACCTGCGTCTGGTTGACCTGCGCCACGACCACATCCTGCTCGAGCTCGCGCAGGAAGGTCTCGATCAGCGTGGTCTTGCCCGAGCCGATCTCCCCGGTGATCACGACGAAGCCGTCGGTGAACCAGATCGTCGACTCCATGTAGGCCTTGGCCCGGGAGTGGTTACGGCTGAGATACAGGTACTGGGGATCAGGGCTCAGCCGGAAGGGCAGGTCCTGGAGCTTGAAGAGATCCAGATACATGGTCGCGCGATCTTACGGGAATCGACTCACGCGCGGAAACGACGGGCGCACACCCGGCGCGAGGCGCGGCAGCAGCGCCCGCACCCGCCGGTCGCGGGCGGCGGCGGTGGCCTCGACCAGCGTGCAATGGCCGACCTTGCGGCCCGGACGGGGCGCTTTACCGTAATCATGCCAGTGCAGCCCGGGGGTGCCGAGGGCGGCGGCGCGATCGGGCAGTGCGCCGATCAGGTTCACCATCGCCGCATGGCCGCGGGCCTGGGTCCTGCCGAGCGGCAAACCGAGGATCGCGCGCAGGTGGTTTTCGAACTGGCTCGTCTCGGCGCCCTCGATCGTCCAGTGCCCGGAGTTGTGCACGCGGGGCGCCATTTCGTTTGCGACGAGGCGGCCGTCGCGCACGAAGAATTCGATCGTGAGGATCCCCCGATAGCGGAAATGCTCGAGGACGCGCCGCAAGTGGCGCGCGGCGGCGCGCGCAAGCGACGGCGGACCCCATGGTGCGCGCGTGAGGCGCAGGATGCCGTCGACATGGACATTGCCGTTCAGCGGATAGATCGCGATTTCGCCCCGCGCACTGCGGGCGCCGATCACCGAGACCTCGGCGTCGAACGGAACGAACTCTTCGTAGATGAGCGGCACGTTGCCGAGCGCCGCGAAAGCGGGATCGAGGTCGCGGGCACGCCGCACGCGATACTGGCCCTTGCCGTCGTAGCCCAGGCGGCGCGTCTTCAGTACGCCGGGGCCGATGCGGGCGAAGGCACGCGCAAGGTCGCGCGCGCTGTCGATCGCGGCGTAACGGTTGGTCGGGACGCGCAGCTTTTCGAACAACCGCTTCTCGGTGAGGCGGTCCTGCGAAGCCGCGAGCGCATCGAGCGGCGGCGCGAAATCCACGCGATCCGCGAGCGCCCGGAGCGGCTCGACGGCGACGTTCTCCCAGTCGAATGTCACGACTTGCGCACCGCGCGCGAGCCGGCGCAGCAGGCGCCGATCGGTGAAGTCTCCCGTGAGGATCGGCGCGACCTGTCCGCCCGGGGTATCCGCCGCGCGATCGAGGAAGCGGAATTCGAGGCCGAGCGGATACCCTGCGAGCGCCAGCATGCGCCCGAGCTGGCCGGCCCCGACGATGGCGACGGTCATCGCGGGGTCGCGATCATGGGCCGCGCGGATCGCCCTGCTCGAGCACGGCCGCGGTCTGTCGCTCGCGAAATGCCTGCAGTGCCTTGTCGATCTCCGGGTGCGCGAGCGCGAGGATCGAGGCCGCCATCAACGCCGCATTGCGCGCACCGGCCGCACCGATCGCCAGCGTCGCCACCGGCACGCCGGCCGGCATCTGCACGATCGACAGCAGGGAGTCCATGCCCTTCAGCGCCTTGGACTCGACGGGTACACCCAGCACCGGAAGGGTGGTTTTCGAGGCGGTCATGCCGGGCAGGTGCGCCGCGCCGCCCGCGCCCGCGATGATGACCTTCAGCCCGCGCTGTCGTGCGGTCGCGGCATATTCGAACAGCAGGTCCGGCGTGCGATGCGCCGAAACGATGCGCACCTCGTGCGCGACCCCGAGTTTTTCGAGTGTCTCGGCCGCGCCCTGCATCGTCTCCCAGTCGGAGGACGACCCCATGATGATGCCGACGAGTGCAGTCATCGAGGGATTCTATCAGCCGGCGCCGCGGGGCGAGAAATCAGCGCCCGCAGCGCGCGGAAGAGCGCCCGCGACGCGGTGGTGCGGGCGGCAGGGCTGCCCCGGGCGTTGCGCGCGCCGGCCGCCAGCGAGGCGAGCCCTGCACGATCGATCGGCGCGTGCGTCGCCTCGAGCGCATCGAGCGCGGCATCGCCCTCGGCGATCAGCCGTTCACGCCAGCGCTCGATGCGTTTCAGGAGCTCGCTCTCCGCCGCGCTCGCGCCGGCGCGGGAATCGAGCGCCGCCTCGATGGCCGCCGTGTCGATGCCGCGCATCAGCTTGCCGATGAACTGCCGCTGTCGTGCCAGCGCCGCGCGGCTCGTCAGGCGCCGGGCCTCGCGCACGGCATCCAGCAGCGGCTCCGGCAGGTCGAGCGCCAGCAGATCCGCGTCGCTCAGTTCGATGAGGCGCGTGCCGAGGTCCTGCGCGGCGTGGGCCGCGCGCTTGCGGGCGCTCTTGCTCGGACGGTCGTCGAAATCGTCGTCGGACATGACTGCTACAATGCACCGGATGCAACAGCGTGTGGATGGTACGCGAATCGCCGAGCTGCAAGGGGTGGTCTCGGGGGCGCTCGAGGCGGCGCGCCGGCTCGGGGCGGACCAGGCCGAGGCGGGCGCCAACCTGCAGCAGGGGCTCACCGTGAACGTGCGCCTCGGCGAGGTCGACACGGTCGAGTACCAGCGCGATCGAGGCCTTGGCGTGACGGTCTACATCGGTCACCGCAAGGGTTCGGCGAGCACGGCCGATCTCGCGCCGGCGGCGGTGCAGGCGACCGTCGCGAAGGCCTGCACGATCGCCCGCTACACCGCCGAAGATCCGTTTTCGGGCCTCGCCGATGCCGACATGCTCGCGCGCGAGGTGCCCGATCTCGAACTCGATCACGAGTGGGCGATCGAGCCGGAGGACGCCGTCGAGCTGGCGAGGCGCTGCGAGGCGGCGGGACGCGGCGTCGACGGACGCATCACGAACTCCGAGGGCGCGAGTGTCACCACGCATCGCGGCGCGCACGTCTATGGCAACTCGCTCGGCTTCCTCGCGGGCTACCCGAGTTCGAGCCACAGCGTCAGTTGCGCGCTCGTCGCGCAAGCGGGCGGCGACATGCAGCGCGACTACTGGTACGCGGCGGCGCGCGACCCCGCCGAACTCGGTGACATCGAGGCGATCGGGCGGTGCGCGGGCGAACGCGCGATCGCACGCCTCGGCGCGCGCCGGCTCGGGACACGGCGCTCACCCGTGCTGTTCGTGCCGGATCTCGCCCGGGGCGTCTTCAGCCACCTCGTGGCCGCGGTGCGGGGCGGCAGCCAGTATCGCCGCTCCTCATTCCTGCTCGATGCCGCGGGCACGCAGATCCTGCCGTCGTGCATCCATCTTCGCGAGCGGCCGCATATTCCGAAGGCACTCGCCAGCAGTCCGTTCGACGCGGAGGGTGTCGCGACGCGCGATCGCGAGCTCGTGGCGGGCGGCATCCTGCAAGGCTACGTGCTCGGCAGCTACGCCGCGCGCAAGCTCGGCCTGCGCAGCACCGGCAATGCCGGCGGCGTGCACAACCTGCTGGTCGAGAGCTCCGGCGAAACCGGCAGCTTCGAGCAGCTCATCGCGCGCATGGGACGCGGACTCATCGTCACCGAACTCATGGGGCAGGGCGTCAATGGCGTCACCGGCGATTATTCGCGCGGGGCGAGCGGCTTCTGGGTCGAAGACGGTGCGATCGCGTTTCCCGTCGAGGAAGTCACGATCGCCGGCAACCTGCGCGACATGTACCGGGCGATCGAGGCGGTGGGCAACGATGTGGACTCGCGGGGTGCGATCCGCACGGGTTCACTGCTCGTGGCGGAAATGACCATCGCCGGCGCGGCGCAATCCTGATATCGCGCGCTACTCGCTTCCTTCAGCAACGAGCTCGCCGAGCGTCTTCTCCTGGCAGCAATTGCGCCAGGCCGCGTCGAGCGCGCGTGTCAGCCGGTCGACCGGGGGCAGCGACAGGTCGCGCGCGGGCGCATGGCCGCTCTTCTGGTTGCGCGCGGCATCGAGGACATCCTGCAGCCGGATGTGGCTGATGTCGCGCCCGGGCAGCAACCGCTCGTCATCGGTGGCGAGCAGCAGCCCCGCCTGCTCCAGCGTATCGACGAGTTGCGCCACGGCGATGCCGGGCAGGCCAAGCTCCGACGACAGCGACGTGACGGTCCAGGTCGCCGCGCCCGCGGCATGCGAGCGGCCGACGAGATACATCACCTTGAGCGCCACGCGCTCGACTTCGACGCTCGAGAGCCTGAGCTCGCGCAGCCCGATGCGCAGGTATTCCGGGCACTGCACGTAGAACGAGACCTGGGCGCCGATCAGCAGGATCAGCCAGCCGAAATACGCCCACAGGAGCGTCGCGATGACGATCGCGAGGCCGGCGTAGACGATCGTCAGACGCGATGAGTAAACGACGAAAGCCGTGAAGATCGTGCCCACGGCCGCCCAGAGCACGCCGCCCGCGATGCCGCCGATCAGCGCCGCTTTCCAGCGTACCCGCGTGTTCGGCACGAACATGTAGATGAGCATGAAGATCGCGGTGACCATCACGTACGGCTCGAGGGTCGCCGAGACCCCGGACAGCCGGCTGAGCCAGGGCAGTTGCGCGATCGCCTGCCATGGTTCGCTGCGCATCGCGCGGTGCGCGAGGCCGAGGAATGCGACCAGCAGCAAGGGCCCGATGATGAGGAGCGTCACGTACTCGGTGATGCGTCGCGCGAAGCTGCGCGGCTGCTCGACATGCCAGACGTAGTTGAAACTGTCCTCGACCTTCTTGATGGTGCCGAGCAGCGTCCACAGCAGCAGCGCGAAGCCGACCGAGCCGACGAGGCCCGTGCTCACGTTGTCGGCGAACTGCATGATCCGTTCGGTGATCTGCGTCGCCGCGGCGCCGACCGGGCGGAAGAACTCGTAGATGATCGGCTCGAGGTCGCGGTGCGCGCCGAAGCCCTTCAGGATCGCGAAGCTGAACGCGATCAGTGGCACGATCGACAGGAACGTGGCGTAGACGAGCCCCATCGCGCGCAGGTTGAGCTGGCCCTGCGACAGGTCGCGCAGCACGGCGTAGGGGTAGCGCAGCAGGCGCAGCAGCCAGCCGACCGGGCGCGGCGAGAGCGACAACGGGCCGAACAAGGACCGGTCGAGGAAGTTCCAGGCACGAATCCACATGGGCCCGAAGCGTACAGCGGGCGGCGGGCGGCGAGAAGCAAGCGCGCGCCGCCGGTGCGGCCGGGTTGCACGCGGCCCGCGCGCCCGGCAGTCAGCGCTGCGCGGTCAGTGCGTGGCGGGGCCGGTGATCCGCGCGAGCGCTTCGCGGTACTTTTCGCTGGTGCGCGCGATGATCTCGGCGGGCAGGCGCGGTGCGGGCGGCCGCTTGTCCCAGTGCAGCGATTCGAGGTAGTCGCGCACGAACTGCTTGTCGAAGCTCGGCGGGCTCGTGCCGATCCGCCACGTGTCCGCCGGCCAGAAGCGCGACGAATCCGGGGTGAGCGCCTCGTCGATCAGGTGGATGCGGCCCGTTTCGTCGAGACCGAACTCGAACTTCGTATCCGCGATGATGAGGCCGCGTGCCGCCGCGTGCGCGGACGCGAAGCGATACAACCCGAGCGCGATGTCGCGCACCTGCGCCGCGACGTCGGCGCCGACCAGCGCCGCGACCTCGTCGAACGGAATATTGACATCGTGCGCGCCGGCTTCGGCCTTGGTCGCCGGCGTGAAGATCGGCGCGGGCAGCGGCGCGGCGAGTTCGAGGCCGCGCGGCAGATCGATGCCGCAAACCTTGCCGCTCGCCTGGTAGTCTTTCCAGCCCGAGCCGATCAGGTAGCCGCGCACCACGGCTTCGATCGGCAGCGCGCGCAGGCGACGCACGATGGCCGCGCGGCCGTCGATCAGCGCGAGGTCCGCCGGATCGGTCACGACTTCGCGCAGCGCGCGCCCGGTGAGGTGATTCGGCACGAGGTGCGCCGTGCGGGCAAACCAGAAATTCGATATCTCGTTGAGGACGCGACCCTTCCAGGGGATCGGGTCGGGCAACACCACGTCGAATGCGGACAGCCGGTCGGTCGTCACGATCAGCATGGTGCTGCCGTCGATCGCGTAGCTGTCGCGAACCTTGCCGCTGTGGATCTTCGTCAGGCCCCTGAGGGCGGTCGTGTGGACGGTGGGCGGTGTCATGGCGGGGTTCGATCGCGGGGCCGGGCATCTTGAGTCCCGCGCGCGACCCGGTCAAGGATCGTGTAACGTTTCGGGATCCATGGCGACGCGCTGGACCGGCAAACTCATCGGCGGCCTGCTCGGGCTCTTCGCGGGCGGCCCGTTCGGTGCCGCGATCGGCGCCGTGCTCGGCCACCAGTACGACCAGAACCCGCACGGCGCCCGCGATGCGGCGCGCGGCTTCGGTGCGCATTTCTTCAGCGCGACATTCGAGGTGATGGGCCATATCGCGAAGGCCGACGGGCGCGTGTCGGAACGGGAGATCGCCGCGGCGCGCGCCGTGATGGCGGCGCTGCGGCTCGATGCGCCGAGCGTGCACGCCGCGATCGCGTGCTTCCATCGCGGCAAGCAGCCGGACTTCGATTACGCAGGTGCGGTCCGCTCGTTCCGCGCGGCGTGTGCCGGCCGGCCCGACCTGTTGCGGATCTTCTTCGAAATCCAGATGCGCGCGGCGCTCGACGGCACCGACCTCGCGCCGCCGACGCGCGGCGTCGTCCAGCGCCTGGCGCAGGCGCTCGGCATTTCGGCCCTCGAGTTCGCGCACATCGAGGCGGCGCTGCGGTCCGGCCACGGGCCCGGCGCGCGCCCGGCGGCCGCGCCGGCGCTTTCGCTCGATCAGGCCTACGCCGTCCTCGAGGTGCGCGCCGAGGCGAGCGATGCGGAAGTCACGAAGGCCTATCGTCGCCAGCTCTCGCGCCATCACCCGGACAAGCTGAAGGCGAACGGCCTGCCGGAATCGATGCTCGAGCACGCGAAGGAACGCACGCAGCAGATCATCATTGCGTGGGAACGCGTGCGTGCGGCGCGCGGGCTGCGCAGCTAGTAGACTTCCCCGTATGCGCCAGACCCCGTGGATCGCCCCTTCGATTCTGTCCGCCGACTTCGCGCGGCTCGGCGACGAGGTGAACGCCGTGCTCGCCGCCGGCGCCGACCTCATCCACTTCGACGTGATGGACAATCATTACGTGCCGAACCTCACGATCGGGCCGCTCGCCTGCGAGGCGCTGCGCAGGCACGGCGTGACCGCACCGATCGACGTGCACCTGATGGTGCAGCCCGTCGATCGCATCGTGCCGGATTTCGCGCGCGCCGGCGCCACCTACATCAGCTTCCATCCCGAGGCGACCGAACACGTCGACCGCACGATCACGCTGATCCGCGAATGTGGCGCGAAGCCCGGGCTCGTGCTGAATCCCGCGACCCCGCTCGACTGGCTCGACTACACGCTGGAAAAGCTCGACCTCGTGCTCTTGATGTCGGTGAATCCCGGTTTCGGCGGCCAGAGCTTCATCCCGTCGGCGCTCGCAAAGCTCGCCGCGGTACGCCGGCGCATCGATGAGGCGGGTCGCGACGTGCGCCTCGAGATCGATGGCGGAGTGAAGGTCGACAACATCGGCGCGATTGCCGCGGCCGGCGCCGATACGTTCGTCGCCGGCTCCGCGATTTTCGGCGCGAAGGATTACCAGGCGACCATCGCGGCCATGCGCCGCGCGATCGCCGGGAGTCGCTGATCCGGCCACGTCCAGGGAGGGCGCATGGCGTCCCGCTACCGCATCCTCGCGGTGTATTCGTTGCTGCTCGCCATCGTCGCCGGCGTGTGGCTCGGCTTTGGCCTCGCCGCGACCCGTGATTTTCCCTCGCCGTGGGTCGCGGCCGCCGCGGTCGGCGTGTGCCTCCTCGTGTGGCAGTTCGGTGTGCCGGTACCGCGGGTCGGCCTGTCCTCGATGGAGCGCCTGCCCCAGATCGCGCTGCTGCTCGTCTTCAGTGCACCCGTAGCGGCGGCACTCTGCGGCGCCGCCGCGTTCCTGTGGCCGCTGCTGAGCCGCCGCTACAGCCTCGGCTCGCCGCGCGCGGCGGTGCTGCGCGCCGTGCACAACGGCGCGATGGATACGCTGATGATCCTGCTCGCGAGCGCGGCCTACCTCGCGCTCGGCGGACGCCATCCGCTCGGCGTGCCGACGCTCGCCGACCTCGCGCCGCTGGTCGCGATGGCGCTGACGGCCCAGGCCGTGAACGTGCTGCTGCTCGCGACATGGTTCCGGCTCGACAACCGCGACGTCCGGCGCATCATCAGGCCCGTCTACTCGTTCATCGACCTGCTGTTCGTCCCCGCCGGCGTCCTCGCCGCCGTGCTGTACGACACGGCCGAGCCGGTGGTGTTCGCGCTGTTCGCGGGCCTGATGATCGTGTTCGTGCTGAGTTTCAACGGGCTCGCCGGCCGGCTCGCCGCGGGCAACAGTCGCGCGAGCCCGCTCGATGACCTCGGCGACCGCATCCTCGCCGAAACGCGCGTGCTGCTGCGCTTCGAGGAGTTCTGCCTCGTGCTCGTCGACCACGAGCAGCACACGCTCGACCTGCGCCTGCAGGAAGTCCGCGGTGTGCGTCTGCCGGCGCGCGTCAAGCCGGCGGATTCGGGGCTCTTCGGATGGGTCATCGACGAGCGCAAGCCGCTGCTCATCGAGGAGTGGGCGCGTGCGCCGTCACGGTTGCGTGAGCGCGCGGAACCCGACGATGCGGCAGCAGGCTCGTTGATCGTCGCGCCGCTGCTCGACGCCGGCCGCGTCGCGGGGCTCCTGTGCGTGCGGCACAGCCGTCCCGGGACGTATTCGGATGCCGACCTGCACCTGGTGCAGGGCCTCGCCGTGCAGTTCGCGCCGGAAATCGTGGCGGCGCGTGCGAGTTTCGATCAGGAGCGTCTGATCGCCGCGCTCGGCGTGCGCAGCCGGGCGTTCGAGCGCGAGGCGCAGGAAGACCCGCTGACCGGCATCCCGAACCGGCGCGCCTTCAGCCGCCGGCTGGCGGCCGAAATCGAACTCGCGCGCGTCAGCGCGCGGCCGCTCGTGCTCGCGGTGGCCGACCTCGACCGCTTCAAGGGGATCAATGACGCACTCGGTCACCTGGTCGGTGACGAGGTGCTGCGGCGAAGCGCCGCCCTGATGCGCGAGCACGTGCCGGAGACGGGGCTTGCGGCGCGCATCGGTGGCGAGGAGTTCGCGATGGTTTTCCCGGGCGTGGAATACCCCGATGCGCTCGCGCTCTGCGAGCGACTACGTCGCGCGATCGAGGGTCACGACTGGCAGGCCCTGCACCGGGATCTCGGCGTCACGGTGAGCATCGGGGTCGCGGCGTGGAACGGGACGGCAGGCGCCGACGAACTGGTGCACGCGGCGGATACCTGTCTCTATCGCGCCAAGCACGCGGGACGCAATCGCGTCGCCTGAGGCCGTGGGGTCATGCGCCGCGGCTTGCGCGGGAAAGCTCAATCCTCGTCGTCGTCGTCCTCATCATCGTCATCGTCATCGTCGATGGGCCGCGCCCTGACGGGCGCCGCGCCACCCTTGACGGGCACGACCACCGGGCGCGTCTTCATCTTCGGGCGCGCGTTGAACACGACGATCGTCTTGCCGGTGGCGCGCAGCAGCCCCTGGTCTTCCAGCACCTTGAGCACGCGGCCCGCCATTTCCCGCGAGCAGCCGACGAGGCGCGACAGCTCCTGCCGGCTCACCTTGATCTGCATGCCCTCGGGGTGGGTCATCGCGTCGGGTTCGCCGCAAAGATCCATGATCGCGTGCGCGACGCGGCCCGTGACGTCGACGAAGGCGAGGTCGCCGAGTTTACGGTTGGTGCGATCGAGGCGAGTGGCGAGCTGGGTCGCGAGTTCGAATACGAGGCCCGGGCTTTCGGCGGCGATCTGGCGGAAGCGCGGGTAGGTCATCTCGGCGAGCTCGCAGGAATTGCGGGTGCGCACCCAGGCGCTGCGGGTCGGAGTCTCGTGGAAGAGGCCCATTTCGCCGAAGAACTGTCCCTTGTTGAGGTAGGCGAGCACCATCTCGTTGCCTTCCTCGTCCTCGATCATCACTTCGACCGAGCCGTTGATGATGTAGTACAGCACGTCCGGCAGGTCGCCCGCATGGATGATCACGGTCTTCGACGGCACGGTGCGGATGCGGCAATAGCTCAGGAAGCGATTGATCGCGGGAATATCACTCAACGGCTTGACGTTCTCTTCCATGCTTTCCCCCCGGGCATTGTGGCCCGCCGCAGGCTTTGTATTACATATGTCCGCTCCGCCGCAAGTTTCGCGGGCGCCGCGTTCATCAGATCCAGTATGCGGTGCGCGTCATCACGCGCGATGTCGCCCGCATGAGTGCGCGCACCGGCGACGGCAGTTCGATGCCGCCGGCGCGCATTGCACGCGCACCGTGCGCGACTTCATCGGCGCGCATCGCTTCGAGGATTGCGCGGCTGCGCGCATCATCGGCGGGCAGGCGCCCGAGATGATCGGTGAGATGCGATTCGACCTGGCGCTCGGTCTCCGCGACGAAGCCGAGGCTGATGCGATCGCTGACGGCGGCCGCGGCGGCACCGATCGCGAACGATCCCAGGTACCACAGCGGGTTCAGCAGGCTCGGGCGTGAATC
This sequence comes from Steroidobacteraceae bacterium, assembly GCA_019187495.1. Lineage (GTDB taxonomy): Bacteria > Pseudomonadota > Gammaproteobacteria > Steroidobacterales > Steroidobacteraceae > CADEFQ01. The sequence continues at coordinate 17,058 of JABAQN010000008.1, forward strand.
GAGTTCGCCGAGGCGCTGCTCGCACCACGCGAGGTGATCGGCCTCTTCGCGCGCGGCCTCGAGCAGCCAGTCGCGCGTCGCCGCATCCCGCGCCACGAGTGCCTGCCCGTGATAGAGCGCCTGGGCGGCGATTTCGCCCGCATGGTTGACGCGCATCAGCCGGCCCGCGAGCGCCCGATCCGGGTGCCCCGGATCCATCGGACGCTCCTCGGGCGCGGCCGGCAGCGGCCGGGCGGGCGAGGGGCTTGCGAAGAGCGACCGCAGGGCGCGGTCGGCGGCGGACAACAGGGTGTCCAGGGGACTGGAACGGGTCATTTCGGGCGTCATTATAAGGAGGCCAGGGGTGGCCCCAGCGGTCGTTTTGCAAACCGGGGACCGCTTGAGTACACTTTCGGGCCTTTTTCGGACCCGCCGGCTTCCTGCCGTGCGTGGACGGTTGGAGATCCTTGAAATGACTACGGTTTTTGCCAAGCCTGCGGAGGTCCGCGGCGACTGGTTCCTGATCGACGCCGAGGGCAAGACCCTCGGGCGCCTCGCGACCCAGCTCGCGCATCGCCTGAAGGGCAAGCACAAGGCCAATTACAGCCCGCATGTCGACATGGGCGATCACCTCGTCGTCGTGAACGCCGAGAAGGTGCGCGTCACCGGCAACAAGCTGGCCGACAAGATTTATTACCACCACACAGGCTACATCGGCGGCATCAAGTCGATCGGCCTCGAGAAGCTCCTGAAGGAGCACCCCGAGCGCGTGATCGAGATCGCCGTCAAGGGCATGCTGCCGAAGAACACACTCGGCCGGAACATGTTCCGCAAACTGCACGTGTTCGCGGGCGGCAAGCATCCGCACACCGCGCAGCAGCCGAAGCCGCTCGAGATCTGAGGAAACAACGAAGATGCCCGCCACGCAGAATTACGGCACCGGTCGTCGCAAGACCGCCACCGCCCGCGTCTACCTGAAGCCCGGCACGGGTCGCATCACCGTCAACGCGCGCCCGGTCGACGAGTTCTTCGGCCGCGAGACCGGCCGCATGATCGTGCGCCAGCCGCTCGAAGTCGTGCAGCTCACCGGGAAGTTCGATGTCCAGGCCCATGTGTCGGGCGGCGGCATCACCGGGCAGGCCGGCGCGATCCGCCACGGCATCACGCGCGCGCTGATCGAGTACGACGAGACGCTGCGCAAGCCGCTGCGCGCCGCCGGTTTCGTCACGCGCGATGCGCGCGAGGTCGAACGCAAGAAGGTGGGTCGCCGCAAGGCCCGCCGTGGTCCGCAGTACTCGAAGCGCTAAGCTTCGCTGCGCTACCGATCTTGGGGGATCGTCTAGCGGTAGGACAACGGACTCTGACTCCGTTTACCTAGGTTCGAATCCTAGTCCCCCAGCCAGCACGAAGGGCCCGTCGAGAGACGGGCCCTTTGTCGTCATGGCGGCGAAGTAGCATCATGTGCGCGAGGACACGGGAACGTTGGCCCGGGGGGAGTGATCGCGATGAACAGGGTGTCCGCATGTCACTGGTTCGCTTTGGTTGCGGTGTTCGCACTCGTATCGGGCTGCGCCTCGCAGCCCGACATCCGGGTGACCGCCGACCCGGCGGCGAACCTCGCGACCTACCGCACTTTCAACTATGTCCAGCCGCTCGGCACCGATCGTGAAGGGTACGAGTCGATCGTATCGGGGGCGCTGAAGGACGTGACGACGGCGGAGCTGACGCGCCGGGGCTACCGGTTGTCCGACACCCCCGATTTCCTCGTGAACTTCGGTGCGCGCCTCGACGACAAGCTGCGCGTCACTTCCACGCCTGTGGTCGGGCCGCCGCCCATCGGGTACTACCGCTATCGCCGTGGCTTCTATGATCCCTGGTTCGGCTACAACGACGTCAATGTCGACCAGTACACCGAGGGCACGCTGAACATCGATATCGTGGACGCGGCGGCGAAGCGTCTCGTGTGGGAAGCGATCGCGGTCGGGCGCGTCAACCGGCGGGACCGGGAGAAGTTGCCTGCCGTGGTGCGCGAGGTCGTGCCACAGATGCTCGCGAAATTTCCCTCGGCGGGTGGCGGACCGCCGCCGGCGCCGGGCGCGCAATAGATCGCCTGCGCGCCGCGCCGCGCGGGGTCACGATCAGAGGGTCCTGACCCCGCTTTCATTGCCGATGATCAATTGATCCGCCGGCCGCTGCGCGAAGAGGCCCACCGTGACGACTCCCGCGATCTGGTTGAGGTCGCGCTCGAGGCTCGGCGGATCGAGGATCTCGAGCCCGTGCACATCGAGGATCTGGTTGCCGTTGTCGGTGACGCAGTTCTCCCGCCACACCGGCTGGCCGCCCCGCGCGACGATCTCGCGCGCGACATACGAGCGGGCCATCGGGATCACCTCGATCGGCAGCGGGAAGCGCCCGAGCACGCCGACGACCTTGCTTTCATCGACGATGCAGACGAAGCGCCGCGAGGCCGCCGCGACGATCTTCTCGCGGGTGAGGGCGGCGCCACCCCCCTTGATGAGGTACCGGTCGCGCGTCGCTTCGTCCGCCCCGTCCACATAGAGGTCGAGGGTGCCCGCATGGTTAAGGTCCATCACTTCGATGCCGAGTGCCTCGAGGCGCGCGGTCGATGCGCCCGAGCTCGAGACGGCGCCGCGGATCGCATCACGCATCCGCCCGAGTCCGTCGATGAAGAAATTCACCGTCGATCCGGTGCCGACCCCGATGATCGAGCCGCGTGCGACCAGCGCCAGCGCAGCCTCCGCGGCCCTTTGTTTTCCGGCATTTCCTGCACTCATCGTCCTGTCTGCTCCCCTCGACCGACTCCCGAAAACGACTGTGCCCGCTTGCGCGGGCACCAGTAGTCATCTCTTCGAAGCCGGCGAGCGAGGAAGGTCTTTCCACGCCCGCCGAAGCTTTAGGCCTTATTTCTTCTTCGCAGCTTTCTTCTTGGCCTTCTTCTTGGCTTTCGCCATGAGAGTCTCCTGTTGGGTTAGTCCGGGGTCGAGTATATACACGCCCATTCAAATTACAAGCAAGAGTGCTTGCATCGACGCGCGTGATCTGCATCACGCAATCGCCCCGCCACTCACTCGAGCGAGAGGATGAAGGCGAAGTGCGCCGCGCTGACGGGCATCACGGAGAGTCGATTGCCCCGTTGCAGCAGCGGCAGCCTCGCGAGTGCGCGCGTCGCGTGCTGCCGAAGTTCCGTGAGCGTGATCACCCGCGCCAGTCTTCGTTCGAGTTGCACGTCGACCGCATACCAGCGCGGCTGTGCGGGGTCGCTGCCCTCGTCGTAGTGCGGGTGCCTGCGATCGAAGGCCGTGGGATCGGGGTAGCCCGCGCGCACGACGCGCATCAGCGCCACGATGCCGGGCATGTCGCAGCTCGAGTGATAGAGGAAGGCCCGGTCACCCTTCGCGAATTCGTCGCGCAGCATGTTCCGGGCCTGGTAATTGCGAACGCCATCCCACATCGACGTGCGCTTCGGCGCGCGGGCGAGATCCAGGATGCCGAAGGTGGAGGGCTCGGTCTTCATCAGCCAGTGGTTCATGGAGTCAGGGATCCTGGTGCCGGGCTTTCGGTTGTTCGGTTATTTTGGCGCGGCCGCGCCAAAATAACCGAACAACCGAAAGCCCGGCACCATGCGGACCAGGCCGCGCTCCGTGATGACGGCATCGAGTCGCAGGTCGTGGCTCGTCGCCGGGAGTGCCTCGACTTGCTGGCAGGCGAACGCGATGCCGATGAGCCTCGGGCGCGAGGGATGCCAGCGATGGCGGCGAAAGGCGAACGCGCGATCGTAATAGCCGCCCCCCATGCCGAGCCGCACGCCGCGTGCGTCGAAACCGACGAGGGGTACCAGCACGATGTCGAGTTCGACCGCTCGCACCGTGGGCGCGGTGCGCGAGGGTTCGGTGATGCCGTAGCGATTGACGCGATCGGCGCCAGCCGCCGCCGCGAATGCGAGCCGTCGCTGCCGGTAGCTCGCGATCCGCGGCAGATAGACCCGCGCGCCGCGCCGCGCCAGCTCGTCCAGGGCGAATGACAGGTCGGGTTCTTCGGGCAGCGCCGCATAGGCGGCGATGCGCCGGCCGCGGATACTCGACCCCAGCGCGCGCAGGACCTCGAGGGCGATCGCGCGCGACAGGCGGGCGCGATCGCGTGCGCCCAGGGCACGACGCCGGCTGCGCAGTGCGCTGCGGATTTCGCTACGGGTCATCGAAGGCGGAAGAGCAAGGCGCCACCCGCCTGTGCCGGTGCCGGCCGTTGCTCTCGACCTGAGCAACAGGTGGGGCGCGGTGCGGCAGGTAAGGCTTTCCGTGTGGACGGACATGCACAATGCTGCCGGCAAGCCAGATGCCCCATGGGTGTACCAATTAGGGTCGAGGGTAACCCGGCCGACTGTCGAACACCGCAGGTGGCGCCAAGTACACTCTACACGAGCCGTACCGGGTGCACGACCTCAAAGTTCGAGTTGCTGGCCTTCGGCGAGCGCCGATTCGACCCGCTCGCGCAACGCGCGCACCCGACCGCCGAAATCCTGGTCGAGCTTCTGCCCCTGGTTGCGCACCCGCAGCAGTTCGTTCGCGAGATTGAGCGCCGCCATCACCGCGATGCGATCGAGCCCGACCACTTTGCCGCTGTCGCGGATCTCGCGCATTTTCGAATTGAGATACTCGGCGGAATCGAGGAGGTCCGAGCGCTCATCATAGGGGCAGGCGACGAAGTATTCCTTCTCGAGGATCCGCACGCTGATGCGCGCGACTTCGCGTTCGCTCATGCGCCGTGCTCCAGGGTCTTCAGCCGGCCGATCATCGCCTCGACCCGCGTGCGCACCTGCTCGTTCTTCTGCACGAGCGCAGCGCGCTCCGTGGCGAGCAGATCCTGCCGCTGGCGCAGCGCGCGGTTCTCCTCGCGCAACCGGCCGATGATCGCCACGAGCTCATCGACCCGTTTTTCGAGCCGGCGCAGTTCGGTATCGATCGGGGGCTTGGTGTTTTCACTCATGGATCGACTATGAACCGCACCGCGCAGCCGGTCAATCGCAGCGGCGCCTTGAGGCATAATGCGCGCATGATCGCGGCGGGCTATGAGGAACTGCAACGCATTCTCGGGGATGCGCAGGGGCTCACTGATGCGGCAGAGGCGCACGGCACCCTCGCCGGGGCACTGTGCGCCGCCGGCGCCTATCGGCTCGACGACTGGCTCGGCGAAATCCTGCCCGACGCCCGCATCGACCGGCTGGCGCGCGAGTCGTGCCGGGCCTTCTTCGATTCGACCGCCCAGGCGCTCGGCGGCGCGGACATGGCCTTCGAGGTGTTGCTGCCCGGCGACGAGCAGCCGATCGACGAGCGTGCCGCCGCGCTCGGACTCTGGTGCCAGGGCTTTCTCTACGGCCTCGGCACGAGCGCGATCGACGATGTGACCCGCCTTCCCGGCGAAGTCGGCGAGCTCGTTCGGGACCTCTCGGAAATCACCCGGATCGGGGTCGACGGCGCGGAAAGCATCGAGACCAACGAGAGCGCCTACGCGGAACTCGTCGAGTTCGTGCGCGTCGGTGTGCAGGTGCTGTTCGAGGAGCTGGCGCCGTTTCGCACCGCACCGCCGCCCGCCGGCGAATCCCTGCATTGATCGCCCGCAATCCATGGCAAGACTGAAAGCCATCCCGCGCGCGGAGTTCACGCGCCGTCGCCGGCAGCTGATGCGCCAGATGGGTCGCGATTCGATCGCGATCGTGCCCGCGGCACCCGTCCGCCTGCGCAACAACGATGTCGAGTACGCCTACCGGCAGGACAGCGACTTCCATTACCTGACGGGGTTCGATGAGCCGGATTCGGTCGCGATCCTGATACCGGGGCGCGCACAGGCGGAGTACGTGCTGTTCGTGCGCGACCGCGACCCGGCGCGCGAGACCTGGGACGGACGCCGCGCAGGCCCCGCGGGCGCGACGGCCGATTACGACGCCGACGATGCGTTTCCGATCGGCGACATCGACGAGATCCTGCCCGGGCTGCTCGAAAACCGGGAGAAGGTCTATTACGCGATGGGCGTGCGGCCGGACTTCGACCAGCGGGTCGTCGGCTGGGTGAACGGCCTGCGGGCGCAGGCCAAGCACGGCCGGCACCCCCCGCAGGAAATGGTCGCCCTCGATCACGTGCTGCACGACATGCGCCTCTACAAGAGCCGCGCCGAACTCGAGATGATGCGCGAGGCGGCGAGGATCGCCGCCGCGGCCCATGTGCGCGCGATGCGCCATTGCGAGCCCGAGCGGTTTGAATATGAACTGGCCGCGGAGATTTCGCACGAGTTCCATCGCCACAATGCCGGGCATTCGTACCTGCCGATCGTCGGCGGCGGCGAGAACGCCTGCATCCTGCACTATCGCGAGAACGACGGTCAGTTGCGCGCCGGCGACTTGCTGCTGATCGACGCCGGTTGCGAGTACCAGAGTTACGCGTCCGACATCACGCGCACCTTTCCCGTGGATGGCCGTTACACGCCGGCGCAGCGCGCGGTCTACGACATCGTGCTCGAGGCGAACCTCGCCGCGATCGCGAAAGTGCGGCCGGGGAACCACTGGAACGAACCGCACGATGCGGCGGTGCGGGTGATCACGCAGGGGCTCGTGCGGCTCGGGTTGCTGAAGGGGCGGGTGCCCGCGCTCGAGAAGGCCGGGGCCTACAAGCGCTTTTTCATGCACCGCACGGGCCACTGGCTCGGCATGGACGTGCACGATGTCGGCGACTACAAGATCGGCGACGAATGGCGCGTATTCGAGCCCGGCATGGTGCTGACGATCGAGCCCGGCATCTACATCCCGGCGGGCACGCGTGGCGCGCCCAAGCGGCTGCGCGGCATCGGTGTGCGCATCGAGGACGACGTCGTCGTGACGAAGAGCGGCTGCGAGGTGCTCACCGACGGCGTGCCGAAACAGGCGGCCGAGATCGAGGCCCTGATGGAGGCGGCGTGAGCGCGCCCCTGGCCGTCGATGTTGCGATCGTGGGCGGCGGCATGGTCGGCGCGAGCCTTGCCGTGGCGTTGCGAGACACCGGACTCACCGTCGCGCTCATCGAGGGCTTCGCGCCCGATGCGGCCGCACAGCCGAGTTTCGATGAGCGCACGACCGCCATCGGCAACGGTACGCGCGCCGTGTTCGAAGGCCTCGATGTGTGGGCGTCGATGCAGGCCGAGAGCGCGGCGATCCGCACCATCCACGTCTCCGATGCCGGCCGCTTCGGCTTCGCACGCCTCGTCGCCGGAGATCTCGGTCTCGATGCGTTCGGCTACGTGCTGCCGAATCGCGCCATCGGGCGCGCGCTGTGGGCGGCGCTCGCGTCGGCGCCGCGTCTTGCGACTTTCGTCCCGGCGCGCCCCATCGATGCCGCGGTGAGGCGTGACGGCGCCGTGCTCGAAGTGGAGCGCCCGGGCGGTGGGCGTGAGACGGTGCGCGCCGCGCTGCTGGTGGCGGCCGACGGGGCGCAATCGATGCTGCGCGCGAAGTTCGCCCTGCCGTCGCATGTCGAGGATTACGGCCAGGTCGCGATCGTCGCGAATGTCGCCAGCGATCGCCGGCACGATGGCACGGCGTACGAGCGCTTCACGAGTGTCGGTCCGCTCGCGCTGCTGCCGCTCGCCGACGGCAGCTACACGGCCGTCTGGGCGCTCGCGCCCGAAGCGGCCGAGCGCGCCCGCGCACTGCCGGCCGGCGAGTTCCTCGTCGAACTGCAGCAACGCTTCGGCTGGCGGGTCGGGCGTTTCCTGCGCCTCGGTACGCGCGTGTCCTATCCGCTCGCGCTGACGCGAAGCGATGCGACGCACGCCGAGCGTCTCGTCCTGATCGGCAATGCCGCGCAGTCGCTGCATCCGGTGGCGGCGCAGGGCTTCAATCTCGGATTGCGTGATGCGGCGACCCTCGCCGAGTTGCTCATCGCGGCGAAAGCGGGCGGCGAGGACCTCGGCAGCGACACGGTGCTCGAGCGGTTTGCGGCGGCGCGCAGCGCGGATCGCGGTGGCGTGACCCACTTTACCGACGGCCTCGTGAAGCTCTTCCGCGATGACCGTCGGGGAGTGGCGCTGCTGCGCGACCTGGGGCTGCTGCTCTTCGATCTGGCGCCACCCGCGAAAAAGGCACTTTCGCGCGTGAGCTGGGGTTTTGCGGGGCGCCTGCCGCGCCTCGCGCGCGGCCTCGGGCCGGGCGGGCGGACGACGCGGCGCGTGCCGCCATGATTCCCGACTACGACCTCGCCATCGTGGGTGGCGGCGCCGTTGGTGCGGCCTTTGCCGCGCTCGCGGTGCGCGCGGCGGGCTTTTCCGGTGCGCGCGTCGCCGTGATCGAGCGCGAGCGTCCGCCGGCATTCGTCGCGGGCGAAGCCTATGACCTGCGTGTCGTGGCCTTGTCGCGTGCCAGCACGCGCATCCTCGCCGCGGCGGGCGCGTGGGAAGCGATCGCCGCCACGCGCATCAGCCCGTACGAGCGCATGCGGGTGTGGCATGCGTCGTTCGCGGTCGACAGCCCGGCTGCGCTCGAGTTCGATGCGGCCGAACTCGGCGAACCGAACCTCGGCTACATCGTCGAGAGCCGGCTCATCCAGTCGGCGCTGCTGGCCTCGCTCGAAGCGAGTGGCGTCAGCATCTTGGCGGGCGCAGTCGAGGCGTTGTCGCTCGCGCCCGACATGGCGGCGGTCGATCTCGGGGGGCGGCGCATCACCGCGCGTCTCGTCATCGGCGCCGATGGCGGGCGTTCGCGCGTGCGTGACCTCGCGGGGCTTCCCGTGCACACGCGCGACTATGGGCAACAGGCGATCGTCGCGAATGTGGCGACCGCGCGGCCGCACGCGGACACCGCGTGGCAGCGCTTCCTCGGCTACGGCACGCTCGCTTTCCTGCCGCTCGCCAACGGCCAGTGCTCGATCGTCTGGTCGGTCGACAACGAGCGCGCGGCGGCGCTCCGATCGCTCGACGTGCCTGCATTCGAACGCGAGCTCACGGAAGCGCTCGACGGCGCACTGGGCGAGGTGCGGCTCGCGAGCAGCCGCGTCGCGATTCCGCTCGTCGCAACACGGGCCGAACGCTACGCGCTCGAGCGCTGCGTCCTCATCGGCGATGCGGCGCACACCGTGCATCCGCTGGCGGGCCAGGGTGTCAATCTCGGCTTCCTCGATGCCGCGACGCTCGCCGAGGAACTCGCGGCGGGACGCGCCGAGCGCGAGGATCCGGGCGCGCTGCGCCTGTTGCGTCGCCACGAACGCCGCCGCCGCCCGCACAATGAGCTGATGTCGCGCGCGATGGGCGGTTTCAACGATTTCCTCGCGATGGGGCACGGACCGATGGCCGCGGTCGCGCGTCGCGGTCTCGGGGTGGTGAACCGGATGGGGCCGGTGAAGCGTGTGTTCGCGGCACGCGCGCTCGGAATCGCGGGGGATGTTCCGCGGTTTGCGAAATAGCTGGAAGGCGAACGGCGCGGGCTCAGCCGAGCGGAATCCGATCTGCCTTCAGCGCCAGGTCGAAATCCTTCCCCGTCAGCCCGCCCGCCGAGTGCGTCGTGAACGTGACGCGGCAATAGCTGTAGCCGACCGCGAGATCGGGGTGATGATCCTCGACATTCGCGATGTGCGCGAGCGCGTTGACGAAACTCATGGTGTGGAAAAAATCGCGGAACGCGAATTCGCGCCGGATCGAGCGGCCGTCGGCCGCGAGCTGCCATCCGCCGTGCAGGCTCGCCATGAGCCGCTCCGCCTCGGCGCGTGCGAGCGCGCGCGGCGCGGTCATCGGCCGCTCACGCGGCGCTCCGGCGCGCATAGCGCCGCTCGACGTAGCGCTCGACGAGTTGCTGGAACTCCTCGGCGATGTGCTCGCCTTTCAGGGTCACGGTCTTCTCGCCATCCTCGTAGACGGGCGCCACCGGCCGCTCGCCCGTGCCCGGCAGGCTGATGCCGATGCTTGCGTGCTTGCTCTCGCCCGGCCCGTTGACGACACAGCCCATGACCGCGACGGTCATGTCCTCCACGCCCTCATGGGTCTTCTGCCACTCGGGCATGCGCTGGCGGATGTAGGACTGGATCGACTGTGCGAGCTGCTGGAAGTAGGTGCTCGTCGTGCGTCCGCAGCCCGGGCACGCGACCACCATCGGCATGAAGGCGCGCAGGCCCATCGTCTGCAGGATTTCCTGCGCGACGATCACTTCCTGCGTGCGATCGCCGCCGGGCTCGGGCGTCAGCGAGACGCGGATCGTGTCGCCGATCCCTTCCTGCAGAAGCACCGCCATCGCGGCGGTCGAGGCGACGATGCCTTTCGATCCCATGCCGGCTTCGGTGAGCCCGAGGTGCAGCGGGTAGCGGCAGCGTGCGGCCATGTCGCGGTAGACCGCGATCAGGTCCTGCACGCCGCTCACCTTGGCCGACAAGACGATGCGTTCGGCCGGCAGGCCGAGCTCGCGTGCGCGCTCGGCGCTCGCGATCGCGGAGGTGACGATCGCATCGCGCATCACGTCCTGCGCCGAGCGCGGTGCGGCGGCACGCGAGTTCTCGTCCATCAGGCGGGTCAGGAGGTCCTGGTCGAGGCTGCCCCAGTTCACGCCGATGCGCACCGGCTTGCCGAAGCGGCAGGCGACTTCGATCATTTCCGCGAACTGCGGGTCGCGCTTGCTGCCGCGGCCGACATTGCCGGGGTTGATGCGGTACTTCGCGAGCGCCTCGGCACAGGCCGGGTGTCCGCGAAGGAGCTTGTGGCCGTTGAAATGGAAATCGCCGATCAGCGGCACCGTGACGCCCATCTGGTCGAGCCGCTCGCGTACGTGCGGCACGGACGCCGCGGCCTCGTCGGAGTTCACGGTGATCCGGACCAGTTCCGAGCCCGCCCGGGCGAGCGCCCTGACCTGTTGCGCCGTCGCCTCGGTGTCCGCCGTGTCGGTATTGGTCATCGACTGCACGACGATCGGCTGTTTGCCGCCGATGACGGCGGAACCGACACGGACGGGGAGGGCGGGGCGGCGGGGATGGGTGGACATCCGATGATTCTAGTCGCTGCGCCGGCTGGTATCATGTCGCCGCCCGCCGCTCATCAAGACTGACCGGAGAGATCCTTCGCCCGAGGGGGAGAGGACGCCGAAGGCGCAAGTTCCGCCCGGAAACGCTCAGGCAAAAGAACGGCAGATCCGAGGCGGGCTCTGGAGAGCGGTGGGCCCGGCCCACCCACCGAAGGGGTGCGGCAGGTCCCGGTGGACCGGCCCGATCTCTCAGGTCACAGGACAGAGGGGCGGTGGAAGTGAGTCCACATGGGACGACGAACACCGCTTCATGACCTGCATGTCCGGCTCGGCGCACGGATGGTCGACTTCGGCGGCTGGGACATGCCCGTGCACTACGGCTCGCAGATCGACGAGCACCACGCGGTGCGCCGCTTCGCGGGCGTCTTCGACGTCTCGCACATGTGCGTCGTCGATCTCGGGGGCGAGCGTGTGCGCCCGTTCCTGTCGTATCTCGTCGCGAACGATGTCGGCAAGCTGAAGCTGCCCGGCAAGGCGCTCTACAGCTGCCTGCTCGACGAGCGGGGCGGGGTGCTCGACGACCTGATCATTTATTACCTCTCCGAGCAGTTCTTCCGGCTCGTCGTGAACGCGGGCACGCGCGACAAGGATCTCGCGTGGATCCGCGCGCACGCCGCGCGCTTCGGCGTCGAGGTCACCGAGCGCGCCGATCTCGCGATGCTCGCGGTGCAGGGGCCGGGCGCGCGCCGCCTCGTCGAGGGACTCCTGCCGGCTTCGCCCGCCGACCCGGGCGCGCGCGAGGCCGTGATGGCGCTCACGCCGTTCAGCGCCCGCGCGATCGGCGACTGGTTCGTCGCGCGCACGGGTTACACCGGCGAGGACGGTTTCGAGATCATGCTGCCCGCGTCCGGCGCGGAGCCGCTGTGGGTCGCGCTCAATGCGCGCGAGGTGCGCTCCTGCGGCCTCGGCGCGCGCGATACGCTGCGGCTCGAGGCAGGCATGAACCTGTACGGCAACGACATGGGCGAGACGACGAACCCGCTCGAGTCGGGCCTCGCCTGGACCGTCGCGTTCGAGCCGGCCGGGCGCGATTTCGTCGGCCGCGCGGCGCTCGAGGCCATCCGCGGCCGCGGCGTCGCGCAGAAGCTCGTCGGGCTCTTGCTCGAGGAGCGCGGCGTGCTGCGCAGCCACCAGAAAGTCGTCGTGCCGGATGTCGGCGAGGGCGAGGTGACGAGCGGCACGTTCTCGCCGACGCTCGAGAAGTCGATCGCGCTCGCGCGCGTCCCTGCCGCGACCGGCGAGCGCGTGCAGGTCGACATCCGCGGCAAGCTGCTCGCCGCGCGTGTCGTCAAGCCCCCCTTCGTCCGCCACGGCAAGATCCTCGTTTCCTGACCGGAGAGACCTCATGAGCCAGATTCCCGCAGACCTCAAGTACGCGAAAAGCCACGAGTGGGTGAAACCGCTCGCCGACGGCACGGTCGAAATCGGCATCAGCGACCACGCGCAGTCGGCGCTCGGCGACCTGGTGTTCGTCGAAGTGCCGGCCGTGGGCCGCACGCTCGCGGCCGGCGAGGCGTGTGCCGTGGTCGAGTCGGTCAAGGCGGCGTCGGATGTCTACAGCCCGCTCGCCGGCACCGTGACGGCGGCGAACGGCGAGCTTGCGAGCGCGCCGGAGCTGATCAACCAGGACCCGTACGGCGGGGGCTGGCTGATCCGCCTGAAGCCGGTCGACTCCGGCGCCATCGATGCGCTGCTGTCGGCGACGGATTACGAGGCGCAGTTGCAGGCCGAAGGCGCGTGAGGGGATAGCCATGCCGTTCATTCCGCACACCGACGACGACGTTCGCGAGATGCTCGCGGCGATCGGCGCGCCGTCGATCGAGGCGCTGTTCGACGAGATCCCGCGTGAGCTGCGCACGAAGGCGCTCGCCGGCGTACCCGAGGGGCTCTCCGAGATCGAGATCGGCCGGCTGATGAGCGAGCGTGCGCGGCAGGACGGGCGGCCGCTCTCCTTCATCGGGGCGGGCGCCTACGAGCATCACATTCCGTCGGCGGTGTGGGCGATCGTGACGCGCGGCGAGATCTACAGCGCCTACACGCCCTACCAGGCCGAGGCGAGCCAGGGGACGCTGCAGGCGATCTACGAATACCAGACGATGATGGCGTCGCTGACCGGCATGCAGGTGTCGAACGCGACGCTGTACGACGGCGGTTCCGCGCTCGCCGAGGCGGCGCTGATGGCGGTGCGCGCGCACCGCAAGTCGAAGTCGCTGCGCTTTCTCGTGCCGGCGAACGTGCACCCGCATTACCGCAAGGTCGCGGTCGCGACCGCCGGCAACCAGGACCTGAGGTTTGATTCCGTTCCATACGAGCGCGGGACCGGGCGGGTCGACATCGCCGCGCTGGCGAAGCACGCCGGCGAGGACATCACCGCGCTCGTGATCCAGCAGCCGAATTTCTTCGGCATGCTGGAGGATGTCGATGCGCTCACCGACTGGGCGCATGCGCAGGGTGCATTCGTCATCGCGGTGGTGAATCCCACCTCGCTCGCGCTGCTGAAGCCGCCCGGCGAGTGGGGCGCCAGGGGCGCCGACATCGTCGTGGGCGAGGGCCAGCCGCTCGGCGTGCCGCTGTCGTCCGGCGGGCCCTACTTCGGCTTCATGACGACGCGCATGGAGCACGTGCGGCAGATGCCGGGACGCATCGTCGGGCGCACCGTCGATCTCGACGGGCGCGAGGGTTTCGCCCTCACGTTGCAGGCGCGCGAACAGCATATCCGCCGCGGCAAGGCGACCTCGAACATCTGCACGAATCAGGGCCTGCTGATGACGGCGGCGACGATCTATCTCTCGATCATGGGGCCCGAGGGGCTCGAGCGGGTCGCCGCGCAGTCCGCGGCGCGCACGCGCGAGCTGGTCGCGGCGCTCACTGCCGTGAAGGGCGTGCGCCGCTGTTTCGAGGGGCCGCATTTCCACGAGGCCGTCATCGCGCTCGACCGGCCGGTCGCGGGCGTGCTGCGCGAGCTCGCGAACCGCGGCATCCTGGGCGGCTTCGACCTTTCGACGCATTACCCGGAACTCGGCGCCGCATTGCTCGTCTGTGCGACCGAAATGCGCACCGCCGCCGACATCGAACGCTACGCCGGCACGCTCACCGAAGCGCTGCGCGCCGCGCGTGCCGCCTGATACAGGAAACCCGTCATGCCGCACCGACGTGAAAAGCTGATCTTCGAGTACTCGCGGACAGGCCGCGGCGCGAGCGGGCAGTGGCCCGCGAAAGTGGCGCCGCCAGCCGACATCCCGGCGGGCCTGCGCCGCCGCTCGCGCCCGCTCCTGCCGGAGGTCAGCGAACTCGAGGCGGTACGCCACTACACCCGCCTCTCGCAGCTCAACTTCTCGATCGACACGCACTTCTATCCGCTCGGCTCGTGCACGATGAAGTACAACCCGAAGGCGTGCAACCAGTATGCGATGCTGCCGGAGTTCACCGCTCGCCATCCGCTCGGGCCCGAGTCGCACGGCCAGGGGTTTCTCGCCTGCATGCACGAACTGCAGGAAATGCTGAAAGAGGTGACCGGCATGCGCGGCGTGTCGCTCACGCCGATGGCAGGCGCGCACGGCGAGTTCGCCGGCGTCGCGATGATCCGCGCCTACCACCGTGCGCGCGGCGATCTCGCGCGCAACGAGATCATCGTGCCCGAGGCCGCGCACGGCACGAACCCGGCGACCGCGACGATGTGTGGCTGTGTCGTGCGCGAGATCCCGGTGCTCGCCGACGGCGACGTCGATGTCGAAGCGCTGAAAGCGGCCGTCGGGCCGAACACGGCGGGCATCATGCTGACCAATCCCTCGACGCTCGGCGTGTTCGAGCGGCGCATCAGGGAGGTGGCCGAGATCGTGCACGCCGCGGGCGGGCTCCTCTACTACGACGGCGCGAACCTGAACGCGATCCTCGGCAAGGTGCGCCCCGGCGACATGGGGTTCGATGTGATCCACGTGAACCTGCACAAGACTTTCTCGACGCCGCACGGTGGCGGCGGTCCCGGTTCGGGCGCGGTCGGCGTCAGCGAGCGGCTGCTGCCGTTCCTCCCGATCCCGATCGTCGGCCGCGAGGGTGACCGCTACCGCTGGCTCGGCGAGCAGGACCTGCCGCAGTCGATCGGTCGGCTGTCGGCGTTCATGGGCAACGCCGGCGTGCTGCTGCGCGCCTATGTCTACATGCGCATGCTCGGGCGCGAAGGCATGGGCCGCGTCGGCGACTATGCCACGCTCAACGCGAACTACCTGCTCGCGCGCCTGACCCAGGCCGGCTTCGACGCCGCGTACCCGAAACGGCGCGCGAGCCACGAGTTCATCATCACCGCCAAGCGCCAGGCGAAAGACCACAATGTCACGGCGATGGACATCGCCAAGCGCCTGCTCGACTACGGCTTCCACGCGCCGACGACCTACTTCCCGCTGCTGGTGCCCGAGTGCCTGCTGATCGAGCCGACCGAGACCGAGAGCAAGGAGGCGCTCGACGGCTTCATCGACGCGATGGTGAAGATCAGGCAGGAAGCCGAAGCGGATCCGCAGCTGCTCAAGGGCGCCCCGCACACCCTGCCGGTACGCCGGCTCGACGATGTGCGCGCGGCGCGCCAGCTCGATCTCGCCTGGCGGCCGGAGGCGACGGCCTGATGGAACGCGACAAGCCGCGCGGCGTGCTGCGCGTGCTGCGGGCGTTCGATGCGAGCTTCAAGGGGCTCGCCGGCGCGTGGCGCGAAGAAGCAGCCTTCCGCCAGGAGATCGCGGTCGCGCTCCTTGCGGTCCCCGCCGGCCTCTGGCTTGGACGCAGCGGCGTCGAACGTGCTCTACTCGTCGCGCCGGTGCTGCTGGTGCTGGTGGTCGAGCTCGTCAACAGCGCCATCGAGGCGACCGTCGACCGCATCGGCCGCGAACAGCATCGGCTCGCGGGGCTCGCGAAGGACATCGGCTCGGCGGCCGTGCTCATGGCGATCGTGCTGTGCGGTGTCGTCTGGGCGCTCGTGCTCATCGGCCGCTGAACGACTGGAGATTCATGTCTGCACTGATCTGTGGCTCGGTCGCCTACGACACCGTGATGGTCTTCGACGGACGATTCAAGGACCACATCCTTCCCGACCGGATCCATCTCCTCAATGTCTCGTTCCTCGTGCCGGGCATGCGGCGCAATTTCGGCGGCTGTGCCGGCAACATTGCCTACAACCTCAAGCTGCTCGGCGGCGAGGGACACGCGATGGCGGTCGTGGGCAGCGACTTCGGCCCCTACGAGGCGTGGATGCGCGCCAACGGCCTGTCGCTCGCCTATATCGACCGCATGGAGAGCGAGTACACGCCGCAGGCGTACATCACGACCGACCTCGACTCGAACCAGATCACGGCGTTCCATCCGGGCTCGATGATGTTCGCGCATCGCCAGCGCGTGCCGCCCGACGCGGGCATCCGCATCGGCGTCGTCGCGCCCGAGAATCGCGAAGGCATGATCGAACACTCGCGGCAGTTCGTCGCGGCGGGCATCCCGGTGCTGTTCGATCCGGGGCAGGGGCTGCCGCTCTTCACGGGGGACGACCTGCGCCGGTTCATCGACGAGGCGACCTGGGTCGCCGTCAATGACTACGAGGCGAACCTGCTCGCCGATCGCACCGGCCTGTCGCTCGAGGCGATCGCCGCGAAAGTCGATGCGCTGGTCGTCACGCGCGCAGGCAAGGGCTCGAGCATATACGCAGGCGGCAAGGTGCACGAGATTCCGGCCGCGCCCATCGCCGCAATCTCGGATCCGACCGGCTGCGGCGATGCGTACCGCGCCGGGCTCATCCACGGGCTGCAGCAGCGGCTCGACTGGCCGACGACCGGCCGGATCGCCTCGCTGATGGGCGCGATCAAGATCGAGCACCACGGCACGCAGAACCATCGATTCAGCCGCGCCGACTTCGAGGCGCGCTTCCGCGACAGTTTCGGCCGGGGAATCTGACATGACCCGATTCGCGCGCTTTTTCTGCCTCGCGGTGCTCGCCGCGAGCGTGGCCCACGCCCAGCTCGGCCCCGCACAGGTCGCGCCGCAGCCCGCCGGTGCGCCGGCCGAGCCCGTCGTCGGCGTCGAGCCGGCCGACAGCGGCTGGACGAGCACGCTCGAGCGCATCGCGCAGAGCGTGGTCGCGATCGAGGTCGACCAGACGCGCGCCTTCGACACCGAGTGGAACAGTTCCTCGCAGGCGACGGGGTTCGTCGTCGACGCCGAGCGTGGCCTCGTACTGACGAACCGCCATGTCGTGACGCCCGGCCCGGTGATCGCCGAGGCCACTTTCCTCAATCGCGAGGAAGTGCAGCTCTATCCGGTCTACCGCGATCCGGTGCACGACTTCGGCATCTATCGCTACGACCCCTCGAAGCTGCGATTCATCAAGCCGCAGGCGCTGCCGCTTTATCCCGAGGGGGCGCAGGTCGGGCGCGAAATCCGCGTCGTCGGCAACAACGCCGGCGAACAGCTCTCGATCCTCGCCGGCACGCTCGCACGGCTCGACCGGCAGGCGCCCGAGTACGGCGTCGGCAAGTACAACGACTTCAACACCTTCTACCTGCAGGCGGCATCCGGCACGTCGGGCGGTTCGTCGGGCTCGCCGGTGATCGACATCCAGGGGCGCGTGGTCGCGCTGAATGCCGGCGGTTCGAGCGCCGCGGCGTCGAGCTTCTACCTGCCGCTCGGGCGCGTGAAGCGCGCGCTCGACCTGATTCGCGCCGGCAGGTCCGTGACGCGCGGCACGCTGCAGACGACGTTCCTCTACACGCCGTTCGACGAACTGCGCCGCCTCGGCCTGCAACCGCAGACGGAAGCCGCCGTGCGCAAGGCGTTCCCCGACTACACCGGCATGCTCGTGGTCGCGGAAGTGCAGCCGGGGAGTGCTGCGGCGGCGGTGCTGCAGCCCGGAGACGTGCTGATCCGCGTGAACGGCAAGTTCCTCACGCAGTTCGAGCCGCTGAACGCGGTGCTCGACGACAGTGTCGGTGCGCCGGTCGAACTCGAACTGCAGCGCGGTGGCGCGGCGATTTCCGCCAAGGTCACGGTCGACGACCTGCACTCGATCACGCCGGACGAGTACCTCGAGTTTGGCGAGGCGGTCGTCAACACGCTCTCGTACCAGATGGCGCGCCACATGAATGTCCCGGTGAGGGGTGCGTTCGTGGCCAACCCCGGCTATGCGCTCGGCGCCGCGGGAATCCCCCGGGGCGCGGTGATCACTTCCGTGAACGGCACGCCGATCGCGGGGGTCGACGACCTCACGAAGGCCGTATCGAAGCTGGGTGACGGCGATCGAACGACCGTGCGCTACTCGACCATCGACGATCCGAACGGCAGCCAGCTGCGATCGGTGCGGATGGATCGCCGCTGGTTCCCCGCGCAGCGCTGCAAGCGCAACGACGCGACCGGGACCTGGGATTGCACGGCGCTGCCGGCGCCGCCGCCACCGAGGGCGCCGGTGGTCAGCAGCACGGTATTCCAGCACGTGGCCGATGCGCGGGTCGCGCGCGTGGTGCCGTCGCTCGTCCAGGTCGCCTTCGACATGCCCTATGCCGTCGAGGGAGTCACGGAGCGCAACTACCATGGAACCGGACTCGTGGTCGACGCGGCGCGCGGCCTCGTCGTCGTCGATCGCAACACGGTGCCGGTCTCGCTCGGCGATGTGCGCGTGACCTTCGCCGGCACGCTCGAAGTGCCGGGGCGCGTCGTGTTCGTCCATCCGCTGCACAACTATTCGATCGTCCAGTACGACCCGACGCTCATCGGCACGACGCCGGTGCGCAGCGCAAAGCTCGGCACGAAGCCGCTGCAGCCGGGTGACGACGTGACCGTGGTCGGGCTGTCGCCGGACACCGGTCTCAAGACGCGCGCCGCGAGTGTCGCGGATATCGATCCGCTCGCCCTGCCGCTGTCGCGCACGATGCAGTTTCGCGAATCGAACCTCGAGACGATCGAACTCGTGAACGGGCCGCAGGATTTCGACGGCGTGCTGCTCGACAAATCGGGCGCGGTCGCCGGAACGTGGTCGAGCTTCGCGTCCGAGAGCGGCCGCGAAGTGGTGCAGGAGAATCGGGGCGTGCCGATCGACGTCGTCGCCGACATGCTCGAGCGCGTGCACAGCCATCGCCCGATCTACTCGCTCGAAGCGGAACTCTTTCCGCAACCGCTCGCGGCGGCACGCCGACTCGGTCTCACGGACGAGTGGGTCAGGAAACTCGAGATCGCGAATGTCGGAGCGCGGCGGGTACTCACCATCACCCGCCTCGTCGGCGGGTCGGACGCCGCGCGCCAGCTGCAACAGGGCGACCTGCTGCTCGCGATCGACGGCAAGGTCGTCACCCACTTTCGTGACGTGGAGCGGGCAGTCGCGGACAAGGAGTCGGTGAACGTCACGGTCTGGCGCGGCACCGAGGCCCGCGATATCGCGGTCCGGACGGCGGCCTTGTCGGGGGTCGACCTCGATCGTGTCGTGCTGTGGGCGGGGGCCACGCTGCATGTGCCGCATCGCGCGATGCTCGCCCAGCGCGGGATCCCGCCCGAAGGGGTTTATGTCGCCTATTTCGCCTACGGCTCGCCCGCGACCCGCTCGGGGCTCTTCCCCGGCCGGCGCATCGTCGAAGTGGACGGACAGGCGACACCGGATCTCGACTCGTTCCTGAAGGCCGTGACGGGGCGCCCCGATCGCTCGGCGGTGCGCCTGAAAACCATCGCGTGGAACAACGCACCGGACGTGATCACGCTGAAGCTCGACAAGCATTACTGGCCGGCCTACGAGCTGCGCCGGATCGGCGATCGCTGGGAGCGGTTTTCGCTGGAATAGGAAGTCTTCGCCGGCACGGAGATTGGTAGAATGGCAGGATGGTCCGTATCGTCCGCGCCACACAGGCCGAAATCGATGAGGCGGTCACGGCGCTCCGTGACGGCGAGCTCGTGGCGTTCCCCACCGAAACGGTCTACGGGCTCGGCGCCAATGCGCAGAACCCGGCGGCGGTGAAGAAGATATTCGAGGCCAAGGGTCGCCCGACGACCCACCCGGTCATCGTCCACCTCGACAGCCCGAAGTACCTGCACCGCTGGGTGCGCGAAGTGCCGGACGTGGCGCAGGCGCTGGGGGCGCGATTCTGGCCGGGCCCGCTGACGCTGGTCCTGCCGCGCAACCCGAACGTGCACGACATCGTGACCGGCGGCCAGGATACCGTCGCCGTGCGCGTGCCCGCGCATCCGATGGCGCAGCAACTCCTGACCGCATTCGGAGGCGGCATCGCGGCGCCGTCGGCCAATCGCCACGGGCGCATATCGCCGACCCGCGCGGAACACGTGCGCGACGAACTCGGCGACGCGGTACGCGTCGTGCTCGACGGTGGCGAATCACAGGTCGGGCTCGAATCGACGA
Source organism: Steroidobacteraceae bacterium (assembly GCA_019187495.1). Lineage (GTDB taxonomy): Bacteria > Pseudomonadota > Gammaproteobacteria > Steroidobacterales > Steroidobacteraceae > CADEFQ01. The sequence goes on from JABAQN010000008.1 coordinate 37,445, forward strand.
TCGTCGCCATCGAGCCGTCAGGCGTACGGCTCCTGCGGCCCGGTGCCGTCACCCTCGCGCAGTTGCGGCAGGTGGTGGGCGACGTGCAGGTCGGCACACCCGGCGCCACGCCGCGCGTCCCGGGCAGCGCGCCGGTGCACTACGCGCCCGCGACCCCGATGACGATCGTGCCGGCCGATGAAATCGATACGCGCACCGAGGACGCTTCCGAAGGCGGCCGGCGGATCGCGGTACTCGCGCAGCGCCTGCCGCTCAAGACCTATCCGTCGGTCACGTGGATCAACGCCGGCCGGCGCGCCGACGCCTTCGCGCACGATCTCTACGCCAACCTGCGCACGCTCGACAAGGCGGGGTGCGAGCAGATCCTCGTGCAGGAAGTACCGGGGGATGAAAAGTGGGATGCGATCCGCGACCGCTTGCTGCGGGCCGCGGCGGCGAATGAGGTCGAGGGCGCCGGCCTCGCGTCTTGAGTGCGCCACTCCAGCGTCATGGTTGAACGGTCAAGGGAGGGATGGACCATGGACGATAAAAAGTACAAGGGGAGCTGCTTCTGCGGCGCTGTGCAATTCACCGTCACCGGTGAGCCGGCCGCGATGGGCTATTGCCACTGCGAGTCGTGCCGCACATGGTCGGCCGGGCCGGTCAACGCTTTTTCATTGTGGAAGCCCGAGGCGCTCGAGGTCACGAAGGGCGCGGACCAGATCGGCATGTGGAACAAGACCGAGGCGAGCTACCGCAAGTGGTGCAAGACCTGCGGCGGGCATCTCTTCACCGACCACCCGAAGTGGAACCTCGTCGATGTCTATGCCGCGGTGATCCCCGATTTCCCGCACCGGGCCGGCGTCCACGTCCATTACCAGGAAACGAAGCTGCGGATGAAGGACGGGTTGCCCAAGTTCAAGGACATTCCGAAGGAAATGGGCGGCTCGGGCGCGACGCTCGCTGAATAGAATCGAGCGGGTTGCGTCCACGGCGGGCCTGTACCGGCTTCGGCGCAGGTTCCTTCGAAACCGAGATACGCGATGAATCGCGGCATGGAGGTGCTCCCTGGTGCGAGTGCATCGGGCCAAGGACGCCGGAGGTGGTCGTAGTCCGACATCCGTGCCGCGCGCGAGAGCATGTGCTTTCCCGGCGCCTTTGGTCAGTCGAGCGGACTGCGCACCGCCCGGCCGCCACGGTTCAGGACGTGCGTGTAGATCATCGTCGTCTTCACGTCGCTGTGGCCCAGCAGCTCCTGCACGGTGCGAATGTCGTAGCCGGATTCCAGCAAGTGGGTCGCGAAGCAGTGCCGAAAGGTGTGGCAGCTCGCGGGCTTGAGCACGCCCGACTTGCGCACGGCGCGTGCGACCGCACTCTGGATTGAGCTGGGGTGCGCGTGGTGGCGCACGGGCCGGCCGGAGTAGGGATCGCTGCAAATCGACACCGACGGGAACACATACTGCCAGGCCCAGCTTGTCGGCGCCTGCGGGTACTTGTGTGCCAGGGCGAACGGCACCGACACGCCGGGCCGCGATTGGCGCCGCTCATTGTCGAACCATTCGCGCAGGCGCGCAAAGTGCCCGAGGAGTGGATCGCGCAGGCTCTGCGGAAGTGTCGTGATGCGGTCCTTGCGGCCCTTGCCGTCGCGCACGACGAGTTCGCAGCGCTCGATGTCGACATCCTTCACGCGCAGCGCAAGCCCCTCGTGTAGCCGCAAGCCGCCGCCATAGAGAAGGCTCGCGACGAGCCATGGCGTGCCGCGCAGCTCCGCGAGCACCCGCCGCACCTCGTCGCGCGACAGCACGACCGGCAAGTGCCGCGGCTTCGACGCGCGCACGATGTTCTCGAGCCACGGAAGATCGGTGGCCAGTACTTGCTTGTAGAGGAAGAGAATCGCGGCCAGCGCCTGATTCTGAGTCGAGGCCGCGACGTGCAGACGCATCGCGAGGTCGGTCAGGAAGGATTCGATCGCCGCCGGTCCAAGTGCTTGCGGAGATTGGCGGCCGTGAAAGTCGACATAACGCCGGATCCAGTGCAAGTAGGCTTTCTCGGTGCGAAGACTCATGTGCCGTGTCCGCATCAGGTCGCGGGTGGTGGCGAGGAGGCCGCGGGCGGGGGTAGGATTCGGCACGGGGAGTTATATCGCTCGACATGATCTTTTCGTCAATCAAATCAGGCATCTCGAGGATTCGCCAGCCGATTATCTCGTGTATTTGCTGCGATATATCCCACTATCTTCCCCACCCAATTAGTAGTTAGGCGGCAACGGACATGGCATCGCACGTCCTAATCGACGCCTTCCTCCAGCCCACATCGGAGCCCGAGACGCCGCACGAGGTTGCGGGCGACGTCGTGGCATTTCGAGTGAGCGCCGATCGGTGCGTAGTCCAAGAAGTCTATCGTCGGCCGAACAAGCTGCTCGGCTTTCGATACTTTGCTTGGGTTGCGTGGCGCGACGCGGGGGAGCAGGTTCGTAGTCATGGGTGGTTCAAAGTGGAACCCGAGCACGCATTAGTTGCGGATAGCACCGCAGTTGCTCAGCAGGCAGCTGCCGAGCACGCGAACTCAAAGGGCTTGCAGTTGCCGGCGAGTTGGAAAGCCCATGCGTAAGTTCTTTTCTGCGGTGTGCCAGCCGCCTAACAAGCAGTTGCAGCGGACGGTGAAACGATATCGCGGCGACACCGCGTGTGCGTCATTTCATTATGCACACGCGGCGCGCTTCACACGGCAGCGCGCCGCCGCTGAACTGCGGCGTTATACGGCATGAACGAGGAAGCTGATCGGCTCCTCGTAGTCGATCTGCTGCAGAAGAGGATCCCTCCGATCCGCGGCGCCCAATCGTCGCGGTCACGATGAGGAAAGGTCGCGGCGCTTCAACGGCGACGCTCAGCGCGTAAGGCCGGCGTGCCATCTCGAGGGGCGATGCGCGAAGCGTCACGTCAATCCCAAGCATAAAGTGCCGGCGCGGGGGTGGTTCAAAGCGCCGGCCCCGGCTGTCGTAGTGAGCCAGTCCATGCCTCGCCGTGACCCCGGCGGTGACGGTGGCGGCAACGCGCCGCTGCGTCGTCGAATATTGAAGCGTTCCAGCCTCCTTCGTGGCTTCGTTGCTCGGTAATACAGCGAGAGTTAATCTCTGCGCAAGATAACGGGGTCAGCTTCGGAGTGAGTTGCGGACATGCCGTATAACAGCTCGCTCGAGCGGACGGGAGGAGCGTCGTCCATGACGCGATCGGTCAGCGCAATTGGTGTCGATAAAGTGCCAGGCGGGACATCCTGTCCCGCCGCCGCTCAGCTCGATCGTTAGGCCGCGCTTGGGAGTGTCAGCTGCGTGAAGGTCCGCGAGATCATCAAGCTCCTGGAACGGCACGGCTGGCGCCATGTTCGAACAACCGGAAGCCA
>JABAQN010000051.1 GCA_019187495.1 Steroidobacteraceae bacterium
TCCCACTCAGCAGCGCGCGCTTCAGCTCCTGCAGTCCATCACCGTGTAGCCACTCGCACGACACCGAGCAATGCGCCAACCTGCTGAGTCACAACGCAATACCTGTCGCCGGCGCTTGGAACTTCCGTCTAGCAGCCCGGCCGCGGGCAGCCCCGGATCCGCCGCCTGCGAAGCGCAGGCGAACCGCCAGGGCGCGGTCGATCACGCACGCACGGCGCCTGCCCCGGGCGGTCGCGAACGCGAGCCACACCACGGCCCCGAGCGTCATGCCGTACGGCTGCGGTAGCGCCGGCATCACCCCGCCGCCGTCATGGAGCTGCCAGTCGCGCCGGCCCCGATGCACGAGCTGGCGAACCGAGGTGCGCGAGCGCAGTGCCACCTCACGCCACAGCGCCGGCCCGCCGAGTGCCCAGAGGGCAGCCACGAGCGCGAGGCGCAGGCCCGGCGCGAGCCCTCCCGCGGCGACAATCCCGGCGCTTGCCACGACGAGCCAGCCCGCGAGTGCGGCGAGGAGCACGGAAGACGGCCGCAGCACGAAGCTGCGCGGCGCATCAGCCCGGCGGCGCCGAAGGGTCCCGGAGCGTGCGGACGAGGCGGGCGAAGGCGGGATCGGACGGCATGACACCCCCGAGGAGATACGCCGCGAGCTCGGGATCCGGCAACTCGAGAAAGCGGATGAATGCCGCGCGATCCTCGTTCGACGCCGCCGCGAACCCGTGGGCCACGAATCGCCCGAGGAGCAGGTCGAGTTCCTTCATGCCGCGGCGGCAGCGCCACTGAAGGCGCCGCACGTCGGGGTCCTGCGTCATCAGTTCTTGCGCTCGGCGAGCAGCTTCTTGATCTCGGCGATCGCCTTGGCGGGATTCAGGTCCTTCGGGCAGGCCTCGGTGCAGTTCATGATCGTGTGGCACCGGTAGAGCTTGAACGGATCCTCGAGCGCATCGAGCCGCTCGCCGGTCGCCTCGTCGCGGCTGTCGATGATCCAGCGATACGCGGCGAGCAGCGCGGCGGGCCCGAGATAGCGGTCCGAGTTCCACCAGTAGCTCGGGCAGGAAGTCGAACAGCAGGCGCACAGGATGCACGCCGACGGCCGGTCGATCTTTTCCTGGTCGGCCTTGGATTGCAGTCGCTCGCCGTCGGCGGGCGCCGGCGTGTGCGTCTGCAGCCACGGCTTGATGGATGCGTACTGCGCATAGAACTGGGTGAGATCGGGCACGAGGTCCTTCACGACCGGCATGTGCGGCAGCGGATAGATCGCGACGTCGCCCGAAATATCGTCGCAGGCCCTGGTGCAGGCGAGCGTATTCAGGCCGTCGATGTTCATCGCGCAGCTGCCGCAGATGCCCTCGCGGCACGAGCGACGGAAGGTGAGTGTGCTGTCGACCTCGTTCTTGATCTTGATCAAGGCATCGAGAACCATCGGCCCGCAGCTGCCCATGTCGACCTCGTAGGTGTCGAGGCGCGGGTTCTCCGCCGAATCGGGGTCGAAGCGATAGATGCGGAACGTGCGGACCTTTTTCGCGCCCGCCGGGGCCTTGAAGACCTTGCCGTCGCGGCGAATGCGGGAATTGGCGGGAAGGCGGAAATTGGCCATCAGTACACCCTCGGCTTCGGCGGCACGGTCTCAACGTCCCGGGTCAGCGTGTCGAGGTGCACTTTCCGGTAGTCGATCTGCGTGCGGCCCTGTGCATCGACCCGGATCAGCGTGTGCTTCATCCATTCGCCATCGTTGCGCTCCGGGTAGTCTTCGCGCGCGTGCGCGCCGCGGCTCTCCCGGCGGTTCTCCGCGGCGTGGATCGTCGCCACCGCCTGCCCGAGCAGGTTGTCGAGTTCGAGCGTTTCGACGAGGTCGGTGTTCCAGATGAGCGAACGATCGCTGACGCGCACGTCGGCGAAAGACGCGTGGGTCTTCGCGAGCTTCCCGCAACCTTCGCGCAGCGACTGCTCGGTGCGAAACACCGCGGCATCGGCCTGCATGATCCGCTGCATCTCGCGGCGGATCTCCGCCGTCGGCCGCGCGCCGTTCGCGTTTCGCAGCCGGTCGAGCCGCGCGACGGCGAAATCGCCGGCGTCCTTCGCGAGCGGCCGGTGGCGCTCGCCCGGCTTCACGAGCGAGGCGATATGGCGCGCCGCCTCGCGGCCGAAGATCACGATGTCGAGCAGCGAATTGGAACCGAGCCGGTTCGCGCCGTGCACCGACACGCACGCGGCCTCGCCCGCCGCGAAGAGTCCCGGCACGATCGTGTCGGGGTCGCCATTCTTCACGGTCACCACTTCGCCGTGGATGTTGCAGGGAATGCCGCCCATGTTGTAGTGCACGGTCGGCTGCACCGGAATCGGCTCCTTCGTGACATCGACGCCGGCGAAGATGCGCGCGGTGTCAGCGATGCCCGGCAGGCGCTCGTGGATCACTTCCGGCCCGAGGTGCTCGAGGTGCAGGTGGATGTGATCGCGGTGCTCGCCGACGCCGCGCCCTTCGCGCACTTCGATCGTCATGGCGCGGCTGACGACATCGCGCGAGGCGAGGTCCTTCGCGTTCGGCGCGTAGCGCTCCATGAAGCGCTCGCCCTTCGAGTTCGTGAGATAGCCGCCCTCGCCGCGCACGCCCTCGGTGATCAGGCAGCCGGCGCCGTAGATGCCGGTCGGGTGGAACTGCACGAACTCCATGTCCTGCAGCGCCAGCCCGGCGCGCAGCGCCATGCCGCCGCCATCGCCGGTGCAGGTATGCGCGGACGTGCAGGTGAAGAAGGCGCGCCCATAGCCGCCGGTCGCGAGGATCACGGCGTGCGCGCGGTAGCGATGCACGCGTCCGGTCGCCAGATCGAGCGCCACGACGCCGCGGCAGGCGTCACCTTCCATGACGAGATCGATCGCGAAGAACTCGACGTGGAATTCGGCGTTGTGGCGGATCGACTGCTGGTAGAGCGCGTGCAGCATCGCGTGGCCGGTGCGGTCGGCCGCCGCGGCGGTGCGCTGCGCGATGCCCTTGCCGTAGTGGGTCGTCATGCCGCCGAACGGGCGCTGGTAGATGCGCCCGTCCTCGGTGCGCGAGAACGGCACGCCGTAGTGCTCGAGCTCGATGACGGCGGCCGGCGCCTCCTTGCACATGAACTCGATCGCGTCCTGGTCGCCGAGCCAGTCCGAGCCCTTGATGGTGTCGTAGAAGTGGAAGCGCCAGTCGTCCTCGCCCATGTTGCCGAGCGCGGCGCTGATGCCGCCCTGCGCGGCCACCGTGTGGCTGCGGGTCGGGAACACCTTGGTGATGCACGCGGTCTTGAGGCCGGCCTCGGCGAGTCCCAGCGTCGCGCGCAGGCCGGCGCCGCCGGCGCCGACGACGACGACATCGTAAGTGTGGTCGATGAAGGCGTAGTCGCTCATCCGAAGCTCCGCAGCACGAGACGCAGCACCGCGAGCAAGGCGATCGCCGCCACCAGTACATGCGCGAATACATTGACGATCAGCAGCACGACCTTGCTGTGCCGGCCGTGGACATAGTCTTCGATCACGACCTGCACGCCGAGCCGCGAATGCCAGGTCGCGGTGATGACGAGCAGCGCGATGCACACCGGATGGCTGCCCTCGGCGATCCAGGCGCTGACGCGCGCGTGATCGGCGAGCGGCAGCTGCACGAGTGACAACACGAACCACACGGTGAGCACGGCGAGCGCCACCGCGGTCACGCGCTGCACGATCCAGTGGTGCACGCCATCGTGCGCCGGGCCGCGGCCGAGCGCCTCGCCGAGCGGTGAACGCAGGCTCATGGCGCCACCCCGGTGCCGCGGAAGAACAGGAACCAAGCGAGTGCGACGAACAGGACCAGCGCGGCGAGGATCACGACGCGAAAGCTGCGCCGCGCCTCGCGCTTCTCGAAACCAAAGATGCGATCCCACGCGAGGTGGCGAATGCCGTTGAAGAGGTGGTAGCAGAACGCGAGCAGCCACAGCGCGAGCAGCACCTTGCCGGGAACGCTGCCGAGGATCGCGCTCGCATCGCCGTAGGCCGCCGCGCCGCCGGCGGCGGCGGCGAGCCACCAGGCGAGCACGATCAGGCCGAAAGCCAGCCCGATGCCGGTCATGCGATGCGTGAAGGAGCCGATCATCGTGTACTGGAACCGGTACACGCTGACGTGCGGCGACAGTGGCCGTGGGCGCATGCGATCTCCCGAAATCAAAAGTCGATACAGCGGCCGCGCCGCTCCCAGTCGCCGTAGCGCGTCGGTTCGGGTCCTTCCGGCCCGTCGATTTCCCGTGGTGCCGGCGCGGGCGCCGGTGCAGCCTCGGTCGGGGTGGTTTCGTCGGGTGTATCGACCGGCTGCGGCATGGCCCGGAATTCTGCCAGAATTCGCCCACCCTCTCCACATGCGCGGCCACGACGCGGGCACGGTGAACCCATTCCACGGACAATGTCGACTCGCGGATCTCGGCGTGCTCACCGCGCGCGGCCGCGACGCGGTCCCCTTCCTGCAGGGGCAACTCTCGCAGGATGTGACACGGCTCGATGCGCACGCGTGGCGCTACGCGGGCTATCACAATCCGCAGGGCCGTGTCATCGCGGTGCTGCGCCTCGTGCCCGCCGTCGATGGCGTGCACTGCGTGCTGCCGCGCGAACTCGTCGCGGCGGTCGCTGCGCGGCTGCGTCGCTACGTCCTGCGCGCCAAGGTCACGCTCGCGGACGACAGCGAAGTACTGCAGGTCATCGGCGCCGTGCACGAAGATCGACGCCGTGAGCTGCGGATCGAGCCGGCGCCGGGCGGCGCGGTGGACGATGCGGCGCTGGCAGCGCGCGCAGCCTGGCGCGCGCTCGACATCGCCGCGGGCCTGCCGCAGGTCTACCCCGCCACGAGCGAAGTGTTCGTCGCGCAGATGCTGAACCTCGATCTCGTCGGCGGCATCGCGTTCGACAAGGGCTGCTACACGGGCCAGGAGATCGTCGCGCGCGCGCACTATCGGGGCCGCGTCAAGCGGCGCATGCAGCGCTTTCGCGCGGCGACGGGGTCCCGCACGGCGCTCGTCCCGGGCAGCACCGGCAGGCTCGCCGACGGGCGCGCGTTCCAGGTCGTCGACGCGGTCGCGCTCGCGGACGGCGACACCGAATTCCTCGCCGTCGCGCCGCTCACCGCGGCCGATCCCGCCGCCCCCGGCGAGCTGGCGCAGGATGCGCCACGCGAACCGGCCGCGACGCCTGTCGAAGCGCGGTCGCTGCCGCTTCCCTATGCGCTGCCGGACTGAGGCGTCACGCCCGCTCAGGCTTCCGGCCGCATCTGCGGGAACAGCAGCACGTCGCGGATCGAAGGCGAATCGGTGAAGAACATCACGAGGCGGTCGATGCCGATGCCGAGCCCCGCGGTCGGCGGCATCGCATATTCGAGCGCGCGCACGTAATCGGCGTCGTAGTACATCGCTTCCTCATCGCCCGCTTCCTTGCGCGCGACCTGCGCGCGAAAGCGCTCGGCCTGGTCCTCCGGGTCATTCAGCTCGGAGAAGCCGTTGGCGAGCTCGCGCCCCGCGACGAAGAACTCGAAGCGGTCCGTGACGAAGGGATCCGCATCGTTGGCGCGCGACAGCGGCGACACCTCGGCCGGATAGGCGTGCACGAAAGTCGGGTCGATGAACGTATGTTCGGCCGTCTTCTCGAAAATTTCGATCTGCAGCTTGCCGGCGCCATCGTGCTTGCCGGGCGCGATGCCGAGCCGCTCGCACCAGCGGCGCAGGTACGGGACATCCCGCAGCGACAGCGGATCGATGCCGGGATTGTGCTCGAGGATCGCCGCTTCGATCGTCACGCGGCGAAACGGCGCCTCGAGGTCGTAGGCGCGGCCCTGGTACTCGAAGCGGCACGTGCCGCGCACGCTCCCGGCGATGCCGCGCATCACCCGCTCGACGAGGTCCATCAGGTCGCGATAGTCCGCGTAGGCCCAGTAGAGCTCGAGCATCGTGAACTCGGGGTTGTGCTGCGTCGACAGCCCCTCGTTCCTGAAATTGCGGTTGATCTCGTAGACGCGCTCGAAGCCGCCGACGACCAGGCGCTTCAGGTAAAGCTCCGGCGCGATGCGCAGGAACATGTCGAGGCCGAGCGCGTTGTGGTGCGTGACGAACGGCCGTGCCGCCGCCCCGCCCGGAATCGGCTGCATCATCGGCGTCTCGACTTCCATGAAGTCCTGTGCGTCGAGGAACGCGCGCAGGTAACGGATGATCGCCACGCGCTCGGCGAACACGCGCCGGCTGTCCTCGTTGACGATCAGGTCGACGTAGCGCTGCCGGTAGCGCGTCTCGGTATCGGCGAGGCCGTGCCACTTGTCGGGAAGCGGTCGCAGCGATTTCGCGAGCAGTCGCACGCGCGTCGCGCGCACCGAGAGCTCGCCGGTCTTCGTGCGAAAGAGGACCCCTTCGGCGCCGAGGATGTCGCCGACATCCCAGTCCTTCCACGCGTCGTAGGCCTCGCCGAGGGCGTCCTTCTGCAGGAAGACCTGGATCCGGCCGCTCCGGTCCGCGAGCTTCGCGAAACTCGCCTTGCCCATCACGCGCTTCGCCATCAGCCGCCCGCCGACGTGCACGTGCACCGGATTCGCCTCGAGCCATTCGGCGCCCTTGTCGTGGTAGCTCGCCTCGATCTGCGCGGCGAGCGCATCGCGCCGGAAGTCGTTCGGGTAGGCCGGCCCCTTGCCGCGCAGCGCCGCGAGCTTCGCGCGCCGCTCGGCGATCAGCCGGTTCTCGTCGCCGCCGGATGCTTCGTTGGTCACGCTGTCAGAGCCCCGCCTTGAGTGATGCTTCCATGAACTGGTCGAGGTCGCCGTCGAGCACCGCCTGCGTGTTGCCGACCTCGACGCCGGTGCGCAGGTCCTTGATGCGCGACTGGTCGAGCACGTAGGAGCGGATCTGGTTGCCCCAGCTGACGTCGGACTTGGAATCCTCGAGCACCTTCGCCGCGGCGTTGCGCTTGTTCACTTCGAGCTCATAGAGCTTCGCCTTCAGCATCTTCATCGCGGTCGAGCGGTTCTTGTGCTGGCTGCGCTCGTTCTGGCACGCGACCACGATGCCGGAGGGGATGTGGCGCAGGCGCACGGCGGATTCGGTCTTGTTGACGTGCTGGCCGCCCGCGCCGCTCGAGCGGAACACGTCCATCTCGATGTCGGCCGGGTTCACCTCGATCGCGATGTCGTCGTCGATCTCGGGCGAGACGAACACGGAGGCGAACGAGGTGTGGCGCCGGTTGCCCGAATCGAACGGCGACTTGCGCACGAGGCGATGCACGCCCGTCTCGGTGCGCAACCACCCATAGGCGTACTCGCCGCGTATCTCGAGCGAGGCGCTCTTCACGCCCGCGACTTCCCCGGCGCTCGAGTCGATCACCTCACACCCGAAGCCGCGCGTTGCCGCCCAGCGGATGTACATGCGCATCAGCATCTGCGCCCAGTCCTGCGCTTCGGTGCCGCCGGCGCCCGCCTGGATATCGAGGTAGGCGTTGTTCGGATCCATTTCGCCGCGGAACATGCGTTTGAATTCGAGCCGGCGCACGGCCTGCTCGAGGCCGCCGGATTCGCGTTCGATGTCGCGCGCGGCGGATTCGTCGTTCTCCGCCTCGGCGAGTTCGAGCAGTTCGGCCGCGTCCGAGATCGCGCCCGTGGCGCGGTCGAGTTCGCCGATGTCCGCGGTGAGCCTCGCGCGTTCCTTGCCGAGCAGTTGCGCGCGGTCGGGATCGGTCCAGACGGCGGGGTCTTCGAGCTCGCGGTTTACTTCTTCGAGGCGCTCGACCTTGCTGTCGTACTCAAAGAAACCCCCGTAACGAACGCGCGCGCTCGTCGAGATCCCTGAGCGTGCGCTTCAGCTGGCTGACTTCCATCGGTGAAATTTTATCAGGCGGGCAGCACGTGGTCGACCAGCAGCTGCAGCCGCCGTTCGCCCTGGTAGACATTCACGTCGAGGCGATACACGAGGTGCACCTCGCCCGCGGGCAGGCACGCGGCACTGTCGGCCAGCAGGTTGAAGGCGATCGCATCGTAACGCCGCGCTCCGCCGGCCGTCTCCACCCACATCTTGACGTGCTTCTCGCCGACGACGCGCGCGCGCTCGATGGTGAACCGGCCATCGAACACCGGCTCCGGGAACGCCGCGCCCCAGGGCCCGCCGCGACGCAGTGCCTCGGCCGTCGCGAGGCACAGGTCGGCGGCGTCGAGTTCGCCGTCCGTGTCGAGCCGGTCGACGTCGGCGCCGGCGCCGAGCCAGCGCGCGACTTCCGCATCGAAGGCGGCGGCGAACGCGTCGAGCCGCGCCGGCTCGAGCGTGAGCCCGGCGGCCATCGCGTGGCCGCCGAAGCGCACGATGAGTCCGGGGTGCGTCGCCGCGATGTTCTCGAACACATCACGCACGTGCACGCCCGCGACCGAACGCGCCGAGCCGCGCAGCAGGCCGTCGCCGCCGTTCGCGAACGCGACGACCGGGCGTCGCACGCGCTCCTTCACCCGGCTCGCGACAAGGCCGACGACGCCCTGGTGCCACTCACCGTGGTAAAGGCAGACGCCGGCGCGTGACCGGCTGCCGGGCGTGGCGAGCGTGCCGAGCTGCCGCACGGCGGCGAGGGCTTCCGCCTGCATCCGCGACTCGATCGCGCGCCGCTCGGCGTTCAGCTGGTCGAGGCGCGCCGCCAGCGCGCGCGCATCCGCCTCGCGATCGGCGAGCAGGCAGCGGATGCCGATCGACATGTCATCGAGGCGCCCGGCGGCGTTGAGCCGCGGCGCGATCGCGAAGCCGAGGTCGGCGGCCACGAGATCCGCGCGGTCGCGCTTCGCGATATCGAGCAGCGCGCGGATCCCGGGCACGCAGCGGCCCGCACGGATCCGCGCGAGGCCCTGCGTGACGAGCACGCGGTTGTTGCGGTCGAGCGGCACGACATCGGCGACCGTGCCGAGCGCGACGAGATCGAGCCACTCGGCGGGCGGGGGTGCCGCAGGGTCGACGAGGCCCGCGGCATCGAGCGCGCGCTTCAGCGCGACCATCACGTAGAACGCGACGCCGACCCCCGCCAGCGTACGGCTGGCGAAGCGGCTGCCCGCGAGATTGGGATTGACCATCACGTTCGCGGCGGGCAGCTCGGCGCCCGGGAGGTGGTGGTCGGTGACGAGCACATCGATGCCGCGCGCGCGCGCCGCGGCGACGCCTGCCAGGCTCGCCACGCCGTTGTCGACCGTCACGATCAGGGTCGGTGCGCGCTCGGCGCCGAGTGCCACGATCTCGGGCGTCAGCCCATAGCCGAACTCGAAGCGGTTCGGCACGAGGAAATCGACGGCGGCAAAGCCCCAGGCGCGCAGCGCCCGCACGATCAGCACCGAGCTCGTCGCGCCGTCGGCGTCGAAATCGCCGACCACGAGCACTTTGCGGCCCGCACCGCGATGTGCGAGCAGCAGCTCGACCGCGGCGTCCACGCCGTCGAGCGTCCCGACCGGCAGCAGCGTCGACAGCGACAACGACAGATCGTCATCGCCACGCACGCCGCGCGCGGCATAGATGCGCCGCAGGACCGGATGCAGCCCGCGTCCCCAGGACGCGTCGCCATCGACCGCCGATCGTCGTTCGATCCGCAGCGTCACGCGGGCACGGCCCACGCGACGCGGCGACGCCAGGGCTTCACGAGATCGAAGCGCCCGAAGCGAAACGTGCGGCCGTCCGCGACCACGAGGACGGTGCGCGTGCGTCGCGCCGCGAGCGCCGCGAGCGCCGGCTCGATCCAGCGTGCCGCGGCGTTCCCGTCGACCGCATCGCGCACGACCGCGATCGTATCGAGGTCACCCGACAGTTCGAACGCGTCGAACGCGTGCGCCGGACCCTCGAGCGCGCGACCCATTGCGCTCCACAGGCCGCGAAGCCAGGCATCGCTGCCGTAACCGCGCGGCACGCGCGCGGGTGCGGCAACGGGCGTCGCGGGCGACGCCATCGCCGGCGATGACGCCGGGCCATGCGCCGCGCCACCCCAGAGCCAGAGGCCGCAGATCGCGTCGGCGCCGCGCCGCGTGCGCGCGCGGTTCACCGCGTGTTCGTGCAACCACATTTCGATTTCGACGCCGAGGCGCCGCAGTGGCGCCGCGCCCGCGCCCGCCGGCAGCCACGGCGCGATATCGCCGCCGAGCACGCGCGCCGGATCGACGGTCTCCGCGGTCGCCTCGATGCCCGTGAGCAGGAAACCCTCAGCGCCGGCCGGGACGAGCGACAGGCCCGAACCCGCGAAGACACGCGCGAAATCCGTGGCCAGCGATTCCGCTTCCGCGGCCTCGAGCGCGAGCCAGCCCGTCACCGGCATCCGCACGTGATCGTGCGCGGCGAGGAGCGCGACCGGCGTCGCGAACCAGGCAGCTTCGCGCGCGACGCCGAAGGCGCCGGCCGCGAGCCCGGCGGGAGGTTGCGCGGCGAGGTCCGCGCGCCCGACGCGCTGCGTGAGCCAGGCGCGCCAGTCACCGTTCGCGAGCGGCACGGGTCGGCCCCGGGCGAGCGAGGGCGCGAGGGCCGCACGTGCGGCCGCCGGCAGCACCGGCAGGATGACGACGAAACCGGACACGATGTCGTATCGTACCGAAATGCAACTGACACTGACCTCGCGCAGCGACATCCACCTGATCCGCAGTCACGGCGAGGCCGATGTCGTGATCGGCGAGATGCGTTACGCGGCGCCGCTGATCGTCGGGGCGCAATCGATCGTGACCGACTGGACGGCCCGCAGCGGCGGCACACTCGAGGAGTCGCACTTCGCACCGATCCTTGCGCTCTCACCGGAAGTCGTGATCGTCGGCATGCCCGCACCGGTCGCATGGCCGCCCGCGGCGCTGCGGGCGCTCCTTGGTTCGCGAGGCATCGGGCTCGAAGTGATGGAATTCGGCGCTGCGTGCCGCACCTACAATGTGCTCGCGCAGGAAGACCGGCGGGTGATCCTCGCGCTCCTGCCGTAGCAGGCGCACCGAGAGAAGACACAGGAGGGAAAGCTCGTTACTTCGTAAGCCGATCGCCCGTAGCTGACAGACCCGGGCGATCGTGGTCGCTTGTTCTTCTACTTCTTCGTCTGCTTCTTCTACTCGCCGACTCCCCCGAAACCCCTGTGCCTTCTCGCCGTGTGCCTGGGGGCGCCATGTTAGGCATGGCCTGTACTATCACGCAAGTACAGCATTAACTCGTTCTGTTACAAACAGTTACGCTATTTTATTCAGGTTGTGCCTTCCAGCAGGGGCACGAATGAAACCGGCCCGAGCGCCTGTCGCTCGACCTTCAGCTCGCGCCGCGTGAAGCGCACGAGTTCCTGCGCTCCCTCGGGTCCGACCGGCACGATCAGCCGGCCGCCCACCTTAAGTTGCTCGAGCAGCGCGTCGGGCACGCGCAGCGGCGCGGCGGCGACCAGCATGCCGTCGAACGGCGCGTGCGAAGGCCAGCCGCGATAGCCGTCACCGTGGCGGAAGCGCACGTTCTTGATGCCGAGCTCGCGGACGCGTTCCTTCGCACGCTTCAGCAACGGCTCGATGCGCTCGATGCTGTAGAGCTTGTCGACGAGCGGCGCGAGCACCGCCGTCTGGTAGCCGCAGCCGGTGCCGACTTCGAGCACGTTGAAGAGTGGCCCGCCCTCGAGCAGCGCCTCGGTCATCCGCGCGACGATATAGGGCTGGGAAATCGTCTGGCCGTGGCCGATCGGCAATGCCGTATCCTCGTACGCGCGGCTCGCGAGCGCCTCGTCGACGAAAATATGCCGCGGCACGTTGCGGATACGGTCGAGCACCGCGGGGTTGCGTATGCCCTGTTCCGCGAGCCGCTGCACGAGCCGATCGCGGGTCCGGGCCGAGGTCATGCCGATGCCGGCGAGGCGCACGTCAGCCACGCGGCCTCCCGTCGAGCCACTGCGCCACGGTGCCGAGCGCGGCGTGGCGCGTCAGGTCGATCTGCAGCGGCGTCACCGAAACGAATCCCTCGGCGATCGCATGGAAATCGGTACCGGGGCCTGCTTCCTCTCCCGGGCCCGACGGCCCGATCCAGTACACATCGCGGCCACGTGGATCGGTGGCACGAATCACCGGCTCGGATCGATGCCGGTAGCCGAGGCGCGTCGAGCGAAAGCCGCGCAGCTGCTCGTAGGGCAGGTCCGGCACATTGACATTGAGGATCATGCTGCGATCGAGCGGCTCCGCGAGCAGGCGCTCGACGATCTCGCGCGCGACGCGCGCGGCTGTCGCGAAATGGCGTGGGCCGCCCTGCTCGGTGCACAGCGACACCGCGACCGTCGTGAGTCCGAGGAAACGCCCCTCGATCGCGGCCGCCACCGTGCCGGAATAGAGCACGTCGTCGCCAAGGTTTGCGCCATCGTTGACGCCCGACACGACCATGTCGAACTCGAAGTCGAACAGGCCCGAGATCGCGAGGTGCACGCAGTCGGTCGGCGTGCCGACGACGTAATGGACGCCCTCCTCGGCCGTGAAGACGCGCAGCGGCACGTCGAGCGTCAGGGAGTTGCTCGCGCCGCTGCGGTTGCGGTCCGGCGCGACCACCGTCAGGTCCGCGACCCCCACGAGCGCGTGGCGCAGGTGACGGATGCCCTCGGCACGGAAGCCGTCGTCATTGGCGAGCAGGATTTTCACTCGAACGGGAAGCTTTCAGGATTTTCGGGCGCGTCAATATACTGAAAGCGTTCCTGCGGAGGAAATGGTGGCCAACGACCCCGGCGACGACGACCCGAGCCTCTTTCGCGAGGCGGTGCGCGGCACGAAGCTCCTGCGCGCCGAACCGCGTGCCGGGGCGCGCCGGCGCCGGCCCGCCGCGCGTGCCCGCTTTGCGCACGCCGATCGGGAGGCGGTGCTCGCCGAATCGCTCGACGTCCCCTGGCCCGAAAGCGGCATCGAGAGCGGCGATGAGCTCGTTTTCCGGCGTACGGGCGTGCAGGAGACGGTGCTGCGCAAGCTCCGTCGCGGGGAGTTCCGCGTCGAGGCGGAGATCGATCTGCACGGGCTCACGGCAGTTGCCGCCAGGGCCGAACTGCGGGCGTTCCTCGCCTCGGCCATCGCGCGCCGGCTGCGCTGCGTGCGGATCGTGCACGGCAAGGGCCTGCGCTCGGGGCAGCGCGGACCGGTGCTGAAGCACACGGTGAACGGCCTGCTGCGCCAGGTGGGCGCGGTTCTCGCGTTCACCTCGGCGCGGCAGGTCGATGGCGGCACCGGCGCGGTGTACGTCCTGCTGGGATGAGAATGGTGCCGGGCTTTCGGTTGTTCGGTTATTGCGCGGCTGCGCCGCAATAACCGAACAACCGAAAGCCCGGCACCACGATTCACGCCTACTGCGCCGTGCCGGTCTCCCAGGCGGCGCGCAGTTCGCGGCCGCACCTCGATGATGCGAGCCCCGACTGCAACTCGTCACTGGACCCCGCGAACCGGGAGATGACGCCGTAGAACCTCCTGTTGGCCTCGATCCACGGGTAGAAGCCGAAAGCTCCCGGACTGCTGAACGCACCATCGCCCGTCGCGGGATCGTCCTCGACCCAATGCGCGATCGAGTAGTGCCACTGCACGGTCACGGCGGGGCTGCGCACCGCATCGCACCCTGTCCCCACCCACGCGCACACCGCGTGCGTGCCGAGCGCATCGCGCATTCCGAGGCGCCCGCCGACGATCGCGCGCAGGATCGGTGCGTAATCGTTCGCGCTGGCATAGATGCCGCCCGCCAGCAGGGGCTGGTTGTATTGCAACGTGATGCCATTCACGCCGATTCCGGCAACGATGGCGTCACCGAGCAGCGATGCGTCGAGATCGTTGATCTCGGGCTGCAACTGCCCCGCATGGTTCTCTTCGTGGCCCGAGTTGTAGAAGAAGAGCCCATCGGTATCGGGGTCGTGGCTGGCGTAGGTCTTGCCCGGCGTCGAAGATGGCAGCGTCAGGCAATAATTGATGCTGTTCGGCCCGCTCGCCGGCGCGCTGCAGGTGGCGCGGCTGACCGATGTGTCCATGTACGTATAGCCGCTCGTGAAATTGAGGAACTTGATGTCTTCCGCCGTCAGGTTCGCGGCGCCGCCGCGACGCTGCACCACATAAATGCCGTAGATCCACTTCGACGCCGACGCGATCGGCAATTTCGTGGCCGCCGTCAGCGGCGTCCCGCCGGCCTGTGTCGAGCTGCCGCTCGCAAGCCTCGCATCCCCGTTGCCGATCTCCCAGTAAAAGGGCTGGATCGCCGTGCAGGCCGCGTTTCCAAGGGCGGTCTGCGCCACTGCCGTGGCGCTGTTCGGCGTCGGCGGTCCATCGCTGCCCACCGCGATCGTCACGACCGTCGAGGCGCTCGCAGCGGTCATGAGTCCCGACGCATTGTCCCGCGCACGGATCGTGACCGTCGCTCCGTCCACCGCATCGGGCGCTGCCGAGATGGCGCCGCCCGGACTCACAGCGACGATGGCACCGTCTGACGATGTGAATGTCTCACCCGAGGCTGCGAGCGTCTTCGTCGAACCATCGCTGTAGGTGCCGATCACATTCAGCGAGGCCGACCCGCCCGGCGCAAGGGTCACGGCCAGGGGCGAGAGCGCGATCGATGCCAGGCCCGGAGGCGGCGGAGCCGGGTCCGTACTGCCGCCGCCGCCACCTCCGCAAGCGGCGAGCGCGACAGCGAGCGATGCAAGCAGGCCACCACGCCAGCGGCAGCCGGGTCGGGTTACGAGGTCGAGTGGCGCCAAGGCATCCCTCCTGCATTCACCAGGTGCCATCGACAGGCAACGACCGGCGGCGTGCGCGGTTGACAGCACGAGGCGACCGAACGGAGAGAACGGTGCCGGGTTTTCGGTTGTTCGGTTATTGCGGCGCAGCCGCGCAATAACCGAACAACCGAAAACCCGGCACCATGTCTACCCGACCACCTCCCGCAGCACCGTCATCGCGAAGCTGCCCGCCGTGAGGCGGAACGCGAGCACGAGCGTATCGCCTTCGAATGCGTGCGCGAGTTCGCGCACGGCGGCCCGCAAAGGTCGGCGCGCCATGCGCACGCCTTCGGCGCAGAGCGTCGAGCACACCTGCGCGAACTGCGCGGACGCTTGCGCCTCGAGCGCGGCCACACGCCCACCCGCCCGCGAATCGCCGACACCCCACAACGGCCCGGTCGGATGCACATCGAGCGCCGCGACCCGCGCGGCCAGCGCCGCATCGCACTCGTCCACCGCGAACACGCTGCCGCTGCCGTCGAGGTTGGCGACATCGCCCGCCTCGAGCGTCGCCCAGCTGCCGTCCACGACACGCGCCGCGAGCACGGCATTGAACACGAGGCTCCTCGCCGCCGACAGCGCGAAGGCACGTTCGGTGCGCCAGTCGCCCGCGGCGATGCGCGCGAGGTTTGCGAGCGAGCGGCCGAAACGCTGCGGCCCGAAATAATCGGGAACACCGTTTGCACCGATACCGGCGAGCCGCGCCGCGAGCGCGGCCCGATCACCACTCACCTCGCGGATGCGCAGTTCGAAACGATTCCCCGCGAGCGCGCCGCGCGGGAGCTTGCGCCGGTGCGCATGCGCCTCGAGCACGACATAGCCCTCACCTTCGATACCCGACCACGCCTGCGGGTCATCGCGGCCGCGCGGCACCGTGAACCACTGCGTCGTCACCGCGTGGCGATCCTTGAGCCCGGCGAAGCCCACTTCGAACGGCCGGCAGCGCGCGCGCCGCGCGAGGTCGCGTGCGACCCACTCGGTGTTCGCCCCGATCTTGCGGACACGCAACAGCAGGTGCGACCCCTCGCCCGCCGGCGCGAAGCCCGGGTCCTCGTCGACGATGAAATCCCGGGGCTCGACGCGCACCCGGCCCGCGATCGGCGGCGTCCCGAATGCACGCGGCGGTTCGAGCGCGAGCGCGCGCCACCGGTCCGGAACCGGGTGCATCAACCCGACGCTTCGGAACCGGCTGCGTGCAGCAGCACGACCGCCTGTGCCGCGAGCCCCTCGTTGCGCCCGATGAAGCCGAGCCCCTCGGTGGTGGTCGCCTTGATGTTCACCTGGTCGTCGCCGATACCGAGCAATTGCGCGATGCTTCGGCGCATCGCCTCGCGATGGCGCCCGATGCGCGGCGCCTCGGCGAGGATCGTCAGATCGGCGTTTGCAACGCGGTAATGGCGCGCGCGCAGCAGCGCCATCACGTGGCGCGTCAGCTCGCGGCTGTCGGCGCCTTTCCACTTCGGATCGGAGTCCGGAAAATGCATGCCGATGTCGCCGAGCCCCGCGGCGCCGAGCAATGCGTCGCAGAGCGCATGCAGCGCGACGTCGCCGTCGGAATGCGCGACCACGCCGCGCGCGTACGGCACGCGCACGCCCGCGATCACGACGCTGTCGCCGGGTCCGAACGCGTGCACGTCGATGCCGATGCCGATCCTCATGACGGCCGCCTCGTCGCCGCGGGCGAACCCTGCAGCAGCGCCTCCGCGAGCGCGAGATCGGCCGGCGTCGTGACCTTGATGTTGCGGGCATCGCCGGTGACGAGGAGCGGCGCATGCCCCTCCCATTCCATGGCCTGCGCCTCGTCGGTCGGGGAACGCCCCGCATCCTGCGCGACCGCGAGCGCCTGCATCAGCGGTCCGAGCCGGAACATCTGCGGCGTGAGCGCACGCCACAGGCCCTCGCGCGCCTCGGTGCGCTCCACCTGCGGGTCGTGCCCGCCCGCGACCGCGCGCTTGAGCGTATCGGCGACCGGCACCGCGAGCAGTCCGCCGACGGGATGCGGCAGGACCGCGGCGATCAGCGCATCGATCTCCGCCCGCGAGACGCACGGCCGCGCGGCATCGTGCACCAGCACCCACTCGTCCGCCTCCGCGCTTTCGTGTACGGCCGCGAGCGCACGGCGCACGCTGTCCGCACGCTCGGCGCCGCCGGCCACCGCGCCGACCGGGCATGTGCCGAGGGCCTCGCAGCGCGCCGCCACCTGTGGCCAGGCGGCATCGTCGGTCGCGATCGCCACGACGATGCGATGGCAGCGTGCATCGAACAGGAAAGGCGTGAGCGCGTGCTCGATCACGGTGGCGCCGGCGAGCGGTTCATATTGCTTTCGCAGCACGGAAGCGCCGAATCGCCGGCCAGACCCGGCAGCCGGCACCACGAGCGCATACCGCATCGGGAGGCGCGCCGCCGGCCGGTCAACGCTGCGCGGTGCGCGTGGGGGGCTCGGCGGCGGCAGCCGGGCCGGATCGCGGCACCACCTGGAAGAACGATTCGCGCGGCGCGACCATGCCGAGTTCGCTGCGCGCCCGTTCCTCGAGCGCCGTGAGACCCTGCTTCAGGTCGCGCACTTCGGCCGCGAGCCGGGCATTGCGTTCGGTGAGCAGCGCATTCTCGCTGCGTTGCGCGGCGACGTCGGCCTCGAGCCGGTGCATTTCGCGAATGCCGTCGGCGGACACGAGCAGGCGGTACTGGAGCAGCACCACCGCGACGACGAGGACTCCCGCCAGCCACTTCATTGGCGGCAGACTCTATCAGACCCTCACCGGGAAGGCACCGTGGCCGGCGTACGCCGCGCGGTCCCCGAGCGCCGCCTCGATGCGCAGCAGCTGGTTGTACTTCGCGACGCGGTCGGACCGTGACATCGACCCCGTCTTGATCTGCGTCGCCGCCGTCGCCACCGCGAGGTCGGCGATCGTGCAGTCCTCGGTCTCGCCCGAGCGGTGCGACACGACCGACGCATACTTCGCCTTGTCCGCCATGTCGATCGCCGCGAGCGTCTCGGTGAGCGTACCGATCTGGTTCGGCTTCACGAGGATCGCGTTGGCGATCCCGCGCGCGATCCCTTCCGCCAGGATCTTCGTGTTGGTGACGAACAGGTCGTCGCCGACCAGCTGGATCCGGCTACCCAGCTTGCCCGTGAGGAGCTTCCAGCCGTCCCAGTCGGCCTCGCTCATGCCATCCTCGATGGTGATGATAGGGTACGAGGCCGCGAGCCCCGCGAGGTAGTCCGCGAATTCCGCCGGCGTGAACGAGCGACCCTCACCCTCGAGGGTGTACCGGCCGTCCTTGTAGAACTCGGAACTCGCGACATCGAGGCCGAGGTGGATGTCCTTGCCGGCACGGTAGCCGGCCTTCGATATCGCCTCGAGGATGAGCTCGAGCGCCGCGGCGTTCGACGGCAGGTCGGGCGCGAAGCCGCCCTCGTCGCCGACCGCGGTGGAGAGCCCGCGATCGTTCAGCAGCTTCTTCAGCGTATGGAAGACCTCGGCGCCGTAGCGCAACGCCTCGGCGAGCGTCGGCGCGCCGACCGGCAGGATCATGAACTCCTGGATGTCGAGGCTGTTGTTTGCGTGCGCGCCGCCGTTCACGATGTTCATCATCGGCACCGGCATCACGGGTTTCCTGCCCGCGCCGAGCCATTCGTGGA
The DNA here is from genome assembly GCA_019187495.1 of Steroidobacteraceae bacterium. Lineage (GTDB taxonomy): Bacteria > Pseudomonadota > Gammaproteobacteria > Steroidobacterales > Steroidobacteraceae > CADEFQ01. Next base: position 18,344 of record JABAQN010000051.1, read on the forward strand.
GCGCCTGGCCGGCCGAGCGCGCCGCGGCGTGCGCATTCGCGAGCGACACCGCCAGCAGCGCGTTCGCGCCGAGCCGCGCCCTCGTGTCGGTGCCGTCGAGCGCGATCATCGCGGCGTCGAGCCCGGCCTGGTCCGCCGCGTCGCGACCGACGAGCGCCGCCTTCAGCGCACCGTTCACGTTCGCGACCGCGTTGCGCACGCCCTTGCCCTGGTAGCGCTTGCCGTCGCCGTCGCGCAACTCCACCGCCTCGCGGGTGCCGGTCGAGGCGCCCGATGGCACGGCCGCACGCCCGAGCGTGCCGTCGGCGAGTACGACGTCGGCCTCGACGGTGGGATTGCCGCGCGAATCGATGATCTCGCGGCCGCGGATGTCGACGATGCGGCTCATAGCAGGGCTTCCTCGAAGGGTTGTGACTTGACGGCGCGATCGAGCGCGACGAGCGTGCCGAGCAGCGGCTCCATCCGCCCGAGCGGCCATGCATTCGGGCCGTCCGACAGCGCCTTGTCCGGCTCGGGATGTGTTTCCATGAAAAGGCCCGCCACGCCGGCGCCGACCGCCGCGCGCGCGAGCACCGGCACGAATTCGCGCTGCCCGCCCGAGGCACTGCCCTTGCCGCCCGGCAACTGCACCGAATGCGTCGCGTCGAACACGACCGGGCAGCCGGTCGAGCGCATCACCGCGAGCGAGCGCATGTCGGAAACCAGGTTGTTGTAGCCGAAGGTGAAGCCGCGCTCGCAGACCATGATCTCCTCATTGCCGGTCGAACGCGCCTTGTCGACGACGTTCTGCATTTCCCACGGCGAGAGGAACTGGCCTTTCTTGATGTTGACCGGCCGGCCCTGCGAGGCGGCGCTGACGATGAAGTTGGTCTGGCGGACGAGGAACGCCGGCGTCTGCAGCACATCGACGACCGCCGCCACGTCGGCAAGCGGCGTGTCTTCGTGCACGTCGGTCAGCACCGGCACGCCGAACTGGCGCTTGACGTCGGCGAGCACCTTGAGCCCCGCCTCGATGCCCGGGCCGCGGAAGCTCGCACGCGAGGACCGGTTCGCCTTGTCGTACGACGCCTTGAAGACGAACGGGATGCCGAGCCGGGACGTGATGTCCTTCAGCCGGCCGGCCACGTCGAAAACGAGCTGCGCGCTCTCGATGACGCAGGGGCCCGCGATCAGGAAGAACGGCCGGTCGGCGCCGATCGCGGCGCCCGCGAGCTTCATCGCCCCCGCCTCACGCGCCAGCCGCCGCCGGCAACTGCGCCGCGCGGTAGTTGCGCGCCGCGCGCACGAAGCCGGTGAACAGCGGATGGCCGTCGCGCGGCGTCGAGGTGAATTCGGGGTGGAATTGCGTCGCGACGAACCACGGATGCGAGGGCAGCTCGATGATCTCGACCAGATCGTCGCGCGAGAATCCCGAGAAGCGCATGCCGGCCGCCCGATACCGCTCGAGGTAGGTGTTGTTGAACTCGTAGCGATGGCGATGCCGCTCGCGGATCAGCTCGTGGCCGTAAAGCGTGCGCGCGAGCGTCGACTCGCCGAGCAGGACGTCCTGCGCGCCGAGGCGCATGGTGCCGCCCTTCGCCGACGCATCATCCCGCGCCTGCGCGCCCTTCGCCGAATCCTGCCACTCGGTGATCAGCGCGATCACCGGATGCGGCGTCGCACGGTTGAACTCGGTGCTGTTCGCCTGCTCGAGCCCGAGCGCAGCGCGCCCGAACTCGATGATCGCGAGCTGCATGCCGAGGCAGATGCCGAGGTACGGAATGCCGTTCTCGCGCGCGTAACGGATCGCGCGGATCTTGCCCTCGATGCCGCGCTCGCCGAAACCGCCGGGCACGAGGATCGCGTCCATGCCCTTGAGCGCGTGCATGCCGCCGGCGTCGAGGTCGGTCGCCTCGATGTAATGGATGTTGACGCGCGTACGCGTCTTCAGACCCCCGTGCACCAGCGCTTCGTTCAGCGAAATGTACGAGTCGCGCACCTGCACGTACTTGCCGACCATCGCGATGTCGACCTGGCCATCGGGATTCGCCTTGGCCGCGACGACCTGGCGCCATTCGGCGAGATCGGTCGGCGGGGCGTCGAGACGCAGCTTGTCGACCACGATCACGTCGAGCCCCTGTTCGTGCAGCAGGATCGGAATCCTGTAGATGTCGTCGGCGTCGATCGCGGTGATCACCGCGCGCTCTTCCACGTTCGTGAACAGCGCGATCTTGCGCCGCTGTTCTTCCGGCAGCGGATGCTTCGCACGGCAGAGGAGGATGTCCGGCTGGATGCCGATGCCGCGCAGTTCCTTGACCGAATGCTGCGTGGGCTTGGTCTTGATCTCGCCCGAGCCGCCGACCACGGGCACGAGCGTCAGGTGCATGTAGACGCAGTTGTTGCGCCCGAGCTCGACGCCGACCTGGCGGATCGCCTCGAGGAACGGCAGCGATTCGATGTCGCCGACGGTGCCGCCGATCTCGACCATGCAGACGTCGGAATCGCCCGCGCCGGAGAGGATACTGCGCTTGATTTCGTCGGTGATGTGCGGGATCACCTGCACGGTCGCGCCGAGATAATCGCCGCGCCGCTCCTTCGCGATCACGCGCTCGTAGATGCGCCCGGTCGTGAAATTGCTGTTGCGCCCCGTCGTCGTGCGCACGAAGCGCTCGTAGTGGCCGAGATCGAGGTCGGTTTCCGTCCCGTCGTCGGTGACGAACACCTCGCCGTGCTGGAACGGACTCATCGTGCCGGGATCGACATTGATGTACGGGTCGAGCTTCACCATCGCCACCTTGAGGCCGCGCGCCTCGAGGATGGCGCCGAGCGAGGCGGCGGCGATGCCCTTCCCCAATGAGGAAACGACGCCGCCGGTGACGAAAACGAATCGGGCCATGGGTATCCGCCGCGCAGTGGAAACGGTGCCGCTCACCCCCGCGGGGGTGCAGTCGCGACGGGCAGCTAGGTTACCAAATCGGCGTCGCCCCGGCGAGCGCCGCGCGTCGCTCGATGCCACACGATGCGGCCGCGCGCAGCGCTCGATGCGTCGGCCTGGATCGACGCATCCACCCACCGATCGGCGACGGCCACGAGACGGGCACCGGCATGCACGAGCGGCAATGCCGCGCGTTCCACGGGCGCAATGCGCGCAGCCTGCAGCAGGCGCTTGACGGTGCGCGTGGGACCACCCCGGCGCGGTCGAAGCGCTTCCCCGCCGTGGCGGGAACGCACGGACAGCTCGTCCGGCAGCACTGCAAGGTCGAGTTCGCCGTGCTCATCCGCCCGCATTTCGAGCCGACCACGCGCGCCCGGCAATTCCATGATCGGCTGCTCACGCCACCGCCATGCCACGCCGTCGGTCGCCGGCGCCGCCACCGCGGGCGTCGCCTGCCACACGAGTCGCCTTCCCGCGACCCGGCGCACGCCACCACCGGCCCAGGCGACGAAAGGCTGCGCATCGGCGCGCGCCGCGAGCAGCGGACCACAGATTTCCGCGAGACGACGCGTATCGGGCAGGCGTGCGCCCCGCTGCGCGATCCAGTGCCGCACGACGTTGCGGCGCCGCGCAGGCCCAAGCCTGCGCAACACGGCAACCGCGAGGTCCGCGCCGTCCGCCGCCGCGGCGAGGTCCGCCGCGGCGAGCTCCTCGAGCAACCGCTGCGCCTCCGCGGCATGGCGGGCGCTGCGTGCCAGTGCCCGGGCCGCGCCCGGCCAGCGCCCCAGGACTCCCGGCAGGACTTCGCGCTGCAGGTACACGCGATCGAATCGCGTGTCCGCGTTCATCGGATCGTCGATCCACTCGAGGCGCCGGCGCCGCGCATAGTCGCGCAGCGCCGCGCGTGGCACATCGAGCAATGGGCGCAGCAACCTGCCCTGGCCCAGCGGCGCGTCGTCCGGCATCGCGGCGAGCCCGGCGATACCCGCGCCCCGCAGCAACTGCAGCAGCACGGTCCCGGCCTGGTCTTCGAGATGGTGTGCGGTGAGGAGGCACTCGCCGGGCGTGAGGAGCCGCGCGAGCGCCGTGTAGCGCGCCTCGCGCGCGGCGGCCTCCAGCGACTCGCCACCCGACATCGAAACCTTCACCCGCCGCACGACGATCGGTACGCCCTGCGCGCGGGCGAGCGCGCGGCAGCGTCGCACCCAGTCGCGCGAAGCCGGATCGAGCCCGTGATCGATGTGCAGCGCGCGCACGGCGAGGCCGCGGCGTCGCCGCGCGAGGGCTGCGAGCGCCGCGAGCAACGCGAGCGAGTCCCCGCCGCCGGAGAACGCCACCGCCACCCGTGCGCCGGGGAAAGGATCGATCAGCGTCGCGAGGCGCGCGGCGAGCGGCCCCGGGCCGAATGCGGCCACGGAGGCCATGGGTTACGCGGAAGCTTCTGAAAAGACGCCGAACCCGGCGATGCGTTCGTTGCGGCTCGCGCGCAGCGCATCCGGCGCCTCGCCCGCCAGCGCGTCGAGATGCTCGAGCAGCGCCGTGCGCATCGTCTCGAACATCGCCTGCGGATCGCGATGGGCGCCGCCGAGCGGCTCTTTCAGCACCTCGTCGATGAGCCCGAGCGACGACAGGCGCGCGGCGGTGAGCCCCATCGATTCGGCGGCGATTTCCTTCTTGTCCGAATTCTTCCACAGGATCGAGGCGCAACCCTCCGGCGAGATCACCGAGTACGTGGCGTACTCGAGCATCAGCAGCCGATCGCAGACACCGATGGCGAGCGCCCCGCCCGAGCCGCCCTCGCCGATCACGACGCTCACGATCGGGATGCCGAGCACCGACATTTCATAGAGATTGCGCGCGATCGCCTCGCTCTGGCCGCGCTCTTCGGAGCCGACACCGGGGTAGGCGCCGGTGGTATCGATGAACGTGAGGAGCGGCAAGCGGAAGCGCTCGGCGAGACGCATCAGGCGCAGCGCCTTCCTGTAGCCCTCCGGCTTCGGCATGCCGTAGTTGCGCCGTACGCGCTCCTTGGTATCGCGGCCCTTCTGGTGGCCGATGATCATCACCGGCCGCCCCTCGAGCCGCGCCAGCCCGCCGACGATCGCGAGATCGTCGCCGTACATCCGGTCGCCGTGCAGCTCCTGGAAATCCGTGAACACCGCGGCGATGTAGTCGAGCGTGTAAGGCCGCTGCGGATGGCGCGCGAGCTGCGTGATCTGCCAGGGCGTGAGATTCGCGAAGATGTTCTTGGTCAGCTGCCGGCTCTTCGCCTGCAGTTTCGCGATCTCGTCCTGGATGTTGACCTTCGATTCCGCGGTGACGTGGCGCAGCTCCTCGATCTTCGCTTCGAGTTCGGCGATCGGTTGCTCGAAATCAAGGAAACTGACGGCCATGGGACCTGCGGTATCGGACAGCAGCGGGCGAGGTTACGGGCCGCTGGCCCGGACCGCAAGGATCACCCCGCGAGCGTCGCGACGCCGGGCGGCGCACCGTAGCGCACGCTCACGTTGCCGCGCCCGACGAGCTGCTCGAGCGCTTCGAGCAGTTCGCGGCTCGCCCGGACCTGCCACTCGCTGCCGAGCGTGAGGACACCCCGGGCACCCTCGCCCTCGTAATCGATCGACACCGCGCACGGGCCGGGGCGCCAGGGCGAGAGCAGCGCCGCGAGGCGATCCGGCAAGTCCCTGCGGGCCGGGGAGTCGGCCGCACAGCACACCACGATGCGCCGGGCCGCCTCCTCGCGCACGCGGTCGAGTTCGGCGACGCGGCGCGCGGAGAGCCGCCAGCCATCCAGGAACTCGTCGAAACGCACCTGCCCTTCGACGACGAGCAGCGCGTCGCGGGCCACGAGCTCGCGGAACTGCTGGAACACGTCCTCGAAGAAATCGATTTCGATCCGGCCCGAACGATCATCGAGGACGATCGCGACGCGCGTGCCCCGGCGGCGCACCTCGGTCACGAGCCCCGCGACCGTCGCCGGACGACCGCCGCGGAATCCGCGTCCCGCTTCCGGCGCCGGCACGGGCCGGTCGGACGTGAGATCGCCGATCCGGTGCGTGACGAAGCGCGGCAGGTCCGCGAGAAAGCGGTCGATCGGATGGCCGGTGAGATAAAGGCCGAGCGTCTCCCGCTCGCCGGCGAGCCGCACCGACTCGCTGAAATCCGGCTGCCCCGGCACCGACTGCGCCACCGGTCCCGCGTCCTGGGATGCGCCGAGACCGAAGAAATCCTCCTGCCCCATCGCCTTCGCGCGGGTGTCCTGCTCGCCGAGCTGCATCGCCGCGTCGAGCCGGCCCATCATCGTCGCGCGATTCGCGCCGAGCCCGTCGCAGCTCCCCGAACGCACGAGCGCCTCGAGCACGCGCCGGTTGACCTTCGTGAGGTCGAGGCGGCGGCACAGATCCTCGAGGCTCGCGAAGGCGCCGCGCGCCGCGCGCTCGGCGAGCAGCGCCTCGACCGCGCCCTCGCCGACACCCTTGATCGCACCGAGGCCGTAGCGGATCGAGCGTTCACCCGCGACCGTGAACGCATGCTGCGAGTGATTGACGTGCGGCGGCTCGATCGCGAGATCGATCTGCGCGCACTCGTCGATCAGCGTGACCACCTTGTCGGTGTGGTCCATGTCGGCCGACAGCACCGCGGCCATGAACGCCGCCGGGTAATGTGCCTTGAGCCAGGCCGTCTGGTAGGAGAGCAGCGCGTAAGCGGCGGAATGCGATTTGTTGAAGCCGTAACCCGCGAACTTTTCCATCAGGTCGAAGATGTGCGCGGCCTGCGGCGCCGGCACGCCACGGGCGGTCGCGCCATCGATGAAGACCGAACGCTGCTTCGCCATCTCCTCGGGCTTTTTCTTGCCCATCGCACGCCGCAGCAGGTCGGCGCCACCGAGCGTGTAGCCGGCGAGCACCTGTGCGATCTGCATCACCTGTTCCTGGTAGAGGATCACGCCGTAGGTCGGCGCGAGCGCCGGCTGCAGCGCGGGATGCAGGTAATCGATCACCGTGCCCGCCGGGCTGTGCTTGCGGGCGATGAAATCGTCGACCATGCCGGACTGCAGCGGCCCCGGGCGAAACAGCGCGACCAGCGCGATGATGTCCTCGAAGCAGTCCGGCTGCAGCCGGCGGATGAGATCCTTCATGCCGCGCGACTCGAGCTGGAACACGGCGGTCGTGCGGCAGGCCTTGAGCAGCGCATAGGTCGCCGCGTCGTCCATCGGCAGGTCCGCGATCGCGAGCGGCGGTTCATCGCGCCCCGCGCGCAGCCCGTTGATCGTCGCGAGCGCACGATCGATGATCGTGAGCGTGCGCAGCCCGAGGAAGTCGAACTTGACGAGTCCCGCGGCCTCGACATCGTCCTTGTCGAACTGCGTGACGACGCTCTGCGCGCCCTCCTCGCAGTAAAGCGGCGCAAAGTCGGTCAGCACCGACGGCGCAATGACGACGCCGCCCGCGTGCGTGCCCGCGCTGCGTGTGAGCCCCTCGAGCGAACGCGCGAGGTCGATCAGGTTCGCGACTTCCTCGTCGCTGCCGTAGAGCCGCGCGAGCTCCGGCTCCTTCTTCAGCGCCTCATCGAGCGTGATGCCGAGTTCGAACGGAATCAGCTTCGCGATCCGGTCCACGTGCCCGTAGCTCATGCCGAGCACCCGCCCGACATCGCGCACCACCGCCTTCGCGGCCATCGTGCCGTAGGTGATGATCTGCGAGACGCGTTCGCGGCCGTATTTCGCCGCGACATAGTCGATGACGCGATCGCGGCCGTCCATGCAGAAGTCGACGTCGAAGTCCGGCATCGACACGCGTTCCGGATTCAGGAAGCGCTCGAACAGCAGGTCATAGCGCAGCGGGTCGATGTCGGTGATGCCGAGCGCCCAGGCGACGACGGAACCTGCCCCCGAACCGCGTCCCGGGCCCACCGGCACGCCGTGGCCGCGTGCCCAGCGGATGAAATCCGCGACGATCAGGAAGTAGCCGGCAAAGCCCATCTGGCAGATGACGTCGAGCTCGGTCGCGAGCCGCGCGCGATAGCGGCCGGGCTCCGCGGTGGCGGGCAGCGTCGCGAGGTGCGCCGTGAGCCCGCGGTCCGCTTCCGCGCGCAGGAAGCCCGTGACCGACTCGCCCGCGGGCACCGGATACTCCGGCAATCGCGCTTCGCCGAGCTTGAGCGGCAGGCTGCAGCGCCGCGCGATCTCGACCGAATTGGCGAGCGCCTCCGGGATGTCCGCGAACACGCGCGCCATTTCGGCCGGTGTCCGCAGCGCCTGCTGCGGCGTGTAGCGCCGCGCACGACCGGGATCGGCGAGCAGCGTGCCGTCCTGGATGCACACGCGCGCCTCGTGCGACTCGAACTCCTCCGCCACGAGGAAACGCACATCGTTGGTCGCGACCACGGGCACGCCGCGCCGCGCCGCCAGGGCGGCGCCGGCGCTGATATGGGTTTCCTCGTCCGCGCGGCCGAGCCGCTGCAGTTCGATGTAGAAGCGGTCCTCGAACAGATCGAGCCAGGCATCGAGGGCGCGGGCGGCTTCCCGCTCCCGACCGCCGACGAGCGCGCGGCCGATGTCGCCCTGTGTCGCTCCCGAGAGCGCAAGCAGTCCGCCGCAGCTGTCGCGATCGAGCCAGTCGCGCTCGATCAGCGGCACGGTCTGCCGGCGTCCTTCGCGATAGGCGCGACTCACGAGGCGCGTGACGTTGCCGTAGCCGCGCGCATCCTGGCAAAGGAGCGTGAGCCGGCTCGGCGGCACGCGCTCGCCGGCCTCGCGGACCAGGAGGTCGACGCCGACGATCGGCTTCACGCCGGCGGCGAGCGCGGCGCGGTAGAACTTCACCATCGCGAAGAGATTGCACTCGTCCGTGACCGCGACAGCCGGCATGCCGGCGGCGGCGGCGGCATCGACGAGGGCCGGAATCCTCACCACGCTGTCGACCAGCGAGTACTCGGTGTGCACGCGCAGGTGCACGAATCCGCTCGCCCCGCTCACGCGCACGCCCGCCGGCAGGGCGCGAACGACAGCCGATGGATCGGCGAAGGCCCACGGCCGCGCAGCGCCGCCAGATGCGTCGCCGTCGGGTAGCCCTTGTGCCCGCCCAGGTCGAAACCGGGATAGCAGGCGTGCAAGCGCCGCATTTCGCCATCACGCCAGGTCTTTGCGAGGATCGAGGCGGCGCTGATCGCCGGCTCGGTCGCATCGCCGCGCACGATCGCGCGACCGGCGAGCCCGAGGTCGGCGAGCCTCGGCAGGCGATTGCCGTCGACGAGCACCGCGGAGGGCCGCAGCGGCAGGCGCAGCAGCGCGCGTCGCATTGCGAGCAGCGTCGCCTCGAGGATGTTCAGCCGGTCGATCTCGCACGGATCGGCCCACGCGATCGCCCATGCGATCGCCGACTCGCGGATCAGGAGGGCGAGTCGCTCGCGCACCCCGGCCGCGAGTTGCTTCGAGTCGGCGAGACCCTCGATGGGTCGCGCAGGGTCGAGGATCACGGCCGACGCGACCACGGGCCCGGCGAGCGGTCCCCGTCCTGCCTCATCGACCCCTGCGATTCGCGCGGTGCTGCTCACCGGCCGACCAGTTCGAGCACGGCGGCGGCCGCACGCCGCGCGCCATCGACGCGCAGCGATTCATGGATGAGGCGGAATTTCCGCGCGAGCATCGCGGTGCGCGCCGGATCGGCGAGTTGCGCCTCGAGCGCATCCGAGAGCGCGCGCGGCGTCACGGCCTCCTGGAAGTACTCCGGCACCAGCCGCTCGCCGGCGAGCAGGTTGGGTTGCGAGAAATACGGCACCTTCACGAGTCCCAGTGTGCGCAGCAGCAGCGCCGTGATCGCCCCGAGCCGATAAGCGACGACCATCGGTCGCTTGCAGAGCATCGCCTCGAGCGTCGCGGTACCCGACGCGACCAATACTACATCGGCGGCGATCAGCGCGCGGTCCGCGCCGCCGTCCGTGATCATCACCGGGAGCGCCTGCGCCTCGCGCTGCCACTGTGCCGCGAACAACTCGCGCGCAGCGGCATTCGCCATCGGTGCGACGAACGACACGGCGTCGCGCCGCGCCGCGAGCCGCGCGCAGGCGGCGGCGAAATCGGCGCCGAGCCGCTTCACTTCGCCGACCCGGCTGCCGGGCAGCACGGCGACGACCGTCGCCGCTGGCGACAGGCCGAGCGCGCGGCGCACCGCTTGGCGATCGACATCGAGCGGAATACGGTCCGCGAGCGGGTGGCCGACGAACACCGCGCGCACGTGGTGTTCGCCGTAGAAGCGCGTCTCGAACGGCAGCAGGCACAGCACGAGGTCGCTCGACTCACCGATCGTGCGCACGCGACCCTGGCGCCACGCCCAGACCTGCGGGCTCACGTATTGCACGGTGCGCATCGCGCCCTTCAGGCGCCTCGCGAGGCCGAGATTGAACTCCGGTGCATCGATGCCGACGAAGACGTCGGGCCGCGCGGCGCGAAAGCGCGCCACGAGCCGCCGCCGCAGGCGCCAGAGTCGCGGCAGGTGCGCGAGCACCTCGGTGACGCCCATCACGGCGAGCGCCTCGGAGGATTCCCAGGCATCGCAGCCCACCGCCACCATCCTCGGCCCGGCGACGCCGAAGAACCGCGCGTCCGGCACGCGCTCGCGCACGGCTTCGATGAAGGCCGCGCCGAGCGTGTCGCCCGAGGCTTCGCCGGCCACGATTCCGACGCGAAGCTGCACCGCGGCGCTCCCGGACCCTACCGGACGAGGCTGCGCGACGAGGCGGCGATGAATTCGACGAACGGCGCGATCTCGGGCTGCGTCGCCGCATTCCCGCGCAGCGTTTCGAGCGCTTCCGCGAGCGGGCGCTCCTCGCGGTAGAGCGTGCGGAAGGCGCTGCGGATGTTGCGGATGTTCTCCGGCGTGAAGCCGCGCCGCTTGAGACCCTCGGCATTGACCGAGTGCGGTGTCGCGGGCTGGCCGACCGCCATGACATAGGGCGGCACGTCGCGCGTCACGGCGGCATTGTTCGCGATGAACGCGTGCGCACCGACCTTGCAGAACTGGTGGATGCCCGAGAAGCCCGCCATGATCACCCAGTCGCCGAGCTGCACGTGGCCGCCGAGCGTCGCGAGGTTCGCGAGCACGACCTTGTCGCCGATCACGCAGTCGTGCGCGACGTGCGAATAGGACATGAAGAGGTTGTGGCTGCCGATGCGCGTGACGCCGTGTTCCTTGGTCGTGCCGCGGTTGACCGTGCAGAACTCGCGGAACACGTTGTCATCGCCGATCTCGAGGCGCGTCGGCTCGCCCTTGTAGCTCTTGTCCTGCGGCGCGCTGCCGAGCGAGGCGAACTGGTGCACTCTGTTCCGCGCGCCGAGCTTCGTGTCGCGCTCGATGATGGCATGCGCGCCCACGACGCAACCCGGGCCGATCTCGACGCCCGGGCCGATGATCGCGAAGGGCCCGACTTCGACATCATCGGCGAGCCGGGCGTCCGGCGACACGATCGCACGCGGGTCGATCATGACGGCGTCACTTTCGTTTCCGGCGCCACCATGATCGTCGCGGTCGCGGCCTCGTGTTCGCCGACGTATGCGACGGTCGACAGGCGCCAGATGCCCCGGATCGCCCGTTCGAGATGCGCCGTGAGGATCAGCTGGTCACCCGGCTCCACCGGGCGGCGGAAACGTGCCGTGTCGATGCCGGCGAACAGGAATCGCCTGCCGTCCTCCGGCAGGACGCCCGCGGTGACGAACGCGAGGATGCCCGCCGCCTGGGCGAGCGCTTCGATGATCATCACGCCGGGCATCACCGGGCGCCCGGGAAAGTGCCCGGGGAAAAACGACTCGTTGTAGGTCACGTTCTTCAGCGCGCGGATCGACTTGCCCGGCTCGCATTCGAGCACGCGATCGACCAGCAGCATCGGATAGCGATGCGGCAGCTGGCGAAGGATGCCGGCGATGTCCATGTATGCAGGATCAGTCATCTTGTTCCTTGCCCGCCTGGCGCTCGAGCGCCGCGACCCGACCCGTCAGGCGGTCGAGCCGGTGCAGCCGCGCCACCGACCGGCGCCACGCCTGCGCCGGGATCGCCGGCATGCCGCTCGAATAGACCCCCGGCTCGGTGATCGAACCCGACACGAGCGAATACCCGGTCACCGCGACATCGTCGCAGATCGTCAGGTGGCCGGCCACACCGACGGCGCCACCCAGCTGGCAGCGCTTGCCGATCGTCACGCTCCCCGACACGCCGACGCAGCCCGCGAGCGCCGAATGGGCGCCGATGCGCACGTTGTGCCCGATCTGGATCTGGTTGTCGAGCTTCACGCCGTCCTCGATCACCGTATCCTCGATCGCCCCGCGATCGATGGTGGTGTTGGAACCGATCTCGACGTCCGCGCCGATCGTCACGCCCCCGACCTGCGGCACCTTGACCCACGCGCCGCGCTGCGGCGCGAAGCCGAAACCGTCACCGCCGATCACGGCGCCCGGCTGCACGATCGTGCGCGCGCCGATGCGCGTGCCGCGGCAGATCACCACGCGCGCGACGAGCCGCACGTCGTCGGCGATCTCGCAGTCCTCCTCGATCACGCAGCCGGCACCGATCACCGCGCGCGCGCCGATCCGCGTCCCCCCGCCGATCGACGCATGCGCACCGACGTGCGCGCTGCCGTCGATCCGTGCGAGCGGCGCCACATACGCGGCCGGATGCACGCCGGGCTCGCGGACCGGCGGCGGGTGCAGCAGCGCGGCGATCCGCGCGTAAGTCGCATAGGGATTTTCGGCGACCAGCACTGGCCGCCGTGCGACGTCCGCCGTCGCGGCATCGACGATCACCGCGCCGGCGCGCGTGGTGGCGAGCTGTGCGCGGAATTTCGGATTGGCGATGAACGCCAGCGCCCCGGGGTCCGCGCCGGCGAGCGTGGCGACCCGCTCGATCGGCAGGTCCGGATCGCCGCGCAGCTCGCAGCCGAACCGGACCGCGAGCTCGCCCAGCGAGACGGGCACCGCGCCTCCCGGATTACTTGCCGGCAGGCTTCGGGACGGCCGGAGCGGCGGCGCCCGGCGCGCGCGCCTTCAGGTTCGCGAGCACCGCCGGCGTGATGTCGAGCGAAGGATTGGCGAACAGCACGCCATCGGCGAGCACGAGGTCGTAACCCTGTGCCTTCGAGTAGCTGCGCACTTCCTCGATCAGGGTCCGCTGCAGGCGCGACATTTCCTCGTTGCGCCGCGCGTTGAAGTCGTCCTGGATCTCCTGGCGCTTCCTTTCGAGGTCGCGATAGCCGTCGCGCAGTTCCTTCTCGCTGCGCCCGCGCTGGTCGGCGGACATCGTCGCCGCGTCCTTCTGCAGCTTGTCCTCCTTCGCCTTCAGCACCTGCTGCTGCGTCGTCAGTTCCTTCTGTTTCGGCGCGAACTCGGTGCGGATTGCATCGAGCGCCGTCTTCGCCTGCGGCGAATCCTCCATCAGCCGGCCGTAGTCCACGACACCGATCTTCGTCTGGGCCATGGCCGGAGCCGCCGCGAGGGCGCCGAGCGCCGCGAGGGCGATGAATGTCGATTTCAACACGGTCACGCTGTTAATTCCTTTGAGTGAGCCAAAATCAGAATGCCTGGCCGACCGAGAACTGGAACCCTTCGGTGTCGTCCGGGAAGAGCACGCTGTCGCCCTTGTACGCATTGAGCGGAATCGCATAGCTGAAGCGGAACAGCCCGAGCGGCGCGAGCCAGTTCACCGACACGCCTGCCGAATGCTTCAATTTATCATAACTGAAGCCGTAATCGACCGGCGTCACGCCGTCCCGGCCGAGGAACGTGTAGCGGTTGCCTGTCTGGAACACGTTGCCCATGTCGTAGAAGATGCTCGCCCGGGCGCTGGTGCGGAACTTGGCCGGCATCGGCAGGATCAGCTCCGCCCGGCCGATCACTTTCATGTTGCCGCCGAACGGGCGGCCAAAATTGTCCTTCGGCCCGAGGCGGCTCGATTCGTAGCCGCGCACCGTCTCCGGGCCGCCGGCATAGAACTGCCGGTAGGGAGGCAGCGCCGTCGTGTCGCCGATGTCCATGCCGAAGCCGATTTCGGCGTTGAGCGCGAGCGTGAAGGGGCCGAACAGCGGCACGAACTGCAGGTACTCGTAGTTCGCGACGTAGTACTCGACGTCGCTGCCGGGCACGGTGTACGAGAGCGACAGCGCGTGGCGCATGCCGCGGTCGGCGAACAGCGTGCGATTGCGCGTATCGAAGCTCCAGCCGACCACGAGTTCGGCCGAGTTGAACTTCGTGCGGTAGATGTCGTAGTCGCCCCAGTACGGATCGTCCTCGATGTGCGTGGTCCGCGGCTTGCCGTTGTTGCGCACCCAATCCGTCGCCTGCTGCGCGCTGCCGATCGAGGTCGTCAGCAGCGAGGAGCTCTGCAGCGACACGCCCCAGCGCACCGCCTGGTACTCGGTGATCGGATAACCGTAGTCGACCCCGGCGCTCAATGTCTCGGAGGAGAAATCCGATGACGCCGACACGAACTGCGTGACGTCGCGATAGGTGAACGACAGCGTGCGCGCAATGCCGTCGATCGACCGGTAGGGATCGGTCCAGGAAAGGCCATAGACCTTGCTGTAGCGGCCCGTGTTGAGGTCGATCGCGACGCGCTCGCCGCGGCCGAAGAAATTGCTGTCGGCATAGTTCGCATTCAGCACGAACGACTGCGTCTCGGAATAGCCGATGCCGCCGCCGAGCGTCGCCGAAGGCCCTTCCTCGATCTTGTAGGTCACATCGACCATGTCGGGCACGCCCGGTACCGGTGTCGTCTCCGACTCGACCTTCTTGATGTAAGGCAGGCGCTGGATGCGCTGCTTCGAACGCTCGAGCAGCGCGTTCGACAGCCAGCCGCCCTCGAGCTGGCGCATCTCGCGGCGCAACACCTCGTCGTTCGTCTTCTCGACACCCTCGAACTTGATGTGGCGCACGTACACGCGGTTGCCCGGATCGATGAAGAAGGTGAGCGAAATTTCCTTCTTCGCCTCGTCGGCCGTCGGCACCGGGTCGACCTTGGCGAACGCATAGCCCTCCTCGCCGAGCCGGTTCTGCAGCAGCTCCTGCGTCGACGTGACCCACTTGCGCGAGAAGGTCTGGCCCGGGCGCACGATCAGGTAGTTCTTCAGCACCCGCTCGGGCACGACGAAGTTGCCGGCGAGTTTCACCTCGGAAATCCTGTAGGCGACGCCCTCGCTGACGTTCACCGTGATGAACATGTCGTCCTTCTCGGGCGTGATCGCGACCTGCGCGGACTCGATCTGCATGTTCGCGTAGCCGCGGTCCTGGTAGTAGGAGCGCAGCTTCTCGAGGTCGCCCTGCAGCGATTCCTTGGAATACCGGTCGTCCTGCTTGTACCAGGACAGCCAGTTCGGCGTGTGCAGCTCGAAATCCCCGGTCAGCTGCTTGTCGGTGAACACGGTGTTGCCGACGATATTGATCTCGCGGATCTTCGCGCGCTTGCCTTCCTTGATCTCGATCTTGACCTTGACGCGGTTTCCCGGCTGGTCCTCGACCCTGGTGTCGATGACCACCCCGTACTTGCCGCGGCTGTAATACTGGTCCGTCAGGAACTGCTTGACGTCCTCGAGCACCGAGCGGTCGAAGGTCTTGCCGGTCGCGAGCCCGACATTGCGCAGCGACTTGGTGAGATCCTCCGTCTTGACGTCCTTGTTGCCCGTGATTTCGAAGCTCTCGATCGACGGCCGTTCGAGCACGACCACCACCAGCGTCGAGCCGTCGCGGCGCATTTCCACGTCGCGGAAGAAGCCCGTCGCATAGAGGGCGCGGATCGCCTCGCGCACGCGCTGCGGATCGAGGCGATCGCCGATGTTCACCGGCAGGTAGTTGTAGACCGTGCCCTCGGAGACGCGTTGCAGGCCCTCGACGCGGATGTCGCCGACCGTGAACGAGGCATCGTCCGCCTGGGCGGACGCGAAGCGCGCCTGGAAACTCAGCGCAAGGAGAATGAGCGCGGCGCTACGCTTCATGCGGGACCACCATGTATTGCATCGGGAGGAGCGTCAACCGAACTGCCGCGCGAAGTCGTTGAACAGCGCGACACCCATCAGCGCGAGCAGCAGCAGGATGCCGAGTTGCTGGCCGAGCGCCTGGGCGCGTTCGGACAGCGGGCTGCCCTTGGCGCCCTCGATCAGCTGGAAGACGATCTGCCCGCCATCGAGGATCGGAATCGGCAGCAGGTTCAGGAAGCCGAGCGAGAGGCTGATCAGCACGAGGAAGCCGACGAAGGCGCCGAATCCCGCCGCGGCCGACTCGCCCGCGTACTCCGCGATCGAGAGCGGGCCCGAAAGATTCTTGAGCGACACCTGCCCGAGCAGCATGCGCGTGAAAAGCCGCGCCTGCAGCATGGTCATGTCCCAGGCCTCGCGTGAAGCAGCGCCGAGCGCCGCGAACAGCGACAGATCGGTGTGGTTCAGCATGCTCTTCGGAAACTCGACGCGCAGCGCGGGAGTCACCTGGATCCGTCCGATCGTGCGTCCGTCGACCAGTTCGGACGCGATCGTGAGGCGCGTGCTCGCCACGGCCCCGCCACGGCGGTAGGCGACGGCGACACTCGCACCCGGCGCCGCCGAGATCCGCGCGACCAGCGCACGGAAGTCCGCGATCGGCTCGCCGTCGATCGCCACGATCTCGTCGCCCTCGCGCAGCCCCGCCCGATCCGCAGGACCGCCCGGAGTGACGGTGCCGACGACAGCCGGGATCGGGGGCTGCCTGAACTGGAAGCCGATGCCCTCGAACAGGTGGTTCGGCTCGGTCAGCCGCCGTCGCGCGTCCGCATCGGCGATGACGAGCGCGGCGGACCGCGTGGCGCCGTGCGCATCGCGCAGCGTGAGCGCGGCGCGCCCGCTGCCGCTCAGGTCATCGAGCAGCCCGAAAAGCACGTCTCGCTGGCCCGAGACCGGCCGGCCATCGAGCGCGACGATTTCATCACCGCTCGCGAGTCCGGCCGCTGCCGCCGGCGAATCGACTTTCACGTCTCCGACGATCGCGCGCACCTCGGTGAGCCCGGAGACCCAGAACATGCCCCAGAGCAGGAGCACTGCGAAGCCGATGTTGAACGCGGGCCCCGCCAGCAGCACGACGATGCGTTGCCACACGGGGCGGCGCGTGAACGAGCGGGGCAATTCGTCGGATGCAACATTGCCCTCGCGTTCATCGAGCAGCTTCACATAGCCGCCGAGCGGAATCGCCGCGAGCACATACTCGGTGCGATCGTCGCCCCAGACGCGCTTCAGCAGCGGACGCCCGAAGCCGACCGAGAAGCGCAGCACCTTGAACCCGAGCCGGCGCGCGACCCAGTAGTGGCCGAACTCGTGCACCGTCACGAGCAGGCTCACGGCGACGAGGAACCAGAGCAGCTTGCCGTACCAGAGCGCGCTCATGGCAGCGCCTCGAGCGCGCGCGCGCGCGCCTCGCGGTCGGCGCGCAGCACGTCGTCGATCGAGCCGATCGGGCCCCCTGTCACCTTGTTCATGACCGATTCAATGACCTCGGCAATGCCGGTAAAGTTCAGTCGGCCGGCCAGGAATCCCGCCACCGCCACCTCGTTGGCCGCGTTGACGGCGGCCGGCACCAGCCCGCCCGCCCGTGCCGCCGCCTGCCCGAGCGCGAGGCACGGGAAGCGCTCGAGGTCGGGCTCGCCGAAATCGAGCCTCGCCACCTTCACGAGATCGAGGAATTCTACACCGGACGCGATCCGCTCAGGCCACGCCAATGCGCAGGCGATCGGCGTGCGCATGTCGGGGGCGCCGAGCTGGGCGAGCAGCGAGCCGTCCGCGTATTCAACCAGCGAATGCACGATGCTCTGCGGGTGCAGGACGACGACGACCTGCACCGGGTCGAGCCCGAACAGGTGGCACGCCTCGATGAATTCGAGCCCCTTGTTCATCAGCGTCGCCGAATCGACCGAAATCTTCCGCCCCATCGACCACACCGGATGCGCGCACGCCTCCTCGGGCGTGATGTCGCGGAACGTCTCGCGCGGCCGGTTGCGAAACGGGCCGCCAGACGCCGTCAGCACCACGCGGCGCACGCCGGCGCGGCCGCCGGCGGCGTGCGGCAGGCACTGGAAGATCGCGTTGTGTTCGCTGTCGATCGGAATCAGCGTCGCGCCACCTTCGGCAACCGCCCGCATCAGCAGCGGGCCGGCCATCACCAGCGACTCCTTGTTCGCGAGCAGCACCCGCTTGCCGGCGCGCGCGGCGGCGAGCGTCGACGGCAGGCCGGCCGCCCCGACGATCGCCGCCATCACGAAATCGACTTCGGGCAGCGTCGCGAGCGTGCTGAGCGCATCGCTACCTGCGAGCACGCGTGTCGCGATGCCGGCCTGCGCGAAGTCCGCCGCGAGCTCGCGTGCCGCACCCGGATCCGCCAGCGCCACGACGTCGGGCCTGAACCGCAGTGCCTGTTCGCGCAGCGCCGCGGCGCTGCGTTGCGCGCCGAGCGCGACGACGCGAAAACGGTCGGGGTGGCGCGCCGCGACATCGAGCGTGCTCAGTCCCACCGAGCCGGTGGCGCCGAGAATCGCGAGCCCCTTCACAGGACTCCGAGGCCGCGAAGTCCCGCGAGCAGCACAGGTGCCGCGGCGGTCAGGCTGTCGATGCGATCCAGCATGCCGCCGTGGCCGGGAAACAGCGTACCGCTGTCCTTCACGCCGGCGCTGCGCTTGAGGAGGCTCTCGGTGAGATCGCCGATCACCGAAAAGACGATCACGCAGAGCGCGAGCACCATGAAGGGTCCCACCGGCAGGCCGAACCAGACTGCGCCCGCAAATCCCGCCACGCAACCGCCGAGCACACCGCCGAGGACGCCCTCCCAGGTCTTGCCGGGCGACACCCGGGGCGCGAGTTTCACGCGTCCGAACCGGCGTCCGACGAAGTAGGCCCCGGAGTCCGTCGCCGTCACGAGGATGAGGAGATACAGCACCCATTCCGCGCCCGCCGCGGCATCGATGCGCAGATGCACGAGCGCGTACCACGCCGGCACGAGCGTCAGCAGGCCCGCGAGCGCCCCGGCGGGGCGTGGCGCCGCGTGCGGCGCGAGCAGGATCCAGCCGAACGCGACCAGCCACCACGCGATGGCGAGGCCGAGCACGACGGGTTCGGACAGCAGATGGGTGGCGGGCAACGCCAGCACACCGATCGCGGCGAGCACGATGATCATGAACAGCAGCCGCGCGCCGCGCGCAACCTGCCCGCGCACGCCGATGAAGGCCGACCATTCCCACGCGCCCGCGAGGATTGCCACGGTGATCACCGCGACGGTGGCCCACGCAGGCAGCGCAAACAGCACGAAGATGAGGAAGACGCCGAGCGCCAGCGCCGTGGCGATGCGCTGCCTAAGCACGACCGAACCGCCGTTTGCGACCTGCGTAGTCCTCGAGCGCCGCCCCGAGCGCGGCCGCATCGAAATCCGGCCACAGCGCATCCGTGAACCAGAGCTCGGTGTACGCGAGGTTCCACAAGAGGAAGTTGCTGATGCGCCGCTCGCCCCCGGTGCGGATGAAAAGGTCGGGATCCGGCACGTCGCCGAGCGCGAGTGCGCCGCCGAATCGCGTCTCGTCGATGTCCGCCGCGCGCAGCGACCCTGCCCCGACTTCGGCGGCGAGCCGGCGGGCCGCCTGCACGATGTCCCAGCGCCCGCCGTAGCTGACCGCGATCTGCAGTGCGAGGCGGGTATTGCCCGCCGTGCGGCGCTCGGCATCGGCCACCCGGCCCTGCAGGCGCACGCTGAGCGCGTGCCGATCGCCGATCACGCGCAGGCGCACGCCGTTTCGGTCGAGGTCGTCGACCTCGCGCTCGAGCGCATCGAAGAAAAGCGTCATCAGGTTCGCGACTTCGGCTTCGGGCCGGCCCCAGTTCTCGCTGCTGAATGCGAACAGCGTGAGCGCACCGATGCCGTGCCGCACGCACTCCTCGACGCACATGCGCACGACCGGCACGCCCTCGCGGTGGCCGGCGTGGCGCGCCAGGCCGCGGCGCTCGGCCCAGCGGCCGTTGCCGTCCATGATGATGGCGACGTGGCGTGGCAGGATCGCGCCCACGCGCTAGACCTGCATGATCTCTTTTTCCTTGGCGGCGAGCTGCTGGTCGATGTCCGCCACGTGCTTGTCGGTCAGCTTCTGGACGTCGGCCTCGGCCCGCTTCTCGTCATCCTGGGTGATCAGCTTTTCCTTCAGCAGTTCCTTCGCATCGGCGAGCACGTCGCGGCGCACGTTGCGCACCGCGACGCGCGCGTTCTCGGCGTCCTGCCGCACCACTTTCGTGATGTCGCGGCGTCGCTCCTCGGTGAGCGGCGGCAGCGGAACGCGAATCACCGCCCCCGCCGACATCGGCGTGAGCCCGAGGTCGGACTTGTGGATCGCCTTTTCGATCACCTGCACCATGGTTTTCTCCCATGGCGTGATCGCGATCGTGCGCGCATCCTCGATCGTGATGTTCGCGACCTGTGACAGCGGCACGTCCGAGCCGTAGTACTCGACCTTCAGGTGCTCGACCAGGCTCGGGTGCGCACGGCCCGTGCGCAGCTTGCGCAGGTCCGCCTGGAAGGTCTGCACGCACTTCGCCATGCGCGCGGCGGCGTCTTTCTTCAGGTCTTCGAGCATGGACGCTCCCGTATCAGTCGTTCGTGACCACCGTGCCGACATCCTCGCCGCGCACGATGCGCAGCAGGTCGCCGGCATTGTTGAGGTTGAACACCTGCAATGGCAAGCCGTTGTCGCGGCACATCACGATCGCGGTCGCGTCCATCACGTTCAGCCGCTCGGCGAGCACGCGGTCGAAGGTCAGTCGCGCGTAGCGCTGCGCGCCGGGATTCGTGACCGGATCGGCCGAATAGATGCCGTTGACCTTGGTCGCCTTCAGCAGCACGTCGGCCTCGATCTCGATCGCGCGCAGCGACGCGGCGGTGTCGGTCGTGAAGAACGGATTGCCGGTGCCGCCCGCGAAAATCACGATCCGCCCCTTCTCGAGATGGCGCACCGCGCGGCGACGGATGAAATCCTCGCAGACTTCGTTGATCCGGATCGCACTCTGCACGCGCGCGTGCATGCCGATGCTTTCGAGCGCATCCTGCATCGCGAGCGCATTCATCACGGTGGCGAGCATGCCCATCTGGTCGGCGGTCACGCGATCCATGCCCGCGCGCGCGAGCCCCGCGCCGCGGAAGATGTTGCCGCCACCGATCACCACCGCGACCTGCACGCCGATCGCGGCGATGTCCCGGATCTCGAGCGCGATGCGCTTCAGCACCGCCGGATCGATGCCGTAGTCGGCGGCGCCGAGCAGCGCCTCGCCCGAGAGCTTGACGAGGATGCGCGTGTAGCGCGATTTGTCGGTGGCTGTCGTCACGTGCTGCACTTCCCCATGAAAGAAACCCCGCTTGCGGCGGGGTTTTCTCGTCGGGCCTCGCCCTTCAACGCTGGCCGCCGGCGGCGCCCTTGACCTGGGCCATCACCTCGGCGACGAAATCATCCTGTTTCTTCTCGATGCCGGCGCCGACTTCGAAGCGCTCGTAGGCGGCGATCTTCGCCTTCGCACCCGCGAGCAGCTTCTCGATCGTGACCTTGTCATCGCGCACGAACGGCTGGCCGAGGAAGGTGATCTCCGCGAGCGACTTCCTGACCTTGCCTTCGACGATCTGCGCGAGGATATGGTCCGGCTTGCCCTGGTTCTTCGGATCACCCTTCGCCTGTTCGGTGAGGATCTCGCGCTCCTTCGCGACCTCGGCCGCCGGCACCTCGGCGGTCGACAGGTATTTCGGGTTGCTCGCCGCGACGTGCATCGAAAGATCCCGCGCGAGGCTGTCCTCGCCCGCCTCGAGCGCGACCAGCGCGCCGATCCGCGTACCGTGGATGTAGGCGCCGAGCGCGGCCTGCGCGGCGACGAACACGACGCGGCGCACCGAGATGTTCTCGCCGATCTTCGCGATCAGCGCACGCCGGCGTTCGTCGACGGTTTCGCCCGACGGCAGCTTCGATGCGAGCAGCGCTTCCAGCGAGTTCGTGCGCGCGGCGAGCGCGGCACGCGCAACGTCGGCGGCAAAGCCCCGGAAATCCTGTTCGCGCGCGACGAAATCGGTCTCGCAGTTCACTTCGACCATCGCGGCCGAGCGGCCGTCGGCCGACTTCTCGACCACGATCACGCCTTCCGCCGCGACGCGCGCCGCCTTCTTGTCGGCCTTCGCGAGGCCTTGCCTCCGCATCAGCTCGGCGGCGGCGTCGAGGTCGCCGCCCGTTTCGACGAGCGCGCGCTTGCACTCCATCATGCCGGCGCCGGTGCGCTCGCGCAGTTGCCGCACGGTTTCCGCAGTGACGCTCATGGTTCAGCCTTTCGCGCCGGGACGGCGCGCTCCGCCGGCCGGCGGGCGACGGCGCGCGACCGAGCCGCTCACGCTGCGCTCGCCGTCATTCGGCACGGTGACATCGTCGAGTGCCTCGGCTTCGGCGATCACCGCATCGAGCGCCTGCTCGCCGGCTGTCCCGTTGGCTGCCTCGGCGGCGGGCGCGTCGGCCG
>JABAQN010000012.1 GCA_019187495.1 Steroidobacteraceae bacterium
TTACGGCGAAGCAGGAACACTTTTGTCTTTCCTTTTCAGCAACTTATGCCCCGAACCCGTCGCCTTTTGTAACTTATCGGCCAACTATATATCAGCGTAAAGTCAAATAGAACGTGAGAACGTTCACGAAACGCCCCGAATGTGGGGGCGGGTGGCCGGATCTGGCAGAGCGGTCACGATCCGTTGTGCTTTCCGGCTCTGGGTCATCGCCTGTCGCCCCGTTCGAGGGACGCATCGCCTTGGGGCAGCGGGTGAATTGCGAGCAACGGCGGTCGACAGACGGGTGAGCAAGCGTCGGACACCCGGCCGGCAACCCCGCTGTCCTAGGCTCGCGCCCTTAGACCGGAGGCTTTGCGTCCCCACCTTTCGGTGAGTTTGCCGATCGTTCGCGGGCTACTATGCATAGCCCGCGGAGCGCGGGCAAGACACGAGAGTCGTTTTCTGTGAAGTGGAACTGGTTTCGAATCGCAGTGGTGGTCGTGGCGAGTGTGACCGGCATCACACTCCTCGGAGCGCTCGGCGTCGCCGGCAGCTACGCCTTCCTCGCGCCGTCGCTGCCGTCGAGCGCCGACATGAAAAATGTCGAACTCGCGGTGCCGCTGCGCGTGTATACGCGCGGCGGCCAGCTGGTCGCGCAGATCGGCGAGCAGCGCCGCATCCCGGTCACCTACGAGCAGATTCCGGATCTGGTGCGCGATGCGTTCCTCGCGGCCGAGGATGATCGCTTCTTCCGTCACCACGGCATCGATTACGCGGGCGTGCTGCGCGCCGCCGCGGTGAATCTGTTCACCGGCAATCGCGCGCAGGGCGCGAGCACGATCACGATGCAGGTCGCACGCAACATGTTCCTCACGCAGCGGCGCGAATGGCGCCGCAAGCTGCAGGAGGTGTTCCTGACCTGGCGCATGGAGCGCGAGTTCACGAAAGAGCAGATCCTCGCGCTCTACCTCAACGTGATCTTTTTCGGGCAGCGCTCCTACGGCATCGCCGCGGCGGCGGAAACCTATTTCGGCAAGCCGCTCGATGCGCTCACGATCGGCGAGGCCGCGATGCTCGCGGGCATTCCGAAGGCGCCGACCGACACGAACCCGATCGCGAGCCCCGTGCGGGCGCGCGAACGACGCAGCTACGTCGTGCGCCGCATGCGCGAACTCGGATACATCGACGCGGAGCAGGCGCAGGTCGCGAACGACGAACCGGTCGCCGGCAAGCTGAATGCGCCGCTCAACGACGTCGATGCGCCGTACGTCGCGGAGATGGCGCGCCTCGAGCTCGTGCGCCGCTACGGCGAGGCCGCGCAGAACGCCGGCTATCGCATCTACACGACGATCGATCCGCGGCTGCAGGCGGCGGCCAACCGGGCCCTGCGCCTCGGGCTGCTGGAGTACGACCGGCGCCGTGGCTGGCGGGGCGCGACCGCAAAGGTCGCTCTGCCGGCAGACCGCACTCCCGCCGCGCTCGACGCGCTGCTCGTGCCATACGATACGGTGGGCAACGTCGACCCGGCAGTCGTCGTCGCGGTTGTCGATCGCAGCGCCCAGGTGCACGTCAAGGGGCTCGGCCTCGTGACGATTCCGTGGGACGGAATCGCATGGGCGCAACCCGTCATCGGCGAGGACCGGCGCGGGCCCGCGCCGAAGCAGGCATCCGACGTGCTTGCCGCAGGTGACGTCGTGCATGTCGTGACCGATGGCAAGCGCACCGCCCAGCTCGTGCAGGTCCCGGAAGCCCAGGGCGCGCTCGTTGCACTCGACCCCGAAGACGGCGCCATTGCGGCGCTGATCGGTGGCTTCGACTACTACGCCTACAAGTACAACCGCGCGATCCAGGCGAGTCGCCAGCCGGGCTCGGGCTTCAAGCCGTTCCTCTATTCCGCCGCGCTCGAGAACGGCTTCACGCCGGCGTCCGTGATCCTCGATGCGCCGATCGTGATGGACGATCCGGATTCGGAACTGGCGTGGCGTCCCGAGAACTCGGGCGGCGAGTTCTCGGGCCCGACCCGCCTGCGCGAGGCGCTCGTGCGTTCGCGCAACCTCGTCTCGATCCGCATCCTGCGCGATATCGGCATCCCCACGCTGATCGACTACGCCGCACGCTTCGGTTTTCCGCGCGCCTCGATGCCGAAGGACCTGACGCTCGCCCTCGGCACGCTGCAGGCAACGCCGCTCGAAGTGGCGACCGGATTTGCGGCCTTCGCCAACGGCGGCTTCAAGATCGATCCGTACTTCATCGATCGCATCGAGGACGCATCCGGCAAGGTCGTCTACCGGGCGGCACCGAAAGTGGTATGCACGCAGTGTGGCGCGCCCGAGACCGAACTCGCCGCCCCGGCGCTCGATGTCCCGGGTCCGCTGCAGGCCGCCGCCGCGACGCGCGGCGGCATTGACCTCGCGCCACCGAACCGTGTCGCAGAACGCATCGTCAGCGCAGCCAACGCCTACATCATGGACGACATCATGGCGGACGTGATCCGTCGCGGCACCGGTCGGCGGGCGAACGTGCTGAACCGCGGCGATATCGCCGGCAAGACGGGCACGACGAACGATTCGAAGGACGCGTGGTTCAACGGCTTCAATCCCGATCTCGTCGCGACGGTCTGGGTGGGATACGACCAGGAGCGCTCGCTCGGCGAAGGCGAGGAAGGCAGCCGCACGGCGGTGCCGATCTGGGTGCACTTCATGCGCGAGGCGCTGAAGGCGCTGCCGCAGCGCACTCGCCCGAGGCCGGAGGGCGTCATCGAACTGCCGATCTCGCGGGAAACCGGCCGGCTCGTTCCCGCCGACGATCCGGATGCGGTGAAGGAGCTGTTCATGACCGACCATCTCCCGCAAGGCGATGCGGCGGCGGTGCCCGGCACGCCGGCATCAACCGGCGACACGCAAGGCAGTGAGCCGCTGTTCTGAGACGCGCGGCCCTGCGAGCCCTGCGCAACTTGGCTACACTCACGGGGCGATGAGCAGACACCAGCCCGCCCGCGCGGAGAACCTGCGGCGCGCGATTGCGCAGGAAGCCGCGCGCATCATGGCCGAACACGGTATCCGCGATTTCTACGTCGCGAAGCGCAAGGCCGCGGAACGCTATGGCGTCTACGACGGCGGCCTGCTGCCGAAAAACATCGAAATCGAAGAAGCACTCGCCGGCTACCAGCGGCTCTTTGGCGGCGCTTCCCACGCGGCATCGCTGCTCGCGCAGCGCAGCGCCGCACTCGAGGCCATGGAGTGGCTCGCCGAGTTCGAGCCGCGGCTCGTCGGCCCCGTGCTCGCGGGCACCGCGACCGCGCATGTCGACGTGCAGCTGCACCTGTTCGCGGAACGCGCGGAGTCGGTGGCGCTGAAGCTGATGGACCACGGCATCCCGCACGAGATCGGCGAGCGGCGCGTGAAGTGGAACGCCGAGCGCATCGTCGGCTGTCCGACGATCCGGTTCGAGATGGCGGGCGTGGCGATCGAGGCCATCGTGTTTCCGCGCGATGGCATCAGGCAATCGCCCGTCAGCCCCGTCGACGGCCGCCCGATGCGTCGCGCGAATCTCGCGGAAGTGGCGACACTCGTCGCGGGGGAACGGTAAACGGCGAACAGCGGGCAATCGGAACCTGACGGGCGCGTCGCAGTCTGATTCCCTGATGGACGCATTCCCTGTGTCGACATGACCGTTTCCGAAGGAGTGGTCGGCGGGGGCGGGGCCAGCGACGATCGTCGCCTCAAGCGCCACATCGGCATCGTCGGGCTGCTGTTCACCGCGGTGGGCTCGATCATCGGCTCCGGGTGGCTGTTCGGCGCGTTGACGGCCTCGCAGCTGGCCGGGCCCGCATCGATCATCGCCTGGCTCATCGGCGCGGTGATGATCCTCTTCATCGGCCTCGTCTATGCGGAACTCGGCACGCTGTTTCCCGTGTCGGGTGGCGTGGTGCGCTTTCCGCATTACGCGTTCGGCTCGCTCGCCAGCTTCACCACGGGCTGGATCACGTGGATCGCCGCCGCGTCGACGGCGCCGATCGAAGTGCTCGCAGCGATGCAGTACGCCACCAACTACGTGCCCTGGCTGCAGACGCTCGCGGATGGCGTGCCGGTCCTGACGCCGCCCGGATACGCGGTCGCCACGGCACTGATGGCGCTGTTCAGCGTCGTCAACGTCATCGGCGTCCGCTGGTTTGCGCGCCTGAACAACCTGCTGGTCGGCTGGAAACTGATCATCATCGCGCTCGTGGTGGTGGTGTTCCTCGCCACCGCCTTTCATCGCGTCAATTTCAGCCACGCGCTCGCCGGCGGCTTCATGCCGTTCGGCTGGCAAGGCGTGTTTTCGTCCATTGCCGGCGCCGGCATCATTTTTTCCTATCTCGGATTTCGCCAGGGCGTGGAACTCGCCGGCGAAACCGGCAATCCGCAGCGCAATGTACCCATCGCCATCATCGGCTCGCTCGTCATCACCGCGACGATCTACACGGGGCTGCAGATCGCCTTCATCGGCGCGCTGCCGGACGCGGCCCTGCACCGGGGTTGGGCCCATGTCGGCGCCAGCTTTTCCGGCGGCGCGGCCGACATCGCCGCGACTTTCGGTCCGCTCGCGGCACTCGCGGGGCTGCTCGGCCTGTCGTGGCTCGCCCTGCTGCTGTACATCGACGCGGTCATCTCGCCCGCGGACACCGGCCTGATCTACACCACCGTCACGTCGCGCATTTCATACGCGATGGGTCGCAACGGCAATGCGCCGAAGGCGCTCGCCAAAGTGAGCCGGCGAGGCGTGCCGTGGGTGAGCGTCATCCTGACCTTTGTGGTCGGACTGATTTTCTTCCTGCCGTTCCCGGGCTGGCAGAAGCTGGTCGGGTTCGTGACCTCGGCCACGGTCCTCTCGTTCGGCTCCGGGCCCCTCGCGCTTCTCGCGTTGCGCCGCGAGCTGCCGGACCGCAAGCGCACGTTCCGGTTGCCGTGGGCGAATGTGCTCGCCTATCTCGCGTTCCTGTCGTCGAACCTGATCGTGTACTGGGCCGGGTGGGACACCGAGTGGAAGCTGTCGGTCGCGGTCCTGCCCGGATTCGTCGTGCTCGCGATCCACGAATACACGGCGCGGGGCGACTCGCCACCGCTCGAATGGCGCTCGGGATTCTGGGTGATCCCGTGGCTCGGCGGCCTCGCGCTGATCAGCTACCTCGGCGTCTATCCGGCGCCGGCGGCCGGGGCCGGGAATCTCGGCTGGCTGCCGTTCGGCTGGTCGATCATCGTGGTCGCGCTGTTCTCGGCGGCGATCATGTGGCTCGCGGTTTCATGCCGCCTGCCGCGCGAGCGCGTGGAGCGGCACCTGCGCGAAACGTGACGCCGCTTCCGGCTGCCCGCTGTCCGCTTCCCGCTACTTCCGCTTCGCGATCTCGACGTATTCGCGCCGGCCGGGGCCGCTGTACAACTGCCGCGGCCGGCCGATCTTGTAGCCGGGCTCCGAGATCATCTCCTGCCAGTGCGCCACCCAGCCCGCGGTGCGCGCGACGGCGAACATCACCGTGAACATCGAGCGCGGAATGCCGAGCGCGCTGTAGATGATGCCCGAGTAGAAATCGACGTTCGGATACAGCTTGCGCGAGACGAAGTAGTCGTCCTTCAGCGCAACCTCCTCGAGCCGCTCGCCGAGTTCGAGCAGCGGGTTGTCGGCACGGCCCATCTTCGCGAGCACCTTGTGGCACATCTCGCGGATGATCTTCGCGCGCGGGTCGAAATTCTTGTAGACGCGATGGCCGAAGCCCATCAGTCGCACGCTCGAGTTCTTGTCCTTCACCCTCGCGAGGAACTTCGGGATGTTGTCGGCGGTGCCGATCGACTCCAGCATCTCGAGCACGGCCTCGTTCGCGCCGCCGTGCGCGGGGCCCCACAGCGCCGACACGCCCGCCGAAATCGCGGCGTACGGATTCGCGCCGGTCGAGCCGGCGAGGCGCACGGTCGAGGTGCTCGCGTTCTGCTCGTGGTCGGCGTGCAGGATCAGCAGGAGATCGAGCGCCTGCGCCGCGAGCGGATCGACGTCGTACGGCTCGCACGGCACCGCATAGAACATGTGCAGCAGGTTCGCGCAGTAATCGAGGTCGTTGCGCGGATAGACGAACGGCTGGCCGAGCGAGTGCTTGTACGCGGCGGCCGCGATCGTCGGCAGCTTGGCGATGATCCGGTGCGCGAAGATCTCGCGGTGGCGCGGGTTATTGATGTCCATCGAGTCGTGGTAGAACGCCGACATCGACGCGACGATGCCCGACACCATGGCCATCGGATGCGCGTTGTAATGGAAGCCGTTGAACATGCGCAGCAACGATTCGTTGATCATCGTGTGCCGCGAAATGTTGGTGTTGAACTCGGCGAGCTGCTGCCTGGTCGGCAGCTCGCCGTTCAGCAGCAGGCAGGCCACTTCGAGGAACGAACTCTTCTCCGCGAGCTGCTCGATCGGATAGCCGCGGTACAGCAGCACGCCCTTGTCGCCGTCGATGTAGGTGATGCGGCTCTCGGTGCTCGCCGTCGCCATGAAACCCGGATCGAACGTGAAGACGCCGAGGTCCTTGTGGATCGGGCCGATGTCGACGACATCCGGGCCGATCGTGCCCGAGCGGATGGGCAGCGATGATTTCCTGCCGGTGGCGGAATCGACGAGTTCGAAAGTCTTGCTGGGCATGCGCTCGATCCAGGATGCGCCCGTCGCGGAGTTGCAACGGGGGACCGCGAGGATTCCATGGCACGCCGCCGGAATCAAGGCGCGCAAACCGCAAGACCCGCCCGGCGGCGGGTGCGGCGGGGCGAAATCGCGCTATTGCACGATCTTGAAAAGCTGTCCGAACGCGGGGACCTTGTCGGGATAGAGCCCGTTCATCAGTTCGAGCTCCTCGAGCTGATAGCTTTCGACGGGCACATCGTGCGCGTACGTCGAAAGCGGCGTCTTGCCGTCATACGGCACGACCGCGATCCGATAGGGCTCGGCGAGCGGGAATTCCGCGGGCTTGAGGCCACGCATCGTTTCGACCACCGACCTGATCACGCCGTCCGCCTCGGGTCGCGAGTTCACGGACGCACGACTCGCGCCCGCGAACACGTACGCGCTGTTGTCGCGATAGAGCACCGCCCACCGCACCGGCCCCTGGCCGTTGTCGAGCGGCGAACCGTTGCGCGTGACGATCGAATAGCCCTGCATGCCGTTCGATTCGATGGCCTCGCTGAATGCCACCGGCTTGCCCTTGAGGCGCGTCAGCAGGAACTCGCGCGGCGACTGCGTGGGCGGGCGGGCGTCGACGGTGACTTGCATGACCGTGTCCTTGTTGCGCGTGTAGGCGAGGATGCGGTCGCGCAGGTTGTCGACGGTCCAGGCGCGCGGAAACGCCATCGTGATGCCCATGCCCGCATGGTAGAAGCGGTTGTCGCGCACGATGCCCTGCACGCGGCTCGAGCCGTACGGCAGCCCGTCGAGGTGGTGCAGGAAAATCTCGCGGTTGTCGACCCAGCCGCCGGGCGGCTCGCTCGTGATCCTCGCCGCGCCCATCGCCGCCTGGACGGTGCGCGCGTCGGGGGCCGGGTGCGACGAGAAGATGCCGTGATAGATCCGCGGCTCGCGGCCTTCACGCCGCGCGCGATCCAGTTCGAAACGCTCCTGGTCCTTGAAGACCTTGAACACGTCGGCCATCGCCTGCGGGCGATAGCCCGCCTTGGTCGCGAACTTGAGGCCGAGGCGGTCGGCTTCCATTTCGTTTTCGCGCCCGTAGCCCTGGATCCAGGCGCCGGCGCCGAGGTTCGCGAGTTGTCCGATCGCGCCGGAACCCGTCGCGAGCGTCGCGCCGATCGCGAGGATGTTCGCGAGCAGCCCCTGTGTGCGCCGTTTCTGCGGGTGGTTCGCCGTGACGTGCGCGATCTCGTGGCCGAGTACCGTGGCGAGCTCCGCCTCGCTTTCGAGATAGGCGATCAGGCCGCGATGCACGTAGATGAAGCAGCAGCCCGTCGTGAACGCGTTGATCGAGTCATCGTCGAGCACGAAGAACTTGAACTCGGCGTCGGGCCAGTCGCTCTGGCGCGCGACCCGCGTGCCGACCTGGTTGACGTAATCCTGCATGGCCTGGTCTTCGTAGAAGCCATAGAACTTCAGGATCTCGCCATGGGCCTTGCGCGACGACTCGCTCTCCGCGTGCGGCCTGGCCGCCGTCGCGAGACCGGGGGAGAGCGCCGTGACGGCAGCGAACACGAGCGCAAGCAGGATTCGGGACATGGACCGGCCCGTGGCGATGGGGATGCCGTCTATATAGCCACGATGGCGCCGGGAGACAACGGCCAGAGAAAACTACGCGCGAACTCGGCGAGCCGGCAGCTCTGGCTGTTTGCCGCCCGCCGTCCGCTGCCCGCTCTTTGTGTCGCCAGCGCTTGGCGCCGCGCCCTTGGCAGCCGCGCCAGCGTATTTCTTGCGGAACTTGTCGACGCGGCCCGCGGTGTCGACGATCTTCTGCTTGCCCGTGTAGAACGGGTGGCAGCTCGAGCACACTTCGACGTGCAGGTCGTGGCCCAGGGTCGAACGCGTCTTGAACGTGTTCCCGCAGCTGCAGGCAACGTTGATTTCCGTGTAATTCGGATGCGTTTCGGCTTTCATGGTCCTGCCCGGCGCCGGGAAAGGCCCGGCCAAAAGGGCGCGCAGTGTAGCGGGGTGCGGCGGGCGGCTCAAGGGGCCGCGGTGCCGAGTGGGCGAGCCGCGGGTGGACCCGGCGCCGAGCGCCTGCCGTTATCCACAGAAGGTGTGGATATCTTTGTGGGTATCACCCGAGGCGAATCCGGGATTCAGCGGCCGAATTGCGTTTCTGCGAGTCTGGTCAAAAAATGACCACGCAATTTCAACCTAATTAATCAATAACTTACGAAGATCATGTGGAGCGGTTTAGGCGCAATAGGACGTAATGTACTCATTTGTGATGCCGCGGCCGCGCGCTGTGTATAAAACCTCCCGGGAAATGGCGCGAATGCGCCTAACCTGCTGCGCCGGCTCGCGATTCCGGCACGAACTCGAGCAGCAGGTCGTTCAGGAAGTCGAGTCCGCGGGCCGTCGGCCGGCAACGTTCGGGAGTGCATTCGAGCAGCCCGCGCTCGACGAGCCGCACCAGTGAGGAAGTCAACGTCGCCCAGGCGAGCCCCGTGCGCGCCTCGAACAGCGTCGGCGAAAATCCCTCGCAGAGCCGCAGCGCATTCAGCAGGAATTCGAAGGGCAACTCCCGGGCCGCGATCGCGCGGGCTTCGGGCGGGTCGCCCGCTGCGCTCATGTAGCGGCGTGGCTCCCGCGGTCGCGTCGTTCGCGTGATGCGGGGCGTACCCGAATCCGCTGCGACGCCGGTCATTTTGCCGTGCGCGCCGGCACCGACACCGAGATAATCACCGAACTCCCAGTAGTTGAGATTGTGGCGACAGCGCCGCGCGGTGCGCGCATACGCCGACACCTCGTAGCGCGTGAATCCGTGGCCAGCCAGCCGCTCGCGGCAGGCCTCGAGCATCGCGAGCGCGGTGTCGTCATCGGGCAGCGCGGGCGGACGGGCAGCGAACAGCGTGCCGGGCTCGAGCGTCAGCTGGTAGTGCGACACGTGCGCCGGCGCGAGCGCGAGCGCCGCATCGATGTCCGCGAGTGCGCCCTCGCAGTTCTGCGCCGGCAGGGCGTACATCAGGTCGAGATTGAAGTTGCCGAGCCCGGCCGCGTGCAGCTCTTCAGCCGCGCGGCGCGTTTCGTCCGGTGAATGAATGCGCCCGAGCGCCGCCAGCGTCGCGTGGTCGAAACTCTGCGCGCCGAGGGACACGCGATTGACGCCCGCGTCGCGGTAGCCCGCGAAGCGGCCGCGCTCGATCGTGCCGGGGTTGGCCTCGAGCGTGATCTCGGCGTCGGGCGCAAACGCGAGCCGGTTGCGCGCATGTTCGAGCACTCGCGCGATGTCCCCTGGCGCAAAGAGGCTCGGTGTGCCGCCGCCGAGGAACACGCTCGTGATCGTCCGGCCCGCCACGATCGGCGCCTGCACGTCGAGGTCGGCCGCGAGCGCGGCGAGATAGCGCGCAGCGGGCAGCGCGCCCTGCACGGCGTGCGAGTTGAAATCGCAGTATGGGCACTTGCTGACACACCACGGGAAGTGGATGTAGAGCGCGAGTGGCGGAGCCGTCATCGGGACCATTGCGCCACGAGCGCGCGCAGCGCCGAGCCACGATGGCTGCGCGCATTCTTGTCGGCCGGCGAAAGCTCGGCCGCCGTTCCCGGGATATCGCCGGGCTCGAACAGCGGGTCGTAGCCGAAGCCGCCGAGCCCTCTCGGAGCCAGCGCGATGCGACCTTCCCAGGTTCCTTCACCGATGAGCGGGGACATATCGTTTGTAGTGCGCACCAGGACAATGACTGCGCGATACCGGGCACTACGTTTCTCTATTGGAACATTCTGCATCGAAGCCATCAGCTTCGCATTGTTCGCCGCATCGCCGGCTCCCTCGCCCGCAAAGCGCGCGGAGTGCACGCCGGGCGCGCCTTCGAGCGCATCGACTTCGAGTCCTGAATCATCCGCGATCGCGGGCAGGCCCGCGATGCGCGCCGCGTGCCGCGCCTTGATCAGCGCGTTCTCGAGGAAGGTCGTGCCCGTCTCGGGCGGCGGCACGATGCCGAACGCCGCTTGCGGCGCGATCTCGACACCGAGCGGCGCAAGGAGCACTGCCAGCTCCGCGAGCTTGCCGCGGTTGCCGGTCGCGACGACGACACGCATGCGTCGCCCCGGTCAGGCGTCCGCGAGCGCCTGCGCCTGCAGCGCAAAGAGAGTCGCGGTGCCGCCGACGGCCAGATCGAGCAGCTGGTCGAGCTCGTGGCGTCGAAACGCGTGGCCTTCCGCGGTGCCCTGCACTTCGACGAAACCGCCGCCACTTTGCATCACGACGTTCATGTCGGTCTCCGCGCTCGAATCCTCCGCGTAGTCGAGGTCGAGCACCGGCCGGCCATCGACGATGCCGACCGACACCGCCGCCACCTGGCCGTGGAGCGGCACGGCGCCGAGCTTGCCGCGCGCGACCAGCGCGCGACACGCATCCGCGAGCGCCACATAGCCGCCGGTGATCGACGCGGTGCGCGTGCCGCCGTCGGCCTGCAGCACGTCGCAGTCGAGCGTCACGGTGCGCTCGCCGAGCGCTTCGAGATCGATGACGGCGCGAAGGCTGCGGCCGATGAGCCGCTGGATCTCCTGGGTGCGTCCGCTCTGCCTGCCGCGCGCGGCTTCGCGCGCGCTGCGCGTGTGTGTCGCGCGCGGCAGCATGCCGTACTCGGCCGTCACCCAGCCCTGGCCCTTGCCGCGCAGGAAGCCGGGCACGCCGTCCTCGATGCTCGCCGTGCAGAGCACCCGCGTCGCACCGAACTCGACCAGCACCGAGCCCTCGGCGTAGCGCGTGAAATGGCGCGTGAAGCGCACGTCGCGCAGCGCATCGGGTGCACGGCCGGCGGCGCGCGTGCTCATTTCGCACCCATCCAGCGCAGCGCCGCCGCCGTCGTGTTGTCGCACACCGCGCCGCCGATCACCACGGCACGCTCGGCGAGCTTCGTGAGCTCATCGCGAACCTGTGCGCCGCCCGCGGCGAGGCTGCGCGCGATGTCGTCGTCGGTCAGGTTGCCCCAGAAGCCGTCGGTGCAGACCAGCAGCAGGTCGTTCGGCGCGAGCCTTCGGCGCCCCGTGATCCCCATCTCGGGCAGGATCGGGTCGCCGCCGACGCAGGATTCGACGAAATTGCGCATCGGGTGGCTCAGCACCTGCTCGGCCGTGATCACGCCTTCGCGCAGCAGGAACTCGACGTGGCTGTGGTCGCGCGTGCGTTCGGCGACCGAGGTGCCGCGCAGGTGATAGACGCGGCTGTCCCCGACATGCGCCCAGTAGGCCGAGTCGCCCTGCACGAGGCACACGGCGCAGGTCGCGCGCGGCCGATGCTCGAGCGGCAGCGCATTTCCGAGCTTCACGACTTCCTCGTGCGCACGGCCGAGCGTGAGGTGCAGGAA
Organism: Steroidobacteraceae bacterium; assembly: GCA_019187495.1. Classification (GTDB taxonomy): domain Bacteria; phylum Pseudomonadota; class Gammaproteobacteria; order Steroidobacterales; family Steroidobacteraceae; genus CADEFQ01. The sequence goes on from JABAQN010000012.1 coordinate 11,991, forward strand.
GCCGAGCGGATCGAACAGCGGCTGCGGCGTGTGCCAGAACGCCTCGACGATCACCTTGAGCGTGACCTCGGCGGCACGTGCCCCGTCGGCGTGCCCGCCCATGCCGTCGACCGCGACGAGCAGCGCCGCGTGCTCGGCCACCGCGGTCGCCACACGGTCCTGGTTGTCGTCGCGCGCCCCGATGAGGCTGAGTTCGGCGTAATCGATGCGCAAGCGGCGACCTTTGGCGTTGGCTAAACTGGGCGGCGATTTATAGCATCCCGCCACACAATGATCACGAGCATGACCGGCTTCGCCCGCGGCGAGGCCACCGGCCCCTGGGGCACCCTCACCTGCGAACTGCGCAGCGTCAACCATCGCTTCCTCGAGTCGCAGTTCCGCCTGCCCGAAGACCTGCGCGGCTGCGAAAGCGAACTGCGCCAGGCGCTCGCGAAGGAGCTGAAGCGCGGCAAGGTCGATTGCACGGTGCACCTGCGCGACGCCGAAGGCGCCGCGCGCGCGCTCGACATCGACGAGGCCGCGCTCGCGCGGCTCGTCACGAGGGTGCGGGAGGTCGCCGCGGCGCTGCCCGCACCATCGGTCGATGCGCTCGAAGTGCTGCGCTGGCCGGGCGTGATCCGCGAGGCGGAAGTCGACGCGGAGGGCCTGCGCGAAGCGATGCAGGCGCTGTTCACCGCGACCGCGCGCGATCTCGTCGCGGCGCGCGCGCGCGAGGGCGTGCGGCTGCGCGAACTGATCGGCGAGCGATGCACGGCGCTCGAGGCGCTGGTCGCGCAGGTGCGCGCGCGGCTCCCCGAAGTGCACGCGCGCGTGCGCAACCGGCTCGCCGAGCGCCTCGCGGAACTGCAGGGACAAGTCGACAAGGACCGGGTCGAGCAGGAGATCGCGATGCTGCTGCAGCGGCTCGATGTCGCCGAAGAGCTCGACCGCCTCACCGGCCACATCGAGGAGACGCGGCGGATCATCGCGAGCGGCGAGCCCGCCGGCCGGCGGCTCGACTTCCTGATGCAGGAATTCAATCGCGAGGCGAACACGCTGTCCTCGAAATCGCAGGACCTCGATACAACCCGCATCGCCGTTGACATGAAGGTACTGATCGAGCAGATGCGGGAACAGGTGCAGAACGTCGAATAGCTTCCGGGAGCGTCCACGGATTTCCACAGAAATCACTTTAAGCTCTTGAGTTTCGACGTATTTTTGCCAGATTCGTCCACTGGCGTCCAATCTCGCCTAGGTTAATCTTGTAGCTGGATCGGTAGCTGATTTGTAGCTAGATCCGTAGCTGGGATTCGACGAGCAAGGGGACGACATGGCACGCGCGAAACTCACGGCGCTCGCGGTCGAACGGGCGCAGAAGTCCGGCAAGTCGGTGCTGCTAAGTGATGGCGACGGGCTGTACCTGCGCAAGCAGACGCGCGATGGCGCGTCGTGGACGCTGCGCTATCGATTCGCGGGCAAGGAGCATTGGCTCACGCTCGGCAACTATCCCGACATGTCGCTCGCGCTGGCGCGCATCGAGGCGCGGCAGGCCCGCGTATTGCTCGACAAGCAGCAGAATCCCCTGACCGTGCGGCGCGCCGCGCTGGAGGAAGAACGGCAGAAGGGATCGTTCAAGGCGTTGTGTGAAGACTGGTATCACGCCGAGGTCCAGGCGCGTGGGCTCAAGCATCCGGCCGTACCGCGGCGCTATCTCGACAAGTATCTGCTGCCGAAACTCGGCCGGCTCGCGGCGAGCGATGTCACGCCGGCCGATGTGGCGCGCGTGCTCGATGAACTCAAGGGGCGAGCGCCGACTGCAGCGAACGATCTGCTGCGGTTCACGCGACGCATCTTCGCGTTTGGTGTGCGGCGGCGGCTCGTCACCAGCAACCCGGCTGCTGATTTTTCACCGCGACTCGATGCTGGCGGCACCGAACGGGCACGCTGCCGCGCGCTCGGTGCGGAGGAACTCTCCGTGTTGTTCCAGAAGATGCGGGAGACCGCGAACTTCGGCGAAGACAATCTGCTCGCGGTGAAGCTCCTGCTGGCGCTGTGCGTGCGCAAGGGCGAATTGCTCGGTGCACGTTGGGCGGAGTTCGATCTCGATGGAGAGACCACCGCCGGCGCGGTGTGGCGCCTGTCTGCCTCACGCACCAAGACCGGCGAGAGCCTCGACATTCCCCTGGCGCCCGCCGTGGTCGAATGGCTTCACACGCTGCGGGTACTCGGCGCTGGCAGCGAGTTCATCTTTCCGAAGCGCCGCCGCGATCCGCGGGAGCGGGTGCCGCACATGGGCATCGACACGCTGAACGTGGCATTGCAGCGCGTACCTCACGGTCTGCCGCATTTCACCCTGCACGATCTGCGTCGCACGGCGCGCACGCACCTCGCGGCGCTGGGTGTGCGGCGGGAAGTCGCAGAGCGCTGCCTCGGGCACAAGCTGCGCGGCGTCGAGGGCACCTACGACCGTCACGACTATTTCAGGGAGCGCCGGGCCGCACTCGAATCCTGGGCGACGCTGCTGCTGGACATCGAGCGCGGCGAGAGCAAGGTGGCGCACCTCCGGCCCAAGCAACTGGCCGCGCAGCAGTAGGAGGTTCCATGGCCTTCCAGCGAACCAGAATCCTGATCCTGTGCAAGACCTATCCGTCGCCCAGTGCGAAGAACATCGAGACTTCATGTGTCGCGGGCGTGACGCCTGACGGGCGGCTACTACGACTTTACCCCGTGCCATTCCGGCTCTTGAGCGACCAGAGCCAGTTCAAGAAGTGGCAATGGATCGATGCCGATATCGAGAAGGCGCGCGACGATCATCGGCCGGAAAGCCATCGCATCCGCGCCGATACCATTTCCCTTCTCGGCGATCCCATTCCGACAACGGATTCATGGGCGGCACGGCGTGCGCAACTGGCGCTTGTCAGCATGTTCGATTCATTCACCGCCCTTGAGCGAGCCCGAGTCGAGCATGGGGTGACCCTGGGTCTCGTTCGAGCCGGCAGCATCCTGGCGCTCGATATCACGCCCGCCCGGCAAGCCGAGTGGACTGAGGAAGAACGCCAGAAGCTGATCCAGCAGCAGGTGCAGGGAGACCTCTTCGCCAATCCGGAAGCGGCGGCACTGCGAACTCTTCGGAAACTGCCTTTCGACTTCCACTACCGATTTCGTGCGTCCTCAGAACCCGCCGGCCATGAGAACCGCCTCAAGATCGTCGATTGGGAAGCCGGCGCGCTGTACTGGAACGTGCGGCAAAGGCACGGTGATGCCTGGCAACCCGCATTCCGTGACAAGTTTGGAACCCAGCTGCCTGCATCTGATCTGCAATTCCTGTTGGGAACGATCCACCGGTTCCCGGACCAGTGGCTGATCGTCAGCGTGATCTATCCGCCTAAGCAGCCGCAGGCATCGTTCGATCTGGGGTGATGCCGGCGGCACCGATATGCATCACATGCCCAGCTGAAACGGCTGCGACGGCGCGGGCCACGTAGGTGCGGTGACAAAGGCTGGCATCGGCTTCATAGCACAGCAGCGCGACCGGCTGCTTCCCGCACAGGTCTGCCAGTCTGCGGACTGCCTCGGGTTGTTTCTGCAGATGCTTGAGGAACGCCGCGGTGTAAGCCTTCCAGTCTCCGTCTGCGCGGTACTGGTCGCGGATCGCCTTGGGGCAGCCCAGGCTGCGGATGTGCAGGTACGCTATTCCCGCCCCACCGAGAGCCTCGGCGAGCGCCGTCTTCGAAAAGCCGCGCTTGCGTGAAAGCGGCAGGTCGCGAACGTCGACGAGCAGCCGGACGCCGGCGCGTCGTAGCTGCCGGAGAAAGCCCTCCAGCTCCTGACCTTCATATCCAACGGTATAGATGTTCACTATTCGGAAGTATGCATTACTGGACTTCAGCGCTGCTACCGCAGCCGGCCAGGTCGCCCCGGCCATCACGTCCCCGACGAGTCGTATCCGTCCTCCCAGCTGCGCAGGTTCGCCAGGAGGGTCGCCTTGAAGTGATCCCGCAACCCGGTGCAGACCTTGATCATCGCCATCACATCCTCGCGGCGTGGACCGGCAGCGCTGCCGCCCTGACGCATTGTGTGGATGATCTGGTTGAGATTACGGCCGATAGCGCCCAGCTCCGTGATGGCGCCCTTGAGCGCCAGCAGCTCTTCCTTGGGCAGCGGCGACAGATGCCGAAGATGGGAACGGACCAGCACAGAGACGTAGGTCGCCGGCGGCATGCCGCGCGCGGCAGCTCGCGCCGCCAGCAGCAACTGATCGTCGGGCCGCAGACGTACATAGAGGCGTGCATCGCGGGAGACCTGGCGAACCCTGCAAGCGTGGCCCAAACGCGGCACCGCGGCTCCATCGAGCGTGACTACGAGTAGCTGCTTCAGAAGCGCGGACTCGCTGAGTTGGCGCTGATTGGCCAACGCTTTGATGCGCACCTTCATCTCCGGGGAGACGCGAGCAGCGATGAAGTGATTGGCGACCATGGCCACAGTGTTCAACACGAGCGGCCGCCGGCCTATCCTGCAATACGCGGAAAATAGCGGCGAAACCCCACAGCCGAAGCGACTGACCTTCCGCGCTCAGCAAAGGTATCGCCCAATTTCTCCGCTAAATCCGGCCTCGTGATCGTGGCGTTGCAAGTTGTAGTCTTGATGCAGGTGACAGCTTGTCCGCGTGCTACCGGAACCACAAATCGAGATGCAAGACATGACCATGCATTCAAGCGCGACAGGAACGCCGGTACAGATTCTGCGACTACCGCAGGTCTGCAAAGTCACCGGGCTGGGACGCTCGATGATTTACCAGCTGGAATCAAATCGTCGTTTCCCCTGCAGGGTCCGCATCGGCGCGCGCGCAGTGGGCTGGGTGGAATCCGAAGTGCAGCGATGGCTCGCAGATCGCGTCGACCGCTATCGCGCACAGACAACGTCACCGCAAGGCGCATTCCAACCGCGTTCATCACGTGTGTCCATGGAAGCGCACCAGCACCACCAGGATTGAGTTTCCTCCGCCAATATGGTCAAGTAGTGCCGCTGTAGCTGATCCCAGTGCAGCCCGGCCGAAAGCCGTGTAATCGTTGGCCTCGAAAGGGCCGAAGGTAAAACTCATGTATCCATTGCGTGTTGTTCACGATCTACGGCCTGCCCTACCGTGGACCATCTACTCTTTGCCAATCAATATCGAGCAGGGCTCGGAGCCTGCACTTCACGAGCGTCGTTTCGCTGTCCAGTGGGACGAAGACAACGATGAACGCATCCTCGCCGCGATCCTTGATGTGTATTTCCGACGCCCGGAAGCGCTGTGGAACCTTTATGCAGTAGGCGAGCACAAGGGGGACCTGACCATCTGGGCGTCGACTACGCCCGTTGCCGACCTTGCTGCGTGGCAGGTCGCATCGACTGGTCCGGCCATCCAGGATTCCTGGCCCGTCACGACCTTCAACGTCTACGCGGAAATCATGCGTACTGGCGGCCACCGGACTCTGCAAATGATGGACGACGATCAGGTCCTTCGGAACTTCCCTCCGGAACACGATCAGTTGAATTGGCTCATCAAGCTATTCGAACTGGGGCCTTCCGGGCCGCGTCGTCCATGGTGACGACACAGCGGCTCCCGTAGCCCGCCACGGTCTCCTTGCGGGAGGGCGCCGCCGGTTGGCCCGGAAACGAGGCATTGGCTGCTCGGTCGTTTGGATCTAGGCCAATGCCCATTCCCCAGAGAGCACTTCAGCCTGTTCCAGCACCAACTGCGTCGCCTTTTCCTGCTTGTCCGGCGGGTAGCCGTGCTTGCGCAGGATCCGCTTCACGATCACGCGGAGCTGGGCGCGAACGTTCTCGCGCATCGTCCAGTCGATCGTGACGTTTTTCTTGACGGTGGCGACGAGCTCACGGGCGATACCAGCGAGTGTCGGCTCGCCCAGCACCTTGACGGCACTGTCATTGACTTCGAGGGCATCGTAGAACGCGAGCTCGTCCTCGCTGAGTTTCAGCGCCTCGCCGCGGGCGTTGGCGGCGCGCATGTCCTTGGCGAGCTGGATCAGCTCCTCGATAACCTTGGCGGTCTCGATCGCCCGGTTCTGGTAGCGGCGGAGCGAGGCTTCGAGCAGGTCGGCAAAAGAACGCCCCTGCACCACATTGCGCTTCGCGCGGTTCTTGATCTCGCCGCGGAGCAGCTTCTGCAGCAGTTCGACCGCGAGATTGCGCTGCGGCATGCCACGCACTTCGGCCAGAAACTCGTCCGACAGGATGCTGATGTCGGGCTTCTTGAGGCCGGCGGCGGCGAAGATGTCGATGACACCCTCGCTGGTCACGGCCCGGGAAATGATCTGGCGGATGGCGTGTTCCAGTTCCTCGTCGGTCTTGCGCTCGCCGGGCAGGTTCTTGGCGAGTACTGCCCGCACGGCCTGGAAGAACCCCACGTCGTCGCGAATTCTCAGCGCCTCTTCGTGCGGTACGGCCAGCGCAAACGCCTGCGAGAGTTCGGTGACCGATCGCAGCAGGCGGTTCTTGCCGTCCTCCAGCCCGAGGATGTGCTCCTGCGCACCGGGCAGCACAGAGAGCCGCTCGGGCGCGGCACCCGTCAGCCACTTGCCCCAGTCGAATCCATGGAACAGCCCGCGGCAGATTTCGTACTTCTCCAGCATCAGGGCGACTGCCTCGGCCTGATCGAGCGCCGTTTCGCCCTTGCCGCCGGCTTCGGTGTAAGTAGCGAGTGCCTGCTTCAGTTCATCGGCCAGCCCCAGGTAGTCAACCACGAGTCCGCCAGGCTTGTCCTTGAACACGCGGTTTACCCGCGCGATGGCCTGCATCAAGCCGTGGCCGCGCATGGGCTTGTCCACGTACAGCGTATGCAGGCTCGGGGCGTCGAATCCGGTGAGCCACATATCACGCACGATCACGATCCGGAAGGGATCGCGGGAGTCGCGGAAGCGCTCCGCCAGTGTTTCCCGGCGCTTCTTGTTGCGGATGTGCGGCTGCCAGTCGAGCGGGTCGGAGGCCGAGCCGGTCATCACGACCTTGAGCGTGCCTTCATCGTCACCGTCACCCTGCCAAGCGGGACGCAGCGCGACGAGTTCGCGGTACAACTCCACGGCAATGCGGCGGCTCATGACCACCACCATGGCCTTGCCTTCCATCGTGGCGAAGCGCGTTTCGAAGTGATCCACCAGATCGCGGGCGACGAGCTGGATGCGGGTCTCGGAGCCGACCACGGCTTCAAGCTGCGCCCACCGGCTCTTGAGCTTCTCCTTGCGGTCGACTTCCTCGCCCTCGGTCACTTCCTCGAACTTCGGGTCGATCTTCGGACGCTCGGAATCCTTCAGCTGGAGCTTCGCGAGGCGGCTCTCGTAGTAGATGGGCACCGTCGCGCCGTCGACGACGGCGCGCTGGATGTCATAGACGCTGATGTAATCGCCAAAGACCGCGCGCGTGTTGGCGTCGGTCTTCTCGATGGGCGTGCCCGTGAAGCCGACGAACGATGCGTGCGGCAATGCGTCACGCATGTGCCGCGCGAAGCCGTCGATGAAGTCGTACTGGCTGCGGTGCGCCTCGTCGGCAATTACGACGATATTGCGCCGGTCCGACAGCACCGGATGCCGGTCGCCCCGCTCGTCGGGGAGGAACTTCTGAATGGTCGTGAACACCACGCCGCCGGAGGCGACGGCGAGCTTCTCGCGCAGATCGGCGCGGTCGGTCGCCTGCACCGGCGGCTGCCGCAGCAAATCGCGGCATCGCGCGAAGGTGCCGAACAACTGGTCGTCGAGGTCGTTGCGATCCGTCAGCACCACGACTGTGGGATTGGCCATGGCCGGGTGCAGCACCACGCGCCCCGCGTAGAAGGCCATCGTCAGGCTCTTTCCCGAGCCCTGCGTGTGCCAGATGACGCCGACTCGCCGATCACCGGGCAAACCGCCGGGACGGTCGCCCGAGCCATACCGGCCGGATCCATCCGCCACCCGGTCCGCGCCCACCCATTGGGCCGCGCGCAGCGTCTCCTCCACGGCCGCATTCACGGCGTGGAACTGGTGGTACCCGGCCATCTTCTTGACCAGCTTGCCGTCACCGCCGGCGGCTGCGGAGTCCTCGAACACGATGAAGTGACGCAGCAGGTTGAGAAAGCGCCGCTGCTCGAATACGCCCTCCAGCATCACCTGCAGCTCCGACTGATTCGACGGAGCGTCCTCGCGCCCGGTGATGGTGCGCCAAGGCTTGAACCACTCCTTGCCCGCACCCAGCGATCCGATGCGCGCCTGTACGCCATCGGAGGCGAGCAGCACGGCGTTGGTCGCGAACAGCGCCGGCACCTGCGCCTGGTAGGTCTGCAACTGCTGGAATGCCGACCACACGGTCGCGTTCTCATCGGCGGGGTTCTTGAGCTCGATCACCGCCAGCGGCAAGCCATTCAAAAACAGCACCACGTCCGGCCGGCGCGTGTGCTGACCCTCGGAGACGGTGAACTGATTGACGGCGAGCCAGTCGTTGCTGGCAGGCGCGTCGAAGTCGATGACCCGCACCTGTGTCCCGGCAATGCCGCCGTCCTTGCGGCGGTACTCGACGGCAACTCCCTCAACAAGCATCCGGTGTACGGCGCGATTGCGCTCGACGAGCGAGGGCGCATCCGCACGGGTGAGCTTGTGGAAGGCGTCTTCGATCGCGTCGGGCGGGAGATCGGGATTCAGGCGGGCGAGCGCCTTGCGCAGCCGCTGCTCCAACAGGACATCCCGGTAGTTCGGGTCGCTGCGTTCGGCATCTGGCTCACCCGCTGCGATGTCCGGACCGTGCAGCACCGCGTAGCCGAGTGCGTCAAGCCAAGCGAGGGCGGCTTCCTCAACAACGCTTTCGGCGAACTTCGTCAATCAGTACCTCTCCGTGGCAAAGAGCTCAATCTCCACCGGGTTGACAACCGGCTTGAGCGATCGCAATTTCGCTTTATTCACGACCTTGGACGGGGCTAATGCTGCCTTTAACTTCTTGGAGGTGATCCAGTCGTTATTCCACAACTCAACCGATTTGCCCTTGACCAACTGGCACAACCTCTCGGTATAGGCGAGCCCAGGTTCAAATGGATGACTGACTCGTTGCAGCCATATTTCCATGTGCCCAGTATTTGGAAGTTGCGATAGCTTCCGATGAATCTTCTTGATCACTTCAATTCGTTCGCGGTCCGTCTTGATCGATCTTAGTAGCCTACTGACTATTGCGGCACAGACCGGAAACGCCTTCGGACTACTGTAGGCAATATCGACGGCGATGCTGATGAGAGCGATGGGATTCTGGACCCGCTTCGCCTTCGCCAACCGACGATAAAAATGTGTAAGGGCAACCGTCAGGCTACCTGCGTTCGGGAAGTCAATCCCGTGGCTATGAATGACAAGCAAGTGCTTCTGGACGTTTTGGTCACCCTGTCTCCCGCGGAACCAAGCTCGCTTGTCCGGTTTCAACGAGTGAGTTACAACCTGCGATGATCCAGCGGTCTTACCCGAGTTGAGCTTGAGGCCCAAATCAATCAAGACCTCCGTTAGAGCCTTGAGAATCCGATCGCCGACTTGCGGGTTCTGTACGAAGATCCTGTAGTCATCGCGGTATCGAAGAACCTGGAATTCTGCGATCCCATCCACCTCCAGCCGACTGTGCAACTCTAAGTCGACGTACCCCAGTACAAGCTCGGACACAAAATCCATGAGAACGGAGCCTTGGGGAATACCATTCGTCTGCCCGTGCCTCATATCCTGAACCGCGCAGTCGATGATGTTGCCGATTAGCGCCTTGTCACCTTTCTTAGCTTTTGCGACCGCCTTCGTGTGAATTGCCCAAGCGATTGAATGCGTGTAGATAGCTGAGTAACAGTCCGCTATGTCGGCATGCAGCACATAGTTGTACTCGAGCGATAGCTCGATAGATCCCTGCTCGATTCCCTGCCACCAGCTGAGAATTTGCGCGGCCTTATCTTTGCGGTTGGAAGGCGCGGATACCGGAATGCTTAGGCACTTGATGTTCGGGAGTGCGCGAAACTCTTTGAATCTTTCGCAGATCACCTTCCACTGATTCGGCGCAGTTATCTGCTCTACAAGCGAGACATAGAGCGCGGGATGAATCAGCTGAAGCGGCCTCCATGCGTGTCGACCGTCCTTGTTGGAGAGCACCGAGTAATTGACACCTTCATATTTTCGCGAGTCGGACGAAAGGCTGGATAGTGACTTTCCAAGTAGCGCCTTAGAGACAGCTGAAAGCAGTTCCCGAAACGTGAAATACAGGGGTAGGTCCATGTTGCAGTAGCTCTCTGGCTTCAACAGGAACGCACGAGCCTGCTTCGCAGTCATTTCAAGAATCGACCGACTTGAGCGCGACACGGTCATTTGACTTCATCTTTCTCATTTGCGTGTACGAGTCTTGCGATTCCCGCCGTCTCCTTCACGCGAACCGAACCCGATACAAGTTTAGGAAGAAGCGAGTCGCGCAGCGTGGTCAGCGCACGAGCCTCGCGCGTCTGTTCGACGACCTTCAGATACATGGGTCGAAGTATCCGATCAAAGACGGCCATAACGGTGCTGCCTGGGACGACGACGGGAATGGGACGGAAACTTGCCTTGCTAATCTCGAGGAAGGTAGAGCCATTTGCACGACTAACGATTTCTTCTTGAGATGCTTCGGCCCAGCGGAGCAGAAATAGGTTCGATGTTCCAGTCTTCGGCCTAATGCCGATGAACCCTTGGTTAATCGCTACTGGAATCTCCGCGATGGCGAGATAACCGATTGGGGCCCGAGAAGAGAGAAGGACCGTCCCGATGGGCAATAGCCCGGAGCTGATCTGACTGAGACCGGCGTCGGTAATCTTCCTGTCTGTAGCTAACAGAACAGGCACGGACAGGTGGGATAGGTCTTTTGGCGTAACCCAGTCATGAACACCATCCTCCCAGAAGTCGGACCGATCGGTCTTCGGAGTGCTGCCGCCTACAACATCAGCCAGCGCGCCGATTTCCTTGATGCTCCACCCACGGGGAATCTCGCCCAACTCCGAATCCTCAAACGAATCCGGAAACAGATCGGCAATGTGCTTGGGCAGGTCGGGGTCGCGCCCTTCGGCCTTGGCGCGGACGGGGTGGAAGTCCACGAACCACGACTTGAAGAGCGCCCGCGCCATCGCCTCCAGCGTCTCGTTCATCCGTCGGTTCAGCTCGATCTTGTCGTCCAGCGTGCCGAGGATGCATCCAATCGTGGACTGCTCGCCAATTGGAGGCAGCGTGATCGATAGTCGCGCAAGCATCTCGTTATTCAGACTCGCCCGGGTCGACATGGTCGACATCGCCGTGACGGCCTGCCGAAAGCCTGGGCTGCGGAAGTAGTACCCAGCATATTCAGGAGCAACCCTGCGATCGTCCTTAGGCCTGAGGCGCTTTGTAAAGCCGTTGAACGTCGCATTAGGAATGTCGCGGAGAGCGACGCAGCTCATTCCCAGTTCATCCATAGTTTCGCTGGTTCTAGTAAGAAATACGTCGCCGCGCCGAACTGAGCATCTCTCCCGTTCTTGGTCCGTCGATTGAACAAGTTCAGCAAGCTCATGTGGGACGAAGATGTTGTAGAAGACGTCCTTGAACGACACGAATGGGTAGCCAGTCCCAAACGCGGAGCGCGGCTTCGAGAGACCTGAACTGAACTCATACAGTTCATCTAGAGGAGCAGTCTGCCACTCACCCACCATACCCAAGCTCCTTGAGGTTGGCGGCAATCACAGCATCCAGCTTCACCGCCTCCGCCTGCTGCTCGCGCAGCGTCGCAGCCAGCCGCATCATCTTCTCCTCGAACGGCTCACCGTCGTCTTCGGCCGCCTCGGCGCCGACGTAACGACCGGGCGTGAGCATGTGTCCGTGCTTGCGGATGTCCTCAAGTTTCGCGGCCTTGCAAAACCCGGGCACGTCGGCGTACTCGCCCGCGTCCTTGTCGCCGCGCCAGGCATGGTAGGTGCCGGCGATCTTCGCGATGTCGGCATCCCCCAGCTCGCGGTGCACGCGATCCACCATCGTGCCGAGCTTGCGCGCGTCGATGAACAGCGTCTCGCGTCGCCGGTCGCGAAAGCGGCCGTTCTTCTTGTTGCGCGCGAGAAACCACAGGCAGACCGGGATCTGCGTCGAATAGAAGAGCTGTCCCGGCAGCGCCACCATGCAGTCCACGAGATCCGCCTCGACGATCGCCTTGCGGATCTCGCCCTCGCCCGACTGGTTCGATGACATCGAGCCATTGGCGAGCACGAAGCCGGCGAGCCCGGTGGGCGCCAGGTGATGGAGGAAGTGCTGCACCCAAGCGTAGTTGGCATTGCCCGCCGGCGGCGTGCCGTAGGCCCAGCGCGGGTCGTCCTTCAGCAGCTCGCTGCGCCAATCGCTGTCGTTGAACGGCGGGTTGGCGAGCACGTAGTCGGCCTTGAGGTCCGGGTGCCTGTCGGCGTGGAAGGTGTCGCCGTGTGCGATCTGCGCATCGATGCCGCGGATGGCGAGGTTCATCTTGGCCAGGCGCCAAGTGGTGTAGTTGGACTCCTGGCCGTAGATGGAGATGTCGCCGATTTTGCCGGCGTGGGCTTCGATGAACTTCTCGCTCTGCACGAATATGCCACCCGAGCCGCAGCACGGGTCGTAGACGCGGCCTTTGAAGGGCGCGAGCATTTCGACCAGCACGCGCACCACATGCGAGGGCGTGTAGAACTGGCCGCCGCTCTTGCCCTCGGCGCTGGCGAAGCGCGAGAGGAAATACTCGTACACCCGGCCGAGCGTGTCCTTGGCGCGGTCGGCGGCGCTGCCGAGCGCGATGTCGCTGACCAGATTGATGATCTGGCCCAGCCGCTGCTTGTCGAGGCCGGCGCGGCCGAAATCCTTTGGCAGCACGCCCTTGAGCGTCGGGTTGTCGCGCTCGATGGCGGCCATCGCGTCATCCACCAGCGTGCCGATGGTGGGCTGCGGCGCGTTGGCCTTCAGGTGCTGCCAGCGGGCCTCCTTCGGTACCCAGAAGACGCTGACGGCGCGGTATTCGTCGCGGTCCTCGGGGTCGGCACCATCGGCCTGCTGAGTGGCGAGTTCGGCGTGCTTCGCCTCGAAGGCATCCGAGATGTATTTCAGGAAGATGAGACCGAGCACGACGTGCTTGTACTCGGCCGCGTCCATGTTGTTGCGCAGCGCGTCGGCGGCGGCCCAGAGCTTGGCTTCGAAGCCGAGGTTGACGGTGGTCGCACTGTCGCCAGCGCCCTTCTTGGTTCTTCGCGCCATGAAACTTCCCTATCGGTCGAGCGCCAGCATCTTGACGAAGCCGGCGATCCGCTCCGCCTCGGCGCTGGTCAGGTCATTCGGAATATTGCTCAGCGTCACGACAAGACCCGGCCGAACGGGAACCGAAGAGCGATAGGTTCCCGCAACATCATTTGGAACCTGCTCCGTGGCGTCCCGGGCCGCGGGCTCGCTGTTCACCGATCCCTTGTCCTTCCTGCGGGGCGCGCTTGTAGTACGAGTCTTGATCGTGAAATTCGCAGGATCCTCGCGCCAGGTGAGGAACAGCTCGACCGCTCGCCGAACACGGCGGCCGTACTCTTTCAGCGATGTGGGATTGAAGTCCTTTGCGCGCTTGTTCGTGAAGCGCTTGATGGCCGTGTCGAGGTCCAGCTGACTCAGATCGGCTTTCTCCGTGTCAGACAGGATGGCGAGGACGTTTCTCGTCGCAACGGCCAGAGCCTGGGCGGTGGCCGCCGGCATCAGCCCCTTGTCGCCAGCATGGTCGAGGAATTCCAGCAGATCGTCCGCCGAGTACCCATTTGCCATAACAATATTCCTACGGTATATTGGCCGCTAGATGAAAATATAACGTATTGACATGGTCGACGTAAACACCCATTACCCTCGGGTCATCCGACCCCAGCTGAGTGCTGATCTGGACCTGTACCCGGTGGTTGCCGTGATGGGAGCACGGCAGGTCGGCAAGAGCACTATCTGCCAGGAAATCGCCGAAGCGCGAGGCTTCGCGAGGCGAACGCTCGACGAACGCGATGTCCGCGAGCAGGCCATCGCCGACCCGGAAGGGTTCCTGGCGGACCTCGGAGACCGTGGGTCGTTCATCGACGAAGTGCAGCGGGCGCCCGACCTGATGCTGGCCATCAAGGCTGTTGTCGATCGGGACGGACGTAGCGGCCAATACCTGCTCAGCGGGTCAAACCAGCCCAAAGTCGGACAGTCGGTGAGCGACTCGCTGGTCGGGCGCGCGACCTACCGCACGCTTCGGCCACTCACGTTGAGCGAACTGCGATTCGACGAGGAGCACCGGGGATGGAGCTTCCTGTTCGGGTCAGACGAAGCGGCGGTCATTGCCGAACTTGAACGACGTGCCGACTCCAGCGGGCCGCTGGATTGGCAATCCGTCGCCACGACAGGAGGATTCCCTCGGGCAGTGGCTGCCCCACCCGATCAGCGCCTGCGCATTCTCGACGATTACGTGGAAATCTTCTCGCGTCGTGACATTCTGGAGATCCTCGAAGTCGAGTCCGCCCCGAGGCTGGAAGCCTTCGTTAGATTGACGGCCGCGCGAACGGGGCGGGAGCTCAATGTATCTGGCCTGTCGAACGACCTGGGCACGCCGATCACCACCATCCGCCGATGGCTTCAGGCGCTCCAGCGCAGCTACCTCATCGAGCTCATCCCGCCGTACTCCAGGAATTCCGGCCAGCGCGTAATCAAGTCGCCGAAGCTGTACAGCGTCGACGCTGCGCTCGCCCTGGCGGCTTCGCGCGAGACTGCGCCGACAGGCTTCCATCTGGAGACCCTGATTGCCGGCGACCTGCTCGTCTGGCGCGATGGCGCGCCGACCCGTGATCTCCACCACTGGCGACTGAGCTCGGGACAGGAGGTTGACTTTATCCTGGAGGAAAACGCGCAGCTGCTACCGGTCGAGGTCAAAGCGAGCAACGGGATGGGTGCGGATGAGGCGCGGCACCTGGTCACTTTCCGCGAACGTCACGCGAATACGCCACGGGCTGTCTTGGTGAGTTGCGATCCTCAGATCAGAGTCATCAGGCCGGGCATACTCGCGTGTCCGTGGTGGGCAGTCTTGTGACGCAAACTGAATCGGCCCGAAGGCGGACTTTTACGCGTGTAGCTGGAGATGTAGCTAGATCGATCCGGAGCTACCTGAAACTGATATGAATCAACACACTACAAGCACCCAGCGCGAGCAGGTGCAGAACGTCGAATAGCTTCCTGCGGCATATCACTTTTTCCGGATATATTGACTTTATCCATTATTTTGGATAATTTTACGATATCCACAAAAGGAGATATTTCGTGGAATACGTCGCCAGGACTCCGCGACAACTGGGCCAGATCCTCAGGGCTTGCCGCAAGCAGCGCCAGTTGACCCAGGGCGCGGTCGGCTCCAGGGTGGGCGTACGCCAGAGCCAGATCTCCAGCATCGAAACGCGCGGCGCGGACATCACCATGGGTACGCTCTACCGGTTGCTTGCCGCACTGGACCTGGAGCTCGTGCTGCGGGACCGTCGCACCCGGGACAAGCCGCCGACGGAGTGGTGAGGCATGGCACGCCCCGCGACGAGCCACACCTTGTCGATCTGGATGAACGGTCTGCTGGTCGGCAACTGGACTGCCGCCCCCCGGCAACCCCAGCAGTTCAGCTATGCCGACGAATGGCTGCGCTCAAAGGCCGCCCGCCCCATCTCCCTGTCAATGCCGCTCGGCCCTTCCGCCACGATCTATCGTGGTGCCAGCGTAGAGCACTACTTTGACAACCTGCTGCCCGACAACCGCGCGATCCGCGAACGTCTCCGGCAGCGCTTCGGGGCGCGATCCACCCGGTCCTTCGACCTGCTCGCCGAGATCGGCCGCGACTGCATCGGCGCCATCCAGGTTCTGCCCGAGGGCGCAGCGCGCCCCGATGTCAGGCACATCGACGGCGATCGACTCGATGACGCGGGGGTCGAGCGCGAACTCGACAATGCCCTGGCCGGCAATGCGCCGGGGCGAACGGACAGGGAGGCGTTTCGCATATCACTCGCCGGCGCCCAGGAAAAAACCGCCCTGCTGCGTATCGGCAGTCGATGGCTGCGGCCAACTGGCGCTACGCCCACGACACACATTCTCAAGCTGCCTCTCGGGGTGTTCCCGCAAGGCATCGACATGAGCCTTTCCGTGGAGAACGAATGGCTCTGTGCGCAGGTACTCCGGGCCTATGCCGTTCCCGTCGCGAACTGCTCGATTGAACGGTTTGGCCGGTACAAGGTGCTGGTCATCGAGAGATTTGACCGGCAGTTCGCCACCGACCGCCGCTGGATCATGCGGATTCCGCAGGAGGATTTCTGCCAGGTCACCGCAACCGCGCGCGAGCACAGGTATGAAGCAGATGGTGGGCCGGGCATCGAGCAGATCATGGAACTGCTGCTGGGCTCCGTTGAAGCCGAAGCGGACCGCATGGATTTCTTCCGCACGCAGGTATTGTTCTGGATGCTCTGTGCGATCGACGGGCACGCCAAGAACTTCAGCGTCTTTCTGGAGCCGCGGGGCCATTTCCGGTTGACGCCGCGATACGACGTGCTTTCCGCCTTCCCCGTGCTCGGCACGAAAGCCGGGCAGCTGCCGCCGCGCAAGGTGAAGATGGCAATGGCTGTCCGTGGAACCAGGGGCCGCCATTACCACTGGTCGCGGATGCTGCGGCGGCACTGGTTGCAAACAGCCAGGCGGTGCGGCATTGCTTCGCGGGCAGAAACGGAAATCGACGCGCTGATCGCACGCACGCCCAAGGCCGTGGACGATGTGGCCGGCGCGTTGCCTGCGGGGTTTCCGGAAGCGATATCCCGACCGGTACTGGAGGGATTGCTGGAGTCGGCCAGGAAACTGGCCGTTCACTGACTGCGCCGCGATGGTGGGCGCAGAACGTCGAGTAGCTTCGTGCGCGAGGCCTCACGGGGCGCTGAGCGCCGCCGCGAGGGCGCCGCACTGCTCGACGACGGCAGCCCATTCGTTCCACGGCGGCACGATACCCTTGTACTCGGCGAGGTCGACGCCCTCGAGATCCATGGGATCCGGCGCTGCGAGCATCACGAGCACCGAAGTCAGCATGTCGCCGCCCTCGCCCGCGAATTCGGCATAGAGCTCACTCATGTTTTGCAATGCCCTTGCGCTGCGTTTCAGGCCGAGGTGATGCGAAAGCGCCGCGACGTCGAGGTAGTCGCGGGTTGCATTGCGCTCTACCAGCAGGAAGGCCTTGATGCGCAGGATCTCGGCGACGGTGGGCACGGTAAGCGTGGCACCGGAGCGCAGCTTGATGCGGGTCGTCTCGAGCGGCGCCGAGCGACGCAGATGCCGCAGGCCGGCCTCGATCGTTCCGATCCTGCCAAGCACCAGTTTGCCGCGAATCTTCCGGCGCGTGCGCCAGCCGGCTATCGACTCGAGCGCCGCGAGCGCGGTGTCGTAGTTCACCCCGAGGTCCCGGAGCACATGATCGTGATCAAACGAAACACGATGACCGGCGTGCAGGGCTGCCGCGGTACCGCCCACGAGCACGGCGCCCGGTACTTTCGTCTGGAGTGCCGCAGCGTGCGCCAGCAGGAGCTCCCAGTCCGGCGATCGCTTGCGCCCGGTCATCGACCGCGCCCCGCGTTCGTTCCAATCACACGCGGCAGCAGCGCGGCAAACGCCCTGGCCTTCACGTCTTGCGCGGCAATCGCTGTCGCGACCTCGCGCACGCGCCGCTCGGTCCGGCCGGAAGCGTCCGCGCGCATCGTCTGGAACAACTTGCGCCAGGCGATCACGTCGCCGCGAACGATGATGTCATCGATGGCGGCTTTGGTGAGTTCGCGGCCGGCCGTTTCGGTGAGATGGCGATGCGGAATGATGGGTGTATCGAGCAGCGGCGCACGCACATCGACGACCAGGCCGACAGCCGCGCAAATCCGTGTGACACGCTGAAAGCCGAGTTCCGGTACTTTCCCGGATTCGAGCGCGGCCAGCGTCGACCGACCGACGCCCGCACGGGCCGCCAGATCGGCGAGCGTGAGGCCGAGCGCGCGACGCCGGGCCGCGACGAGAGCGCCGACGGATGCCAGCTCCATGTGTCTTGTATACTGGACTCAGGCCGATTTGTCCAGTTTACCGGATTAGCGCACGATTCGGGCCATCAGCCCGGCGCTTCAGCGGTGGCGCGTTGTCGCATCCCACGTCCGCGCCGACCCGGAGACGCTTGACGGTTTCGGACCATGCCGGGATCTTCTGGATCTCTTCGAGCACGGCTACGGCCCCGGCGCGGCCCGGCCACTGCGGCGGCGTGGGGGAGTCGAAATCCAGGTTTCCGTTTCCTCACAGTACTGAGCAACACAACGAGGTCACGGCAGACAGAAGTAGAGGATCCCGAGAAGGTACACGACGCTTGCGATGAGAAGCGCCTGCCAGCGCCGTGCCGTCGAAATGGGCAGGTACTGGAAAATGGCGCCGAGCACGAGGCCGCCCAGCGCGCCGCCCGGCCCGGTGATGAAAATGCCGAGCAATGGACCCTGGTTGGCCTGCGGGCTGAGGACGATGGGCCCATAGAAGCCCGCGCAGAATCCGATGGCCCCGAGCACGAGCGCCCAGAGTCCTGCCGGCGGCCACCGCTTGCGTATCGATTCGTCCACGCTCGTCCCCCGCTTCAGAAGATTCCTGCCGCGAGCCCCGCCGCGAGGCCCGCGCCCAGTTCGGCGCAGCGCGCGAGATCGGCGGCCGCGATCGTCTTCGGCGCGAGGATGCGCTCCGGTGTCTGCGCGTGGGTGCAGACGATGATCGCAGGCGCCACGGCGCGCAATCGCCAGCCGGTGCAGATGCGTTCGAGTTGGCGCAGGGCGTTCTGGCCGTCGCTGCCGGCACAGATCATCGCGGCGTAGGGCCGGCCGTTGATCCCGCCCAGCACCGGGTAGTAGCAGCGGTCGAAGAAATCCTTCATCGCGCCGGCGAGCGCGGCGAGGTTCTCGGGCGTGGCGAGGAGGTAGCCGTCGGCCGCCAGCACGTGTTCGGGCCCGGTTTCGGACGCGCCCCGCAACTGCACCCGGACTCCCTCTTCCGCGCGCGCGGCGCCCGCGGCGGCTTCGGCCATCTGGCGCGTGCCGCCGGTCCTGCTGTGGTAGACGATGAGCAAAGTCTTCATAGTGCAGAGGGCCGTGCCCGCATGATAAGACGACGGCTGCATCCGGGTGAGGCAATGGGACAACACGCAATTCAATCGGGCGCGCGCGGCCAGCTGTTCGTGGTCGCCGCGCCCTCGGGCGCGGGCAAGACTAGCCTCGTGAAGGCGCTGCTCGATCGTCGGCCCGACATCGAGGTCTCGGTCTCCTACACCACCCGCAAGCCGCGACCGAACGAGATCGACGGGCGCGATTACTGTTTCGTCGATCGCGCGGCGTTCGAGCGGCTGATCGCGGGCGACGCGCTGCTCGAGCACGCGCAGGTCTTCGACAACTTCTACGGCACGAGCCGCGAGCGGGTCGAGCGGGCGCTCGGGGCCGGCCGCGACGTGATCCTCGAGATCGACTGGCAGGGCGCGAGGCAGGTGCGCGCACGCCTGCCCGAGTGCGTCTCGATCTTCATCCTGCCGCCGTCGTTCGCGACGCTCGAGCGCCGCCTGCGCGGCCGGCGCACCGACTCCGAGGCGGTCATCGCGCGGCGCCTGCGCGACGCCGCCAGCGACATCTCGCACTGGAGCGAGTTCGACTACGTGATCGTCAACGACGAGTTCACGCGCGCGGTCGATGCGCTCGAGCGGATCGTGCGGCGTGACGGCGCCGCGTGGGCG
Organism: Steroidobacteraceae bacterium; assembly: GCA_019187495.1. Lineage (GTDB taxonomy): Bacteria > Pseudomonadota > Gammaproteobacteria > Steroidobacterales > Steroidobacteraceae > CADEFQ01. The sequence goes on from JABAQN010000012.1 coordinate 31,758, forward strand.
TCGACCCGCCCCGGCCTCGGGGCGTTCGCGGCGGGCCTCGGGACTCTGGTATAGTGACCGACCTTTCGCCGCTTGTTCCCAGGTTGAACCATGGCCCGCGTAACCGTCGAAGACTGCCTGCAGAACGTCGATAACCTCTTCCAGCTGGTATTGCTCGCCTCGCAGCGCGCGCGCCGGCTCGCCAACGGTGCCGAGCCCACCGTCGCGTGGGAGAACGACAAGCCGACGGTGGTCGCGCTGCGGGAGATCGCCGAGGGCACGATCACGGCGGAAATGCTCAGAGAGCCCGAGCCCGAGATCGAGGCGCCGGTACCGGATGCGGACAACCAGTCGATGTTCCGCGCGCCCCAGTTCGGCCTCGGAGACTGACGCGCCGCCGACCTCTCCATGGACTACGCGTCTTCGCTCCTGGGACTGCTTCCCGGCGCAAGGCGCACTCCGGGCCTTCGCGACCTGCTCGCGCAGGTCGCCACCTACCTCCCGCCCGCCGAAGTCGAGCGCATCCGCGAAGCCGCGGAATTCGGCGCCACGGCCCACAAGGGCCAGAAGCGCCTGTCGGGCGAGCCCTATATCGCCCACCCGGTCGCCGCGGCCGACATCCTCGCCGACCTGCATCTCGACGCCGACACGATCGTGGCGGCGATCCTGCACGACGTGATCGAGGACACCCCGATCGCGAAGGAGCAGCTCGCCGAGCGCTTCGGCACCGCGGTCGCCGAGATCGTGGACGGTGTCACCAAGCTCGACCAGATCAAGTTCAAGAACCGCGAGGAGGCGCAGGCCGAGAGCTTCCGCAAGATGCTGCTCGCGATGGTGCGCGACCTGCGCGTGATCCTCGTCAAGCTCGCCGATCGCACGCACAACATGCGCACGATCGATGCGATGGCGCCGGCGCGCCGGCGCGCGATCGCGCGCGAGACGCTCGAGATCTACGCGCCGATCGCCGAGCGGCTCGGCCTCTACAGCCTGAAGCTCGAGCTCGAGGACCTCGGCTTCCAGGCCGCGCACCCGCAGCGCTACCGCGTGCTCGAGCGTGCGGTGCGGCGGGCACGCGGCAACCAGAAGGAGTTCCTCGGCAAGATCGCCGCGCAGCTGCGCACCGCGTTCGAGAAGGCGGGCATCGCCGCGAAGGTCGAGACGCGCGAGAAGCACCTCTACAGCATCTACCGCAAGATGCAGAGGAAGCGCGCGACGCTCGCCGATATCGTCGATGTGTACGGCCTCAGGATCATCGTCGACACGGTCGACACGACCTATCGCGCGCTCGGCGTCGTGCATGGTGTCTACAAGCCGATGCCCGGGCGCTTCAAGGATTACATCGCGATTCCGCGCGTGAACGGCTACCAGTCGCTGCACACGACGCTGTTCGGCCCGAACGGCGTGCCGATCGAGGTGCAGATCCGCACGGCCGACATGCACGTGGTCGCCGAGTCCGGCATCGCCGCGCACTGGAAGTACAAGGCGGGCGACAAGAGCGTCGCGCAGCGCGAGCGCACGCGCGAGTGGCTGTCGAACCTCGTCGAAATGCAGGGCGAGGGCAGCAGCGAGGAGTTCCTCGAGAGCGTCAAGGTCGATCTGTTTCCCGACAAGGTGTACGTGTTCACGCCGAAGGGCGAGATCCTGCGCCTGCCGAGCGGAGCGACCGTGGTCGACTTCGCCTACGCCGTGCACACCGGCGTCGGCAACCGCTGCGTCGCCGCCAAGGTGGACCGGCGCCTCGCGCCGCTGCGCACCGTGCTCAGGAACGGCCAGACGGTCGAGATCATCACGGCAAAGGGCGCGATGCCGAACCCGGCGTGGGTCAACTTCGTCGCCACCGCCAAGGCACGCAGCGCGATCCGCCAGTACCTGCGGGGCCTGCGCCGCTCCGAGGCGATCGAACTCGGTTCGCGACTGCTGACCCAGGGGCTCGCCGAGTTCAAGACTTCGCTCGAGGATGTGACGCCGGCGGCGATGCAGGCGGCGCTCGGCGAGCTCGGCATGAAGGACCGCGACGAGCTGTTCGAAAAGATCGGCCTCGGCGAGCGCCTCGCGCCGCTGATCGCGCGCCGCCTGCTGCCGGGCGCCGCCGAAGTGGAGGAAGGTGGCGTGGCGCCGCCGATCGCGATCGCGGGAACCGAGGGGCTGCTCGTCAGCTATGCGCGCTGCTGCTTCCCGATCCCGAATGATCCGATCATCGCGTACCTGTCGGCCGGCCGCGGCATCGTCGTGCATCGCGAGGGCTGCGTGAACGTCGAGGATTACCGCAAGCACCCGGAGAAGTGGCTGCCGGTGGTCTGGGAGGCGAAGGTCGAGCGGCAGTTCGTTTCGCAGATCCGCGTCGACGTCGTCAACCGGCTCGGCGTGCTCGCGGCGGTCGCGGCCGCGATCTCGACCACGGAGACCAACATCGACCATGTGTCGATCGAGGAGCGCGACAGCGAGCTGACCGTGCTGATGTTCGAGGTGCGGGTGCGCGATCGCAAGCACCTCGCCGGGCTGATGCGCACGATCCGGCGCATGCCCGACGTGCTGCGGGTTAGTCGTACAATCGCCGCTCACTCACAAGGCAAGGCCCGCACATGACCCGCAGGATCATCCACACCGACAAGGCACCCCAGGCGATCGGCACGTATTCGCAGGCGGTGCGCGCCGGCGACACGGTCTACATTTCCGGCCAGATCCCGTTCGATCCTGCGACCGGCAAGCTGATCGAAGGGGACATCGACGCGGAGATCCGTCGCTGCTTCGAGAACCTGAAGGCGATCGCGGAGGCCGCGGGCGCGGGCCTCGATCGCGCGGTGAAGTTCACGGTGTTCCTCACCGACCTCGCGCACTTCGCCACGGTCAACGAAATCATGGCGACCTTCGTCGACAAGCCCTATCCGGCGCGCGCGGCGATCGGCGTTGCGCAGCTGCCGAAGGGTGCGCGCGTCGAGGTCGAGTGCGTGCTGCATCTCGGTTGACCGCCGCCGAGCAGCGTCCGGTCACGGCGCTGCGCGGGGTCGGGCCGGCCCTCGCGGAGCGCTTGCAGCATCTCGGCGTCGCGCAGGTCCAGGACTTGCTGTTCGTGCTGCCGCGCACCTACGAGGACCGCACGCGCACGGTGCCGATCGGCGCACTCGCGCCCGGCATGCGCGCGGTGATCGAGGGCGAGGTGCAGCTCACCGAGGTCGCGTTCCGGCGCCGCCGGCAGCTGCTCTCGCGGCTCGCCGACGGCTCGGGCCACGTGACGCTGCGTTTCTTCCACTTCTCGGCGAGCCAGCAGGCGGGCCTCGCGCGGGGCACGCGCCTGCGCTGCTTCGGCGAAGTGCGCCGCGGGCCGCTCGGGCTCGAACTCGTGCATCCCGAATACCGGCGCATCGCGGCCGAGGGGGAGGCGCTCGAGGAAACGCTGACCCCGATCTACCCGACCACCGAAGGCGTCGCGCAGGCGCGGCTGCGCTCGCTCATCGCGCAGGCGCTCGGCGAGCTGCACACGGCGGGCGTACGCGACTGGCTGCCCGGCAGCGTGCTCGCATCGCTGCAGATGCCCTCGCTCGCACGCTCGCTCGAGTACGTGCATCGCCCGCCGCGCGATGCGCGCCTCGACGTGCTCGCCGCCGGCCGTCATCCCGCGCAGCGGCGACTCGCGTTCGAGGAACTGCTCGCGCACCAGCTCGCGCTGACGCTCGTCAAGCACACGCTGCAGGCGGCGCCCGCCGCGGCGCTCCACGACCCGGCTGGCCTCGAGGCACGGCTGGTCGGGGCGCTGCCGTTCGCACTCACCGGCGCGCAGCGCCGCGCGCTCGCGGAGATCGATGCGGACCTCGGCGCGGCGCGCCCGATGGTGCGTCTCGTGCAGGGCGATGTCGGCTGCGGCAAGACCGTGCTCGCCGCGGCGGCGGCCGCGCGCGCCGTCGGCAGCGGCGCACAGGCGGCGCTGATGGCGCCGACCGAGCTGCTCGCCGAGCAGCACTGGCGCAGCTTCGATGCCTGGTTTCGTCCGCTCGGCCTGCCGGTCGCGCATCTGCACGGTTCGCTCCCCGCGCGCGCGCGGCGCAGCGCGCTCGAGACGATCGCCTCGGGCGACGTCGCGCTGATCGTCGGCACCCATGCGCTCTTCCAGGAGGGCATCGAGTTCGCCCGGCTCGCGCTCGTGATCGTCGATGAGCAACACCGCTTCGGCGTGCAGCAGCGGCTCGCGCTCAAGGAGAAGGGCGATCGCGCCGGCGAAACGCCGCACCAGTTGATCATGACGGCGACGCCGATACCGCGCACGCTCGCGATGACCGCGTTCGCCGATCTCGATGTCTCGGTGATCGACGAGCTGCCGCCGGGGCGCCTGCCGGTGCGCACCGTGGCACTCGCGGAAGAGCGCCGCGCCGAAGTGGTCGCGCGCATCGAGTCCGCCTGCCGCGAGGGCCGGCAGGCGTACTGGGTCTGTCCGCTGATCGAGGAATCGGATGAGTTGCGCTGCCAGGCGGCCGAGGAGACCGCGGCACAGCTCGCGCAAGCGCTGCCCGGCGTGCGCGTCGGCATCGTGCACGGCCGGATGCCGCCGGCGAAGAAGGAGCAGGCGATGGCCGCGTTCAAGTCGGGCCGCCTGCAGTTGCTCGTCGCGACGACCGTGATCGAAGTCGGCGTCGATGTGCCGAACGCGACGCTGATGGTGATCGAGAACGCGGAGCGAATGGGGCTCGCCCAGCTGCACCAGTTGCGCGGACGAGTGGGCCGCGGCGCCGGGGCGAGCACCTGCGTGCTCCTCTACCGCCGGCCGCTGTCGCCGATCGCCCGCGAGCGGCTCGCCGCGATCCGTGAATCGAACGACGGCTTCGCGATCGCGCAGCGCGATCTCGAGTTGCGCGGCCCGGGCGAACTCCTCGGCACACGCCAGACGGGGCTCGCGCAGCTGCGGGTCGCCGATCTCGCGCGCGATTCGGACCTGTTGCCGCGGGTACAGCGCGCCGCCGAAGTGATCCTGGCCGATCACCCCGATATCATTGCGCCGCTCGCGGCGCGCTGGATCGGCGATGGCGAGCGTTACGGCAGCGTGGGATGACACAGATGGCGGGCGTCGAACAGCGGGTGGCGGGTCGCCAGAGCGGAAAAGAGGGCGCGTGAGCGGGATCGCGGCGACATCGACGACACCGGCACTGTGGCTGCCGGCCGAAGCGCTCGGCTGCTACGAGGGCGACGTGCAGCTGCGCTCGTGGCTCACGACGCCGGGACTCCTGACCGAACGCGTGCGCGCCGCGACCGGCGCGGCATTCCGCCTCGAGGTGTTCGCGGAGGATGCGCGGCATGGCGAACATCGCCGCGCGATCGTGCTCGGGACGCGCACGGCGCCCTGGATCTACGCGGAGACGACGATTCCCGATGAAACGCTCGCCCGGCATCCCTGGCTCGGCCGCATGGGCGAAGTCTCGCTCGGCGAGACGCTCGCGGCGCATGGTGGCGTGACCCGATCGGGGTTCGCCTACGCGCGCCTGACCGCCGATGTGCCGCTCGTTGCGCGCGCGCGCGCCTGCGGAGGCGATGCGGCGGCAGCGCTCTGGGTACGACGATCGGAATTTTCCCTGCAGGGTGCGCTGCTCACGGTACAGGAAGTCTTCCTGCCCGGCATCGGCCGCGCAGGCCTCGAAGCGGTTGCTGCCGCGCCCACAGGCGCACGGCCGGTCCCGTGACGGCCACGAGCCTCGCGCGCCGGATCGAGGCGTACGCGCAGTTGATGCGCTTCGACCGTCCGATCGGCACGTGGCTCCTCCTGTGGCCGGTGCTGTGGGCGCTGTGGATCGCGGGCGCGGGACGCCCGCCCGCGCGGGTGCTCATCATCTTCGTGCTGGGCGTCGTCGTGATGCGCGCCGCGGGCTGCGTGATCAACGATTTCGCCGATCGTGACATCGACCCGCAGGTCAAGCGCACGCGCGATCGCCCGCTCGCCGCACGGCGGGTCTCGCCGCAGGAAGCGATCGTGCTGTTCCTCGTGCTGATCGCGATTGCGCTCGCGCTCGTGACGCGGCTCGATCCGCTCACCATCAAGCTGTCGGTGGTCGGCGCGCTGCTCACGGTCAGCTATCCGCTGATGAAGCGCTGGTTCCCGCTGCCGCAGTTCTATCTCGGGCTGTCATTCGGCGGCTGGGGCATCCCGATGGCGTTCGCCGCGGTGCTCGGCGGCATCCCGCGGGTGGGCTGGGTGCTGTTCCTCGCCGCGGTGCTGTGGGCGATGGTGTTCGACACGATCTACGCGATGATCGACCGCGACGACGACCTCAAGCTCGGCGTGAAATCGAGCGCGATCCTGTTCGCGGACATGGACCGGCTCATCATCGGTGCGATGCAGGCGATGATGCTGTTCGCGCTGTACCTCGCGGGCCGCAGCATGGAATTCGGCCCGTGGTACCGGGCGGGCCTCATAGCCGCCGCGCTGTTTTTCGCGTGGCAGCAGTGGCTGATCCGCCGGCGCGAGCCGCCCGCGTGCATGCGGGCGTTCCTGAACAACAACTATGTGGGTCTCGTGATCTTCATCGGCATCCTGCTCGATCACGTCTACCGCGGCTGAAGCCGGCGGCAACTCCGCGCGCGCCGCGACCCACAACTCGACTTCCCGGGCGCCGGCGCCCAGCAGCACCCGCGTCGCCTCCCGTGCCGTGCTGCCGGTCGTGAGGACATCATCGACGAGCGCCACGCGTAGCCCGGCGAGTCGCGCGCCCGGCCGCGCGCGGAATGCGCCGACGACATTGCCCGCACGCGCCGCGCCGCGCAGGTGGCTTTGCTCGGCGGTCGCCCGGCAACGCTCGAGCGAGCGCGGCGCGAACGGCAGGGCGAGCGCACGGGCAGCGTACTGCGCGATCACCGCTGCCTGGTTGAAGCCGCGCTCGACGAGGCGCGCGCGATGCAGCGGCACTGGCAGCACGAGATCGGGGAGTGGCGATGCGAGCGCCTGTCGCTCGCGCGCCAGCAGCACGGCGAGCAGGCGCCCCGCCGCGAGCTCGCGCTCGAACTTGAGCGCGCGCACGCAGTGATCGACCGGGAAGGCGTAACGGAAGGGCGCCACGACGATGCGCCACGGCTCCGCTGCCCGGGGCACGCTCGGCGCCCGGGGGAGGTCGCGTTCACACGCTTCGCACAGATCGAGGGAGACGCTCCCCAAGGGCGCACGCCCCACCTGCAGGATGCGACCTTGGGCGCCGCAGAAGAAACAGGTGGGTGGCAGGCAGAAGCGCAGCATCGCCTGCGCCGCTCGCTCGATCGTCGACTTCAGAAGCGCCATACGGTTGACAGACGAGTGCGCGACCGTGACCATGGGAAAAGTCTCGCGGCCGGCGGCGCACCCGTCATGCCGCAAAAGCACGTCATTTGCGTGGAAATGCGATGAACTGGACGACAACCCAGGTAGAACAGCTTTTTTCGCTGCCGCTCTTCGACCTGCTGTTTGCCGCTCAGCAGGTGCATCGAAAGCACCATGACCCGGGGGCCGTCCAGCTCTCCACGCTGCTGTCGATCAAAACGGGCGCGTGCCCGGAGGACTGCGCCTACTGCCCGCAAAGCATCCACCATGACACCGGCGTCGAGCGAACCGGGTTGCTGCCGCTCGAGGAGGTCCTCGTGCGGGCGCGCGCGGCGCGGGACGCCGGCGCCACGCGCTTCTGCATGGGCGCCGCGTACCGCTCACCGAAACCGAAGGATCTCGAGCGCGTGAAAGCCATGGTGCGCGAGGTGCGCGCGCTCGGGCTCGAGACCTGCGCGACGCTCGGCATGCTGACGCCTGCGCAGGCCCGGGAGCTGAAGGAAGCAGGCCTCGATTACTACAACCACAACCTCGACACTTCGGCCGACTTCTACGCCGGGATCATCACGACGCGTCGTTACGAGGACCGGCTCGACACGCTCGCGGCCGTGCGCGACGCGGGCTTGCGCGTCTGCTGTGGCGGCATCATCGGCATGGGCGAGACCGTCCGCGACCGCGCCTCGCTGCTCGTGGCGCTCGCGAGCCTGCCCGTCCCACCCGAGAGCGTGCCGATCAACCGGCTGGTCGCGGTCCCCGGCACGCCGCTCGCCGACGCGCCCGCGATCGATCCATTCGATTTCGTGCGCACCATCGCCGTCGCGCGCATCGTGCTGCCGCGCGCGACACTGCGCCTGTCGGCGGGGCGTGACACCATGAGCGACGAACTGCAGGCCCTGTGCCTGCTCGCCGGCGCGGGCTCCATCTTCTACGGGGAAAAGCTCCTCACCACGGGCAATCCGGACGTCGATCGCGATCGACGCCTGCTCGAGCGGCTCGGGCTCGCGCCACAGCGCGCGGGTACACTGCCGCGCGATGCCGCCGCCTGAATTCATTCGCCGCGCACCGCCACCCGGCGCGCCCGCCGGTACGCTCGATCGCCGCGCCGTCGCGCGTCATTTCGCGCGCGCCGCGCGGCGTTACGACGAGGCCGCCGCACCGCTGCAGGAAGTGCGCACCGAACTGCTCTCGCGCCTCGACTACTTCGGCCTCGCGCCGCGCATCGTGCTCGACCTCGGCGCAGGGACCGGGCAGGGCGCGCGGGCGTTGCGGCGGCGCTTTCGCGACTCGCTGGTGATCGCGCTCGACGTCGTTCCCGAGATGATGCGCATGGCGGCGCGCCAGGCGCGCTGGCCGCACCGTTTCGCACGCGTCGTCGGCAACGCGTGCGCATTGCCGCTCGCGGACGCGAGCTGCGACCTGGTCGTCGCGAATCTCGCGCTCGAATGGTGCGGCGAGACCGATCCCGCGCTCGCGGAAGTCCATCGCGTGCTGAAGCCGCGCGGCGTGTTCCTCTTCAGTACCCCCGGAACGGGGACTTTGCGCGAGCTGCGGGAGAGCTGGGCGACCGCAGACCGGTCAGCCCGCGTACATGTTTTCCCCGACATGCACGACCTCGGGAGCGCGCTCGCGCGCGCCGGATTCGCCGAACCCGTGCTCGATGTGCAGACTTACACGCACGGCTTCGACTCACTGCGCGCCCTCGGCGAGGCGCTGCGTGGCGCGGGCGCGGGCAATGCGCACGCGG
>JABAQN010000044.1 GCA_019187495.1 Steroidobacteraceae bacterium
CGCGGCGCGGCTGCGCGGGCTCACGGGGCGCGCGCGTGCCGCGGCCGCGACCCGCGCCTATGAAACGCTGCGCCAGGGCGGGCACCTGCCCGCGACTTTCGAGGTCGTCTACGGCGCGGCATTCGCGGGCGAGCCGCGCGGCCATGGCTCGCCGGGCGAAGTCGTCGTGCCGCTTCGCCGGCCGCTAAGCCGTTGACTTGACTAAAGAAGCTTCGGGGCTAGACTCGAATCTTCCATGGCTGCGCCGTACGAGTATGTCCGCACCTGCCGTCCGCATCGCCATCGCGCCGCATTGTTCGCTGACACCGGCCGGCGCGTGGACATTCTTCCTTGCGACCTGCGGCGTGTGCTTCGGGATCGCGGCGCTGCTGACGCTGCGTGGTTACTGGCCCGTGCTCGCGTTCGCGGGCCTCGAAATGCTGCTGCTCGGCTGGGCGCTTTACGACAGCCTGCAGCGCCGGCATCGCACCGAGACGATCATCGTCACCGAGAATTCGGTCGATATCGAGGCGCGCGAGAGTGGCGGCGTCTCCCGCACCGTGTTCCCGCGCCATTGGGCACAGGTTAGACTGCGCGGCGATGTCTCGCCGCTCGCGCCCGGACGACTCCTGATCGAATCGGGGGGCAAGCGACGCGAGATCGGCAGTTTTCTGACCGGGCAGGAACGACAGCGACTCGCCGCGCGCCTGGCGCCACTGATCGGCGGCATGGCCGAGTCGCCGCCGCTTCCGACCGTGCAACCTCGAGGCTGATGAGCACATGATCCGAACCATGAAGAAGACCGGCACCGCATTCGCAGCGAGCGTGCTCGCTCTCCTCGCCGCGCCCGCCCATGCGGATTCCGGCTGGAGCCTCCTCAACATGCCGGTGGGGGTGACCGAGCTGTCGAAGAAGATCTACGGGCTGCACATGATGATCTTCTGGTGGTGCGTAGCCATCGGCATCTTCGTGTTCGGCTGGATGATCTGGGCGATCGTCTCGTTCCGCAAATCGAAGGGCGCCGTCGCGAACACCGCGATGGTCCACAGCACGAAGGCCGAGATCATCTGGACGCTGATCCCGGTCGCCATCCTGGTCGCGATGTCGGTGCCATCGGCGCGCGTGCTGATCGACATCGAGGATGCGCGCAACACCGAGCTCACGGTGCGCGTCACGGCCTACCAGTGGAAGTGGCAGTACCAGTACCTCGGGACCGACGTCAGCTACTTTTCCACCCTCGCGCGCGAAAGCAACACCGCGCGGCAGCTGCAGTCGGGCATCGACCCGACCTCCGTGCCGAACTACCTGCTCGACGTCGACCAGCCGCTCGTCGTGCCGGCCGGCGTCAAGGTGCGCCTGCTGATCACCGCGCAGGACGTCATCCACGCCTGGTGGGTGCCCGACTTCGGCATGAAGAAGGACGCGATCCCGGGCTTCGTCAACGAAATGTGGTTCAAGGTCGACGCCGACAAGACAGGCCGCTACCGCGGCCAGTGTGCCGAGCTGTGCGGCCGGGACCACGGCTTCATGCCGATCGTCGTCGACGTGATGAGCAAGGACGATTTCGCGGCCTGGCTCGCCGCGCGCGAAGCGGCGGTCAAGCAGGCCGCCGCCGCGGCGACAGCGACGACCCGGACCATTTCCTGATTCCTGCAGAGAACCGCTTATGGCAACGCACGCACAGGCCGCCTCCCACGACGCCCACGACCACAAGCCGCACGGCTGGCGCCGCTGGGTGTTTTCCACGAACCACAAGGACATCGGCACGATGTACCTCGTGTTCTCGTGCGTGATGTTCTTCGTCGGCGGCACTATGGCGCTGATCATCCGCGCCGAGCTGTTCCAGCCGGGCCTGCAGTTCGTCGACCCGCAGTTCTTCAACTCGATGACCGCGATGCACGCGCTGGTGATGATCTTCGGCGCGATCATGCCGGGCTGGGTCGGGCTCGCGAACTGGCTGATCCCGATGCAGATCGGGGCGCCCGACATGGCGCTGCCGCGCCTCAACAACCTCTCGTTCTGGATCCTGCCGTTTGCGTTCGTGCTGCTGCTCGGCACGCTGTTCGTCCCGGGCGGCGCGCCGGCCGGCGGCTGGACGATGTACCCGCCGCTCGCGCTGCAGGCCGGCGACAGCTTCCCGATGATGATCTTCGCGATCCACCTGATGGGCATTTCGTCGATCCTCGGCGCGATCAACGTCGTGGTCACCGTGATGAACATGCGGGCGCCCGGCATGAACCTGCTGAAAATGCCGCTGTTCGTGTGGACCTGGCTGATCACCGCCTATCTCCTCGTCGCGGTGATGCCGGTGCTCGCGGGCGCCGTCACGATGCTCCTGACCGACCACTTCTTCGGCACGAGCTTCTTCACGGCCTCGGGCGGCGGCGATCCGGTGATGTACCAGCACATCTTCTGGTTCTTCGGGCATCCCGAGGTCTACATCATGATCCTGCCGGCCTTCGGCGTGGTTTCGGAGATCATCCCGACCTTCTCGAGGAAGCCGCTGTTCGGCTACGAGTCGATGGTGTATGCGACCGCCGCGATCGGCTTCCTGTCGTTCATCGTCTGGGCGCACCACATGTTCACGGTGGGCATGCCGCTCGCCGGGCAGCTGTTCTTCATGCTCGCGACCATGCTGATCTCGGTGCCGACGGGCGTGAAGATCTTCAACTGGTGCGCGACGATGACCAGGGGATCGCTCAGCTTCGAGCCGCCGATGCTGTTCGCGCTCGCGTTCCTGTTCCTGTTCACGATCGGCGGCTTCTCGGGCCTCATGCTCGCGATCGTGCCGGCCGACTTCCAGTACCAGGACAGCTACTTCGTGGTCGCGCACTTCCATTACGTGCTCGTACCCGGCTCGCTGTTCGCGATCATGGGGGCGGTGTACTACTGGCTGCCGAAGTGGGTCGGGCACATGTACGACATGAAGCTCGCGAAGCTGCACTTCTGGCTGTCGGCGATCTTCGTCAACGTGCTGTTCTTCCCGCAGCACTTCCTCGGCCTCGCGGGCATGCCGCGGCGCATTCCGGATTACGCGACGCAGTTCGCCGACTGGAACATGGTGTCCTCGATCGGTGCCTTCGGCTTCGGTTTCTCGCAGCTGCTGCTGCCCTACATCATCATCAAGTGCGTGAAGGCCGGCGCGAAGGCGGCCGATCGCCCGTGGGACGGCGCGCATGGTCTCGAGTGGGAGCTGCCCTCGCCGGCGCCCTTCCACAGCTGGGAGGTGCCGCCGTCGGCGGCCGTGATCGCCCGCGGAGCGGAACATTGACGGACCGCGCCGACGATGAGGTCAGGCGGCGGGTGAAGCGCGGCGCGATCGCGCTCGGCCTCGTCGCGTTCGCGCTCTACATCGGCTTCATCGTGATATCGGTGGCGCGGTCGCCGTGACCGAAGCGGGGGAAAAGCTGAAGCGCGAGAACGCGCGTCTCACCGCGAAGCTCGCGTTGATGACGCTCGGCAGCTTCGCGTTCGGCTTCGCGCTCGTGCCGCTGTACGGCGTGTTCTGCGACATCACCGGCTTCGGCAACCAGAAGGCGCTGGCGCAGGCGGCGACCGTCGCGCCGCAGGCGCCGGACGACAGCCGCACGGTGACGATCGAGTTCGTCGCGGAACTGCCGAACGTCGGCAGCTGGGAGTTCCGCCCGGTGCTCGCCTCGATGCGGGTGCACCCGGGCAGGCTCTACCGGACCGACTTCATCGCGAAGAACCTGACCGGCCACGATACCGTGGCGCAGGCCGTGCCGAGCATCGCGCCGGGGAGCGTCGCCGGCTACTTCCACAAGACCGAGTGCTTCTGCTTCACGCCGCAGAAATTCGCGAAGGACGAGCAGCGCGTGCTGCCCGTGCGCTTCATCGTCGATCGGGCGCTGCCGCGGCATCTCGATCGCATCACCCTCGCGTACACGTTCTACGATCAATCGATTCGCACAGGATCCTGAGCACCATGGCAACCGCACACGCGCCCGCCGCCGACAAGTACTACGTTCCCCACGGCAGCCGCTGGCCGATCGTCGGCTCGATATCGCTGTTCCTCGTGATGTTCGGCGCCGTGTCGTATCTCAACGAATGGCACGGCGGCTGGATCCTGATCCCCGGCCCGCTGCTGCTCGCGTTCATGTTCTTCGGCTGGTTCCACGACGTCATCGGCGAGAGCCGGGGCGGCGCGTACAACCACCAGGTCGACCGCTCGTTCCGCATGGGCATGATGTGGTTCATCTTCTCCGAAGTGATGTTCTTCGCCGCGTTCTTCGGCGCGTTGTTCTACGCCCGATCGCTCGCGGTGCCCTGGCTCGGCGGCGAGGGCGTCAAGGTGTTCAACAAGGTGCTGCTGTGGCCGAACTTCGACCCCGCCTGGCCGACCAACGGCCCGGCGCGCATCGGCGGCCACGAGGACGGGTCGTTCCAGATCATCCCGGCGTTCGGCCTGCCGGCGCTCAACACCGCGATCCTGCTGACTTCCGGTGTCACGATCACGATCGCCCACCACGCGTTGCAGGCGGGCAAGCGCACGCGGCTCAAGATATTCCTCGCCGCGACCTTCATTCTCGGCTTCCTGTTCGTCGGGCTGCAGGCCGAGGAGTACATGCATGCGTACAAGGAGCTCGGCCTCAAGCTCTCGACCGGCATCTACGGCTCGACCTTCTTCATGCTGACCGGCTTCCACGGCCTGCACGTGACGATCGGCGCGATCATGCTCGTGATCATCTGGCTGCGGACGATGAAGGGCCACTTCACGCCGAACAACCACTTCGCATTCGAGGGTGTCGCCTGGTACTGGCACTTCGTCGACGTGGTCTGGCTCGGCCTGTTCATCTTCGTCTACTGGATCTAGCAGAGTCGGGCATTGGTGCCGGGCTTTCGGTTGTTCGGTTATTGGCGGGCTTCGCCCCAATAACCGAACAACCGAAAGCCCGGCACCAATGCCCGATGCTCAGAGGCCGTGCGGGGAAATCAGGCCGAAGTACCAGGCGAGCATCAGCAGCAGGAAGAGGGCGACCGACAGCGAGATGCGCCACGTGAGCGCACGCACCATCTTCTTCGGATCACGGCCCGGCGCCGACAGGTGGAAGAGCGCGCTGCCGAGGCTTGCGACAATGCCGACCAGCACGACGACGACGAGGATCCGGACGAGTTCCACAGTGCTGGAATTATAGGCCGCGGCGATGCCCGTGCGCTGTACTTCGCGGCAGCGAGCCCGCACAATTCCGGGCTCCCTCAGTCCGGCTCGAGACCTTGCCCCTCGCCATCCCAATCGGTCCCCGACGGGTGTTCACACCCTCGCTCTGGATGACAGCGTTGAGCGTGCTTTCGATCATCGCGTTCGCCGCGCTCGGTCGCTGGCAATGGCATCGCGGCATCGCGAGGGAGGCGACGTGGCAGGAGTTCACCGCGGAAGGGATCCCGCCCGCGCCACTCGGGGCGCAGGCGCTCGAAAGCCTGGCGCGCTTTTCGCGCCTGCGCCTCACGGGCCGCTACGACGGCGCGCACCAGTTCCTGCTCGATAACCGTACGCATGCGGGCATGGCCGGCTACGAAGTCCTGACGCCGTTCGACCTGGACGACGGGCGCACCGTGCTCGTCAATCGCGGCTGGGTGCCGTTTTCCGGTTACCGGGACCGCCTGCCGGAGATCGGCCTCGCGGACGCCGGGTCCAGGGTGACGATAGCGGGACGGGTCGATACCCTGCCGCTCGAGGGCATGGCGTCAGGTCGTGCGCCACCCGCACCGGGCGGTGCCTGGCCAAAGGTGACGAGCTTCCCGCATGTCGCCGAACTCGCGGCGGCGCTCGGGCGCCCGATCGAGACCTGCCAGGTGCTGCTCGACGCGTCGCAGCCGGCGGGGTATGTGCGCAGCTGGCAGCCGCCGGGCATACCGCCCGAACGGAATTTTTCCTACGCGGTGCAGTGGTGGCTCTTTGCCACCACGGTCGCAGTACTTTACGGAGCGCTCAACCTGCACAAGGTGGATCGATGACGACGGCCAATGCGCGCGGCCTGCGCACCCTCCTCGGACTTGCGGCACTGTTCTTCGTGCCGCTGTTCGCCGCTTTTGCGTTGTACTACGGCGGCGGATGGCGGCCGGCGCAGAGCACGAACCACGGCGTGCTGCTCCGGCGCCCGGTGCAGGTCGAGGCGCCATGGCCGGCACACAAATGGACGCTCGTGCAGGTCGGCGCGGAGCGCTGCGCCGACACATGCCGCAATGCCCTTTACGTCACGCGCCAGACCCGGCTGTCGCTCGCGAAGGAAATCGATCGCGTGCAGCGGGTGCTGGTCGCGCCGGCGGACTGCTGCGAAGCCGACTTCCTCCTGCACGAGCATCCCGGCCTGATCCATCTCGACGCGGCGAGCGCTGCCGGGCGCGCATTGCTCGCGGCACTGCCGCCCGGTACGCCCGATCGGACGATCTACCTCGTCGATCCGCTCGGCAACCTGATCATGACGTTCGATGCGCGCGACAACCCGAAGGGCCTGCTCTCGGACCTGCGCAAGCTCCTCAATCTTTCGCATATCGGATGACCGCCACCATGCGCACCACTGCCGCCGCCACCCTCGCCCGTCGCCTCGCGCTGCTCGCGCTGCTGCTCTGCTTCGGCGTCGTCGTGCTCGGCGCCTATGTGCGCCTTTCGGATGCGGGTCTCGGCTGCCCCGACTGGCCGGGCTGCTATGGCCACGTGACACCCGCGGCGGCGCTCGCGAACGAGGCGGCGGTGCAGGCGCAGTTCCCGGGCGCCGAAGTCCATGCGGGCAAGGCATGGCGCGAGATGATCCATCGCTATGCCGCGAGCACGCTCGGCTTCCTGATCGTCGTCATCGCGGCGCTCGCGATCGCGACCCGCGCGACGCGCGCCGTACCGCTGCCGCTCGCCCTCACGCTGCTCGTCGTCGTCATATTCCAGGGCATCCTCGGCATGCTCACCGTCACATGGCTGCTGAAGCCGCTGATCGTGACCGCGCACCTCATGTTCGGGCTCACGACGCTCGCGCTCCTCTCGTGGCTGTGGCTCTCGCTGCGGCCGCGCGGCGCGCGCATCGACGCACCCCGCCTCGTGCGCCGTCTCGCGCTCGTCGCCATCGTGGCGCTCGCGCTGCAGATCGCGCTCGGCGGCTGGACCAGCAGCAACTATGCCGCGATGGCCTGCCCCGACTTTCCGACCTGCCAGGGCAGCTGGTGGCCGAAGATGGATTTCCGCGACGCGTTCGTGTTGTGGCGCGGGCTCGGCATCAACTACGAAGGCGGCGTGCTCGATCATCCGGCACGCGTCGCGATCCACTTCGCGCACCGGCTCGGCGCCATCGTCGCGACGCTGGCGCTCGTCGCCGCCGCGGGCGTGGCGCTCTGGCGCGTGCGCACCCCGGGCGCCGTGCGCGCGGCGGTGTTCGTGATCTTCGCGCTCGCACTGCAGCTCGCCATCGGCATCTTCATGGTGTGGCGCGCCTTCCCGCTGTCGCTCGCCACCGCGCACAATGCCGGCGCGGCACTGCTGCTGCTCGCCGCGGTGCTGCTCAATCGCAGGGTGCGTGCATGAGCGCGACCTGGCGCGACTACTTCGAGCTGACGAAGCCGAACGTCGTCTACCTGATCGTCTTCACGGCGATCGTCGGCACGCTGCTCGCAAGTCCCGGCTGGCCGCCGCTCGGGCCGCTCGTGCTCGGCAACATCGGCATTGCCCTCGCCGCGGCATGCGCGGCGGCGATCAATCACGTGCTCGACCAGCGGATCGACGAGAAGATGGCGCGCACGCGCAATCGCCCGCTGCCGAAGGGCAAAATCACGACCGCCCGCGCGCTCGCGTTCGCGGCCGTACTCGGCATCGCCTCGATGCTGATCCTGTGGTTCCTCGTGAACCCGCTGACCGCCGTGCTCACGTTCTTCTCGCTGATCGGCTACGCGGTCATCTACACCGCATGGCTCAAGCGCGCCACCTCGCAGAACATCGTCATCGGTGGCGCGGCCGGCGCGGCACCGCCGGTGCTCGGCTGGGCGGCCGTCACCAACTCGATCGATCCGAACGCGCTGCTCCTGTTCCTGATCATCTTCGTCTGGACGCCACCGCATTTCTGGGCACTCGCGATCGCGCGCAAGGACGAGTACGCGCGCGCCGGCATACCGATGCTGCCGGTCACGCACGGCGTCGCCTACACGCGCCTGCAGGTGCTGCTGTACACGGTGCTGCTCGTGCTCGTCACGCTGATGCCGTTCATCACCGGCATGAGCGGCCTCATCTACCTCGCGGTCACGCTCATCGTGAACGGGGTGTTCCTCTATTACGCGCTGGCGATGAAGTTCACCGACCGCGCCGAGCTGCCGATGCGCGTCTTCAAGTTCTCGGTCACCTGGCTGCTGTGGATCTTCGCGGCGCTGCTGGTCGACCACTACCTGCCGACGACACAGCTGGTGGCGGCGTTTGGCGCCACGGGAATCGCCGGCGAAGGTTGACGAATCGCCGCGACCGTCGCATCGTCAGCGGCGGTGGCCCCGCAGCAGCAGCGCGCATCGATACGACACCCGGCGGTCGTGGCGATCGGCTATTGGCCGATTCACCTCGCGGCCACCACGATCGGCAACTCACTGCTGGTGGCGACCTCGAGCGCGGCCGCTTTCTGGCCCGCCAGCGGCACGCTCATTGCCGCGCTGCTGATCTTCGGCCCGCGCTGCTGGCCGTGGCTGCTCGGGTCCGCGTTCATCGCGGAGGCGCTCGCCTATGCCCCGCTGCAGCATGTGTTCGCCACGCAGGTCGGGTTGCAGATCGCGCTCGTCAATGCCGGCCAGAGCCTGCTCGCGGTGCTGCTGATTCGCCGGTACATCGGCCAGCGCATCGATTTCGCGCGCGTCGGTCCGACAGCGCGGCTGACCGCGGCGCTGCTCGTCGCCATGTTCATCGGCAGCCTGGTCGGTGGGGTCGTCGTGGCCGGCGTCGGCAACGTGGCGCCGTACTGGCGCAACCAGCAGGCCTGGTGGATGAGCGGGTATCTCGGTGCGATCGTGCTCGTGCCGCTGATCCTCTCGTGGGTGGAGTGGGGATTCAGGCCCGCGCACGACCGGGTGCAACCCGCGCGCTGGTACCTGCTGCTGCAGTTCGCCGTGCTCGCGCTCGTCGTGTGGCATGTTTTCTCCGGCACTCACCGGCTCGATCTGATCGCGCTCGATTCGCCGTTCTTCGTCTACTCGATACTCCTCTGGATCGCCTCGAGCGGCGGAGCGCGGCGTGTCACGCTCGCGCTGCTCCTGGTCAGCGTCGTCGCGACGATCTATACGCTCGCCGGCGCGGGTCCCTACGGCAGCGCCTCCGGCTCGCCGTTCAGCCCGGTGCTCAACCTGCAGGCGTTCCTCGTGCTCGTGGTCGTACCGCTCCTCGTCGTGCAAGCCTCGATCGCCGAGAAGCGCGGCGCGCTCGCGCTCGTGCGTGCGAGCGACGAGCGCTACCGGGCGTTCGTCGCGCACAGCTCCGAGGCGATCTTCCGCTACGAGCTGTCGCAGCCGATGCCGCTTTCCCTGCCCACGCATGAGCAGCACGCCTGGCTCGAGGCGCACGCGTACATCGCCGAGGCCAACGACGCATTCCGGGATGCCGATGGAGGCGACCTGACCGAGGCGCTCGTCGCGCGCAGCCCGTCGTGGCTCAAGCGCTGCCTCGCGACGGTGCCGGACACGATCGCCGCAGGCGGCCGCGTGGAGAACGTGGAATGCGTGCTGCCCGGGCCCTATGGCCTCGATCGCACGCTGCTCGTTTCACTCTCCACGGAGGTGAGCCACGGGGCGCTGCAGCGGATCTGGGGCGTCGCGCGCGACGTCACGCAGTACCGCTCCGCCCAGCGCCGGCTCGAGGAGCAGCAGCGGGAGCTGCGGGCCCTCGCGACCGAACTGACGCTCACCGAGGATCGTGCGCGGCGCAAGATCGCGGCCGACCTGCACGACGGTCTCGCCCAGAGCCTCGTCGGCCTGCAGATGCATGTGGCCGCGATCCGCACCGCGGCCGAGCAGGGCCGCCCGCTGCCCGATGTGTCGACGCTGGAGCTCACGATCAGCGAGTCGACCGCACAGGTGCGGGCGCTGATGACCGACCTCACGCCACCCGGCCTCCACGACCAGGGGATCGTGACCGGCATGTCCTGGCTCGCGGACGAGTTTGCGAAGCGCCAGCGCGTGCGCGTCGACTTCGGCGACGACGGCGTGCCGAAGCCGCTCGCGGAGGCAACCGCGGTCCTCGTGTTCCAGGCGGCGCGGCAGTTGCTGCAGAACGTCGCGCGCCACGCACAATCGACGACCGTCACCATCCGGACGACGGTCACCGGCGGTCGCTTCGAGCTGGCCGTGTCCGATTCCGGGGTCGGATTCAACGTCTCGGATCTCACGTTCCTGCCGACGCGGCAGGGCGGGTTCGGGCTCTACAGCATCCGCGAACGCCTGTCGATCATCGGCGGCACGCTCGAGATCGACTCCACGCCGGGCCGTGGTACGCGCGTTCGCATCACGGCGCCGCTCGCATCGGCGGACAGCAGGACGCAATCGGCGACGGGGGAACCTGTCCGCCGCGCGGTGGACCCGGGGAGCGCCGCATGCTGATCGAGCGTGTCTGGGCGGCGAACGACTACCGCAATTTCCACTATCTCGTCGCCTGCCCGGAATCGGGTGAGGCCCTCGCGATCGACCCCCTCGACTGGCGCAGGTGCCTCGCCGCGGCGCGCACAAGGGGCTATGAAATCACGCAGATCCTCAACACGCACGAACACCGCGACCACACCGGCGGCAACGAGCCGCTGCGCGCCGCGACCGGCGCCCGCGTGCTCGCGCATGCCGGCGCAGCGGCGCGCATCGGCCATGTGGATGTCGGCCTGACGCGCGGTGATGTCGTGCGCGTCGGGCGCACGGTCGAGCTCGAGTGCCTCGATACACCGGGCCACACGCTCGCGCACCTGTGCCTCTATGCACGCGGTGACTCCCCCGTGCTGTTCTCGGGCGACACGCTCTTCAACGCGGGTGCCGGCAACTGCCAGCACGGGGGCCACCCGGAGCTGCTCTACGAGACCTTCACGCAGCAGCTTGCGCGGCTGCCGGATACGACCCGGGTGTATCCGGGACACGAATACCTCGGGCGCAACCTCGCTTTCACGCTCGACCGTGAGCCGGGCAACGAGGCGGCCGCCACGCTGCAGCAGGCCATCGCGCGACAGGACCCCGCGAGCGCACCGGTCACGACGCTCGGCGAGGAGAAGCGCATCAACACGTTCTTCCGCCTGCGAAATCCCGTGATCATCGCGCGGCTGCGCGAGGCGTTTCCCGACCTGGCCGATGAACCCTCGCCGCGCGAAGTGTTCCTCAGGCTGCGCGAGCTGCGCAACCGCTGGTAGCGGCGATCGGCGGCTCAGCGCGCCACGGGTCGCGCCGTGATCGGCAGATGTCCCGGTTCGGCCGCGACCCGATCGAGCCAGGCGCGGACGTGCGGATACGGCGCGAGGTCGTAGCCGCGTTCGAGCCGGTCCGCAAGTTCCGCACGCCGCGGCGAATCGGGCGGCAGGTGGCGTACGATGAAGCGCGGCGTCGCGACATAGGGTTCATGGCTGTATTGTTCGAAGAACATCCACTGGAGCACCCGGGCCCGTTGCAGCCGGTCGGCGGGAACCAGCGCCGGGCCTTCGGCCAGGTACCACACGATGGCGTTCGATTCCGCGAGGATGTCACATTCCTCCCAATCGCAGGTCATCCCGGGCCGGGCGAGTGTCAGGCGCACCTTGTAACCGTTGCCGGATTCGAGGTAGTCGTACAGCTTCATCGCCATGGCCTCCCGGTCGATAGCATAATCGCGACATGGACTCCGTGTTCTACAGGCGCGGCTTCGCGCTCGTCGCCCTGCTCGTGCTCGCATGGCTCCTCTATCGGGTGTTCGCGCCGTTCATCGGCCCGATCGTGTGGGCCGCATTCCTCGCGTTCATGCTCGATCCGCTGCACCGGCGGCTGACCCGGCGTTTCGGGGGGCGATCCACCTCGTCGGCGGTGCTGCTCACCGTGCTGACACCGCTCGCGATCCTGCTGCCGTTGTCGATCCTCGGCGGCGTGTTCGCGCGGCAGGCGGCCGAGCTTGCGGTCCGCGCCCAGGCGTTCGTCCAGCGATTCGGCGCCGGCGGCTTCGGTGAGTGGCAGAGCTACCCCGTGATCGCGCGATCGCTCGGCTGGCTCGAGGCGAATGCCGGCCTCGGCGAGGCGCAACTGCGGGAATGGCTGCTCGCGGGCAGCCAGTCGTTCCTGAAGTGGGGCGCCGCGCTCGGCGGCAACGTGGTCGTCGGCGCGCTCGGCACCGCGGTCGGCTTCGGCATCGCGATCGTGCTGCTCTATTTCTTCATCCGGGACGACTCGACCTGGTCCGCGCGCGCGATCCGGTTGATCCCGCTCGAACCGGCGCGGCGCGATGCGCTGATCGAGCACCTCGCGCAGGTGACGCGCGCGGTGGTGCTCGGCAGCGGCCTCACGGCGCTGCTGCAGGGATTCGCGGTCGGAGTGGGGTTCGCGATCGCGGGATTCCCGACCTTCGTCGTGTTCGGCGTGCTCGCGGCCCTGCTCGCCCTGCTGCCCATGGGCGGCGCAGCGCTCGTCTGGGTGCCGGGCGTGCTGTATCTCGCCGCGATCGGTCGCTGGGGCATGGCGACCTTCCTGCTGGTCTGGGGCATCGGCGTGTCGTTCAGCGACAATTTCGTGCGACCGATGCTCGTGTCGCGCCATGCGCAGGTTTCGACGCTCACCGTGTTCATCGGTGTACTGGGCGGCGCCTCGGCGTTCGGCGCCATCGGGCTGATCGTGGGGCCGCTCGTGCTCACGCTCGCGGCGGCGCTGCTCGGTTACCTGGATGAGATGAGCGCGCCGCCGGCATAATAGGCGGCTCTATGGACCTGTCCCCGATCCTCTCCCCGCTCAACGATGCGCAGCGGGCGGCCGTCACGGCGCCTGTCGGCCCGACGCTGGTACTCGCCGGTGCCGGCAGCGGCAAGACGCGGGTGCTCACGCACCGCGTCGCGTGGTTGATCGAGGCCGAGGGCGCCTCGCCCCACAGCATTCTCGCGGTGACTTTCACCAACAAGGCCGCGGGCGAAATGCGCGCACGCATCGAGGGCCTGCTCGGTGTACCGGGCGGTTCGCTGTGGATCGGCACCTTCCACGGCATCGCCCATCGGCTGCTGCGGCTGCACTGGCGCGAGGCCGGCCTGCCGCAGGGCTTCCAGATCCTGGATGCCGAGGACCAGCTGCGCATGGTGAAGAAGCTACTGAAATCGCAGGGGCTCGACGAATCGCGCTGGATCCCGCGGGAAGTCGCCTGGTTCATCAATCACCAGAAAGACGAGGGGCTGCGGCCGAAGGCGCTGAAGGACGGCAACGACCCGACCCGCCGCCAGTTCATCAGGCTGTACCAGGACTACGAGGAAGCCTGCGCACGCGCCGGTGTCGTCGATTTCGCCGAGCTCCTGCTGCGCGCCTTCGAGCTGCTGCGCGACCAGACGGAAGTGCTGCGCCACTATCGGGCGCGCTTTCGCCACGTGCTCGTCGACGAGTTCCAGGACACCAACGCGATCCAGTACGCGTGGATGAAGCTGATCGCCGGCAGCGAGGGCGCGCCGTTCATCGTCGGGGACGACGACCAGTCGATCTACCGCTGGCGCGGCGCGCGGGTCGAAAACCTGCAGCAGTTCCGCCGCGACTGGCCGCAGGCGCAGCTCTTCAAGCTCGAACAGAACTACCGCTCGACCGGCAACATCCTGAAGGCCGCAAATGCGCTGATCGACCACAACAACGGTCGCCTCGGCAAGGAGCTGTGGACCAACGGCGGCCACGGCGAGCCGATCCGCGTCTATGCGGCGTTCAACGAGCGCGACGAGGCGGAGTTCGTCACGCAGCGGATCCGCGAATGGGTCGAGCGGGGCGGCGCGCGGCGCGAGATCGCGATCCTCTATCGCTCGAACGCGCAGTCGCGCGTGTTCGAAGAGGCATTTCTCTCGGCGCGCATCCCGTACCGGGTCTACGGCGGCCTGCGGTTCTTCGAACGCGCCGAAATCAAGGATGCGCTCGCCTACCTGCGGTTGCTGTCGAATCGCAACGACGACGCCTCGTTCGAGCGCGTCGTGAACCTGCCGACGCGCGGCATCGGCGCGAGAACCATTGGCGAGCTGCGCGAGTCCGCGCGCGCCGCCGGCGGCTCGCTGTGGCAGGCGGCGCAGCAGGCGCTCGCGAACGGCGCCCTCGGCACGCGGGCGGATACGGCGCTCGGCGGCTTCCTGCAGCTGATCGGGCGACTCGCGACCGATGTCGCCGGGCTGCCGCTGCACGAACAGGTCGATTTGGTGCTCGCGGGCAGCGGCCTCACCCTGCACCACAAGAAGGACAAGGCCGATCGCGGCGAGGCACGCGTCGAGAACCTCGAGGAACTCGTCAGCGCCGCGCGCGGCTTCGAACCCGAGGGCGACCTTGCGCCGCTCGATGCCTTCCTCGCGCACGCCGCGCTCGAAGCCGGCGAGGGACAGGCGGGCGAGTGGGAGGACTGCGTGCAGATGATGACGCTGCACTCGGCCAAGGGGCTCGAGTTTCCGGTGGTGTTCCTCTGCGGCATGGAGGACGGCCTGTTTCCGCACCAGCGCTCGCTCAACGATCTCGACGGGCTCGAGGAAGAACGACGGCTGTGCTATGTCGGCGTGACGCGCGCGATGCAGCGGTTGTATCTCAGCTTCGCCGAGCAGCGCCGGCTGCACGGCAATGACAGCTACGGCCAGCCATCGCGCTTCATCGGGGAGATTCCCGAGGACCTCGTCGAGGAAGTGCGCCCGCGCATCCAGGTCGGGCGGCCATGGGCCCGGCCGGGAACGCACTCGGCGGACGGGTCGGCGTCGATGCGCGCGCGGCCATCCGCCTTCTCCCCGGCACAGGCCGGACGCCGCGCCATCGCCACCGGGCCCGTCGCACCCGGCATGCGGCTCGGCGCACGGGTGCGGCACGGCAAGTTCGGCGAAGGCACGGTCCTCAACGTCGAGGGCCAGGGCCCGCAGGCGCGTGTGCAGGTGAACTTCGAGCGGCAGGGCACGAAATGGCTCATGCTCGCGTACGCCAATCTCGAGGCAATGTGACTGCACCATGAAGATCGTGATCCTCGGCGCCGGCCAGGTCGGCCGCACGGCCGCGCAGCATCTCTCGCGCGAAGAGGCCAACGACGTCACCGTCGTCGACAGGAACGAAGAGGTATTGCGCGACCTGCAGGGCCGGCTCGACATCCGCACCGTCGCGGGCAATGCATCGTTCCCGACCGTACTCGACGCCGCTGGCGTCGCCGATGCCGAGGTACTGATCGCCGTCACGAACAGCGACGAAGTGAACATGCTGGCGTGCGAGGTTGCCTACACGCTCTACCGGACGCCGACCAAGATCGCGCGCATCCGCTCGCCCGAGTACACCAGCAACCCGAAGCTCTTCTCGGACGAGGCGCTGTCGGTCGACGTCTGGATCAGCCCCGAGCAGCTGGTCACCGAGTATGTCGAACGCCTGATCCGCTATCCCGGCGCATTGCAGGTGCTCACCTTCGCGGCGGGCCGCCTGCGTCTGGTCGGTGTGCGTGCGGATGGCCAGGCGCCGCTTTGCGGGCAGCCGATCCGGCTGCTGCGCGAGCACCTGCCCGATGTCGAAGCGCGCGTCGTCGCCATTTATCGCGACGGGCGCGGCATCGATCCGGAGGGCGACGTCGCGATCCAGGCGGACGACGAGGTTTTCTTCCTGGCCGAGCGCGAGCAGGTGCGGCGGGTGATGGGTGAATTGCGCCGCGAAGACAATCCCGCGAAGCGGGTCGTGATCGCCGGCGGCGGCAGCATCGGCTTTCGCCTCGCGCGGATGCTCGAGAAGACGCACCATGTCAAGGTCATCGAACGGGACGCGGCGCGCGCGCGCCGGATATCGGAAGTGCTCGAGCAGGCGATCGTGCTGCACGGCGACGCCGCGGACGAGGAACTGCTGATCGAGGAGAACATCGACGGCGCCGACGTGTTCGCGGCGCTCACCAATTCCGAGGAAGCGAACATCCTCTCGGCGATGCTCGCCAAGCGGCTCGGTGCTGCCAAGGTGATGGCGCTGATCAACAAGCCCTCGTATGCGGAGCTGATGGAGAGCGGCAGCATCGATGTCGCGATCTCCCCGCAGGCCGTCACGATCGGCTCGCTGCTCGCCCACGTGCGGCGCGGCGACATCGTGCGCGTGCACTCGTTGAAACACGGCGCGGCCGAGGCGATGGAGGCGATCGCGCACGGCGACCGGGGTCGTTCACGCGTGGTCGGCGTCGCGGTCGGCGACATCGCGTTGCCGGACGATGCCCGCATCGGTGCCATCGTCCGCGACCAGAAAGTCATCATGGCGCATCGCGATACCGTGGTGCAGGAGAATGACCACGTCATCATGTTTCTCGCCGACCGGCGCCATGTCGAACAGGTGGAGCGGCTGTTCATGACCGCAACGCCGCGCTAGCCGCCCGTGTTCGCGGTCCTGCACGTCCTCGGATTGATGCTCGCGTTCTTCGCGATCACGTTCGTGCTGCCGATCGCCTGCTCGATCATCACCGGCGACGGCATGCTCCTGCATTTCGTGGAGGCCGCGGCACTCAACGTGGT
Source organism: Steroidobacteraceae bacterium (assembly GCA_019187495.1). Lineage (GTDB taxonomy): Bacteria > Pseudomonadota > Gammaproteobacteria > Steroidobacterales > Steroidobacteraceae > CADEFQ01. The sequence continues at coordinate 16,611 of JABAQN010000044.1, forward strand.
GATCGGCCTGCTGCTGGCGCTCGTCTTCCGGCGCCATCGGCGCGAACTGAAGGCGCGCGACGGCTTCCTGCTCGTGACGCTCGTCTGGGTGATGATGTCGGCCGCGGCGGCGGTACCCCTCCTGATGGCGATTCCCGGCCTGTCATTCACGGACGCGTACTTCGAGGCGATGTCGGGCCTCACGACGACCGGCTCGACCGTCCTCACGGGGCTCGATGCGCTGCCGCCGTCCGTGAACCTGTGGCGCGCCGCGCTGCACTGGTACGGCGGGCTCGGCATCATCGTGCTGGCCGTCGCGGTCCTGCCGCTGCTCGGCGTCGGTGGCATGCAGGTCTACAAGGCCGAGAGCCCGGGACCCGTGAAGGACGAAAAGCTGACGCCGCGCATCACGCAGACCGCGAAAGCACTGTGGCTCGTCTATGCGGCCATCACCGCAATCGGGATCGTCGCGCTGCACGGCGCGGGCATGACCTGGCTCGACGCGATCTGCCATTCCTTCTCCGCGATGGGGCTCGGCGGCTTCTCCACGCACGATGCCGGCGTCGGCTACTTCAATTCACCGGCAATCGAGCTCGTGCTGATCGGCATCATGCTGTGCGCCTGCCTCAATTTCTCGCGCCACTTCATGGCGGTGCAGAAACTGTCGCTCGCGCCGTACCTGCGCGATGCCGAGGCCAAGGCGATCCTGATCGTGCTCGGCACGAGCGTGTTCGGCATCACGCTACTCATCTGGGCGAGCGGCACTTATGCCCATTTCACCACCGCGCTGCGGCATGCGGCCTTCAGCGTGGTGTCGGTCGCGTCGACCACCGGCTTCGTCACCGAGAACTACGAGAACTGGCCGATATTCGCGCCCGTGTGGATGCTGTTCCTCTCGTGTATCGTCTGCAGCACGGGTTCGACGGGCGGCGGCATCAAGATGTTCCGCACGTTGCTGCTCGAGCGCCATGCCGTGCGCGAGATGAAAACCCTGCTGCATCCGCGCGCGCTGGTGCCGATCCGCATCGGTGGGCGCGTGATCGCGGACCGGATCGTCTACGCGGTGCTCGCGTTCATTTTCCTTTACTTCGCGACGATCGCGGCACTGACATTCACGCTGCTGCTGTCGGGGCTCGACCTCGTCTCCTCGTTCAGCGGCGTCGTCGCCTCGATCAACAACCTCGGCCCCGGCCTCGAGCTCGCGGGCCCGTCGACCCAGTACCAGAAGTTCAGCGATTTCCAGACCTGGGTGTTTACCGCTGCGATGTTGCTCGGGCGGCTGGAGATATTCAGCGTGCTGGTGCTGTTCACCCCGGCGTTCTGGCGAAACTGAAGGGCGAGCAACGGGGGCGCGATGGCCGCAACCGGGGAATTGTCCGCATTCGAGCGGGCCCTGCTGCTCCTTACCCGCGTGCGCGCGGGCGAGGGGCGGTGCATCGCGCTCTTCGCTTCGCACGCTTTCCTGATCATGGCGTCCTACTACGTGCTGAAGGCGCTGCGCGAATCCTTCCTGCTCGCAGGGTCCGCGGCGGAAGTGCGCAGCTACGCGGTCGCCGCGAACGGCCTCGTGCTGATGCTGCTGATTCCGCTCTACAGCGCCGTCAGGCGACGCATCGACGGGGCGCGGCTCGTACGACTCGTCAGTTCGTTCTTCGCCGCCAACATCCTGCTCTTCGCGATCGCCTACCCGTTCCGCCCGGGCGCATGGTTCGGCATCGTATTTTTCATCTGGGTGAGCGTTTACGGCCTCATGGTGGTCGCGCAGTTCTGGGCGCTCGCGGCGAGCCACTTCAACACGAAAAGTGGCCAACGGCTCTTTCCGGCGATCATGCTCGGCTCGACACTCGGGGCACTCGCGGGCGCGCAACTCACCGACCTGCTGATCGTCCGGGTCGGACCGATGCCGCTGCTGCTCCTCGGCGTGGTGCTGCTCGGCGCGAGCATCGCGGTGATTCGTCCCGAGACCGACGCCATCCCGGAGCCTTCGCGGCCGCAGGCCGCCGTCGATAGCCCGCGAGCCGTCCGCTCGGTGCTCGGCGGCTTCCAGGTCGTGTTCGGGAGCCGCTATCTCCTGCTCGTGGCCTGCTTCGTCGTGCTGCTGAATTGCATCGGCTCGACGGGCGACTACCTGCTCGCCGCGTTGATCAAGTCACGCGCCGAGGCGCTCGCCGGGGCCACTGCGGTGCTCGGTGAGCGCGAGGCGATCATCGGCTCGCTCTACGCGCGCTTCCAGCTCTGGGTCACGCTCGTCGGCGTGCTGGTGCAGGCCCTCGTCGTCTCGCGCGTCTATCGGGCGGTGGGCGTTCGCGGTGCGCTGCTCGTGCTCCCCGCGATCGCGCTCTTCGTGTACGGCGCCATCGCGTTCGTCCCGGTCTTCGGCATGATCTATATCGCGAAGATCCTCGAGAACTCGACCAATTACTCGCTGATGAACACGACGCAGCAGACACTCTATCTGCCGACGACGGCCGCGGAGCAGTTCGACGGCAAGACCACGATCGACACTTTCTTCTGGCGTTTCGGCGACATCCTGCAGGCGGGCGTGGTGTTCGCCGGGCTCAACTGGTTCGGCTTCGGCACGCGCCACTTCGCGGCGCTGAACGCCGCGCTGTGCGTGGCCTGGATCGGGCTCGCATGGCTCATCGGGCGCCGCTACACCGCCCTCGCCCGCAGCGAAACGCACAACACGGTGCCGGTGCGCCGCCGCGAGCCAGCGGACCTTCTCGTCTCGCCCGGCAGGCCGATCGATCACCTGCTGCCGGCGGAAACGTTTTTCGACCCGGACCCCGGTGATGTCCTCGTCTACGAGGCGCGGCTCGCCGGTGGCGGCCCCCTTCCCGCCTGGCTCGAGTTCGATCGCGCGGTGGCGCGGCTCACCGGCACCGCGCCCGCCGATTTCCTGGTCGAGGAGCGCATCGAGATCATCGCGATCGACATGGACGGCGCGACCGCGACCGCCGCGTTCACGATGCGTCGGGCAGTATCCTGATATCGCCCTTGTCGATGCGATGCACGAGCCGCACACGCCGCCGCTCGACTTCGCCGATTTCCTTGCTCGTGAGCCCGAGCTGCACCTGGCCGCCCTTGCGCCGCACGCCGCGCAAGGCATCGAAGTTCGCGCTGTCGGGCCGCGATACCCAGGCCTCGCCGACGAGTTCGTACTGTGCGATCACTGCGAGATGCGCGCGCAGCTCGCCGAGGGTGAGCGCGTGCAGCCGGTCGGCGAGCACGCGATCGACCGCGTCGACGCGCAGGTTCTTCCAGAACGTGCCGACGTCGCTCTCTTCCGAATCGAACGCGACGCCATTGTCGATCGCCCAGGCGCGCACGGTTGCGCCCTCACCCGTGAGCATCACGTTGCCGAGATTCGAGTCCTTGTGCTCGACGAGGTAAGTCAGGACGTTGAGCCGGCTGATCGCACGCGCATAGGCGGGATCCGCCGCGAAGCGTGGTCCGTCGATGCGCAGCGGGTGCGGCTTCGCGCCGTCCAGCCAGCATTGCACCATGTAGAACGTGCCGTCGGTGCCGCTCCAGGCCTCGACAGCGGCCGGATCGATCCGCCTGAAGGCGTCGAGCGGGGCCGAGCGCAACGCGATCGGTGGCACGACCTGTTCATCGGCAGGGAACAGCAGGCGCGATAGTTCGTACGCGGCGAGCTCGTAGCGCGGCTCGTTGTTGAACGAACTCACGCCCGCACCGGCGCGCCGCACCTTGATCCTGAAGGCGGCAGGATCTGCCGCCGTATGCGCCATGGCCTTGCGGGTGATGTCCTTCTCGAAGCGCACCGGCCTGGCATCTTCGATCACCAGATCGGGAGCCGTGAGCGCGCCGAGCGTGCAGGTGCCTTCACTTGCGTGCAGTGCAGCAGAAGCCGCGAGCAGCGCCCAGAGAACCAATGGTCGCGCGGCCTCGTATTTCGGCCCCCAACGACCCCGAAGACCTGCCGTCATGCGACCCCCGAACAGTCCACTCTGCGGCGAACGCGTCGACGGATCTTACACTTTGAACGGCCAGCACCAGCGGGATGGTGGATGCCTTGATCTAACTCATTGATTTCCCGCAACGAGGGTCGTTCTGGCACCCAACTTGCTGCGGCTATGTCCCACGACCCCATCCAGAACACCGCACAGCAGGGGACAGTCATGAGGAAGGGAATCTCTTTGCGAGCGCTCGCCGTCGCGTCATTGGCATTGCTGCCGCTCACGAGCCTGCAGGCGCGAAATATTCGCGTCGATTTCGACCCGAGCGCCTTCGAGTCGAGCGGTTCCGGCTGGTCGTTCAGTTCGATCAACCTGTTCGGGCCCTCCGCGCTGCCGGGCAGCGGCTCCCTGCAGTTCGCCCTGAGTGGCTCGTACGATCCCGATAGCGACCCGGGCACGAACAACGACGTCTCCTACGATTTCCAGCCCGTTGCGCCACTGCAGGTGGGCAGTTCGCTGTATGCGTCCTTCTGCATGTTCGCCAATGGGACGTTCACGCTGTCGCAGTCGGGTGATTGCAGCGGGTCCGCGGGGGTCGACCCGACATTCGGCCTGCTGCCGATCGCCGGACTCAGCCCGCGCGAGGGCGCGCAGCCGACGGACTCGGGCTCGATGTTCTCCACCAATGGCTTCGGGGTCGGCATACCGGACGAAGGGCAACCGGACTTCACCGGTCCGTACAACATTGCCGACGCGGTGCCGACCGTGCGCCTGTGGTGGAACGACGTCGCGGAATCCTATGACGAGTTCGGCAATGCCGTGGGACCGTCGTATTCCGTCCAGGCATTCATCTACATGCTGGGCGATGGCAACTTCGACCTGGACGTCCGCTACGGGACCAACGGCGGAAGCTTTTCCGGCATCGAGCGCTTCATCTCTGCCGACGGCCAGTCGCTCTTCAGCGATTCCACGGCTGTCGTGGAAGGCGGCGACTACTTCTACCGGTTCCGCAACGGCCAGTTGCAGGGCGGCGGAACGACTGGACCACCGACTTCCGTGCCCGAGCCGGGCTCGCTCGCGTTGCTGTCGACGGGCCTGATCGCGCTCGCGTTCATCCGTCGACGTCGGCGAAAGACGGCGTAGCGGAAGCACCTGGCGCCTCACGGCGTTGTCCAGTGAGCGAACCGCGGCGACGATTGTTCGTCGCGGTTTCCTTCAGTAATCTCGGGCCGCTTTGGACGCGTTCAGGATTTTCCTGTCTTCGCCGGGTGACGTCGCGCAGGAGCGATTGATTGCCCGGAGTGTCATCGAACGACTGCGCACGGAGTTCGCTGGCCGCGTAACACTCGAACCGGTCTTCTGGGAACACGAGCCGCTGGTCGCGTCGGCTTCCTTCCAGGACCAGCTGCCCCATCCGGCGAGCGCCGATGCGGTGATCTGCGTGTTGTGGTCGCGACTCGGAACCCGGCTGCCTGCGAGCTTTCGCAAGCCGGATGGCAGCCCGTACGGCTCCGGCACGGAATTCGAATTCGAGGACGCGCTCGCGGGGCTGCGCCGTCACGGGCGGCCCGCGCTGCTCGTGTATCGCAAGACTGCGCCACCGCTGCTCGATGTCGACGACGCCGAACTCGCTGTCGAGCGCCTGCGCCAGAAACAGGCACTGGATGCATTCGTGCGGCGGTGGTTCCACGATGAGGCCGACGGAACCCTGCGCGCCGCGTTCCACCCGTTCGAGAGCGTCGCGGAGTTCGAGGAGCTGATCGAGGTCCATCTTCGCAAGCTGATCGCGAGGCGCTTCCCCGAAGCGGTGGGCGCCGAACGCCGCGACGTCACGCTGTGGACCGAGTCGCCGTTCCGCGGACTCGAATCATTCGACTTCGAGCACGCGCCCATATTCTTCGGCCGCACGGCCGCAATCGGCGAAATGATCGCCGCGCTGCGCCGGCAGGCGGCGGACAACCATCCGTTCCTGCTGGTCATCGGCGCGAGCGGCAGCGGCAAGTCCTCGGTCGTGCGATCCGGCCTGCTGCCGGTGCTGACGCAACCCGCCATCATCGAGGGAGTCGCCGGCTGGCTGCGCGCGGAGCTGCGTCCCCGCGACCGGCAGGACGACCTCTCGATGCTGCTCGTACAGGTCCTCGCCCGGGCGCTTGGCGAACCCGAGGGCGAAAGTGCGGATGTCCTCGCGCTCATCGGGGGCCGGATCGCACCCGACCAGCGACTCGCGCTCGTGATCGACCAGCTCGAGGAGGTGTTTTCCGACGAGCGCTTCGGATTCGAAGAACGCGAGCGCTTCTTCGCGCTGCTCGCACGGGTGATCGCCACGGGTGCGGTCTGGGTCATCGCCACGCTGCGCAGCGACTTTTATCCACGCTGTGTCGAGCACGCCGATCTCGTGGTGATGAAGGCCGGGCATGGCCAGTATGACCTGAGGCCACCCACGCCGGCGGAAATCGGCCAGATCATTCGCCTGCCCGCTGCGGCGGCGGGCCTGCGCTTCGAGACCCACGTCGGCGGCGGCGAGGGCCTCGACGAGTTGCTGCGCGATGAAGCCGCTCGCAGCCCGGAGGCACTGCCGCTGCTCGAGTTCGCACTCGAGGAGCTGTACAAGCGACGCGCCTCCGACGGCACCCTGACCTTCGCCGCCTACCGCGACATCGGCGGCGTGGAAGGCGCGCTCGCGCAGCGCGCCGAGACCGTACTCCTGGCGCTGCCGCCAGCGACGCGGGACAGCCTGCCGGCGGCCCTGCGCAAACTGATCGCGGTCAACGCCGCGGGCGAGGGCAGCTACAGTCGCCGCAGCGCCGCGCTCGACGAGTTTCCGGCCGGCCCGCAGCGCGAGCTCGTGCGCGCGCTGATCGAAGCGCGGCTGTGCGTATCCGAACTTGGCGCCGATGCCCGGCCGGTCGTGTCGATCGCACACGAAGCGCTGCTGCGGCACTGGCCACGTGTTCGCGACTGGCTGGAGAACAACCGCGACATGCTGCGCGCCCACGGCAGGCTCGCGGTTTCCGCGGAGCGCTGGGAGCAGGAGGGCCGCCGCCCGGATTTGCTGCTGGCGAAAGGCCGTCCGCTCGATGAGGCACTTACTGTCCTCGACGCCCAAATCGAGATCACGCCCTCCGAAAGGGCGCTGATCGACGCATCGCGTTCACAGGCGAAACGCGCACGAACCCTGCGCGCGGCCGCGGTGACGGGCCTTGCCGTCCTGGCCATCGCCGCCACGGTCTCGGCCGTCATCGCGACTTCGCAGCGTCAACGCGCAGTGACCGAGGCTTCCACGACCCAGGAAACCATGAACTTCATGGTGTCGCTGTTCACGCTGGCCGACCCGACCAAGGCCCGCGCGAACGAGTTCACGGTGCGCGAGATGCTCGACCGGGGTGCGAGTGATGTCCGCCGGCAGCTGACCGACCGCCCGGCGGTGCGCTCGAGCCTGATGACGGCGATGGGTCGCGCCTATACAGGGCTCGGGCTTCCCGCGCCCGCGATCCAGCTCCTGGACGAGGCACTGCAGGCACGCAAACAGTCGCTGGGAGCATCGGACCGGGCCACGACAGAGACCCGAACCGCCCTGGCGGCCGCCACCTATCTCGACGGCAAGTACCAGGATGCCGAGAAGCTCTATCGCGAGTCCCTGAAGGATGCCCGACGCCTCGGCCCGGAGGGCGATGCGCTCGTGGCGAGCAACCTGAATGGCCTCGGCGACACTCTTTCCCAGCTCGGGTCCGATGCGGAGGCGGAGAAGCTGTACCGGCATGCCCTCGAGATGGATCGCCGCTTGTACGGTCCGGAGAGCGTTCAGGTGGCGCAGACAGTGCAGGGACTCGCCGGCACGCTGTTTTTCGCGGCCCGATACGATGAAGCCGAACCCCTGATGCTGCAAAGCCTCGCGATCTGGCGCAAGCAACTCGGCGCGAAGCATTGGAAGGTCGGCAGCAACCTGAATGACCTGGGCGCCCTCTATTTCCAGACCGGCCGTTACGGGGAAGCGGTCGATGTCTGGAAAGAAAGTCTCGGAATTTCCGAAGAATGGGCCGGCAAGGATCATCCCGAAGTGGGCTCGATCCTGAACAATATCGGCCGTGGCCTGCTTGTCGACGGCAGGCTCGACGAGGCCAAAGGCTTCCTCGCGAGAACACTCGACATCGATCGCCGCACGAAACCCCCCGACCACGATGACCTGATCCTGCCGCTCAACAGCCTCGCGATGATCGACATCGCCGGCGGTGACTACGCCAGCGCGGAGAGCAAACTCGATGAGGCGCTGAGGATCGCCGAGAAGCAGAATCACTGGATGCTCGACCAGGTGCTGACCAACCTCGCGGATGTGTACGCCCGCACCGGCCGCGCCCCGCAGGCGGAGCCGCTCCTCGCCCGCGCGCGAGCGCTGCTCGAAAAGCAATACCCGCGCGACAAGATGCCGGACGAGGCGTGGCGCTACGCGCTGCAGGACGCAGTGCTCGCGACGACCTACGCCGCTGAAAAGAAGTACGCCGAGGCGCGCAAGCTCCTGGCCGATGCGCTGCCGATCGTGCGCAAGCGCTTCGGCAAACAGCGATACTACACTCGCGATCTCGAGCAGCGCCTCGCCCGCCTGCCGCACTGACATGGAGCCACCTGCCGCGCCGATGGACCTGCCCGCCGCCATTCCGCTCGTCATCGGCGTGACCGGGCACCGCGACCTCGTTGCGTCGGAAGAGCCCGCGATCCGGGATCGCGTGCGCGAGGTCCTCGTGTCGTTGCGCGACCGCTGGCCCGCGACGCCTCTGATCGTCGCCTCGCAGCTCGCCGAGGGCGCGGACCTGCTCGTCGCCGAGGAGGCGCATGCGCTCGGCCTCGAACTCGTGTTCCTGCAGCCATTGCCGATCGCCGACTACCGCGCGCAGTTTTCGGATCCCGGGGCGCAGGCGCGCTTCGACGAACTGCGAGCGGTCTCGCGCGTCGTCGACCTGACGAACGGCGAGGCGGCGGCGGATCGCGACACGCTCTATGCGATCGCCGGCGATTTCCTCGCCCGCTATTGCTACATCCTGCTCGCGTTGTGGGACGGCAAGCCGACCGCGAGCCCCGGGGGAACCGCCGCGGTCGTCGACTATCGCCTCGCCTCCAAGGGCGGCGCGCGGCCGGCCACCCACGAACTGCGCGACCTCGCGCTCGGCGAGGCCGACAACTCCCTCGTCTACCACATCCTCGTCTCGCGCGATCGCAGGAACGGCGAGCCGACCAATGGCCACAAGCCGCTGTCGGCGGGCTACCTGCACGAGTTCGCGGGCGGCCGCTCCACGCTGCAGGAGTCGATGCCCGAAGAGTACCTGCACGTCCTCGAGCGGACCGAAGAGTTCAACCAGGTCGCGCAGCGCGCCGCCACCGGCGCGGCCGCAGCCGAACGTCCGCCGTTCGTCGGCGCATCGCCCGCCGTGCGGCGCTGTGCCCGGCTCATCGGACTCGCGGACCACCTCGCCACGCTCTATCGGCACCGCCTGACACGCATCACGGCGTGGACCTACGGGGTCGGCGCCGTGATGGGCTGTGCGTTCGTGCTGTATTCGAAGATCCCGGCGATGTGGGGCCTCATCTATGTGTTCTTCGGCGCCGCACTCGCGGCGATTGCACTCAGTCGCTACGCCGAGTACCGCGACTGGCACCGTGACCATCTCGAGTATCGCGCGCTGTGCGAGGGGCTGCGGGTGCAGTTCTACCTGCGCGTCGCGGGCGTACGCGACGAAGGCCGGCTGCACACGGGCGACGAGAGCTTCCTGCGCCGGCAGGACCCGGAACTCGACTGGATCAGGAACGCGATGCGCGCGGTCGATTTCGAGATGCACGATGCCGGGCGCGACGGCATCTCGGGCGGCATCGAACACGCGATCGAGACGTGGGTCGGTTCCCTCGATCCGGTGAAGGCGCGCGGCTCGGGCCAGCTCGGCTACTTCTGGCATTCGGGAGAGCGGCGCCGCCACATGATCACGCTCACCGAGCGCACGGGCGCGGTCACGCTGGTCCTCGGCCTCGCCGCCGCCGCGGTGCTGTGCTTCGTGCCGGTGCTGCACACGGGGTACCTCAAGACCCCGCTCGTCGTGACGATGGGCCTGCTGCCGCTCGCCGCGGGCCTGCTCGAAGCGTGGCTGCAGAAGTCGGCCGCGAAGGAACTCGCGCGCCAGTACGGCTACATGTATCGCCTCTTCGACGAGGCGCGTTCGCAACTGCAGGGCGATGTCGCCGACGACCGGCGACGCTCGGTCCTCTACTCGCTCGGGCGCGCCGCGCTCGCCGAGCACGCCACCTGGGTGCTGCTCAACCGCGACCGCAAGCTGCGCCACCTGCCCACGCACTGAGGAGACCACATGCCGGGTTCGGACCAGGATGTCGAACGCACGCTGCTGCCGACTGCACCGAAGGAGTATGGCGCGGATTACCGTCTGCACGCGCTGCGCGAGTACGAGCTGTACGTGGAGATGGCCGACCGGGTCAGCAACCGGCGCATGCTCGCCAATTCATTCTTCGTCGGCATGAACACCGCGGTGGTCGGTGCGCTCGCGATCGCGCTGAAGGAGGGACTCATCCAGTCGCGCACGCTCGTCATCGCGCCCGCGACGGCCGCGGTGCTGATGTGCGTCGCCTGGTGGCTGATGGTGCTGTCCTACCGGCAGCTCAACGCGGGCAAGTTTCGCGTGATCCTCGCGATGGAGCGGCACCTGCCGTTCGCACCGTTCGGTGCGGAGTGGAAGGCGCTCGACAACGCGAGCTCGCGGCGCGAGTACCTGCAGACGACCAAAGTGGAACTGCTCGTGCCGTGGCTCTTCGCCGGCATCCACGTCGCCCTCACGATCGCGATCCTGGTGAAGGCATTCTGATCAGGGCTTGCCGAGCAGCGCGTCGCGCCGCGCGAGGATCGCCCGAAGCTGCGCCTTGTCGAGCCAGGGCCCGAGCGCGCCGGCGAGCCTTCGTGCGTCGAGCGTGCGCAGGCGCCGCGCGAGCTCGGGGCCGACGGCCGGCCTCGCGGCGCGGGGATCGAGACGGCGGGCAGTCGGAAAGGCCGCCGCATGACCGATCAGGCGCGCGAGGCCGTCGTCGCGGCCGATGACCACGTTGTCGGCGCGGCGCGCGGGATTGCCGGTGAGCGCATCGAACGCACGCATCAGGTTGTATTGCGATTCGAGGCTGCACCAGCGTGGCAGCCGTACGTGATCGCGCTCGACGACCGCGGCGCTCACCGCTTTCTCGAGCCAGAACTGCAGCGCGCCCGGCCGGCCGTCGATCGTGCGCTCGACGGTGACCGGCACCATGTCGATGCCGAGCAGGCGGTCGAGCCGATAGGCCGCGACCTCGTTCTGCCAGCGTCCCGGTTCCGGGGCGGTGATGAAGAGTGCGTGCAGTGACACGTCGCCGCGACGCAGCGTGAGCCACCGATTGCCCGCGTGCGGCAGCGGCGGCGATTCGTTCGCGACGATATCGGCCTGCGCGAGAAACCCTTCGAGCTGATCGTCGGTGAGCGCGCCGGGACGATCACCGACGCGGCGGGCCTCGGGATCGGGGACGGCGCGTTCGGCCGGCGTGCGCGCATAGATCGCAGAGCGCGCATCACCTTCGATGACGAGGGCCGACGGCTGGCCATGGAGGGCGGGCAACATGCCGGTGTCGATCATCGTGACGCGGCCGTCCATCCGGGTCGTGATGCGTTTGGTCTCGGTGATCGTGTGGCCGATGACGACGCTCGTGCCTGCGAGCTGCCCGAGCACCGCCGACACGGTATCCGTCTCGAAGGCGCTGTTGCACATCGCGGTGCCGCGATACCAGAGCGGGCCTGCGACGCTGTGGATCGGCGAAGCGTCGGTGCGCTCGAGGGTTGCCACCGCCGCGGCCACGGCCTCCCGGTCGGTGCCGGCATATGCCGTGAGCCGTTCCTTCGCGAGCGCGACGCGCTCATCGTCATCGGTGTCCGGATCGAGCAGCCCCGCCGCGATCAGCGCATGCCACGCGCTCGTGTAGTCGAGCAGGTCCTGGTGCAGCGATGTCGTGTTGATCGCCTCGAGCGTCTGCGTCGCGAGCCCTGGCGGCAGCCCGCCGTGGGTGAAGAGCACGCCGTTGACACGCACCACCAGGGGCCGTGCGAGGAGCCACCTGCCGACCTCGCCCGCCGCGCCGAAGGCCTGCTGGCGCGCGAACCAGCCACGGGGATATTTGCGCGTGAATGCCGCGCGCGCGGCGTCGTCGGCGAGCCCGCCGAACTCCCCGTGCACGCGCATTTCCTGGAATGCCGTGGCGCGTATCGCCTCGCCTTCCTTCGCGGCGAAGGCGGCGTAATCGGCCGCGACGGCGTAGCGGACATCGCCGGTGAGATTCATCAGCTCGTGGTTGCCGAGCGTCACGAGCACGCGCCCGCCTGCCGCCGGCGCCTCGGCCTCGAGCCGCCGCAGCAACGCGATCACTGCGGACGAACCGGGCCCGCGATCGATCAGGTCGCCCGTGCTGACGAGGAAGCTCTCTCCACCGGCCCAATGCCCTGTCGCATCGATGAGGCCCGTGGCGCGCAGGATCGATTCGTACTCGGCCAGCGCGCCATGCACGTCCCCGATCGCAACGATGCGCGCGACGCCGGTGCAGGACCACGGCTGCTCGCACTGCGCCGCCGCCCGGGCGGCAGGCGGCACCGAGAACACGGCCAGCCACCCCGCGAGCATGAACCACGGCCGCCGGCGCCTCCGGCTGCCCGCCGTCCGCCGTCGGCCGCCGGCCCCGCGCCGCGCCATCAGCTTCGTATGTACGCCTCGAGCTGCTCGATCGTCTCGCGCTGCTGCTCGAGCACGCTCTTCACGAGATCGCCGATCGACAGCACGCCGATCACGCGGCCGTCCTCGAGCACCGGCAGGTGGCGCACGTGCCGGTCGGTCACGAGGCGCATGCAGGCATCGGTGGTGTCATCCGGCGCCACGGTGACGGCCGGCGCGGACATCACCTGGGAGACCGGCGTATCCCGCGAGGTGCGCCCGAGCAGCGCGACCTTGCGCGCGTAGTCACGCTCGGACACCACGCCGAGCACGTTCCCGCCCTGCATCACGAGCAGCGCACCTATTCCATGCTCGGCCATCAGTTTCAGCGCATCGAGGACCGTGGCATCCGGGCCGATGGCGTGCGCCGCATGCCCCTTGCGATCGAGTACGTGACGAACCAGCATGGCTTCCCTCATTCACCTGCGACGACCATGAGTACCGCACCGTCGACACCGGTCACGCGCACGCGCGTGCCCACCGGCAGCGACGGCCCCGCCACTTTCCACACGGTATCACCGACCTTCACTTTCCCGAAACCCTGCTGGATCGGCTCGATCAGCGTGAATTGCCGGCCGACATACTGCGCGGCGCGCTGGTTCAGCGCCGGGTGCGTCGTCGTTTGCGGATTGCGCCGCGCATAGCTGCGAAAAGCCACGATCGCGACGATCCCGAGCACGCCGAACAGCACGAGCTGCAACTGCCAGGGCACTGGTACGATCAGCACGAGGGCTCCGACGACGGCAGCCGAAATCGCGAACCAGATGGCGACGGCGCCCGGCATGAAGGTTTCGAGCGCGGCGAGTACGGCAGCGGCGATCCACCAGTGCCACCACTCGAGGTGCATGAGGAATTCCGTCATGGGCGCTTCGCCGGCGCGGCCGCGCCCGAGGGCTGCTTCGACATCGCGTCCTTCGCCAGCTCGGCGATGCCGCCGATCGTGCCGATCAGCGCGCTCGCCTCCATCGGCAGGAACAGCACCTTCTGGTTCGGCGCAGTCGCGAAATCCTTCAGCGCATCGACATACTTCTGCGCGACGAAATAGTTGATCGCCTGCACGTCGCCCTGCGCGATCGCCTGCGAAACCATCGCCGTCGCGCGCGCTTCGGCCTGGGCCAGCCGCTCGCGGGCTTCGGCCTCGCGGAAGGCGGCTTCCTTGTTGCCCTCCGCCGCGAGCACGACCGACTGCTTCTCGCCTTCTGCCTTCAGGATCGCGGCCTGGCGGAACCCTTCGGCGTCGAGGATGTTCGCGCGCTTGTCGCGCTCGGCCTTCATCTGCCGCGCCATCGACTCGACGAGGTCCGCCGGCGGCTGGATGTCCTTGATCTCGATGCGGGTCACCTTGATGCCCCACGGCGTGGTCGCCTCGTCGACGACTTTCAGCAGCCGGTGGTTGATCTCGTCGCGCTTCGACAGCGTTTCATCGAGGTCCATCGAGCCGACGACGGTGCGGATGTTGGTCATCGTGAGATTGATGACCGCGAGGCGCAGGTTGTCGACCTCGTAGGCGGCCTTGGCAGCGTCGAGCGCCTGGAAGAACACGACGGCGTCGATGCTGACCATCGCGTTGTCCTTGGTGATCACTTCCTGGCGGGGTACATCGAGCACCTGCTCCATCATGTTGATCTTGCGGCCCACCGCTTCGACGAACGGCACGATGAAATGGAAGCCCGGCCCCATCGACTTCTTGTACCGGCCGAAGCGCTCGAGCGTGAATTCGTAGCCCTGCGGCACTGTGAGCCAGGCTTTCGAGGCGACGACGATGATCGCGACGAGAAGAATGATCGGCAGGAAACCGATATCGAACATGCTGTACCCCTCGATTGTGTCGCCGGGCGGCGGCAGTCCGCCGCCTGCACCATTCTAGCCATGTGGCGCCCGTGATGCAGTTCAAGGTTTCGACCGCGGAAAGGCCGCACCATGGCGGCGTGCTGCACCCGGACCCGCGCAAAGTGGATGTCCCGCCGGACCATTTCGAGGTCGCGGAAGACGACGTGTTGTTCACCGCCACGCTCGACGGCACGCTCGCGGTGTGCCTCTACGATGCCGTCGAGGAGCACGGTGCGCTGCTGCATCTGCGATTCATTGCCCGCGGGGCGAGCCAGACCGACGTCACCGACCGCACCCTCGCCTCCGATCTGCTGTTGCTCGACCGCTGCATCGAGCGCTTTCGCGGGGCGATGGAGCGTGGCATCGATGTGCAGGGCAGGATCGCCGCGTCCGTCGAGGCCGGCGACGCCGCGCGACTCGCCGCGGACGCCGTGCTCGCGCTGATCGGCGAGTATCTCGCGGACGCGGGCGTGAAGGTCGTCACGCGCGAAATCGAATACGGGCGCGCGCGCGCGCTGCGCTTTCGCCCGAGCCTCGGGCAACTGCGGCTGGAGTAGCCGGCGGCTTTGCGCCGCCCGGGGATTGGCAGCACAATCCGCCGATGCGCCCCCTGCTCGCGCTGCTCGCCGCCAGCCTGATCGCGGCCCCGCACGCCTCGCTCGCGGCCGACGCCCGCCTGCAGGCGCTGTTCGATTCGGCCTGGGAAGCGGACCTTCGCGACAGTCCCACCATGGCCGACTACCTCGGCGACCACCGCTACGCGGCGGACTGGCCGGACCTGTCACCGGCCGCCTTCACGGCGCGCTACGCACGCTACACGGCGACCCTGGCGCAACTGAAGGCGATTCCGCGGGCGGGCCTGTCGAAGGCCGACCAGTTGAACTACGACCTCTTTGCGCAGGACTTCCAGCGCCGTCTCGATGCCAGGCCCTTCAAGCCCTGGCTTTACGAGGCAATCCGGCCCCGCGACGGCGTGCAGACCTCGAGCGAACTCGCGGAGCTGCTGCCCTTCGCGACCGTCGCCGACTATGAGGCATGGATCGCGCGCCTGACGAAGATGGGCACGTACATCGACCAGAACATCGCGCTCCTCGAGACGGCGATCCGCGAAAAACGCACCCAGCCACGCTCGATCATGGAGCGCATCCCGGCGCAACTCGCGAAGCAGATTCCGGACAGCGCCGAGGACAGCCCGTTCTTCGAGCCCTTCAAGCATTTCCCCGACAGCATCGGCCCCGAAGAGCGGGCGCGGCTCATCGGCGAGGCCGGCCGTGCGATCGATGAGCAGGTGATCCCGGCCTTCAGGCGTTTCGACGCCTTTTTCCGCGACAAGTACCTGCCCTCGAGCCGCGCCTCGGACGGCATCTGGGACACGCCGGATGGCCTCGCGTTCTATGCGAACCGCGCCGCATTCCACACCACGACCACGCTCACGCCCGAGGAGATCCACGCGATCGGGCTGCGCGAAGTCGCGCGCATCCGCGCGGAAATGGATGCGGTCATCAGGCAGGTCGGATTCAAGGGCAGCTTCGAGGACTTCCTCACCTTCCTGCGGACCGACCCGCAGTTCTACTACAAGACGGGCGACGAACTGTTCGAGGCCTACGCCGCGATGGCGAAGCGCATCGACCCGGAGCTCGTGAAGTTCTTCGGCAAGCTGCCGCGCACACCTTACGGCGTGCGTCCGATCCCGATGACGAGCGCGCCGGACACGACCACCGCCTACTACCAGGGCCCGGCGCTCGACGGCACGCGCGCGGGCTACTACTACGTCAATCTCTACCGGCCCGAGGTGCGACCGAAGTACGAAATGCCGGTGCTCACGGTGCACGAGGCGGTGCCGGGTCACCACCTGCAGATTGCGCTCGCGATGGAAGACAAGAGCCTGCCGCTCTTTCGCCGCAACGCCGACTTCACGGCCTACGTCGAGGGCTGGGCGCTCTACAGCGAGCGGCTCGGAGAGCAGATGGGGCTGTACGACGATCCGTATGCGAAGTTCGGGCAGCTCACCTACGACATGTGGCGAGCGGTGCGCCTCGTCGTCGACACCGGGATCCACGCGAAGCACTGGACGCGCCAGCAGGCGATCGACTACTTCAAGGCGAATGCCGCGAAGAGCGAGGCCGATATCGTGAACGAGATCGATCGCTACATCGCGTGGCCGGGACAGGCGCTCGCGTACAAGATCGGCCAGCTGCGCATCCTCGACCTGCGGCGCGAGGCGCAGGCTGCGCTCGGCGAGCGGTTCGATATCCGCGCCTTTCACGATGCCGTGCTGTCGACAGGTCCGGTGCCGCTTGATGTGCTTTCCAGCCGCGTCGAGGCCTGGATCGCGGCGCAGAAGAAGGCGATAGCCAGCTTGCCATAGGAATATTGTTGCGAATATGCGCTAATCTACTCAATTGAGAGATAGATTGTTTGATTGAAGTGTCGCATCAGATGTCATAGCATCCGATGCATGCGCACGACACTCGATATCGCTGACGATGTCCTGCTCGCTGCCAAGGAGCGCGCCCGTCGCGAGGGCCGGACGGCCGGAGAGGTGATTTCTGCGCTCGCGCGCGAGGCGCTCACGCGATCTCCGTCGACGGACGTTCCTGGCGTCCATGAACCCGAAGCCGTCTACGGGTTTCGCGCGTTTCCATCGCGAGGCGTCGTGATCACCGATGAGCTGGTCGACCGGCTGCGCGACGACGACGCTTATTGATGCGCGCGCTCCTCGACGTCAATGTGCTGATCGCACTCCTCGACGCCGCCCATGTGCACCACCGGGTGGCCCGCAAATGGCTGGCCCGTGAGGGAGGCACCGGCTGGGCATCGTGTCCGATCACGCAGAACGGCTGCCTTCGTATCCTCACGCATTCGCGCTATCCGAATGCCCAGTCGGTTCCTGCCGTTGCGGCGCGCCTCGCCGAAGCGATCGCGCACCCGCTGCACGAATTCTGGCCCGATGACATCAGCCTGCTGGATGCCGGGCGCATCGATTCGCAGCGCGTCCTCAGCGCGAGCCAGATCACTGACCTGTATCTGCTTGCACTCGCCGTGGCCCATCGGGGACGGCTGGTCACCTTCGATCGCTCGATCATTGTCGAGGCCGTCGCCGGTGCGGAACTGCGGCACCTCGTGGAAATCTGAACAGGGCGGGCAGCGAACGGCGCGCAACGTGCGGCCGGCCGACGCTCCTCTTTGGCTGCCCGCCGCCCGCTCGCCGCGGCTTGATCTTCCTCAGCGCGCGATGACCGGCTCCAACGCCAGATCCTTGCTGTACACCACGTTGAGCACATTGTCATACCAGCCGACGACGCGCGGGCTGACGAGGTGCTTGTTGACGTAGAAGTAAAGCGGCAGCAGCGGCGTGTCGGCGAGCATCGTGCGCTCGGCCTCCTCGAGCAGCGCGCGCCGCGCCGCGGTGTCGACGGTGGTGGCGGCGCGCTCGAGCAGCGCATCGTACGCGGGGTTCGAGTAGCGCGGCAGGTTGATGCCGAAGCCGCTCTTCAGGTACTGCAGGAAGGTGTAGGCGTCATTGTAGTCGCCGCTCCAGCTCATGCGGAACATCTCGACATTGCGTGCGTCGATGTCGGCCATCAATGAACGGAATTCGACGGCCGTGAGCTGCGCCTCGACACCGAGCGCTTCCTTCCACATCGCGGCGATGGCGACAGCGAGCCGGCTGTGCACCTCGCCGCTGTTGTAGCGCAGCACGAAACGCAGCGGGTGCGCCGCGCTGTAGCCCGCCGCGGCGTACAGGCGTCGCGCCTCGGCGATACGATCCGTCATCGGGCGGCCGGCGTAGTCGAAGGCCTGTGACGTGTAGTCGTGCACGCCGGGCGGAATCCAGCCGTACGCCGGCAGCTCGCCCACCCGCAGCACGACCGCGGCGAGCTGCTCGCGATCGATCACGAGCGACAGCGCGCGCCGCAGTCCCGGCGCATCCCTGAACGGCGCGCGATCGAGCGCGAAGCCGTAGTAGTAGGTGCTGAGCTGCGGCGAGACGTGCAGTTCGGCCGCGTAGTCGCGACGGATGATGTCGTACTGCGCGCGCGGCACGACCGCCGTCACGTGCAGGTCGCCGGCCCGGTAGCGCGTGAACTCGGTGCTCTCGTCCGCGATCTGCAGGTACTGCACGCCGTCGAGACGGGTCGCGGCATCGTTCCAGTAGCGGTGGTTGCGCGTCACCGTGATGCGCGATCCCGGCTCCCACGAAACCAGCTTGAAGGCCCCGTTCGACACCATCACGCCCGGCTTCGTGAAGCGCGCACCTTCACGCTCGAGGGTCGGCCGGTGCACGGGGCAGGTCGACGGGAACGACAGCAGGCCGGGCAGGTAGGGCGCCGGTGCGCTGAGGCGTACGACGACGGTCGAGGCATCCGGCGCGCTGACGCCGAGCGTCGAAGGTCGTGCGCGACCCGCGACGATCGCGGGCGCATTCGCGACGATGTCGATCAGCTGCGCATACTGGGAGGCCGTCGCCGGATCGACCAGGCGGCGAAGCGCGAACACGAAATCCTCGCCTGTGACACGATCACCATTCGACCATCGTGCATTGTCTCGCAGGTGGAACGTATAGACGAGCCCGTCCGGACTCACCGTCCACGACTTCGCCACGCCCGGCGCGGTGCTCGCGTCTTTCGCGAGCGAAGTCAGGCACTCGTACAGGTCGCGCAGGATGACGTGCGCCTCGACCGAGCGCGCCTTCTGCGGGTCGAGTGAATCGGGCTCCGGGCCGTTGCCACGCACGAGGATATTGGTCGCCGGCTCTTCGGCGGGCGCGCAGCCGGTGAGCCCGGCGACCAGCGCCCCCGTCGCGACGAGGAGCGCGAGCGCAACGCGCACCGCGGCGCGCGCGGCGATCGCGCGCTTACGCGGCCCGCCCGCCACGACGCTTCAGGTGGATCATCAGGATCGAGACGGCCGCCGGCGTGATGCCCGGGATGCGCGCCGCCTGGCCGAGCGTGCCGGGGCGCACTTCGGCGAGGCGCTGGCGCGCTTCATTCGAGAGACCGCCGATGGCGAGGTAGTCGAGGTCGGGCGGCAACTGCAATTCCTCGCTGCTTCGCTGGCGCTCGATTTCGGCATGCTGGCGTTCGATGTAACCGGCGTACTTGGCCCGCACGGTCACCTGCTGCGCGATTTCGCGCGCGAGGCGTTCATCGTCGAGCGGCGCCGGCGCGCCCGCAAGCTCGAGCAGCGCCTCATAGCTCACTTGCGGCCGGCGCAGCAGTTCGAGCGCGCTGACTCCGCGCACGCGCGTGCCTTCGAGGCGCGCGACTTCGGCCTCGATGCCGGCGCGCTTGCCCTCGAAGAAAGCCCAGCGCTCGTCGTCGACGAGACCCAGCTCGCGCCCGAGCGGCGTCAGGCGCAGGTCCGCGTTGTCCTCCCGCAGCAGCAGGCGATGTTCCGCGCGGCTCGTGAACATCCGGTACGGTTCGGTCACCCCGCGTGTCACGAGATCGTCGATCAGCACGCCGAGATAGGCGTCCGAGCGGCGCGCAATCCACGGCGCCTCGTCGCGCGCCGCACGCGCGGCGTTGATGCCCGCGACGAGGCCCTGCGCCGCCGCTTCCTCGTAGCCCGTGGTGCCGTTGATCTGGCCCGCGAAGTACAGCCCCGCGAGCGCCTTCGTCTCGAGACTCGGGGCGAGGTCGCGCGGATCGAAATAGTCGTACTCGATCGCATAGCCCGGGCGGGTCAGGTGCGCGTGTTCGAGCCCGGCGATCGTGTGCACGAACTCGACCTGGGCATCGAACGGCAGGCTCGTCGAGATGCCGTTCGGGTAGACCTCGTGCGTCTCGAGGCCCTCCGGCTCGAGGAAGATCTGGTGCGAGCCCTTGCCCGCGAAACGGAAGATCTTGTCCTCGACCGACGGGCAGTAACGCGGCCCGACACCCTCGATCACGCCGGTGAACATCGGCGAGCGATCGGTCGCGGCGCGGATGATGTCGTGCGTGCGCTCGTTGGTCGCGGTGATGTGGCAGGGGCGCTGCGCCGGATGCTCGCCCACGCGCCCGAGGAACGAGAACACCGGCGCGGGGTCGTCACTCCACTGCTGCGGCAGGCGCGAGAAATCGATGGTGCGACCATCGATGCGCGGAGGCGTGCCGGTCTTCAGGCGCCCGACACGGAACGGCAGTTCGCGCAGCCGCGCCGCGAGGCGGTTCGATGGCGGATCCCCCGCGCGGCCGCCCTGGTGGTTGTCGAGCCCCACATGGATGCGTCCGCCGAGGAACGTGCCGACGGTCAGCACCACCGCGCGCGCCGCGAACTCGATGCCGGTCACGGTCACGATGCCGCGCACCCGACCGCCCTCGACGACGAGGTCGCCCGCTTCCTGCTGGAAAAGCGAAAGGTTTGGCTCGTTCTCCAGCCGCGCGCGGATCGCGTGCCGGTAGAGCACCCGGTCAGCCTGCGCACGTGTCGCGCGCACGGCCGGGCCCTTGCTCGCGTTCAGCGTGCGGAACTGGATGCCGGCGCGATCGATCGCGCGCGCCATCGCGCCGCCGAGCGCGTCGATCTCGCGCACGAGATGCCCCTTGCCGATGCCGCCGATGGCCGGGTTGCAGCTCATCGCACCGAGTGTCTCGAGGCTTTGCGTGAGCAGCAGCGTCCGCCGGCCCATGCGCGCGGCCGCAAGTGCGGCCTCGGTACCGGCGTGGCCGCCGCCAATCACCACGACATCGAATGAAACGGGATAACGCAAGGCAGGAATTCCAGCTGCATCAAGGGCTTGATGCCGGGCACCCATTGTACGGCATATTGGCCGGATGGCAGCCAAGCTGATCCCGGCCTGATGCGGGCGTTTGCGCGGTCGATCGCGCTCGCGCTGCTCGCCTCGCCGCTCGCATTCGCGCAGCCGCAGCCCGCCTTCACGCGCTGCCAGCTCGTCCACCCCGCCGGGGTCGCGACCGTCGCCGCCGACTGCGCACGCCTCGCGGTGCCCGAGAACCCGGACCGCCCGGACGGGCGCCGCATCGAGCTCTTCATCGCGCGCGTACCGGCGATCAGCGCGCGCAAAGCCGGCGATCCGCTGTTCGTGCTCGCCGGCGGCCCGGGCGCCGCCGCGAGCGAGTTCTACGCGGGCGTGGCGCCGGCGTTTGCGCGCGTGCATCGCGACCGCGACATCATCCTCCTCGACCAGCGCGGCACCGGGCGCTCGAACGCCTTGCGTTGCACGTTCGACGACGAGTCGATGCTCGAAGCAGGCGACTCCGAAATCGCCGCCGAGACGCGTCGCTGTCTCGCCGAAATCGGGACCCATGCGGATCCGCGCTTTTACACGACGTCGATCGCCGTGCGTGATCTCGAGACGGTGCGTCGTGCGCTCGGCTACCAGCGCATCAATCTCTACGGCGTCTCATACGGCACGCGTGTCGCGCAGCAGTACGTGCGACATTTCGGCGCCGCGGTCCGCACGATGATCCTGGATGGCGTGCTGCCGCCCGCCCGTGTGCTCGGACCGGACATCGCGCTCGATGCCGAAGCGGCCCTGCACACCGTGCTCGCGCGCTGCGCCGCCGATCACGACTGCCGCGCCGCGTTCGGCGACCCGACCGTGCACTACCGCGCGCTGCGCGCCGAGCTCGGCGCGCGTCCCGCCGGCGTGCTGCTGCCCGCGCCGCGCACCGGCGAGCGCGTGGCGCTCGA
>JABAQN010000075.1 GCA_019187495.1 Steroidobacteraceae bacterium
CCCAGATTTCCGGACCGGTGGTCCGTTCGTGGATCGCCGGGTTGGATGGATTGTTGAACTGCTGCGGCATGTAGAAGTGGCCAGGATCGGCGGCGACGATTTCCTCGGCTGCGGCGATCGCGCCGCGTGCGGCCGCAGCGGCGAGCTGCGGTGCGGTGGCGCCGGCCAGCGCGCCCTGCAGGGCGCCGATGGGTGTGCGCTGTGCGGCGGCGAGCAGCACGGCGGGGGAGGGCGGGGATTTCTGGCTCATGACGATTTTCCTGGCAAGGCGCCTTCGCGGCGCGGGGCTAGACCGTGGACGAAAACCTCGACGAAGCGGTCCGCGATGGCACTCGCCGGCAGCGAGGCATTGTCGCGATACCAGTGCGGTATCCAGTTGAGCGCGCCGGCCAGCGCGAACGCAACCATCTTCGGGTCGCAATCGCCGATCGAGCCGTCCGCAATGCCGGCGCGCACCAGCCGGCGGATCTCCTGGTCGATCTCCGACTTGAGCTGCCTGATACGCGCGCCCAGTTCGGGACCGAGATCCTGATCCTCGGCGCGCACCATACACCAGCCGAAGTCCGAGGTGATGGCCTCGACGTAGCTGCGCACGACTTCGATCAATTGTTCGCGGCCGCTCGCCGTGCCGCGCCGTGCCTTGCTGCAGGCTGTTGCGATGCGGTCGAGGCCCGCGCGGAAACACTCGAACAGCATTTCCTCCTTGCTCGCGACGTAGTAGTAGAGTGTCGGCTTCGTGACGTGCAGCAGGGCGGCGATGTCGTCGAGCGAAGTGTGGTGGTAGCCGCGTGCGCGAAATGCGCGGGCGGCTGCGAGGATCACCGCGTCGCGCTTCAGTTCGCGACGGCGCTCGCGGGTTCCCGTGACCCGCCACGGTGAAATTGGCCCTGGCATCGCGCCGAGTCTATACTTGCTGGTAGAAATCCTACTAGTCGGTAACATTACCTATGAGCAGCCGCACCGCGCAACAAGGGCGTTCCCCGGTCGTCGAAGCGAGTGAGGCTGCGCTGCCGCTGCGCTTCATCAGCGCCGCGTCGCTGTTCGACGGGCACGACGCCGCCATCAACCTCGTGCGCCGCCTGCTGCAGGCGCACGGCGCGGAAGTCGTGCATCTCGGCCACAACCGCAGCGTCGCCGACATCGTGCGCGCGGCGATCCAGGAGGACGCCGATGCGATCGCCGTCAGTTCCTACCAGGGCGGTCACAACGAGTACTTCGCCTACATGGTCGACATGCTGCGCGAGCTCGGCGCGTCGCACATCCGGGTGATCGTCGGCGGCGGCGGCACGATTGCGCCGCAGGAGATCGCGGCGCTCGAAGCGCACGGCGTCGAGAAGATCTACACGCCGGAAGACGGGCGCCGCCTCGGCCTCGCGGGCATGATCGACGACGTGTTCGCGCGCGTGCGGCGCGCCCGCAAGCCTCCCTACGAGTTCGGGCCGCTGAACCCCAAGGATCCGCGGCACATCGCGCGCACGATTTCCTGTCTCGAGGGCGCGCTCGGCGGCGAGGGCGCGCGCGCGCAGATTGCGCGCGCCATCGGCCGGAACGACCGCCGCGCGCCGGTGATCGGCATCACCGGCACGGGCGGCGCCGGCAAATCGAGCCTGAACGACGAGTTGCTCGCGCGCTTCGTGCGCTTCTTCCCGGACCGCAACATCGCGGTCGTGGCCATCGACCCGACGCGGCGTCGCTCGGGCGGCGCGCTGCTCGGCGACCGCATCCGGATGAACAGCCTCGCCTCCGAGCGCCTCTTCATGCGCTCGCTCGCCACGCGTCGCCGGCACAGTGCGACCAGCGAGGCGCTGAAGGATGTGATCGCGCTCTACCAGCTCGCGGGCTTCGACCTGATCGTGGTCGAGACGGCGGGCATCGGCCAGAGCGACACCGAGATCGTCGATTTCGTCGACCTGGCGCTCTACGTGATGACGAGCGATTACGGCGCCGCGAGCCAGCTCGAGAAAATCGACATGCTCGATTTCGCCGACCTGGTCGTGCTCAACAAGTTCGAGAAGCGCGGCGCCGAGGATGCGCTGCGCGACGTTCGCAAGCAGTGGCGGCGCAACCATCCGGACCGGCTGACGATCGCCGATGCGCAGGTACCGGTCTTCCCGACGATCGCGAGCCGCTTCAACGATCCGGGCGTCAACCGGCTGTTCGAGGTGATTTGCGCCCGGCTCGGCTGGCCGGTCGCGGATGTGGGCCCGACCACCTTCACGTCGCACGCGGCGCTGATTCCTGCCGACCGCGTGCGTTATCTCGCCGAGATTGCCCAGGGCGGGCGGGCGGCGCGGGCACGCATCGAGCAGCAGGTCGATGCGGCGCGCGCGGCGCATGCGCACCATGAGTCGCTCGCGGCGCTGCACGATCCCCAGTTGCCGGCGTCGCTCGACCGCTACCCCGAAAGCGCGCTCGCCGACGATGGCGACGCCACGCGCCGCGCGCTGCGCGCGGCGTACAACAGGGCGCTCGAAGGCATCGGCGCCGACGGCATCGGCGAATTGAAGGCGTGGCCCGGGCGCCTCGCGGCGGTCACGGACGAAACCTATTCCTACCCGGTGCGCGGCCAGCGCGTGACGGGTGAGAACTATACGGAAACGCTGTCCCGCAACCGGGTGCCGAAGCTCGCCGTGCCGCGCTTCGCCGACTGGGGCGAAATCCTCGCCTTCATCGGTCACGAGAACCTGCCGGGCGCCTACCCGTACACCGGAGGCGTCTATCCGTACCGGCGGGAAGCGGAGGACCCGACCCGCATGTTCGCGGGCGAGGGGCCGCCCGAGCGGACGAACCGCCGCTTCCACCTGCTCGCGAGCGGCCACGAAGCGACACGACTCTCGACGGCCTTCGATTCGACGACGCTCTACGGCGAGGATCCGGATACACGGCCCGACATCTACGGCCGCACCGGCAACTCGGGCGTGTCGATCGCGACGCTCGACGACATGAAGAAGCTCTACTCGGGCTTCGACCTGTGCCTGCCGTCGACGTCCGTGTCGATGACGATCAACGGCCCCGCGCCGATGATCCTCGCGATGTTCATGAACACGGCGATCGACCAGCGCATCGAGCGCTGGCTGCGCGCCGAAGGCCGCTGGCCGGCGGCCGAGGCGCGCATCGCCGGATTGCATCGCGGGATCGCCGCGACGGGCGCTCCGGTGCCGGCCTACAAGGGTGCGCTGCCCGACGGCCACGACGGCTCGGGGCTCGCGCTGCTCGGCGTGAGCGGCGAGCAACTGATCGCGCCCGGCGTGCTCGACCGCGAGACGTACCAGCGGCTGCGGGCCGAGGCCCTCGCGCTCGTGCGCGGCACCGTGCAGGCCGACATCCTGAAGGAGGACCAGGCGCAGAACACCTGCATCTTCTCGACCGAGTTCGCGCTGCGCATGATGGGCGACGTGCAGCAGTACTTCATCGACCACAAGGTGCGCAATTTCTATTCGGTGTCGATTTCCGGCTATCACATCGCCGAGGCGGGCGCGAACCCGGTGAGCCAGCTCGCCTTCACGCTGGCGAACGGCTTCACGATCGTCGAGTACTACCTCGCGCGCGGCATGCGGATCGACGATTTCGCCCCGAACCTGTCGTTCTTCTTCTCGAACGGCATGGACGCGGAGTATGCGGTGATCGGCCGCGTCGCGCGCCGCATCTGGGCGCGCGCGCTGCGCGAGCGCTACGGCGGCAGCCCACGCAGCCAGATGCTGAAATACCACGTGCAGACCTCGGGCCGCTCGCTGCACGCGCAGGAGATCCAGTTCAACGACATCCGCACGACGCTGCAGGCGATGTACGCGCTGTTCGACAACTGCAATTCGCTGCACACGAACGCGTTCGACGAGGCCCTGACGACGCCGACCGAGGACAGCGTGCGCCGCGCGGTCGCGATCCAGCTGATCATCAATCGCGAACTCGGGCTCAACAGGATCCAGAATCCCTGGCAGGGCTCGTTCGCGATCGCGCACCTGACCGATCTCGTCGAGGAGGCCGTCTATCGCGAGTTCGAGTCGATCTCCAATCGCGGCGGCGTGCTCGGCGCGATGGAGACGATGTATCAGCGCGGCAAGATCCAGGAAGAGAGCCTCTACTACGAGACGAAGAAGCACGACGGCTCGCTGCCGCTGATCGGTGTCAACACCTTCCTGTCGGGCCATGATGCATCGGAGGCGCACGCGGATGTCGCGCTGATCCGCTCCACCGAGGAGGAAAAGCAGGACCAGGTGGCGGCGGTCCGCGCCTTCCAGCGGCGCCATGCGGCCGCGGCGCCCGCGGCGCTCGAGCGCCTGCAACAGGCGGCGGCGAGCGGCGGCAACGTCTTCGCGGAATTGATGGAGACCGTGAAAGTCTGTTCGCTCGGGCAGATCTCGCGCGCGCTCTACCAGGTCGGCGGGCAGTACAGGCGCAACATGTAGAGGCGCCGCCGCCCGCTGTTCGCTGTCAATACCGGTCGAGTGCCAGGCCGCGCGTGTCGATTTCGGGCTTGCGCCCGGTGACGAGGTCCGCGATCACGCGCCCCGAGCCGCACGCCATGGTCCAGCCGAGCGTGCCGTGCCCGGTATTCAGCCAGAAATTGCGATAGCGCGTCGCGCCGACGATCGGCGTGCCGTCGGGTGTCATCGGCCGCAGTCCCGTCCAGAACCCGGGATTCGAGTAATCGCCGCCCGCGCCGAACAGGCTGCGCGCCGACCGCTCGAGCGTTGCCTGGCGCGCGGCGTGCAGGCGGTTGTTGTAGCCGGACAGTTCGGCGGTGCCGCCGACGCGGATGCGATCACCGAGCCGCGTGATCGCGACCTTGTAGGTTTCGTCCATCACGGTCGAGACGGGCGCCTTCGAAGCGTCGGCAACGGGCACCGTGATCGAATAGCCCTTCACGGGATAAACCGGCAGGCGCAGGCCGAGTTCGCGCGCGACCGGCGTCGAGTAGCTGCCGAGCGCGAGCACCCATGCGTCGGCGGTGATGCGGCCGCCATCGGTCAGGATCGCTTCGATCCGATCGCCGCGCGGCTCGAAGCCGTGGATCGTCGTACCGAACCGGAACGCGACGCCGCGCTCCCGCGCGAGCGTGGCGAGGCGCTGCGTGAAGAGGTGACAGTCGCCGGTTTCGTCCCCCGGGAGGCGCAGGCCGCCGACGAACAGCTCGCGCACGTCGGCGAGCCCGGGTTCAGCCGCGATGCAGCCTGCCGGGTCGAGCACTTCGAACGGTATCCCGAGCGCCTGCAGCACGGCGATGTCGCCCGCGGCGCCGTCGAGCTGCCGTTGCGTGCGGAAAAGTTGCAGTGTCCCGCGCGCACGCTCGTCGTAGGTGATGCCGGTGTCCGCGCGCAGCCGGCCGAGGACATCACGGCTGTATTCCGCGATCGGCACCATGCGGCGCTTGTTCACCGCATAGCGCGCGGCGGTGCAATTGCGCAGCATCCGCAGGATCCAGGCCCACATGGCCGGATCCCATTGCGGGCGCAGGACGAGCGGCGCGTGCGGCGTGAACAGCCACTTGAGCGCCTTCCATGGCATGCCGGGGCCGGCCCACGGAGAGGCATAGCCGGGCGAGATCTCGCCGGCGTTCGCAAAGCTCGTTTCGAGCGCAACTCCGTCCCGGCGCTCGATGACCTCGACTTCGACGCCGGCCTGCGCGAGGTACCACGCGGACGTGACACCGATGACCCCGCCGCCGAGAACCGCTACGCGCACCTGGAACCTCTCCGCCGCCTGCCCGTGGGCGGCATCGATGGTACAGAATCTTGCGCGAATTAGGCAGCCCGCGAAAGGTCTGGCTCACCCAGCGCCACAAGAATCGCAGATCTTGCCTCATCACGCAGTCTTGCGGTGGCGTGTTCGCCGGTATCCGTGATTGCGCAGAGCGGTGGCAGGAATTCCACTTCGAGCCGTCCCGGTGACAGCACCATGCCGGGTGTCGGCAGCGCATCGCGCGAACCGCGCATCACGCAGGGCACGACCGGGCAGCCCGCGCGCGCCGCCGCATGAAAGGCTCCGGAGTGGAACTTGAGGAGCCCCGGCCGCTTCGCGAACGTGCCTTCCGGGAAGAACACCAGTGAATGCCCGTTGCTCGCGTTGCGCACCACGCGGCGCGCGTCGCTCGCGCCCTTGTGCCGGTCGAAGCGCTCGACGAACTCGGAGCCGATGCGTGACAGCAGCAGGCCCGCGAGCGGCACGCCGGACATTTCCCGCTTGATCACGAATCCGAAACGCGGCGGCAGCGCGGCCGTGAGCACGAGCCCGTCGAGGTAGCCGGCGTGGTTGGCGACCACGACGCAATGGCCGGCCGGCAGGCGTTCGGCGTGCCGGACCGCAAGCCGCATCCCTGCGAGCGCGAGCCAGCTGCGCGCCGCGGCACGGGCCACCCCGCGTCGCAGCGCAAGACCGGGCAGCAGCATGCCAAGGAGCGCGAGTACGCCGATCGGCACGAACGCGAGGCAGGCGTAGAGCGTGTAAAGCCAGCCGAGCGGGGCCGGCAGGCGCGGGGTGGCGGACATGGTGAACGGTATCGCGCTTTCGGGTGCGTGGCGGTGTGAACTGGTTCTCTTTATGTTAATGCTTCCGGGTATATGTGAAGGTGATCACGCCGACACCCGGAGGGGTCCCCCACACTCGCTCCAAATGGCTCGTCCCGCGACTGCACCCGAACTGCGCAAGAGCGCCGGTGAAACGGATCCGGCGGTCTCCCGTTTCATCGACGCCGTGTGGATGGAGCGCGGGCTCTCCTCGAACACGCTCGCGGCGTATCGCGCGGACCTGTCGGCGCTGGCGCGCTGGCTCGGCGAGCACGGGCGCGAGATCTCCCGGACCACGCGTGCCGACCTGATGGAATTCATCGCGCATCGTGTGCAGGCGGGCGCCCGGCCGCGCTCGACCGCGCGGCAGCTGTCGTCATTCCGGCGCTTCTTCCGCCACCTCGTGCGCGAGGGCGCGCTGCGCGAGGATCCCACCGCGCAGATCGCGATGCCGAAGATCGGTCGCTCGCTGCCGCGCTCGTTGAGCGAGGAGGAAGTCGAGGCGCTGCTCAACGCGCCGGCGATCGGCGACCCGCTCGGCAACCGCGATCGCGCCATGCTCGAAGTGCTCTACGCCACGGGGCTGCGCGTCTCCGAACTCGTGAGCCTGAAACACGGCCAGGTGAACCTGAACCAGGGCGTGCTGCGGATCGTGGGCAAGGGCAACCGCGAACGGCTGATTCCGCTCGGCGAGGAGGCGGTCCGCTGGCTCGGCGAATTCGTGCGCGGCCCGCGCAATGAGATCCTGCTCGACCGTACGACCGATTACCTGTTCCCGACACGGCGCGGCGATCGCATGACGCGCCAGGCGTTCTGGCACATCATCAAGCGCTATGCGCGCAAGGCCGGTGTCGAGCGTGACCTGTCGCCGCACACGCTGCGGCATGCGTTCGCGACGCACCTGCTGAACCACGGCGCCGACCTGCGCGTCGTGCAGATGCTGCTCGGGCATTCGGATCTCTCGACGACGCAGATCTACACCCACGTCGCCCGCGAGCGCATGAAGGAACTGCACGCGCAGCATCACCCGCGGGGCTGAGGTACACTACGGCGCCCGCGCGCCGCCGACCGAACCATTGCCGATCCCGCGGGTCGAACCGACCACCATGCTGCGAACCGCGACCCTCATCCTGTCCCTCGCCCTGCTGCCGGCACTCGTGCAGGCCGATGTGCGCACCGACCTCGTGAAGAAATTCCCGGGCGCGACCGTCGACGACCTGCGTCCGACACCGATGCAGGGAATATTCGAGCTGCGCCGCGGCGGCGACATCGTGTACGTGAGCGAGGACGGCCGCTATGCGCTGATGGGCGACCTGTACGACCTGAAGTCGAACAGCAACCTCAGCGAGACGCGCCGCCGCGGGCTGCGCAAGGAGCTGCTCTCGGCCGTGCCCGACAGCCAGACGCTGATCTTCTCGCCGAAGGACCCGAAGTACACGATCAACGTGTTCACCGATGTCGATTGCGCCTACTGCCGCAAGCTCCACAGCCAGATCGCGGAATACAACCGCCTCGGCGTGCGCGTGCGCTATCTCTTCTTTCCGCGTACCGGCCCGGACACGGAGTCGTGGCACAAGGCGGAGAGCGTCTGGTGCGCCGCCGACCGCAACGAGGCGCTGACCCGCGCCAAGCGCGGCGAGGCGATCAAGTCCAGGCCCTGCGGCCAGACGCCGGTCGCGAAGGAATACCAGCTCGGCGAGGACCTCGGCATCCAGGGCACGCCGGCGATCGTGCTCGCAAACGGCGAGATGCTGCCGGGCTATGTGCCGCCGGCGATGCTCGTCGATCACCTGAAGACGGTGGCGCGCTAGCGCGGGAGCCGGCTGCGGCCGGCGCTCATCGCTCGAGCAGATCGCGCTTGCCCGGCTTGCCTTCCCATTCCTTCGCGTCGGCGGGCGGCTCGCCCTTCTCGGTGATCACCGGCCACTTGTGCGACAGTTCGGCATTCAGGGCCTTGTATTCCACCTGGTCCTTCGGCAGTTCTTCCTCGGAGAAAATCGCCTCGACCGGACATTCGGGCTCGCACAGCGTGCAGTCGATGCATTCGTCCGGGTCGATCACCAGGAAATTGGGGCCTTCATGGAAACAGTCGACCGGACAGACTTCCACGCAGTCCATGTACTTGCACTTGATGCAGTTCTCGGTGACGACGAAGGCCATGACATTTCCTGCTACCCGGGCCCCCCATTTTGCCACGCGGGGCAGGCGGTGCGTAACGCGCCGGGCGTCAGCGTGACCGGTAGTCGAACGACGTGAAATGGTGGCGTTCGACGCCGGCGGCGCGATCCTCGAGGTAGCGCCTGAGCGTGAACGTGATGCTCGGAAACGCGAGGTCGTCCCAGGGAATTTCGGCTTCGGTGACGAGCTTCGATTCGAGGCTCTCGGGGCCGACGCCGAACTCCGGATCGGCGAGCCGCGCGCGGAAGAACACGTGCACCTGGCCCACTTGCAGGACGTGCACGATCGACACGAGAGAGCCGATCTCGACGCGCGCGAGCGCTTCTTCGTGCGATTCGCGCTCCGCGGCCTGTTGCAGCGTTTCGCCGTTCTCCATGAAGCCCGCCGGCACCGTCCAGTAGCCGCGCCGCGGCTCGATCGCGCGCTTGCAGATGAGGATGCGACCGCCGTCCTCCGGCACGCAGCCGACGACCAGTTTCGGGTTCTGGTAGTGGATCGTGCCGCAGTGGTCACAGACGTAGCGCGGCAGGTGATCACCCGGCGGGATCCGCCGCGTGACCTTCGCGCCGCACTGGCTGCAGAAATTCATCAATTGCCGGAGGCCCCGGCCATGGCGCGTGCCGTGTCGAGGCCCTCGCGTATCGTCCGCGCCCAGCGCGCCATGACCTGCCGGGCATCGGCGAGGTTCGTCACCGCGTTCGTGATCTGCAGATAGCCGCGATCCACGCCTTCCTTCCGGTCGACCACGCGCGCGAGCAGCGTGCCGCTCGCGCCGTCCCGGAACTCCGCCGCGAGCGTCATGCGGCCGGGCTCGACCGTGTACATGCGCACGCTCCCGGCCGTGGAGAGGCTGACGTCCGGCGCATTGATGTACAGATCGATGATCTCGGGCGTGATGTGCAGCGTCGCCGGTCCCGATTCACCGACGATCCGGTACTTGCCATCGGCCGACAACACCTCGGTGAACACCTTGCGGAATTCATCGGCGAGCGCGCGTTTGATCCGCGCCGTATCGACGCGCTGCAGTCCGGCGGAGGTCGGGTTCGGGTTCCAGTTCCTGTCGAACGAGACTTCGAGCGGGTCGAGCATGATCTCGCTGTAACGGGCGAGGTTCGCGTGCGGGCGCAGGTAGACCGCATCGAACTTCTTCTGCGGGTACAGTTCGAGCCCTTCCCAGGTCCCGGCCGGCTTCGGCGCCGTCGCACACGCGGACAGCAGCAGCGCCGCGGCCGCGGTCATCGCAGCATCATGAATCGTACGCATCGTGAAGCCCTCGCAGGACTCGGGTTTGGTGCCGGGAGAGGGAATCGAACCCACACTCTGTCGCCAGAACCGGATTTTGAGTCCGGCGCGTCTACCAGTTCCGCCATCCCGGCCGGATTGGACAAAACTTTGCCAGAATGCCGCCTCCGCCGCGACCCTTTTCCGCCGAGGCGCGCGTGACCCCGCCGTCGAGCGCACGCCTGTTACCATGCGCGCGTGCGACCTGACGATTTTCGCTACGCGCTGCCGCCCGACCTCATCGCGCAAGTTCCTCTTCCCCGCCGCTCCGCGAGCCGCCTGCTGACCCTGGACGGCGCGACGGGCGCCTGGACCGACCGTTGGGTCCGGGACCTGCCCGCGCTGCTCGAGCCGGGCGACCTGCTCGTGTTCAACGATACGCGCGTCGTGCCGGCGCGCGTGCACGGCGTGAAGCCGACCGGTGGGCGTGTCGAGATGCTGCTCGAGCGCGCCGCGGGCGGGCGGCAGGCGTGGGTGCAGCTGCGGGCGAGCAAGGGCTTCAGGGAAGGCACGAGCGTGCGCACGGCAGGCGGTGCGGTGCGTGTGCTCGCGCGCGAGGACGACCTGTGGCTCGTCGAGCTGCCGCAGGAGACGCATGCCTTCTTCGAGGCGCACGGCGAAACGCCGTTGCCGCCCTACATCGATCGCGCGCCGGATGCGGGCGATCGCGAACGCTATCAGACGATATTCGCCCGCGAGCGCGGCGCGGTCGCCGCGCCGACCGCGAGCCTGCATTTCGACGCGGAGCTGCTCGCCGCGCTCGAGGCGCGCGGTGTCGCCCGCGCGTTCGTGACGCTGCATGTCGGCGCCGGTACGTTCCAGCCGGTGCGTGCCGCGACGCTTCAGGCGCATCGCATGCACGCCGAGCGCGTCACGGTGTCGCAGGCGGTGTGCGCTGCGCTCGCGCAGGCACGTGCCTCGGGCCGGCGTGTGGTTGCCGTCGGCACGACCGTCGCGCGCGCGCTCGAATCGGCGGCGGCGAACGGCGTGCCCGCGCCTTTCGAGGGCGACACGCGGCTGTTCATCCACCCCGGCTACCGTTTTCGCGCAGTCGATGCGCTGCTCACGAATTTCCACCTGCCCGAGTCGACGCTGCTGATCATGGTGAGCGCCTTTGCCGGCCGCGAGCACGTGCTCGCCGCGTACGCGCATGCGGTCCGCGCGCGCTACCGTTTTTTCAGCTACGGGGATGCGATGTTCGTGACGCCGGCACCGGCCGCGCGCGCGCGGGAAACGCACGCATGACACTCGCGTTCGAGATCCTCGCGAGTGACGGGGCCGCACGACGCGGGCGGCTCACGCTTCGCCACGGCGTCGTCGAGACCCCCGCCTTCATGCCGGTCGGCACCTACGGCACCGTCAAGGCGATGACGCCCGAAGAGCTCGAATCGCTCGGCGCCGATATCGTGCTCGGCAACACCTTCCACCTGATGTTGCGTCCCGGCACGAAAGTGATCGCGGCGCATGGCGGCCTGCACGGCTTCATGCATTGGCGGCGCCCGATCCTCACCGATTCCGGCGGCTTCCAGGTGTTCAGCCTCGCGAAACTGCGCCGTATCGGCGAGGAGGGCGTGCGCTTTCGTTCGCCGATCGATGGCTCGGAAGTCGAGCTCACCCCCGAGATCTCGATGGACGTGCAGCGCGTGCTCGGCTCCGACATCGTGATGGCATTCGACGATTGCACGGCCTATCCGGCCACGCACGATGCGGCGCGCGCCTCGATGGAACGCTCGATGCGCTGGGCCGCGCGCTGCCGTGATCACCATGGGCGCGCGGCAACGACCGGCGCGTTGTTCGGCATCGTGCAGGGCGGCATGTACAGCGACCTTAGGCGGGCCTCGCTCGAGTCGCTGCTCGCGCTCGACCTGCCGGGGCTCGCGGTGGGCGGCCTCGCCGTCGGCGAACCGGAAGCCGAACGCCTGCGGGTGCTCGACGAACTCGTGCCGCACATGCCCGACGGCCGCCCGCGCTATCTCATGGGAGTCGGCCGCCCCGAGGACATCGTGCGGGCGGTGCTGCGCGGCATCGACATGTTCGACTGCGTGATGCCGACGCGGCACGCGCGCAACGGGCACCTATTCACCTCGAGCGGCGTGATCAACATCCGCAACGCCGCCCACCAGTTCGACACCGCGCCGGTGGATGCGGCCTGCGGCTGCTACACCTGCGCCAACTATTCGCGCGCCTACCTGCGCCATCTCGATCGCGCCAATGAAATCCTCGGCTCGCGCCTCGGGACGATCCACAACCTGTTCTTCTACCTCGACCTGATGGCGCGGATCCGGGCCCGCATCGCGGCCGGGGATTTCGCGGCCTTTGCACGGGACTACCTCGCGGCCCGGGCAGCGCCGGCGGCCGCTATGGCATAATGCGCTGCTTTACCAGCCCGCATTCCTCCAAGGGGTCTTTCCGATGAACGCCTTGATTCCCGAAGCCTACGCGCAGGCCGCCGGCGCGGCCCCGGGCGGCTCGTTCGCGCCGCTCCTGATGATGGTGGTATTCATCGTCATCTTCTACTTCCTGCTGATCCGGCCGCAGCAGAAAAAGGCGAAGGATCACCAGGCGATGCTCGCGAAGATCGCCGCGGGCGATGAAGTCGTGACGGCCGGTGGTCTGCTCGGCAAGGTGATCGAAGTGGGAGATACCTTCACGACGATCGAGATCGCGGACGGCGTGCGGGTCAAGGTGCAGAAGTTCCAGATCACCTCGCTCGTGCCGAAGGGCACGGTCAAGGGCGCCTGAGAGAGGACCGCCGATGCTCGAGTACGCCCGCTGGAAGTACATCCTCGTCTGCCTGGTCCTCGTCGCGGCGCTCCTCTTCGCGCTGCCGAATTTCTTCGGTGAAGACCCTGCGCTGCAGGTCGTGCGCAAGGACCGCGTGGCGATGGACGCGGCCGCGCAGCAGCAGGTCGCGAAGTTCCTCGGCGAACACGGCGTCGCGTACACCTCGACGTTCGTCGACAACGGCCGGCTGATGGTGCGCTTCGGCAGCGTCGCCTCGCAGCTCGCGGCGCGCGATGCCGTCAACGAGAACCTCGGCGGCGAGTACATCACTGCGCTTTCGTTCGCATCGCGCGCGCCGGCCTGGCTCGGCCGGATGGGCCTCAGACCCATGCCGCTCGGCCTCGACCTGCGCGGCGGCCTGCACCTGCTCTACCAGGTCGACGTCAACGGCGCCGTGGGCCAGCTGCTCGAGAGCTACGAACAGGATTTCCGCCGCGTGCTCGGCGAGAAGAAGCTGGCGTTCCTCGACATCGTGACGATCACGCAGGGCGCCGACATCCCGAACGGCGTGCGCGTGCTGCTCGCGCCCGGTACCGACGCCGACGCGGTGGTCGCCGCGCTCAAGGAGGTGCAGTCCGACCTCGCCATCGAGAGCCTGACGCTGCCGAGCGGACCGGCGGTGCAGGCCGTGCTCACGCCGCAGCAGATCCGCCAGCGGCAGGATTACGCGATCCAGCAGAACCTGACGACGCTCAGGAATCGCGTCAACGAACTCGGTGTGTCCGAACCGATCGTGCAGCGCCAGGGCTTCGACCGGATCATCGTGCAGTTGCCCGGCGTGCAGAACTCGGCGGACGTGAAGGACATCCTCGGCAAGGTCGCGACGCTCGAGTTCCGCCTCGTCGACACGCAGGGCGACCTTGCGCAGGCCGTGCAGAGCGGGCGGGCGCCGCTCGGTTCGAAGCTGTACAAGGACAAGGACGGCCGGCCGGTGCTGCTGAAGCGCGACCTGATCGTCACCGGCGACCAGCTGACCGATGCGATGACGGCGGCGACCCAGGACGGTCCCGGCGTGTCGGTGAAGCTCGACGCGCGCGGCGGCGCGCAGATGCTGAAGACGACCCAGGCGAATCTCGGCAAGCCGATGGCGGTCGTGTTCATCGAGAAATCGCGCCAGACCGTCGATGTCGGCGGCAAGAAAGTCGAGCGCGAGGTGACCGACCAGCGTGTCATCAGCGTGGCGACGATCCGTGGCGTGTTCAGCAACCAGTTCCAGATCACGGGCCTCACCCAGACGGAGGCGCGCGAACTGGCGCTGCTGCTGCGCGCCGGCTCGCTCGCGGCGCCGATCTTCCTCGCCGAAGAGCGCGCGATCGGCCCGAGCCTCGGTGCGCAGAACATCGAGCAGGGCGTCATGGCGCTGATCGTCGGCATGCTCGGCGTGTTC
Organism: Steroidobacteraceae bacterium; assembly: GCA_019187495.1. Taxonomy (GTDB): domain Bacteria; phylum Pseudomonadota; class Gammaproteobacteria; order Steroidobacterales; family Steroidobacteraceae; genus CADEFQ01. The sequence goes on from JABAQN010000075.1 coordinate 14,134, forward strand.
GCCTTCATGGTGATCTACTACCACGTGTTCGGCATCGTCGCCGACCTCGTGTTGCTCGCGAACGTGCTGCTGCTCACGGCGCTGCTGTCGATGATGGGCGCGGCGCTGTCCTTGCCGGGCATCGCGGGCATCATCCTCACCGTCGGCATGGCGGTCGATGCGAACGTGCTGATCTACGAGCGCATCCGCGAGGAATTGCGGATCGGCGTGTCGCCGCAGGCCGCGATCCGTGCCGGTTTCGACAAGGCCTTTTCGGCGATCGCCGATTCGAACGTCACGACACTGATCGCGGGCATCGTGCTGTGGGTGTTCGGCACCGGCGCGATCCGCGGCTTCGCGGTCGTGCTGTCGCTCGGCATCGCGACTTCGATGTTCACGGCGCTGATGGGCAGCCGTGCGCTGCTCACCCTGATGTACGGCGGCCGCGCCAAAGTCGGCAAGCTCGCGATCGGCTGAGCCCAGGAAGCAGGAACCCACCCATGGAGTTTTTCCACAAGCAGACCAACATCGCGTTCATGCGCACCCGCAAGGTGTGGTACGCGCTGTCGATCGTGATGATGGTGGTGTCGCTCGGCGCGCTCGTGACGCGGGGCCTGAACCTCGCGATCGATTTCACCGGCGGCGTGTCGGTCGAGGCGGCGCTGCCGACGGCGGCGAATGTCGATGCGATCCGCACGCAGCTCGAGGCGGCGGGCTTCCACGAGCCGCAGGTCGGCATCTTCGGCTCCTCGCGCGAAGTGGCGATCCGGCTGCCGCCGGACAGCTCGCGCTCGGTGGCGGAGATCCGCGCGAAGGTCGAGGCGGCGCTGCTCGCGGTTGCCCCGGGCGCCGAGGTGCGCAATCTCGCCGTGGTCGGCCCGCAGGTCGGCGACGAACTGCGCACCAGCGCGATCTGGGCGCTCAGCTTCACGCTGCTCCTGATCTTCATCTACATCGCGTTCCGCTTCCACACCTGGCGACTCTCGGCGGGCGCCATCGTCGCGGTGATGCACGACCCGATCCTCGTGCTCGGCATCTTCTCGATTTCGAAGACGCCGTTCGATCTTGCGGTGGTCGCGGCCATCCTCGCGGTGATCGGCTATTCGCTGAACGACACGGTCGTCATTTTCGACCGCATCCGCGAGCGCTTCGAGCACAACCGGCGCCTCGCGCCGATCACCGTGCTCGACCAGGCGATCAACCAGACGCTGTCGCGCACGATCATGACCAAGGTGGTCACGATGATCGTCGTGGTCGCGCTGCTGTTCCTCGGCGGCCCGGTGCTGCGCGGCTTCTCCGAGGCGCTCGCGATCGGCATCCTCGCCGGCACCTACTCCTCGATCTACATTTCCTCCGCGATCGCGCTCGATGCGGGGCTCACGGCGGAGCACGTGTTCCCGACCGTGAAGAAGTCGGCGGTCGACGACCTGCCCTGAGCGGAGCCCCTGCGTGCCGCCATTGATGGAGTGGCTCGTCGATCCGCAGGTGTGGCTGGTGTTCGTCACGCTGACCGCGCTCGAGATCGTCCTCGGGATCGACAACATCATCTTCATCTCGATCCTCGTGGCGCGCCTGCCGCACGAGCGCCAGAACTCGGCGCGTATCACCGGGCTCGCGCTCGCGATGCTGACGCGCGTCGCGCTGCTGTTTTCGATCGTGTGGCTGATCGGACTCACGAAGCCGTGGTTCCACATCGGCGCCCAGCCCGTGTCGGGGCGTGACCTGATCCTGTTCCTCGGCGGCCTGTTCCTGCTCGCGAAGAGCGTCACCGAGATCCACGGCACGCTCGAGGGGGCGCAGCAGGAGCGCCACACGCGCACCTACGCCAGCTTCCTGCTGATCGTGGTGCAGATCGCGATCATCGACATCGTGTTCTCGCTCGATTCCGTCTTCACGGCGGTCGGGCTCGCCAAACCCGACCAGCTCGCGATCATGGTGGCCGCGATCGTGATCGCGATCGGCGTCATGATGTGGGTATCGGCATCGATCAGCGAGTTCATCGAGCGCCGCCCGACGATCAAGGTGCTGGCGCTCGCATTCCTGATCATGGTCGGCGTCGCGCTGATCGCCGAGAGCGCCCACTTCGAGATTCCGCGCGGCTACCTGTACTTCGCGATGGCGTTCTCGGTGGGCGTCGAGATGATCAATATCCGCCTGCGGGACCACATCGACGCGCGACGCAACAAAGAGTGACGCCGCAGGCGGTTGTGCCTATGATGCGGCGAAAACCGGTTTCAACGACGGGGTCGAATAATGAAATGGCGTACGAAGTCGGTCGATCAGGTCCAGGCTGAATACAACCGGGGCGAGCTGAAGCGCACCCTGACCGCCACGCATCTCGTGCTGCTCGGCATCGGCTGCATCATCGGCGCCGGCATCTTCGTGCGCACCGGCAATGCCGCGGCGCTGCATGCCGGTCCCGCGGTGATGATCTCGTTCGTGATCGCCGGCGTCGTCTGCGCGTTCGCGGGGCTCTGTTACGCCGAACTCGCCTCGGTGCTGCCCGTGTCGGGATCGGCCTACACCTACAGCTACGCGACCATCGGCGAGTTCGGCGCCTGGATCATGGGCGCGCTGCTGCTGCTCGAGTACGGCCTCGCCGCGTCGGTCGTCGCGGTCGGCTGGTCCGGCTACATGATGAGCCTGTTGAACGACCTGCACATCTCGATCCCGCCGGAATTCACCCAGGCGATGGGGAAGATCGTCGTCGACCAGGCGATCAGTTTCAGCATGGCCGACCCGCTCGTGAGCCTGAACGGCGTGACCGCGCGACTCGCCGACGGCTCGGTCGCGCAGTTCCTGTCGTCGGGCAGCGCACACCTTCCCGGCCTGCACCAGTCGACGCTCGCGGTCTACGATGTCCTGAACGGCAACGCGGCAAACGGCTATGCGCTGACCAACGCGGCCGACATCCACCTGTCGCAGGACGTCCAGGCGGTGCTCGCCTCCGCCGCGAAAGTGCTCGATCCCGCCACGGGCCACCTGCGCGAACTGGCCGCCGGCACGACCGTGCTCACGCCGGCGGGCTCGATCGTGCAGCTGCCGATCGGCACGGTCGTGCCGCTCACCGGCGCGCACGTGGTGACCTCGCTCTTCAACCTGCCCGCGGTTGCGATCGTGCTCGCGGTCACGCTGCTGCTCGTCATCGGCGTGTCGGAGTCCGCCACGGTCAACAACATCATCGTCGCGATCAAGGTCACGGTGATCGTGGCCTTCATCGTGGTCGGCGCGTTCTTCATCGATACCGCGAACTGGCGGCCGTTCATTCCGGAGCCGACCGGCCAGCCGGGCGAGTTCGGCTGGGGCGGCATCATGCGGGCGGCGACGATCGTGTTCTTCGCCTACATCGGCTTCGAGGCGGTCTCGACCGCAGGCCAGGAGGCGAAGAATCCGCGGCGCGACATGCCGATCGGCATCCTCGGCTCGCTCGTGATCTGCACGATCCTCTACATGGCGACCTCGGCCGTCCTGACCGGTGTCATCTCGTTCACGAAGCTGAATGTCGCGGCGCCGGTCGCGACGGCGGTCGACACCTTCGGGCCCGGCTGGGGCTGGCTCGCCAAGGCGATCAAGATCGGCGCGATCGCGGGCCTTTCGTCCGTGATCCTGGTGTTGATGTTCGGGCAGACGCGCGTGTTCTACACGATGTCGCGCGACGGGTTGCTGCCGAACGCGCTCGCCAGGGTGCACCCGCGCTTCAAGACGCCGTGGATCAATACCCTGATCGTCGGCGCGGTCGTGGCGCTCGCGGCCGCCGTGTTCGACATCAACACGCTCGGTGACCTGACGTCGGTCGGCACGCTCGCGGCCTTCGCGATCGTCTGCGTCGCGACGATGTGGCTGCGCCAGACGCGGCCCGACCTGCCGCGCGGCTTCATGACGCCGTTCTATCCGGTGACGCCGATCCTCGGCGTGATTTCGTGCCTCTTCCTGATCACCGCGGTCGAGGAGCGCGTGCTGCACTTCTTCATGTGGTTCCTGTCCGGCTCGGTCGTGCTCTATTTCCTGTACGGCTACTGGGCGAGCCCGATGCGCGAGCGGGCGGGGGCTTCGAGCGGCGCCTGACGGCGCGCTGCTCAGGCGTCCCGCAGCGCCGCCGGCACGTGGGGCGCAATCAGTTCGAGCAACGTTTCGTACACGCGCGGCGTGCCGGCGACGATGTGTGGTGACAGGTCGTACGGCCGGCCGGTCAGCGTGCCGATGCGACCGCCCGCTTCCTGGATCAGGAGCGCACCCGCGGCCGTGTCCCAGGGATTCAGGCCGAATTCCCAGAACCCGTCCACGCGCCCCGCGGCGACATAGGCGAGGTCGAGCGCGGCGGCGCCTGGCCGGCGCACACCGGCTGTCGATTGCATGATCGCCTTCAGTTGCGCGAGATAGGCATCGATGTAGTCGGCGTTGGCGCGGAACGGGAATCCGGTCGCGACCAGCGCGCCCTCGATGCCCGGCCGGTTGCTGACCCGCAGGCGCCGGTTCTCGAGCCGCGCGCCGTCGCCGCGACTCGCCGTGAAAATCTCCTGCCGCATCGGGTCGTAGATCACGGCATGCTCGAGCCGCCCCCGGTGCCGGCACGCGATCGACACGGCATAGGTCGGAAAGCCGTGCAGGTAGTTGGTGGTGCCGTCGAGCGGGTCGATGATCCAGACCGTCTCGGAATCACCGCTGCGGCCGCCTTCCTCGCCGAGGAACGCGTGCGTCGGGTAAGCCTTCGAGAGGATCGCGATGATCTCCTGCTCGGCGGCCCGGTCGACCTCGGTCGCGAAATCATTGCGGCCCTTCGTCTCGACCTTGAGGCTTTCGAGCCGGTTGATGCTGCGCACGATGATCTCGCCGGCGCGGCGCGCTGCGCGGACCGCGATGTTGACTGCTGGTTGCATGGGCACCGGGACGGGGCGGGGAAGGCACTACAATATCACGATGCTCGCGGCGGACATCAGGTTCGTGCTGGTCGGCACCCAGCATCCCGGCAACATCGGCGCGGTGGCGCGCGCGATGAAGAACATGGCGCTCGAGCGCCTCGTGCTGGTCCGGCCGCGGGAATTCCCGCATGCGGAGGCCACGGCGCGCGCCTCGGGTGCCGATGACGTGCTGGCGGCTGCCCGCGTCGTCGATCGGCTCGAGGCCGCCATCGGCGATTGCGGGCTCGTGGTCGCCACCACCGCCCGCGAGCGCGAACACAACCACCGCGTGCTCGACATTCGCGACGCCGCGCCGCGCATCGTCGCCGAGGCGGCGCGTGGTCCCGTCGCGGTGCTGTTCGGCGGCGAACGCGCCGGGCTCTCGAACGACGAAATCGATGCGGCGCACATGCTCGCCCGCATTCCGGCCAATCCCGCCTACACCTCGCTCAACCTCGCGATGGCGGCGCAACTGATCGGCTACGAGATCCATCGCGCACGCGGGGCGCAGGTCACGACGGCGCCGGGTGCCGTGCCGCTCGCGACGGTCACCGAACTCGAGCGATTCTTCGAGCACCTCGACGCGGTGCTCGCCGAGATCGATTTCCGCGATCGCACGGCGAGCGGCACGCACCTGCGCCAGCGCCTGCGGCGGCTCTTCCAGCGTGCGGAAATGGACCAGAACGAAGTGAATATCCTGCGCGGCATCCTGGCCGCGGTGCAGGGGCGGCGCAAGGTGGCGGGCAGCAAGTGTCCGCCGCGGAGTGCGTGATGCCCGTCGCGCCCGCGTATCTCGACAATGCCGCAACCACCGCCGTCGACCCGCGGGTTGCCGCGCTGATGGCGCAATGCCTGACGGCGGAAGGCACTTTCGGCAACGCCTCGTCGACGCACGTCTACGGACGCGAAGCCGCCGCGCGGATCGCCACGGCGCGACGCGAAGTGGCGGCCGTGATCGGCGCACGGCCGGAGGAAATCGTATTCACCTCGGGCGCGACCGAGGCGTCGAATCTCGCGCTGCTCGGCACCGCGCGCGCCAATGCCGATCGGCGGCATCACCTCGTCACCTCGCGCACCGAGCATCATGCGACGCTCGATCCGCTGCGCCAGCTCGAGCGCGAAGGCTGGGCCGTGACGCGGCTCACGCCCGACGGCGAAGGCCGCGTGTCGGCCGAGGCCGTGCGCGCGGCGCTGCGGCCGGACACGCTGCTCGTCTCGATCATGCACGTCAACAACGAGACGGGCGTCGTGCAGGATGTCGCGGCGATCGGCGCCGTGTGCCGCGCGGCGGGCGTGCTGTTCCACGCCGACCTGGCGCAGTCGATCGGCAAGCTGCCGACAGCACAGATCGCCGACCGGATCGATTTCGGCTCGTTCACGGCCCACAAGATCCACGGCCCGAAGGGGATCGGCGCGCTGTACGTTGCGGCGGCCGCCCGGCCGTGGATCGCACCGATCGTCCACGGTGGCGGGCAGGAGCGTGGCCTGCGCTCGGGCACCTTGCCGACACACCAGATCGTCGGCTTCGGTCGCGCCGCGGCGCTGGCCGCGAGCGAAGGTGCCGCGGATGCCGGCCGGATGCGTGCATTGCGGACCCTGCTGTGGAACGGGCTCGCCGCGCTGCCGCGGGTGTACCCGAACAGCCCGCTCGAGGACGGCTCGCCCGCGATCCTCAATGTGGCGTTCGCCGGGGTCGAGGGCGAGAGTCTCGTCACCGCGCTCACGGATATTGCGGTGTCGACCGGGTCCGCCTGCAGTTCCGCGTCGGGCGAACCTTCCTATGTGCTGCGCGCGCTCGGGCGCACGGCCGAGCTCGCGCAGAGTTCCCTGCGGTTCAGCTTCGGCCGCGACACGCAAGTCGTCGACGTCGAGCGCGCGATCGCCGCGGTTCGCGCGGCCGTGACGCGGCTGCGCGAAGTGGCGCCGTGAACGGGACGCGGTCGAAGCACGGCGCCGCGGTCGCGGGCTTCAGCCCGGCAACCCTCGACGCGTTCTTCGCCCTCGCGCATGCCGGAAACCTGCCGGGCGGGGTCGACATCTTGACCGGCGAGGCGGGGCGGGAGGCGACCGGTACGCGCGTCAGGTTCACATTGCGCGTCGCGGGCGATTGCGTCGTCGAGGCGCGCTTCCAGGCCTATGGCTGCCCCCATACGCTCGCCGTGGCGAACTGGATCGCAGGCGTGCTGCCCGGGCGGCGGCTCGAAGCCCTGGTGCCGGGCACGCCCGCGGAGTGGGCAGGAAGGTTCGAGGTGCCGGCCCCGAAGCTCGGTCGCCTGCTCGTGATCGAGGATGCGCTGCGGGACTGCGTCGCGAAATGGCGGGGTGGGGACCACGGTCGGGCGGTACGACGTACAATGGCGCCATGAGCATCCACCTGACTGCGTCGGCCGCCGAGCGGGTCAAGACTTTCATCGCCTCGCGCGGCAAAGGGCTCGGTCTTCGCCTCGGGGTCCGCAAGACCGGGTGCTCGGGCTTCGCCTATGTCGTCAACTACGCCGACGAAGCGCGGCCGGACGACCGGGTGTTCGAGGACCTGGGCGTCAAGGTGTTCGTCGATCCCGAAAGCCTGCCGCTGGTCGAGGGGACGACCGTCGATTTCGTGCGCCAGGGCCTGAACGAGGCATTCCGTTTCTCGAATCCGAATATCAAGGGTGAATGCGGCTGCGGCGAGAGCTTCAGCGTGTAAACTAGCGGGTTTGCAGGCCAAACCCGAGGATTCCGCATGGCGCCCGAGCGCACCCTTTCCATCGTCAAGCCGGATGGCGTGACGCGCAACCTGATCGGCGAAGTCGTTCGTCGTCTCGAAAAATCCGGCCTCAAGGTGGTCGGCAGCCGCATGCTGCGGCTCACGAAGGCGCAGGCCGAGGGCTTCTACGCCGTGCACCGCGAGCGGCCGTTCTTCAACGACCTCGTGCGCTACATGACCTCGGGCCCCGTGGTCGTACAGGTGCTCGAGGGCGAGAATGCCGTCGCGAAGAACCGCGAAGTGATGGGCGCCACCGATCCGAAGAAGGCGGCGCCCGGCACGATCCGCGCCGATCTCGCCGAGAGCATCGAGGCGAATACCGTGCACGGGTCCGATTCGGTGGAGAACGCGAAGGTCGAGATTGCGTATTTCTTCAAGGATTCCGAGATCTGCCCGAGAAGCTGACGGCGGACAGCGGACAGCGGACAGCGCGAGGCGAGAGGCGGCATGGCGGTCGAGGTGGCAGGTCGGGAGCGCATCAATCTGCTCGGGCTCGAGAGGCCCGCGCTCGAGGCGTTCGTCGGCTCGATCGGCAGCAAGCCGTTCCGCGCGCGCCAGCTGATGCAATGGATGTACGGGCGCGGCGAGTCGCGCTTCGAGGCGATGACGGATCTCGCCAAGGATTTCCGCGCCCGGCTCGCCGACTGCGCGCAAGTGCGCGCGCCGCAGATCGTTCGCACGCAGCAGTCGGCCGACGGCACCCGCAAGTGGCTGTTGCGGGCGGACGCGACGCAGGCGATCGAGATGGTCTACATCCCCGAGGAAAGCCGCGGCACGCTGTGCATCTCCTCGCAGGTCGGCTGCGCGCTCGACTGCTCGTTCTGTTCGACGGCGCAGCAGGGATTCAACCGCAACCTCTCGACCGCGGAAATCGTGGGCCAGGTATGGCTCGCGGCGCGCGAACTCGAACGCGATTTCGTGCCGCCGCCGGGCGCATCGCCGGGGCAGCGCCCGATCACGAATGTGGTGCTGATGGGCATGGGCGAGCCGCTGGCGAACTTACGCAATGTCGTGCCGGCATTGCGCATCTTCACCGACGACTTCGGTTTCGACATCTCCCGCCGGCGCGTCACGCTGTCGACGTCGGGCCTCGTGCCGCAGATCTACCGGCTCGCGGACGAAGTGAACGTCGCGCTCGCGGTGTCGCTGCATGCGCCGACCGATGACCTGCGCAGCGAGCTCGTGCCGATCAACCGCAAGCACCCGATCAAGGAGCTGCTCGAGGCATGCTGGCATTACCTCGATGAGCAGAACGGACGCAGCGTCACCTTCGAGTACGTGATGCTCGAAGGCGTGAACGACCAGCCCGGGCAGGCGCGCGAGCTGGTGCGCCTGCTGAAGGGGCACCCGGCGAAGCTGAATCTCATTCCGTTCAATCCGTTCCCGGGCACGAAATATCGCCGCTCCGGCGCGGCGGCGATCCAGCGCTTTCGCGACGAACTGCTGGCGCACGGCGTGCTCGCGACGATACGCCGCACGCGCGGCGACGACATCGACGCGGCCTGCGGGCAGCTCGCGGGGCGCGTGCAGAATCGCGCCACGGTGCGACTCGGCAGCAAGACCATCGGTTTGGCGGTGCAGACATGACGACGATGCGCAGCGCGGTCCCGATCCTCTTCGCCCTCGGCGCGCTGGCGCTCGCGGGATGCACGACCACGACCTCGGGGCCGAAGAAGTCGGCCACCAGTGCCGCCGACTACAACGTGCAGCTCGGCTACGCGTACCTGCGGCAGGGAAATCTCGCGCTCGCGAAGGAAAAGCTCGAGCGCGCCGAGAAGCAGGATGGCTCGAGCCCGAGCGTGCACAGCGCGCTCGGACTCCTGTACGAACGCCTCGGTGATCCGAAAGCCGCCGATCGGCACTACGCAACCGCGCTGCGTCTTGCGCCGAAAGATCCGGAAATCGAGAACAATTACGCGATCTACCTGTGCCGCAACGGCCGGGTCGCGGAAGGCGTCAAGCGCTTCGAAGCGGCCGCGCGCAATCCGCTGTATCGCACGCCGGAGGCGGCCTGGTCGAATGCCGGCGTGTGCCAGCGCGGAGCGGGGCAGTACGCCGAAGCCGAGCAGAACTTCCTGCGCGCGCTCAAGGTGCGGCCCAACTATGCCGAGGCCGCGTTCCAGCTCGGCGACCTGCGCCTCGAACGCGGTGCGATCGCGGAAGCGCGTACGGAGGTCGACCGGTATCTCGACGCTTTCCGCGCCACGCCGGAACTGCTGATGCTGCGCGTGCGGATCGCACGCGCGACGGGCGATCGCCTCGCCGAAGAGAAGTTCTCGCGCCGCCTGCGGATGGATTTCCCGAACTCCGAGCAGGCGCGCGCGCTCGCGGCCCCGGCGCGCAATCCCGGATGACCGAACTTCCCGGCGCGGCGGTGGGCGAGGGCATCGGCGCGCGCCTGCGCGCCGCGCGCGAGCGCGCGGGCCTCACGTCGCTGCAGGCGGCGGCCAAGCTGCATCTCGAGCCGCAGATGATCGAGGCGCTCGAGACCGATGATTTCGCGGCGCTCGGTGCGCCCGTCTATGTGCGCGGGCACCTGCGCCGCTACGCCGAGCTGCTCGATGCGCCGGCGGGCGAACTGCTGGATCTCTACGCGGCGCAGGTCGCGGCGAATGCGCCGCCGGACATTGCGCAGCTGAAGACGGCCGAACCGGTCCTCGCATCGCGCCAGCTGGCAGGACCCGTGGTGGCGGTGATCGTCGCCGGAACGGTGATCGCGGGCATCTGGCTCGCGCTGAAGGGGCTGCCGACCCCGAGCCCGAAGGTCGCGACGCCGGTGGCCCGCCCCGTCGCGGAACAGCCGGCGCCGGTGCCGCAGCCGCTCGCCCCGGTGCCCGCCCCGCCAGCCGCTGAATCGGGCGCAACGCCGCCTGCCACGGAAGCGGCGGCGACGCCGGTGGGCGCCATCCGGCTGCGACTCGTCGTCCAGGCGGATTCATGGATCGAGGTCCATGACGCACGGAATGCGCGTCTCTACTACGATCTCGCGCATGCGCCCGCCACGCTGCCGCTCGCCGGCACAGCGCCACTGCGCGTGCTGCTCGGCAATGTCGACGGCGTCACGCTGACCGTCAATGGGCGTGCGCTGCCGATCCCGCAGGCCGTGCGGCGCGGGCGCAGCGCCCGCTTCGTCATCACGGCCGGCGGCGACGTGGAACCGGCGTCATGAGCGGCGGCGTGCAACCGATCCGCGGCATGAACGACGTGCTGCCGGCCGAGATCGGCCTCTGGCAGCATCTCGAGGCGACGTTGCGCGAGCTCGTGCAGGTGTACGGTTACGAGGAAATCCGCGTGCCGATCGTCGAACACACGGAGCTCTTCAAGCGTTCGATCGGCGAGTTCACCGACATCGTCGAGAAGGAGATGTACACCTTCGCCGACCAGGGCGGCGACAGTCTCACGCTGCGCCCCGAGGCGACCGCGGGCATCGCGCGTGCCGCGATCTCGAACGGCCTGCTGCGCGGGCAGAAGCACAAGCTGTGGTGCATCGGCCCGATGTTCCGCCACGAGCGGCCGCAGAAGGGACGCTACCGCCAGTTCCACCAGTTCGACATCGAGGCACTCGGCTACGAGGGGCCGGATGTCGATGCCGAAATGATCGTGCTGACAGGGCGGCTGTGGCGCATGCTCGGCATCACGCGCGTGCGGCTGCAGGTCAATTCGCTCGGCACACCCGCCTCGCGCGCGCAATACCGCGACGAACTCGTGCGCTACTTCCGCGGCCACGAGGCCGCCCTCGACGCCGACAGCCGACGCCGCCTCGATGGCAATCCGCTGCGGATCCTCGACAGCAAGAACCCGGACATGCGCGCGATCGTCGCCGGCGCGCCCTCGATCGTCGATCACCTCGACCCGGAATCGCGCGCACACTTCGAATCCCTGCAGCGCGCGCTGCAGTCGGCCGGGATCGCCTTCGAGGTGAACCCGCGCCTCGTGCGCGGTCTCGACTACTATTCGCGCACGGTGTTCGAATGGACCACCGACGCACTCGGTGCGCAGGACGCCGTCTGCTCCGGCGGCCGCTACGACGGGCTCATCGCCCAGCTCGGCGGCGAGGCGACGCCGGCCATCGGATTCGCGATGGGCGTCGAGCGCGTCGTGGAACTCCTGCGCCAGGGCGGTGTCGGTCCGCAGGTGCGCGCGCCCGATCTCTACGTCGTGGCACAGGGGGATCGGGCCGGGGCGGCCGGGCTCGCGCTCGCCGAGCGGCTGCGGGATGCGTTGCCCGGGCGGCGCATCCTCTACGGTCTGGGCGGCGGCAATTTCAAGGCACAGTTTCGCCGCGCTGATCGCAGCGGCGCCCGTTTCGCGCTCGTGCTCGGCGACAGTGAAATCGACCGCGGCGTGATTGCCGTCAAGGATCTGCGCGGCGATGCGCAGCAGTTCGAATGCCCGATGGCCGAGGCGCACGCCCGGCTCGAGGCGGTATTGAAGGAGTAATCGGTGGACGAATTCATGTCGGAGAGCGAGCAGTGGGAGCTCGTCAAACGCTGGATCCGCGAGAACGCGATCTGGATCGTCGGCGGTGTCGTGCTCGGTGTGCTCGCACTCGCGGGGTGGCGGTTCTGGCTCGAGCGTGTGGAGCGGCTCGCGCTCGAGGCGAGCGGCCGCTACGAACAGGCGCTCGATGCGTTTGCGCGCGGTGACCTCACTCGCGGTTACGCGATCGTCGATGACCTGCGGCGCGATCACGATACCTCCCCCTATGCAAGCCAGGCCGATCTGCTGGCCGCGCGCATGCACGTCGACGCGCGCGAGTACGACAAGGCGGCCGAGCGCCTCACGCGCGTGATGCGGGATTCGGGCGATGCGGAACTGGCCACGATCGCGCGCGGCCGGCTCGCACGGGTGCGCCTCGAGCAAGGCAGGCCCGACGATGCGCTTGCGCTGCTGAAGGATGCCAGGGCAGGAGCGTTCGCGCCGCAGTTCGATGAAATCCGTGGCGACGCGCTGCTCGCCAGGGGCGACAAGGCACAGGCCTTGTCCGCCTATCGCGCGGCGCGTGCGGGCGCGGCCGACGGCATCGTCGATCCGGGCCTGCTCGACCTCAAGATCGTCGCGATCGAGCCGGCGGCAGCGAGTGCGCCGCCCGCTGCTGCAACGCCGCCCGCGAAGAAGGTGGACTGAGCCATGCGTCGCATCGCCTGTGCACTGCTGCTCCTCGCGCTGGCCGCCTGCTCGAAAGACAAGGAGGTCAATCCGCCGGCCGAGCTCGTCGATTTCAGGCAGACCCTCGCGGTCGACAGGGTGTGGGATGCGAGTGTCGGCGGCGGCGATGCGCCGCTGCGGCTCGGGCTGGGTGTCTCGGCCGTCGGCGAGACCATCTTTGCCGCCGGCCACGGCGGCGTGGTCTCGGCCTTCACGCTCGCGGACGGCCGCTCGCTGTGGCAGACGAAGGTGAAGGCGCGCCTCGCCGGCGGCACCGGCGCGGATGCCGCGCTCGTTGCGGTCGGCACGGTCAGCGGTGACGTGATCGCGCTGTCGGCGGCCGACGGGCATGTGCTGTGGCGCGTATTCGTGCATGGCGAGGTGCTCTCCGAGCCGCTCGTCGCGCCGGGCGCCGTGATCGTGCGCACGGTCGATGGCCGGCTCGTGGCGCTCGCGCGTGACGACGGCAAGGAACTGTGGAGCGTCGAGCAGCAGATCCCGCGCCTCACGCTGCGCGGCATCGCTGCGCCGGTGCTCGCTGGCGACGTCGTCGTCTGCGGTTTCGACAACGGCAAGGTGGTCGCCGCGAGCCTGCGTGACGGCTCGGTGCTCTGGGAGTCGACCGTGGCGCCGCCGCGCGGGCGCACCGAACTCGAACGCCTGAACGACATCGATTCGCGCGTCTGGGTTTCGGGCGACAACGTCTTCGCGGTGGGCTTCCAGGGGCGCATCGCGATGCTCGCGCTCGACAGCGGGCAGGTGTGGTGGTCGCACGACCTGTCGAGTTATCGCGGATTCGCGCTCGACGACGAGCAACTCTATGTGGCGACCGCGGAGGGCGACGTGGTCGCGCTCTCGAGCCGCACCGGTGCGGAGATCTGGCGGCAGAAGGCGCTCGCGTGGCGGGGCCTGTCGGCGCCCGCCGTCCTCGGCAAGCATGTGGTCGTCGCGGATTTCCAGGGTTACGTGCACTTCCTCGACAAGGCGAATGGTGAAATCGTCGCGCGCGTGAAATCGGGCGGCACGCGGGTCTCGAACCCGCCGGTGGTGGCGGGCGATACGCTGATCGTCATCAACGACGACGGTCGCGTCAGCGCCTTTCGGCCAAAGGCCTGAGGCCGGATCGCCCGGTGCCGGCATGCTGCCTGTCGTCGCCCTGGTGGGCCGCCCGAATGTCGGCAAATCGACGCTCTTCAACGCGCTGACCCGCACGCGCGACGCGATCGTCGCCGACGTGCCGGGCGTCACGCGCGACCGGCAGTACGGCTATGGCAAGGTCGGCCCCGCGCCCTATGTCGTGATCGATACGGGCGGCATCGTCGAGCAACCGGCGGGCATCGAGGCACCGATGCGCACGCAGACCGATCGTGCGGTGGCCGAGGCCGATCATCTCGTCTTCATCGTCGATGCGCGCGCGGGCGTCACGCCGCAGGACGAATTCATCGCGCGCCAGCTGCGCCGCTCCGGCAAGCGGGTCGTGCTCGCGGCCAACAAGGCGGAAGGACTCGATGCCGATATCGCCACCGCCGATTTCCATGCACTCGGCTTCGGCGAGCCCGTGCCGGTTTCGGCGGCGCACGGCCAGGGCGCGCGGGAACTGATGGAGGCGGTGCTCGGTGCCGAAGGCGCAGCCGATGAGACGCGCGACCCTGCCCACACCGCGGTGGACGATGCCGCGCGTGGCGCAATCCGGATCGCCGTGATCGGCCGGCCGAATGTCGGCAAGTCGACGCTCGTGAACCGCCTCCTCGGCGAGGAGCGGGTGATCGCGAGCGACATGCCCGGCACCACGCGCGACAGCATCTTCGTGCCGTTCAGGCGCGATGAGCGTGATTTCCTGCTGATCGACACCGCGGGCGTGCGCCGCCGCTCGAAGATCGACGACACGATCGAGCGCGCGAGCGTCGCGAAGACCCTGCAGGCGATCGCGGAGGCGCATGTCGTCGTCGTCGTCCTCGATGCGCACGATACGGTCGGCGAGCAGGACGCGAGCGTGCTCGGGCTCGCGCTCGAAGAGGGGCGCGCGCTGCTGATCGCGGTCAACAAGTGGGACCACATCCCGATGGAGCAGCGCGAGGAGATCCGCGGCAGGATCGCGCTGAAACTCGATTTCGCGCCATTCGTGCCGGTGCACTACATCTCCGCGCGCCACGGCACGGGTGTCGGCGAGCTCGTGCAGGCGGCCATCCGCGCCTATGGCGGCGCGATGCGGGAAATGCGCACGCCGGAACTCACGAAGACGCTCGAGCGCGCGATGACGCAGCACCAGCCGCCGCTCGTGCGCGGCCGGCGCATCAAGCTGCGCTACGCGCACCAGGGCGGGCGCAATCCGCCACGCATCGTGATCCACGGCAACCAGACGAAATCCGTGCCGGAAGCCTACCGGCGCTACCTCGCGAACGTGTATCGCGAAACCTTCGACCTTTACGCCTCGCCGGTGGCGATCGAATTTCGCACCGACGCCAATCCGTATGATCGCTCAGCGCGCGGGCGCGGCCACGGGCGGAGCGGCCGGCAGAAACAGCGCCGGATCGACTGACGTCCGGTTGAGCGTCACGCCCCAGTGCAGGTGCGGCCCGGTCACGCGCCCCGTCGCGCCGACCTTGCCGATCGGCTCGCCCGCCTTCACCGCCTGGCCCATCGCCACATCGATCGCGGACAGGTGGCAGTACATCGTGACGAGTCCCTGGCCGTGGTCGATGAGGATCGTGTTGCCGTTGAAAAAGTAATCGCCCGTGTCGATCACGCGGCCATCGGCGGGTGCGATCACGGGCGTGCCGGTCGGCGCCGCGATATCCATGCCGGTGTGCGGATTGCGTGGTTGGTCGTTGAATACGCGGCGCAGGCCGAAGGAGCTCGAGCGCGGGCCGGGCACCGGCGCTCGAAGCTCGAGCGTCGCGGGTGGCTGCGGCGAGAAGGTGGCGAGCGCGGCGCGCAGGCGCGCGCGCTCGGCGTCGGTGCGCGCAAGATCCTCCTTCGACAGATCCACCTGGCCCGGCTTGACCTTCAGGCGCTGCGTCGCATAGTGCCTGGCGCGGATGTCCATCGCGATGTCATGTTGCTTTCCGTCGGCGGCCGTCACCTCGACATGCGCCGTGCCCGCCGCCTGCGTCAGCGGCACGCCGACGACCGCCGTCCAGCGTCCGTCCGATGACACGACCATCGTGCGCCAGCCGTCGAACGTGACGACCGGCGCGGCGGCGCCCGCTTCGGCGGCGCCGATATCGACGAGCAATACGCCACCCGGCACCGCGCTCGCACGCGGCAGGGCGGGCGCGAGTGCAACGATTGCGCCAACGAGCAATGTGGGCAGCATCAGTCCTCCACGACCCGCGAGCGGAATTGCCCGGCCGCGAGGCGCGTGACGAGTGTATCGCCCGCCGCGAGCGTTGCGGCATCGGTGACGAGCGCGCCGGTCGACGCTTGCGTCACGACCGCGAATCCGCGGCGCAGCGTCGCGAGCGGGCTCACGGCGTCGAGCGTGCGGCTCGCGAGATCGAGCCGGTGTGCGTTGCGCGCGAGTTCATTGCGCATCGCGTGTTCGAGGCGGGTGGCCAGGGCTGCGGACGAGGCGGTCGCCGCGTGCATACGCGCAACGGGTGAAGCGGCCGTGAGGCGCTGGCCGAGCTCGGCGGCCCGATGCCGGGCGCCGAGCAGCGCCGCGCGCGCGGCGAAGGCGAGGCGCTGCTCGAGTTCATCCATGCGCTGCGTCGCCTGCGTGACGCGCACCGCGGGTGAGGCGAGGCGCATGCGGCGGCCGATCCCCTCGAGCCTTGCCGCAGCTTCCCGCAGCACGCGCGTGCCGCCCGCGACGAGCCTCTGCTCGATCCGCACGAGCGTCTGCAACCAGGCGCGTCCGTCGGGAACGGCGAGTTGCGCGGCCGCGGTAGGGGTCGGGGCGCGCAGGTCGGCGGCGAAGTCCGCGATCGTGAAATCGACTTCGTGGCCGATGCCGGTGACGACCGGCATCGGCATGGCGCGGATGGCGCGTGCGATGCGTTCGTCATTGAAGGCCCACAGGTCCTCGAGCGAGCCGCCGCCGCGCGCGACGATCAGCACGTCGCAGTCGGCCCGCTGCGCGGCGAGCTCGAGTGCGGCGAGGATGCCCGGTACCGCGGCCGCACCCTGCACCGGAGTCGGGTAAATCAGCACGGGCGCAGGCGGAAAGCGCCGCTCGAGCACGTGCAGGATGTCGCGCACCGCGGCGCCGGTCGGCGAGGTGACGATGCCGATACGGCGCGGAACCTGCGGCAGCGATCGTTTGCGCGCTTCGTCGAACAGGCCCTCGGCGGCGAGCTTGTCGCGCAGCCGCTCGAACTCGCGCTTGAGCGCGCCGAGGCCGGCTTCCTCGAGATGTTCGACGATCAGCTGAAAGTCGCCGCGCGGCTCGTAAAGGCTTACGCGACCGCGCGCGATCACGGCGAGGCCGTCCTTCGGCTGGAACTTCACGATGCCGTTTTTCTGCCGGAACATCGCGCAGCGGATCTGCGCGTCGCGATCCTTCAGCGAGAAATACCAGTGACCGGAGCCGGGGCGCGCGAGGTTCGAGATCTCGCCTTCGACCCACACGCCGGGCAGGCCCTGCTCGAGCAGCAGGCGCACCTCGCGATTCAGGCGGCTGACGGTGTAGACATTGCGTTCGGCGGAGGGCATGGCTCGCATACGGGTCAGTCGGTGAAATGGCACGCGAAGTCGGTGAGGCGACCGCGCCAGTAGGGGCGCTCGCGACCGTCGATGATCCAGGCGACCTCGCCTTCCATCGGTACCTGCATGCCGTTCCACCGTTGGTAGTTCCGGAACCGTCCGCGCCACGGCGTCGGCTCGATCCTGCCGCGCACAGTGCGGCCGCGCGCGGCAGCGTACACGGATTCGATCAGCCGGTCCTCGCCAAAGGTAAAGCGCAGGCTCACGGCGAGGTCGCGATCCGTCAGCGTTGCGAGCGCCGAGTGCGGGTCCACCGGTTCCCAGCGCAGCGTCTCGCCGGGAAGCAGCACCGTCGGATACCAGACGGCCTCGGCCAGGAAGCGCATCAGCTCGCCGCGCGCGAGTTCGTGCCGGTCGCGGGCGGCGGCGACCGTCACGAGGCCGAGCAGGGCGGCGTGCAGGATGCCCTCGCCATCGACATAGGCATCATGGACCCGGACCGGCAAGCCGGGCAGCCACCCGATGGCTCCGTTCCAGACGAGGCCGGGTCGAGCGAGGGTGACGCGTTGATCGGAAATGAAGGGCTTCCAATGCTCGCCTCGCTCGGCGCTGTTGAAGGTGCCGCGATGCGCGAGGCGCACATCGGCAAGCATGGGCTGTCCCTCGGTGAGTGCGGCGAGGAAGTAGTCGCGCACGGGCGGCGGCAAGGCCCCGAGACTTGCGGGATCTACCCGTTGCGGCGTGACGTGTCCGTCCGCGATGTGCAGCCGCGCGTGCAAGCGGCGGGTCTTCCGCTTCCACCGCTGCGCGCCGATGCGTGCCGCGATCACGATCGACACGAAGAGGACCGCGACGAAGACGAGCAGGACGCGGATCACGGGAGTCTTCCGGGATGTGCGTCACCTCGTTGATCGACTGTCAGGCGATCGCCCCGCACGAGAAAGCGCCCGTTGAACAGGGCCGGCACCGGTTCGCCCGCCATCGGTGCGTTGGCGGTGCCGGGTCGCTGGGCATGGAGGTGAAGATGGGGTTCATTGCTCACGCCGGAATTGCCGACATTTCCAAGCACCTGACCGGCCCGGATCTGCTCGCCCTCCCTCACGCGGACGGAGGCTCGCCGAAAGTGCGCCAGCACCACGTGCAAGTCACCACACTCGAGCAGCACGTGATTGCCCGCCAGATGATCGCGGTCGTCGACTTGCGGCGGCGGCTGGTCGCGCCGTCCGTCGACAGCGAGTATCACGCGACCGGAACAGGGCGCGAGCACGGGCCATCCGAATATCCTGTAGGCGCGATTGTCGGCAGGCAGCAAGCCCCGCGCGCGTCGACCGACGCGGTCGATCGCCACGACGTCGATGGCATAGCCATTGCCACGCCAGCGGGCGAAGCGCTGTTGCGTGGAGTCGCGCGTCTTCAGGTGCGCGTTCACGCGAACGTCGCTGCCGCCGTTGACGACCAGGAACGTTCCGCCACGCAGCGGAAACTCCAGGTCCGCATGGGCGCCCGGCGGCGGCTGGCGCCCACGTATTGCAGCAAACGAAACCCAGGCGGCAATCATGCCGCACGACAGGAAGACTGCAGTCAGGAACCATTGCGAGCGACCGGCGCGCGGCACACCGGGCCCGCGCCGGCGACGCCATGCCCACACCGCAGCGATCGCGAACAGCACGAGGCACAGGCGGGGCCACCACCACGGCGGGACGAGCCACAGCCCCGTCAGCGCCATCGCGATGAGCGCGAGGCCGGTCGCGGCGATCTGTGTCGTGAGGCCTGTCCGGCTGCGCGCCGGCGCAAACGCGAGCCACAGGAGCAGCGCGAGCGGAACGACAACCTGCAGGACGAAGAGGGCGCGCATCGAGGGAATCGCGTCGCAGGCAGCGCGACGATCAGGCGAGCACCGCGCTCACGGGGCGGCGCAGCGAGCGCGGCATCTGCGGGCCGCGGCCGATGCGCACGACGAGGTCGGGCCGTCGGGCGCCGAGCCCGACGAATGTCGCGAATTCGCTGCGCAGCGCAGGCACTTCGACCGGCTGGTTGATGAAGGCGGTTCGCAGGCCCATCGACGCAGCCTGGAGCGCGAGCCGTTCGTAGCATCGGCCGGCATCGATCCAGTGTTCACGGTCGTCGCTGCCCGATGCGATGACCACAATGGCGGAGGAACTGCGGATGTGCGCGATGTCCTTCCGGTTCTGTGCGCGGGACGAGAACGCGAACCGCATCGCGAGCATGCCGAGCCACCTCGGGACGTCGGGGCTGCCCATCACGGGGCCATAGAGGCCATCGCCCGTTGCGAGGGCTTCCCGCGCGTTGAATCGAATCCAGGACCTCAGTTCCGAGGCCCAGGCGCGATCCACGAACTGCGCCGTGTTGCCTGCGGCCACGTATTCCGCCATGCGTTCCTTGCTGCCAGGGTCGGTGAGCCAGAGCACCGCGGTGCCGGCCGAACGCGACGTGGCCTCGAGCGTGCGAAGCTCGTTCGCGGAAAGCGTCGAACCATCATAGGCGCAGCGTGAGCACTGTCGCTGCGGAATGGCTTCGAACAGCGCCGAGCGCGCCGGTGTCGCCGGCTCGAAGTCGATCCGCACACCGGATCGCGTCGCATCGTATGCGACATGGCCTTCGAGCCCCATCGCGCGTGCCGCCTGCAGGAGGTTTTCCGCGGCACAGCCGAGACTCGCGAACAGGTGGTGATCGTCGGGATCGACGGCCGGGCAGCGTCGCGTCAGGTCCGGGAGAATCGTGATCCGGTCCCGGCCGGCTTCGAACTTCCAGGGTTGGGTGTTGTGGCTCGAGGCAGCGAGCGTCGCATAGTGCACGAGCAGCGCCGGGTCGACGTGGGCGCGGTCGAAGGGCCGGTGCTGCCAAAGCGCGCTGACCGCGCGCGAATGGCGTTCCTTCGAACGAACGCCGGCATTCATCCGCTTCGTCTCCGCCGTGACATTCCGGGTCGAAGATTCGATCATCGGCTCGACCTCCGGGGTCCCCGCCTCGGCAGGCAGGTATCCGCGCATCCTACCTCGCAGGGCGCCTTTACGGGCCTGCGCGCCATGCGTACAATGCGGCGTCCAATTCCATTGGACATTCCCCCGCAATGCGTATCCTCGAAGAAGCACTGACCTTCGACGATGTCCTGTTAGTACCCGCCTACTCGGAAGTCCTGCCGCGCGAAGTCGATCTCTCGACCCAGCTGACGCGCGCCATTCGCCTGAATCTCCCGCTGCTGTCGGCCGCGATGGACACCGTGACCGAGGCGCGCCTCGCGATCACGATGGCGCAGGAAGGCGGCATCGGCATCATCCACAAGAGCATGACCGTCGAGGCGCAGGCGCGCGAAGTCGCCCGCGTCAAGAAGTACGAGAGCGGCGTGATCCGCGACCCGATCACCGTGCCGCCCGACATGACGATCCGGCAGGTGATCGATCTCACTCATGCGCGAGGCATCTCCGGCGTGCCGGTCGTCAAGGGCAAGAAGGTCGTCGGCATCGTCACGCACCGCGACCTGCGCTTCGAGGAAAAGCTCGACGCGCCGGTGTCGAGCGTGATGACGCCGCAGGAGCGCCTCATCACGGTGCGCGAGAACGCGCCGAAGGAAGACGTGCTGTTGCTGCTGCACAAGCACCGCATCGAGAAAGTGCTCGTCGTCGGCGGCGATTTCGAGTTGCGCGGCATGATCACGGTGAAGGATTTCCAGAAGGCGCGCGAATTCCCGCGCGCGTGCAAGGACGAGGGCGGGCGGTTGCGGGTCGGCGCCGCGGTGGGCACCTCGCCCGACACGCTGGACCGCGTCGCGGCGCTCGCGGACGCGCATGTCGATGTGGTCGTCGTCGACACCTCGCACGGCCACTCGCGCGGCGTGCTCGAGATGGTGAAGAAGATCAAGGCGAAGTGGCCGGACCTGCAGGTGATCGCCGGCAATATCGTGACGCCGGCTGCGGCCGCCGATCTCGTCGCGGCGGGCGCCGATGCCGTCAAGGTCGGCATCGGGCCGGGTTCCATCTGCACGACGCGCGTGGTGGCGGGTGTCGGCGTGCCGCAGATCTCGGCCGTCGCGAACGTCGCCGAGTCGCTCGCGAAGCAGGGTGTGCCGTTGATCGCCGACGGCGGCATCCGCTACAGCGGCGATGTCGCGAAGGCGATCGTCGCCGGCGCGCATGCGGTGATGATCGGCGGACTCTTCGCCGGCACCGAGGAATCGCCTGGCGAAGTCGAGCTGTACCAGGGCGGCTCTTACAAGTCCTACCGCGGCATGGGCTCGCTCGGCGCGATGGCCGAGCGCCACGGCTCGAGTGACCGGTACTTCCAGGATACAACCACCGAGCTCGAGAAACTGGTGCCGGAGGGCATCGAGGGACGCGTGCCGTACAAGGGCAGTCTCGTCGCGATCCTGCACCAGCTCGCCGGCGGCCTGCGCGCCGCGATGGGCTACACCGGCAGCCACGACATCGGCGAAATGCGCACGCGCCCGCAGTTCGTGCGCATCACGAACGCCGGCATGCGCGAGAGCCACGTGCACGACGTCACGATCACCAAGGAAGCGCCCAATTACCGCCTCCGCTAGCGCGGCACCCGTGCAGGACCTGCACGAGGACCGGATCCTGATCCTCGACTTCGGGGCGCAGTACACGCAGCTGATCGCGCGTCGCGTCCGCGAACTCGGCGTCTACAGCGAAATCCACCCGTGGGACATCACGGATGACGAAGTGCGCCGCTTCCGTCCGAAGGGCGTCATCCTCTCGGGCGGCCCCGAATCAACGACCGAAGCCGAGGCGCCGCGCGCGCCACCTGTCGTGTTCGAACTCGGTGTGCCCGTGCTCGGCATCTGCTACGGCATGCAGACGATGGCGATGCAGCTCGGCGGGCGCGTCGCGACGAGCGATCATCGCGAATTCGGATACGCGGAAGTGACCGCGACCGCACCCTGCCGCCTCTTCGACGGCATCGCCGACCGCGAGGATGAAGGGCACCGCGGGGTGCTCGACGTGTGGATGAGCCACGGCGATCGCGTCGAGGCGATCCCCGAAGGATTCAGTGCCGTGGGGGTCAGTGCGAACGCTCCGTTCGCCGCGATGGCGGACGAAAGGCGTCGCTTCTATGGCGTGCAGTTCCATCCCGAAGTCACCCACACCCGCCAGGGCGCGCGGCTGCTCGAGCGCTTCGTGCGCGACCTCTGCGGCGCCGCCGCACTCTGGACCGTCGGCAACATCATCGAGGATGCGATCGCGCGCGTGCGCGCGCAGGTCGGCGAGGGCAGGGTGCTGCTCGGGCTTTCAGGCGGCGTCGATTCCTCGGTGGTCGCGGCGCTGCTGCACCGGGCAATCGGCGCGCAGCTCGTCTGCGTGTTCGTCGACCATGGCCTGCTGAGGCTCGACGAGGGCGACCAGGTGATGCGCACGTTTGCCGACAACCTCGGCGTGCGCGTGATCCGCGTCAATGCGGCTGAGCGCTTCTACGCCGCGCTCGCCGGCGTCACCGATCCCGAGCAGAAGCGCAAGATCATCGGGCGGCTTTTCATCGAGGTGTTCGACGAGGAATCGCACAAGCTCGAAGGCGTCGGTTTCCTCGCGCAGGGCACGATCTATCCCGACGTGATCGAATCGGCCGGCGCGCGCACCGGCAAGGCGCACGTCATCAAGTCGCACCACAACGTCGGCGGGCTCCCCGAGAACATGCGCCTCAAGCTCGTCGAGCCGCTGCGTGAGCTCTTCAAGGACGAAGTGCGGGAACTCGGCGTCGCGCTCGGCCTGCCGCGCGAGATGGTCTATCGGCACCCGTTCCCGGGCCCGGGCCTCGGCGTGCGCATCCTCGGCGAGGTGAAGGCGGAGTACGCGGCACTGCTGCAGCGGGCGGACGCGATCTTCATCGACGAACTGCGCCGCCACGGCTGGTACGACAGGACGAGCCAGGCGTTTGCCGTATTCCTGCCGGTGCGCTCGGTCGGCGTGATGGGCGATGGTCGCCGCTACGACTACGTGATCGCACTACGCGCCGTCGAGACAATCGATTTCATGACAGCGCAGTGGGCGCACCTGCCGTACGACTTTCTCGATCTCGTGTCGCGGCGGATCGTGAACGAGGTGCGCGGCGTGTCGCGCGTCGTCTACGACATTTCCGGCAAGCCGCCTGCCACGATCGAGTGGGAGTGATTAGGCGCCTTTCGGGGTCTATCGGCACCCTGCGAAATACGAACCTAACCTACTGAATAATAATAAATAACCTCTCCGTACCGTTCGCCATCTATCGGCACCAAGCGGGACACTCTGACGGTAAAACTGACGGTATGGGTTTCTGGAGCGCCAAAACGACCTGATTTTTACCGTCATACGGTCGACGGTAAGACGGTCAAAGAAACCGCAGAATTTCAGGGGAAAAATGGCAGAAACCCCCGATTTTCGCGGCGCAGATTGAGAGAAAAAGGTTTCTGACGGTAAAATCGGGGCCACGCCAGAACGGGGGCCCGCCATGCTTACCGACATCGCCCTGAAGAAGCTTAGACCCCGGGAAAAGCCGTACAAAGTGACGGACCGGGATGGGATGTACGTGACGGTATCGCCTGCCGGGACGATCACGTTCCGGTTCGACTATCGGATCAGCAACCGGCGCGAGACCCTCACCCTGGGTCGTTACGGTCCGGCGGGGCTATCCCTGTCCTCCGCCCGTGAGAAGTGCATCGCTGCCCGGAACACGCTCGCCCAGGGGCACTCGCCGGCCCGGGTGAAGCAGCGCGAGAAGCGCCAACTGGCAGCCGCCCAGACCCTGGGCCAGTTCGCCACGAAGTGGCTGGACGAGGGCCCGATGGCCGAGAGCACCCGGACCATGCGCAAGGGCATCTACCGGCGCGAGGTCGAACCCGAACTCTCGAACCGCATGCTGCCGGAGGTGTCGTCGGACGACTTGCGCATCCTGTGCCTCAAGATCAAGAACCGCGGGTCACCCGCGACGGCCATCCACGTCCGGGACATCGTGAAGGGCATCTACAACTTCGCGAACCTGCATGGTCACAAGGTGCCGAACCCGGCCAACGAGGTGGCGCCGACATCCATCGCCACGTTCAAGCCGCGCGAACGGGCGCTGAGCCCCGAGGAGATCCGGATCGCGTTCACGCTGATCGACAAGGTGTCGTTCGCCCATATCCACCGCC
>JABAQN010000013.1 GCA_019187495.1 Steroidobacteraceae bacterium
GGACGGCGCCCAGCCGCGCGTGGCGCGCGTCACGTCGAGCCGCAATGGCGATTTCTCCGGTGCTGTCATCGATCCGGGCCGCCGCGCGCCTCATACGCCTGCACGATGCGCTGCACGAGCGGGTGACGCACCACGTCCTGCGAATCGAAGAACGCGAAGGCGACGCCGTCGACGCCGCGCAGCACGTCGATCACGTGGCGCAGCCCGGAGGGCTTGCCGCTCGGCAGGTCGGTCTGCGTGACATCGCCGGTGACGACAGCCTTCGAACCGAAGCCGATGCGCGTCAGGAACATCTTCATCTGTTCGATCGTCGTGTTCTGCGCCTCGTCGAGGATCACGAACGAATCGTTCAGCGAGCGCCCGCGCATGAACGCGAGCGGCGCCACCTCGATGACATTGCGCTCGATGAAGCGTGCGACCTTGTCGAAACCCATCATTTCGTAGAGCGCGTCGTACATCGGCCGCAGGTACGGGTCGACCTTCTGCGTGAGATCGCCCGGCAGGAAACCGAGTCGCTCGCCGGCCTCCACGGCCGGTCGCACGAGCACGATGCGGCGCACGCGATCGGCGTGCAGCGCCTCGACCGCGCAGGCGACCGCGAGGTAGGTCTTGCCGGTGCCGGCCGGCCCGATACCGAAGGTCAGGTCGCGCCCGAGGATGTCGCGCACGTATTCGCGCTGGTGCGGGCCGCGCGCGCGGATCAACCCGCGCGGCACACGCAGGCTCGCGCCCGCTCCCTGGCCGGCTTCTTCGCCGCCGATCTCGGGATGCAATGGCCGCTCCCGCGGTTCGGTGTCACGTTCGCGCTCGCGCAGCGCGAGGTGCACTTCCTCCGGCGTCGCGCCGCTCTCGGGGCCCGAGCCGCGCTCGTAGAGATCGCGCAACACGCCCTCCGCGGCATCCGCCTGGTCGCCCGAGACGCGAAACGCATTGCCGCGGCGGCGGATCTGCACGCCGAGGCGCGCCTCGACGAGCTTCAGGTTCTCGTCGAGCGGCCCGCAGAGGCCTGCGAGGCGCCTGTTGTCGGCCGGTTCCAGCTCGAACTCGTGCACGGTCTGCGCCGCCATCCGCGTCACGCGCGCATCTCCCGCCGTTCGCCGTCGAGCCACCGGCAGCGCAGCGAATTCCTGAGCGCCGCGGTGATCGTGACGTCGACGAAGCGACCGATGAGCTCCCGCGGTCCCGCGAAGTTCACCCAGCGATTGTTTTCGGTCCGCCCCGCCAGTTCACGCGCATCCCTCTTCGCGGGGCGCTCGACCAGCACGCGCTGCACGCTGCCGACCATCGCCTCGCTGATGGCGCGCGCCTGGCCGTCGAGCTGTGCCTGCAGGCGGGCGAGGCGCTGCTGCTTCTCGTCGATCGTGACGTCATCCGGCAGCGATGCGGCCGGCGTGCCCGGCCGACGGCTGTAGAGAAAGCTGAAGGACTGGTCGAACCCGGCTTCCCGCACCAGCCTGAGCGTGGCCTCGAAATCGCGTTCGCTCTCGCCGGGGAAGCCGACGATGATATCCGTGCTGACGGCGATATCCGGCCGCACGGCGCGCAACTTGCGCAGCTTCGCCTTGAACTCGAGCGTGGTGTAGCCACGCTTCATCAGCGCGAGGATCCGGTCCGAGCCGCTCTGCACCGGCAGGTGCAGGTGGTTCGCGAGCTTCGGCACGCTGGCGAACGCCTCGACCAGGCTGTCGGTGAAATCGAGCGGATGCGAGGTCGTGAAGCGGATGCGTTCGATGCCGGGCACCGCCGCGACATGGTGGATCAGCGTCGCGAGATCGACCGGCACGCCATCGTCCATCGGACCGGCGTAGGCGTTGACGTTCTGGCCGAGCAGCGTGATCTCGACGACCCCTTGCGCCGCGAGCCGCTCGACCTCCTCGAGCACGCCCGCGAACGGCCGGCTCACCTCATCGCCGCGCGTGTAGGGCACGACGCAGAAGCTGCAGTACTTGCTGCAGCCTTCCATGATCGACACGAACGCCGTTGTGCCCTCGGCGCGCGGCGCAGGCAGGTGATCGAACTTCTCGATCTCGGGAAAACTCACGTCTACGACGGCGCGCCCCGTACGCTTCACCGTACCGATCATTTCCGGCAAGCGATGCAGTGTCTGCGGGCCGAACACGAGATCGACGAACGGCGCCCGCGCCGTGATCGCCTCGCCCTCCTGGCTCGCGACGCAGCCGGCGACGCCGATCAGCACCTCCGGCCGCCGCTCCTTCAGTTGCCGCCACTCGCCGAGCAGCGAGTACACCTTGTCCTGCGCCTTCTCGCGCACCGAGCAGGTGTTCATCAACAGCAGATCGGCGAGCGCCGGATCGTTCGTCGGCTCGAAGCCCTCCGACACGCGCAGCACGTCCTCCATACGAGCGGAGTCGTACTCGTTCATCTGGCAACCGAAGGTCTTGAGGAAATAGCGACCGGGCATGGGAAGCGGGGAATCCAAACCCGATAGTCTACCGAATCACGCTACGCCCCGCGATCTTATTCAATAAGATCAACGAGTTAGTATCAACCTGGTCAGCCCTGGGTGCCTGTGGTGCGCACCCTGATCACGCGCGGGTCATCCGCGAATTCGAGCAGCAGGTGGCGCACGCGCGCCTGCCACGCCCTGCCGAAGGCCGCGCGCACCTCGTCATCGGCACGATCCTGGAGGATCGCGACCATGCGCTCGCGCTGCCCGGGATCGCCGGGCACGAGCGAAACGTCGAGTTCGACCTGCACGGCCCTGCCGGTATCGAGGCGCTCGAAGGTGATGGCCTCACCTTCCGGACGCGCGGCGAAACGCAGCAGGCCCTTGCGGGCGTATCGGCCGCCGATGCCCTGGAAGCCGTTCTCCGCCGCGGCGCCGGTCAGCAGTGTCAGCACCTGTGCCACGACACCGGTCGTGCCGTGATCCGCTGGCGCAGGCATGCGGACACTGATGCCCCCGCGCTCGGCAGGCCCATCCGGATACAGCGCCGCGAGGGCTGCGCGGCCCATGAGGAACGCGCCGGCGACGGTCGGACAGGAGTGGCCGGCAAGGCGCACGGCGTCGACGTAGTGATACTCGAGCAGTCCCTCGCGGCTTGCGCCGAGGAGCTTCGCCAACGGGTCGCGGGTGCGCACCACGGGCGCCTGGTCATAGAAATCGGGAAGGGCAGCGGATGCAGGCACGGGCGAACTCCTCGCAGGCGAAAAGCCTAAACAGGACCATTCTAGTCCACATTTGGCGCTTTGCCAGCCTGTAACGGAACATCGTGCCTAGAACGGAATGTCGTCGTCGAACTCGTCCTTCTCGGTCGAACTGGCCGGCGACGCCTGCGCGTATTCATCATCTCCGCCGCGGCTGCGGCCGCCGCCCGAACCACCGCCCGACGCACCGCCGCCGCCCCCGCGGGCGCCGAGCATCTGCATTTCGTTCGCGATGATTTCGGTCGTGTAGCGATCGTTGCCCTGCTTGTCCTGCCACTTGCGCGTGCGCAGGCTCCCCTCGATGTACACCTGCGAACCCTTGCGCAGGTACTCGCCCGCGATCTCGGCGAGCCGGCCGAACATCGCGACGCTGTGCCACTCGGTGCGCTCCTTCACCTCGCCGCTCTGCTTGTCCTTCCACGATTCGCTCGTGGCGATGCGCAGGTTCGTGACGGAGCTGCCGGAGGGCATCGCGCGCGTCTCCGGGTCCTGACCGAGGTTGCCGATGAGGATCACTTTGTTGATGCCGCGTGCCATATGGATGCCTTTCGTGCGTGCGGCCAAGTATGCGTGACGGTGGCCGCCGCGTTGAAGTGGAGAATCTGCCGGGAACGCCCGGATTCTTTCATGCGCCGGCCGTCAGGGCCAGACGGTCGGCGGATTCGGGAACCCGCCCCCGCGCAGCGGCACGATGCAGAAGCGCTGGCCGGTCGGCGCCTCCATGACCCACCAGTCGCGGATCATCTGCACACGCCGCGCACCGAGGTTCTCGAGGCGCCGCGCCTCCGCCTCCACATCGTCCGCGACGATGTCGAGATGCAGCCGGCTTTCGTGCGCGACGCGCTGCACCTCGATCGTGAGGCCGTCCTCCTTCTTCTCGAGCGGCACGTAACCCGCGTCTTCCTCGGCGGCCGAGGGCCGCAGTTCGCGGCCGAGCGCCGCGCCCCAGAACTCGGCCGCGGAGCGCAGGTGATCGACCCGGCAATCGATGATGAAACCGGCGAGCGCGCTGCGATGCATGACCCCCTCCCGACTCCGGAATGGACGCGAAGTCTACCGCTTCGCGCCCGCGCTACAACTCACCGCCCGATCGCCGTATTCTCGGGCCATGGTTTCACGACGCGTCGTCACGGGGGCGCTGCTGGCCGGCAGTGCGGGATCGATCATCGCAGCTCCCGGCACACCGCCCACCACGCCGCTCGCCGCGTTGCCGGGCAAGAAGCCGCTGCTGAAGCGCACCTTCCGCCCGCCGAACTACGAAACGCCGCTCGCCGATCTGCGCACGCCCCATACGCGCAATGACGCGTTTTTCGTCCGCTACCACCTCGCCAACATCCCGGACATCGATGCGCGCGCCTGGCGCCTGCAGATCGGCGGGGAGAGCATCGGGCGCCCGGCCGCCCTCTCGCTCGAGGACCTGAAGCGGGGCTTCGAACGCGTGAGCGTCACGGCGGTCTGCCAGTGTTCGGGCAATCGCCGCGGCCTCGTGACGCCGCGCGTACCCGGCGTGCAGTGGGGCTACGGCGCGATGGGCAATGCCCGCTGGACCGGCGTGCGCTTGCGGGATGTGCTGCGCGAGGCAGGGCTGCGCGCGGGCGCAGTCGAAGTGGCCTTCGACGGTGCGGACGCGGCGGTGCTGCCCACGACGCCGGATTTCGCGAAAAGCCTGCCGATCGAGCGGGCGCTCGATGAACACGTCCTGATCGCCTTCGAGATGAACGGTGAGCCGCTGCCGCGCTGGAACGGCGCACCCGCACGCCTCGTGGTTCCCGGCTGGACGGCGACCTACTGGGTCAAGCACCTGGCCGATATCCGCGTCGAACCCCGGCCATTCGACGGCTTCTGGATGAAGTCCGCGTATCGCGTGCCCGCGGGCCTGTTCCCCGCCGCGCCCTTTCCGGGCCAGGCGACCAGGCAGACCGTGCCGATCACGGAAATCGTCGTCAATTCACTCGTGACGAGCCATGTCGACGGCGATCGCCTCGCGCGCGGCGCGCCCGCGATACTGCACGGCTGGGCGTGGGACGGCGGTTCGGGGATCGCGGCGGTCGAGGTATCGCTCGACGGCGGGCATTCATGGCGCGACGCCGCGCTCGGCGAGGACATGGGACCGTACTCCTGGCGCGGGTTTCAATGGCCACTCGACACGAGGCAGGCCGGCCCGATCGAAGCCGCGGTGCGGGCGCGGGCGCGAAACGGAGCGGTGCAACCGGACACGCTGGTCGCAAACCCGGCGGGCTACCACCACAACGTCATCCAGGAATTGGCGTTGGAGGTCCTGTGAAGCGGCTCGCGCTCGTGCTGTGCATCAGCGGGCTCGCGCTCGGCGCGGGCGTCTCGTTCGCGGGCGAAGAAGCGATCGTGCTGCGCGATGCGCCCGGTCGCGACCTCACGCTGGCCCGTTGCGCCATCTGCCACAGCGTCGATTACATCGAAACCAATGCGCCGGTCCTGGATCGCGCGGGCTGGGAGAAGACGATTCGCAAGATGATCGACCGTTACGGCGCGCCGATATCGGATGCGGACGCGCGGGAGATCCTCGACTACCTGGGCGCGCAGTATTCGGCGACGCGCTGATGGCAGTCGCGCGCCGTGGCCGCAGCGCTCGCACGCCGTGCGGGACGTGGCACGCCCGGTGACGAACGTGGAGAGCGCCGAGGAGCGGCGAGCAGCGCGAGACGTCCGCCGTGCTTTCAGCACTCGATATGGCAATGCGTCGAGCGCCGCCGCGACGAGGGCACACCGCCGCAGGCGGTGCGCTCGACCCGAGAGGAACCGGGCGTGCCACGTCTCGCGCGGCGCACGCACGAGCGGAACGTGACGCGCGGCCGCGTCGAGGGCGATCATCCCTGCCCGAACACCGCCCCTCCCCCCGCGAGGAACGCCCGCTCTTCAGCCGTCGATTCGCGCCCGAGCAGCCGATTGCGGTGCGGGAAGCGCCCGAATCGCTCGATCAGCGCGAGATGCTGGCGCGCGTAATCCGCATGGCCCGCGAGCAGGGGCTGCCACGCCTCGGGCGCTTCGCGGTGCAGCGCCTCGAACCGCGCGACGCACAATCGTTGATCGGCGAGCGCCTCGCTGTGCTCGAACGGCAGCAGCGCGAAGGCCCGCTCGACCGGTGTCAGCTTCGCGAAGAGTCCCGTGTCATCGGCATGATGGGCAGCCGCGAGCGCTCGCGCATCGAGCGAGAAGGCCCGCGGCGTGCCGCGCCACACATTGCGCGGGAACTGGTCGCACACGAGGATGAACGCGAGCGTGCCGCGGGGGGAAGCCTGCCACACATCGAGGCTGCCGTTCGCCGCGGCGTCGATCGTGGCAGAGAAGCGCGCGGCGATTTCGGCATCGACTTCGGTCGAGCTCCGGAACCAGAAGGCATTGCGCGCGCCCGCCGCGACCGGATCGGTCGCGGCGTCTGCAAACCAGTAGTCGAGCACTGCGTCTGCCTGCGCCATTTGCACGTTCCACCCTTCCCCGGTGTTTGACCTACACTGCCCGACATTATGCAGCGCATCGCCACGCTTCTCGCCCTGGTTGTCGCGACGCCGGCCTTCGCGGCCGCCCCGCCGCTCTCCGCCGACGCCGCCGCGCGTTTCGCGCAGCTCGCGCTCGACTGCGTGCAGCGCGAGTATCCGAACAAGATCTCGCACGTGCTCGCGGGCGATGCCGATGCGCGGCCGCCGCGCGAGCTTACCCCGGTGTTCTACGGCTGTTTCGACTGGCATTCCGACGTGCACGGCCACTGGCTGCTCGCGCGCCTCGCGCGCCGGTACCCCGACGCGCCCTTCGCGGCGCCGGCGCGCGCGGCGCTCGCACGCAGCCTGACTCCCGCCGGCATCGCCGCCGAGGTCGCGTACCTCGACACGCCGGGACGCGCATCGTTCGAGCGCCCGTACGGCCTCGCGTGGCTGCTCGCGCTCGCGGCGGAGCTGCGCGGCTGGGACGATCCCGACGCGCGCGCCTGGTCGGCCGCGCTCGCGCCGCTCGAGCGTGCCGCCGCCGCGCGACTTTCGGCGTGGCTGCCGAAGCTCGCGTATCCCATTCGCACCGGCGAGCACAACCAGACCGCCTTCTCGTTCGGGCTCGTGTGGGACTGGGCGCTCGCGACGGGCGACGCGTCGATGCAGGCGCTGCTGCGCGAGAAGGCCGCGCAGTTCTATCGGCGCGACCGGAACTGCCCGCTCGGCTTCGAGCCGTCCGGCGAGGATTTTCTTTCGCCGTGTCTCGCGGAAGCCGATTTTCTGCGCCGGGTGTTGGCGCCGCGCGAGTTCCAGGCCTGGCTCGGCGGATTCCTTCCCGGCATCCCGCGCCGGGCGTCAGCGCACGCGAATACGTGGCTCGCGCCGGGGATCGTCACGGATCGCTCGGACCCGAAGCTGGCGCACATCGACGGGCTCAATCTGAGCCGCGCATGGATGCTGCGGGGTATCGCGCGCGGCCTGCCGCCGGGCGACGCGCGGCGAGGCGCACTCGAACGTGCCGCGGCCGACCATGCCGACGCCGCACTGCCGGCCGTCACCGGTGAGCATTATGAGGGTGGGCACTGGCTCGGCACGTTCGCCGTCTACCTGCTGACCGGCGGCTCCGCGGGCGCGAGCGCCCCGACTTCATAGGTCACGCCGCCGAAATCCACTTCGTCACCGAGCCGCGCACCGATCAGCTTTTCGGCGGCGGGCGATACGTAGCTCAGCAGTCCTTGTGCCGGATCCGCCTCGTCCTCGCCGACGATGCGGAGCTTCTTCGCCGGCCGCGAAGACCCATCGAGAGCGTGCAGCACCACTTGCACGCCGAACCGCACGGCGTCGGGCATCGCCGCCGGCACGATGAGCCGCGCGCTCGACTTTCTGCTCATCCAGTAGCGCAGGTCGCGCTCGATCGTCGCGAGCGCCGCCGCATCGTGCACTCCGGTCGCGGCGTCGCGCGAAGACTCGCGCGCGGCGCAGCGTGCCCGCTCGAGCGCGCGCACGTTCGCTTCGATCTGCGCGAGCCCCGCCGGCGTGACGAGGTTCGGATGGGGACTGATGGCGCGTTCAGGCAGCTCGACCTGGCCGTCGCCTTCCCTGACGAAGGCGCGGCTCATCGCACGCCACCGTTGCTGCGCGCCACCGCGTCCGCCTCGGCTTCGAGCTGCTCGGCGAAGCGCCGCCGGCCGCTGACGCGCGCGTGCGCGATCAGCGCGCGCACATCGGCGTCCGCCGCGACCGCCGCGCCAGGCGCGTGTCCGCGCGCCGCGTCGAACAGCTCGAGCGCGAGCGACAATTGTCGGGTGGCGATGAGGCGGGCGATCACGACTCGTGACACCGCGCCGTAAGCGGCCCGCTCGTTCCAGGCGGCGGCGCGCGCGAGGATCGCGCGTGCGTCCGCGGCGAGCACGGAACCCTCGGCCGCCGCGAGCCACTCACGCACCGGCACGGCGACGCGTACCGGGTCGTGCACGCGCGCCGGCACGAACGCGTCGTCGAGCATGCGATCGCGCGACTTCGCGCGTTCCCGCGCCTCGCGATCCGCCGTGCGCTCCGGGCTCACCCGCGGCTCGAAACCGAGTTCCGCGCGACGCTCGTGGATCGAACCACCGATCACGCTGAAGAGTGACAGCAGCAGCCACTGCGCCGCGGCGATGCGCAAGAAATCCCACCCCGGCAGCCTCGCGAGCCCGTAGATCGCGGCCCCGTAGACGAGCGTCGCGGCGAAGAGAAGAAGATAGTGCGGGCCGAGCCCGCGGATCACACGGGCCAGAGTCAGCGGGTTCAGCGCCTCGAATGCATTGCCCGTCACGCCGAGCACCGCCGCGGTCGCAGGCAGGAGCAGCAGCACGAGCACGGCGATGGCGTAGCCGGCCGCGCCGCCAAGCCACCATGCGAGACCGAAGCCGCAGGCGGCGATGGCGAGCTGCATCAGCGGGCGCTGCTCGAACGGATTGACCATCTCGACCGAGAGCACCGGGGGTTCGACGATGCCCTCCGAGGACAGGTCGAGCAGCACGTACGCGTACTTGAAGAGCCACGACAGCAGGATGATCGACAGCGGCAGGCCGAACATCCCCGCCGCCTGCGCGAGGGTCAGCAGCACCGTCAGCGTCGCGATCAGCACGAGCGCCGCCGGGCGCGCCGGTCGCAGCGCGTGGCGCAGGAGTCCCATGCGCCTATTTTATGCGCACCCGCAATCGTACGGAGAACGCAGGCGATCCGCCGCCACCGGCGCCATTCATCGCTCCCGTCGGCGCGATGCGCACGCCCGTGACCGCGCCGTCGTAGCCCTGCCCGTCCGGCACCGGCGTGTAGGTGTAGGGCGCCCCGCCGCCGGGCTGGTTCGAGTAAGATACATCCGCCGACGGATTGAAGGCGAGCCCGCTCGCGGGCGTGCCGTCGATGAATTCGACCGGTCCGCCGCCGCCCGCGGCCACGTAGAGCGCCGCATCGGGCTGGATCGGGTCGGTGATCGCGAGCGAACTTGCATCGACGGTGCCCGGCCCGCTGTTCGTCACGCCGATCGTGTAGCGAATGACCGCGCCGGGGATGCGCTTGGGATTGGTCGCGCCGTTGACCGGATCCGAGAGCACTTCCGAGAGCTTGGACACGAGCAGCGTCGGCAATGGCTGCACCACCGTGAAGCCGTCGACGCCGAGGTCCGTCACCGTGCCTTCCGTGCCTTCGGTCGCGGTGACTCGCATCGACCAGCCGCCGATCGCCGCGGCGGGCGGCAGAAGCCAGGCATACTCGAAGGTGCGCGTCGCGGCGCCCGAATCGGCGACCTGCGTCATCACCGCATTCGCAACCTGCACCGCGCCCAGCGCATCGACCAGATCGAGTCGCGCGCCGGTGATGTCGGCGCTGCCGAACGGATCGCTGACGACCGCGCGCACGTGCACGGTATCGCCGCGCGAAAAGCTGGTGGTCGCGGTGCCACCCGGATAGGCGGCATCGAAACTCGTCACCGAGTCGACATTGATGACCGTGTTGCTGTTCAGCTCGACGCGCGAGGCGGAGCTTACGCCAAACGGATGGACGCGCGTCTGGCCGCCACCCACCGGGCCACGAGTGATCGTCAGGGAGAAAGTCGAGCCCGCGGGATACGAGGCCGCAACACCGGGCAGCACGAAATTGAACAGCGCGGGTGTCGCCGAATTCGGCGGACTGATCGACTGCGTGACCGAGCCAATGGTGCCGGTCGCACTGTTCGCGAGCGTGATGGTGACCTGCCGATTCGCACCCCCGGTGCGGGACATCCACAGCGGCACCGCGATATTCCCCCCGGCGAGCGTCACCGGGAGCTGCAGCGGTGGCGCGAGCACCCACTGCGCCGACTGGTTCCGACCGATGCTGACGATGGGTTCCACGCCCGTCGCCGGCACGCGAGTGAGCGGCAGGCCGGCCGTGCTGTGAAGATACAGCGGCTTCGTCCCCGCGCCCGGGATCTGCGACGGTGACACGATCACCTGCGGCGCATCGGGCGCCGCGCCGGCGCCGGTCGGGTTGGTCACGGCCGCCGTGTTGTCGATGGTGGTGCCCGGCGAGGTGCCGGACGGAATCACGACATCGAACACGATCGTGGCCGTGCCGTTCGCCGGCACGGTGATGCCGGACACGTCGAGCAAGGTGGGCGTCGAGGCATTGGTCGCACCGGGCGGCACGCTGACGACGCTGAGCCCGGTGGTGTTGGCCGGCAGCGGATCGGTGACACTGACGCCCGAGGCCGCGACACCGCCCGTCTCGACGAGCGTGATGGTGTAGCGCAGCGTATCGCCCGCATCCGCCTCGCCGCCGTTCAGGTCGCTCACCGTCTTGGTCGAAGTCGAAAGATTCGAACCGGCGACGATCGTCGGATCGCTCGCGCTGTTGTTCGCCGCGTTGACGTCGACGCTCGCGCTCGTCACCTGCGCCGAGTTCGTGACCGAAGGCACGGCGCCGCCGCCCACCGCGACGGTCAGCGTGAGATCCGGCAGCGACTGGCCCGGATCCAGGAACGGCGGGTGCGTGCAGGTGACGTCCTGGCCCGCGGCCGAGCAGCTCCAGCCACTGCCCGTGCCGGACACGAATGTGAGTCCCGCCGGCAATGTATCCGTCACGGTGACGACATTGTCCTCACGCTGCTCGCCCGCCGCGTTCGAGACGCGCAGCGTGTAGACGCCGTTCGTGCCCGCGGCGAAGTTGCCGGTGTGCGTCTTCGTGAGCGACAGGTCGACGGTCGGCTGGCTGGTCACGCTGACGACCTGCGCGAGGAGCAGCACGAGATCGCCACCCGCCGAGAACTGCGTGGTCGCCGACGTCTGGCCGGGCGACAGGAGCGTCGATACATCGAAGGTATCGACGTCGAAACCGTAGCTCGCCGCATCGCCTATCGAATTGACCGTACCATCGTAAGGCTGAACCAGGGGATCGCTGCCTGGCACGTTGATGACGTCATCGAGCGTCGTGCCGTTGAAGCGCAGCGCCTCGGAATAGCCGCCCATCGGGCCGGAATTGCCGGGGTCGCCTTCCATCGCGACGATGGCGATCCGTCCGTCGATCGCGGTCGCCGGAACGAGGAAGCCGTCGGGGGTCAGCGTCAGCGCGTTGCCGCGAAATGGCTCGAGGCCGTCGAACACATTGATCGCGCGCAAGCGTTCGGACGGTGAGCCGTAAACGACGACGAGCGACCAGCCGGACGCCACCGCCGAGGTGCCGCAGTGGGGCGCACCGGTGTTCACCGTGAGACCGCCGAAAGTGAAGCTGCCGTTGCCGCTGACGCGCGCTGTGACATCCGCGAAGGCGCCGAAGTAGGGATAGTCCGTGCCGCCGTTGTCGTAGGTGGCGGTAAACGTGCGGCTCGCCGATACGCCGCTGCCGTTCAGCGTGACGCTCGTGTCTGGCGTTGCGCCCGAGCCGCCCCAGTAAAGGTACGCCGCCACGACGCTCGCCCCCGGCGGAATGCCGGTGAGGGCTGCCGTATCGGAGCCGTTCAGCGCGCAGGCATTGCCGTTGTTGTCCTGCGAACGCAGCGACCCGCCGGTCGCCACGAAATTGATGTTGCCGGTAAGGCGCGTGTAGCGCGTGATCGGCGTCTGCTGCGCGTGTGCGATGGCGCTGCCGAGCGCGAGCGCCAGCAGTGACAGCAGCGGAAATGCACGAGCGCGTCGCATCGGGGAGAGCGGCCCTCCATGGCGTGGGCGGGAAGCATACGTCGCGCGGCCGCGCCGCCGCGCGGACAAAAAGTGACGGCGTCGACATTTTATTATGTCCACACCGCTTTGCTCAGGTAACTTAAGACGCCGGTCACAATTGTTCGCTGCCGCCCCGGAAACAATTCCCGGGCAGCCATGGAAGGCACGAACACAGTGTATCGACCGCAGCGACCAGTTTCTTTAGGGCGGACCCCGCCCTCCCATCTTGAAAAGGAACACCCATGAAGCGTTTCAATACGTCGTTCGCCGCTTTTGCCCTGGCGCTGCTGCCTGCGAGCCTCGCGCTCGCGCAGGAAAAAGGCTGTATCGAGCTGAAGACCACCGCCCAGACCGAGCGCACGGTGAAGGGCGCCGATGGCACTGACCGCACCGAACTCGTGGCCGCGACCACCGTCCTGCCGGGCAGCGTGGTCGTCTGGACGGTCTCCGCCACCAATGTGTGCGCCAAACCGGCGGGCGACGTCTCGATCGACAGCCCGGTGCCCGAGCACATGGTGTTCATCAGCGGATCGGCGATCGCCGCCGCCTTCACCGTGAGCTACTCGGTCGACGGCAAGCGCTACGGCGGCGCCGATGACCTGGCCGTCCGCGATGCCGACGGCACGACCCGCACCGCGCGCCCCGAGGAATTCCGTCACGTCCGCTACGCGATGCGCATGCCGCTCGCGCCGGGCGCGACCGCGAGTGCGACCTATCGCACGCGCGTCGAGTAACCCGTTTCCTGATTCGATTGCAAACAAAGGAGTATCGCAATGTTGCATGCAGGTAACCCGCGGCGGATCGCACTCGCCGTGCTCGCGACCGCCGCCTTCGGCGCGTGGCAGACGGCAGGCGCCGTCGGCACCGCGGCGAACACGACGGTCAGCAACCAGTCGACGGTCAACTACTCGGTCGGCGGCGTCGCACAGACACCGATCGAGAGCTCGCCGACCGGCAACTCGACCCCCGGCGGCGGCGCACCGACGACTTTCGTCGTCGACAACCGCATCGACCTCACGGTGACCGAGGTGTCGGGCGGCAATACGCCCGTCACGCCGGGGCAGACGAACCAGGTGACGGCGTTCACCGTCACGAACACCGGCAACGGCCCGCAGGGCTACCAGCTCACGCCGACCAACCTCACGGGCGGCGCCGTGTTCGGCAACACCGACAACACCGATGTCGCGAACCTGCGCGTGTTCGTCGACAGCAACGCCAACGGCACCTATGACGCCGGTGTCGACACGGCGACCGCGATCGATACGCTGGCGGCCGACGCGAATGTCGTCGTGTTCATCGTGGCCGACGTGCCGGCGGGCGCCACCAACGGCCAGTTCGCGAACGTGCAGCTCTCCGCGCGCGCGGCGGTGCCGGGCACGAACGGCGCGACGCTCGCGACCGAGACGACGGGCGCCGACACGCCGGGCGCGGTGGACACCGTGTTTGGCGACGCCGCGCGCGATGCGACCGAAGTCGCGGCCGACCAGTACGCCGTTTCGTCGGCGGCGCTCACGGTCACGAAGACCTCGGCGGTCACGCAGGATCCGCACAACGGCGTGACCAACCCGAAGGCGATTCCGGGTGCGTTCGTCGAGTACGCCGTGGCCATTGCGAACACCGGTGCGGCTGCGGCGACCGGGCTGCAGATCACGGACCCGCTGCCGGCGAACACGACATTCCGCACGGGCGCCTACAACGGCGGCGCCAGCGACGTGTCGATCACGGTGGGTGCGAACCCGGCGACGTTCTGTGTCGCGGAAGCCGGCGCCGACACGAACTCGGACGGCTGCTCGCGCACCGCGACCGACCTCGTGGTCGGTGCGCCCGCGCTGACGACGGTCGCGATCGGCGCAGGCAACGCGGTCACCGTGCGCTTCCAGGTCACGATCAACTGAGGACGCTCGGTCCGACGATGAGGTGACCTTGCAGAGCGCAAGCGACGATACTCCTGCAACGCTCCGGGGCGGGTCGGCGAATAGCCGCCCCGCCCCGGTGGCGTTATGGCAGCGCCTCGTTTCCGGCGCGGCAGGGGTTTTTGCGCTCGCAATTCTGGCGTTGGGGCCGGTCCGCGCGCCCGCGCAGACGCCGCCCGGCACGCTGATCCGCAACATCGCCGCGGTGGAGTTCATCGACGGCAATGGCATTGCGGGACGCACGCTGTCGAACCCGGCGGATTTCACGGTGCTGCCCGCGCCGTCGCGCGCGACGCTGACGCTGCTGCGTTCGACGCCGCAGGGCACGCCCGGCGCCACCGCGCCGACGCAGTGCGTGGGCCCGGGCGGCACGGTGACGCTGCCGCCACCGGTGCTCGCCGACGGCACCACCGTCGATCCGGCACAGCCCCTGCCGCTCGTCGCCGCGCCCATCGTGCACGGCGGCGAGGCGCTCTTCCTGCGCCTGCGGGATACGGACCAGAACCTCGATGCGACCGTGATCGACACGGTCGAAATCGATGTGACGGCATCGGGTGGTGACCGCGAACGGGTACGACTCAGCGAATCCGGGCCCGATACCGGCGAATTCGTCGGCTACATCCAGACCCGTGCGGCGGCGGCGAGCAGCGGGGATTGCGTGCTGCAGGTCGAACGCGACGCGACGCTCGCGTCGAGCTACGCCGACACGAGTGACGCCACCGACACGGCAACCGCGCAGGCGCTGGTCGATCCCTTCGGCCTGGTGTTCGATTCGCGCACCGGCGAGCCGGTGAACGGTGTGCGCGTACGGCTCGTCACGGCGAGTGGTGCGCCGGCGCAGGTGTTCGGCGATGACGGCGTGAGCGCCTATCCGGCGGAAATCGTCACCGGACAGCCCGTCACGGACGCGGGCGGCGCGGTATACAACTTCGCTCCGGGCGTGTTCCGCTTCCCGCTCGTCGCGGGCGGCGACTACCGCTTCGAGATCGTGCCGCCCATCGGGCACGCCTTCCCGTCGCGGGCCACGGAGGCCGAACTGCAGGCGCTGCCGGGCGCACCCTACGCGCTCGGGCCGGGCTCGTTTGGCAACACGTTCACGCTGGCCGGGCCGGCGCCGACCAACATCGACGTGCCGCTCGATCCTTCGGGCAGCGCGCTCTTCCTGCAGAAGGGCACGATCACGACGGTCGCCGCCGCGGGCGACTTCGTGCAGTACACGCTCTCCGTCCAGAATGTCGGCACGACGGGTCGCTTCGCCGGCGTGACGATCACCGACCGGCTGCCGCCGGGAGTACGTTACCGCCCGGGCTCGACGCGCAGCGGCACCGCCCGCGCGGCCGACCCGCAAGTCAGCGCCGACGGCAGCACGCTCATGTTCGCGCTCGGCACGCTCGATCCGGGGGTCACCGCGAGCCTGCGCTATGTGGTCGAAATCACGGTCGGCGCGCGCGGGCCCGAACTGACGAACAGCGCGCAGGCGGCGTCCGACACGGGTGTGACCTCGAACGCCGCGCAGGCCGTGATCCAGCTGCGCGAAGAGCTCTTCCGCGAGCGCGGCATCGTGATGGGGCGTGTCGTTGCGGGCGATTGCGAACACGAGACACGCGAACTGCCCGGTGCCGCGGGCGTGCGCGTCTATCTCGAGGACGGGCGCTACGCGATCACCGACGAGGATGGCAAGTACCATTTCGAGGACCTGCGGCCCGGCACGCATGTCGTCCAGCTCGATACCGTGACGCTGCCGAAGGGCTACACGGCCACGAATTGCCCTGATCGCGTGCGCCACGCCGGGCGCGGCGCCTCGCAGTTCGTCGACCTGCGGGGCGGCGCGCTGTGGCGCGCCGACTTCGTGCTCGCGGCCGGCAACGGTGCCACACCGCTCGCGACGCGCCCCGCGCCCGGCACGATCGCCGTCGCGCTGCCGAAGACTGCGCGCACGACGCAGGTCGCCCGCGACGAAGCCGAACGCGCTTCCGTACGCATGCCGGATCGTGCGCCCGATCGCGCCACGCTCGCGGGCATGCCGGATTTCACGCTCGAGCGCCTTGCACCGGGCATTGCCTGGCTCTGGCCGGGGCCCGACTTCAGCCCGCCGATTCCGAGCGTCAAGGTCGCGATCGCGCACGGCCCGAAGGACCGTGTCGAACTCGCCCTGAACGGCACGCCGGTCAGCGCACTCAACTTCGACGGCGCGGCGACCAACAATGCGAAGACCGTCGCCGTGAGCCACTGGCGCGGCATCGACCTGAAGGACGGCGACAATACGTTCACCGCAAGAGTGCTCGGCCCCGATGGCGCGCTGTTGCAGGAACTCACGCGCGCCGTGCACTACTCGGGCGGTGCGGTACGGGCGGAAGTTGCGAAGGATCGCTCGCGCCTGATCGCGGACGGACGCTCCCGTCCGGTGATCGCGCTGCGCCTGTTCGACGCCGCAGGCAAGCCGGCACGGCGCGGCACGCGCGGACGCTGGCGTGTCGACCCGCCCTATCGCACGGCGTGGGAAGTCGATTCGCTGCGCGAGAACCCGCTGGTTGCGTTCGGCGATCGGGAACCGACATTCGAGGTGGGCGATGACGGCGTCGCGCTGCTCGAACTCGAGCCGACCGCACAAACCGGCAGCGCGGTGCTGCGGCTGCGGCTGAACGACCGGCAGAGCGAGGAACTGCGTGTCTGGCTCGCGCCCGAGGCGCGCGACTGGATCCTGGTCGGCCTCGCCGAAGGCTCGGGCGCCTGGCGCACGATCTCGGGCAATGCCGAGGCGGCGTCCGCCGCGGATCTCGAGGAGAATTACTCCGACAACGGGCGCGTGGCGTTCTTCGCGAAGGGACGGATCAAGGGCGAGTTCCTGCTGACACTCGCCTACGACTCCGCGCGCGATCCCGAACTCGCGAAGCGCCGGCTGCTCGGCGTGATCGAGCCGAACCGCTACTACACGCTGTACGGCGACACGGCCGATCCGCGCGAGGAAGCCGCGAGCGCCGAGAAGCTCTATGTGAAGCTCGAACGCCGGCAGTTCATGGCGCTGTTCGGCGACTTCGAGACCGGCCTCACGGTCACCGAGCTCACCCGCTACAGCCGCTCGTTCACCGGCCTGCGCAGCGATTACGCCGGCGAACGTGTCGGCTACACCGCATTCGCCGCCGATTCCTCGCTCGGTTTCGTCAAGGACGAGCTGCGGGGCGATGGCACATCGGGCCTCTATCGCCTGACGCGCGCCGGCATCGTGGTCGGCAGCGACAAGCTGCGCATCGAGATCCGCGACCGCTTCAGGAGCGAACAGGTCGTCGAGACGCGGCCGCTCAGCCGCTTCGTCGATTACAGCATCGACTACTTCGCCGGGACGATATTCTTCAGGGAGCCGGTGCCGGCCCGCGACGGCGATTTCAACCCCGTCTACATCATTGCCGAGTACGAGGTACACGGCGACGGCGACGAACACGTGACCGCCGGCGGGCGCGGCAGCGTCAGGTTCGCGAACGGCCGCGCCGAACTCGGCGCCACCTTCATCGACGAGGGCGCGCCGCAGGGCGATTCCACCGTCTACGGCAGTGACCTGCGCTGGCGCCTCGGCGCCGCGACCGAGTGGCGCGCCGAATTCGCGCACAGTGATTCCGACGACCCCGCGCGGGCCGCGAGCGCCGCCGCCTGGCTCACCGAGCTGAAGCACGTCAGCAAGCGCCTCGATGCGCGCGCCTACGCGGGCGAAACCGAGCCGGGCTTGGGTACCGGCCAGCAGCTCTCGAGCGAGGTCGGCGCGCGCAAGGCCGGGCTCGATGCGCGTTTCAGGCTCGACGAGCACTGGCAGGGACTCGGCGAGGTGTTCGCGGAGGAAGCGCTCGAGACCGGCGCCGACCGGCGCCACGCGAGCCTCGAGCTGCGTCGCGAGGCGGAACTCGGCCGCTTCGGCGTCGGACTGCGCAGTGTCGAGGACAGTGGCACCTCGAGCGGAACGCAACGGTCCGAACAGGCATTCGTGTCGGGCAGCCGCGATTTCCTCGATCGGCGGGTCACGCTGCGCGGTTCGCTCGATGCAAATCTTGGCAGCAGCGCTGCCGCGAGCGTCGATTACCCGGACCGCTATCTCGTGGGCGCCGACTACGCGCTGCGGGATGACGTCAAGCTGTTCGCCGAATACGAGCACGCCGACGGCGCGACGTTCGATGCCGACATGGCCCGCGTCGGAGTGCGCGCAACGCCGTGGAACCGCGCACAGGTCACATCGGGCCTGACGCAGCAGGCGAGCGAGTACGGCCCGCGCACCTTCGCGAACTTCGGCCTGACCCAGGGCTGGCAGGTCAATGAGCGCCTCGGCCTCGACGTCGGCCTCGACAGCAGCAACACCGTGCGCGGCCCGGCACTCGCCCCGCTGATGCCGGGGCGGCCGCTCGCTTCGGGCACGCTCTCGGACGACTACCTCGCGAGCTACATCGGCGCGCTCTACCGCAGTGATCTCTGGACCGCGACCTCACGCGTCGAATGGCGCGCCGCGGACAGCGAGGATCGATGGATCCTCTCGGGCGGGCTCTATCGCGAGCCCGTCCGCGGCCATGCGTTTGCGCTCACGCTGCGCGCGATGCAGAGCGATTTCACGACCGGCGCCGACACGAGCGCGGCCGACGCCCAGTTTGCCTGGGCGTTCCGGCCGGTCGAGAGCCGCTGGATCGTGCTCGACCGCCTCGACCTGCGCT
This sequence comes from Steroidobacteraceae bacterium, assembly GCA_019187495.1. Lineage (GTDB taxonomy): Bacteria > Pseudomonadota > Gammaproteobacteria > Steroidobacterales > Steroidobacteraceae > CADEFQ01. Next base: position 18,906 of record JABAQN010000013.1, read on the forward strand.
ACGAGCGGCAGGACGACACCGGGGCCGGGGTCGAAGCGGCGCGCATCATCAACAACCTCAACACGAACTGGCAGCTCGACCCGCGCACCCAACTCGGGCTGCAGTGGGGCGTGCGCTACGTGCGCAGCAACTTCGACGGCGAGCGCTACGACGGCCTGTCGGACCTCTATGGCGTCGACCTCAGGCGCGATCTCGATTCGCGCTTCGATGTCGGCCTGCACGGCACGGCGCTGAACTCCTGGGAATCGGGCGTGCACGACTACGCGCTCGGCATCGATCTCGGCGTGACGATCGCGAAGAATCTCTGGATCTCGATCGGCTACAACCTGCGGGGCTTCGAGGACGACGACTACACCGCGAGTCGCTACACGGCGCAGGGGCCGTTCGTGAAATTGCGCCTGAAGGCGGACCAGGACACGTTCAAGGACCTGCCCTGGCGTCGCCGCGCCGGGCGCTGAGGATCAACCGCTGCAGAGCTCGCTGGCGCCGTCCCGGAAGCGGGCCCCGAACTGCCACAGTTGCTCTGTTTCGATCTCGACCGCGCCCGTGGGCAGGCGTACCCGCCAGCGCCAGGCGATCACGTCGACGCGATCGCACCCGGCGCCATCCGCCGCACGGGTCAGCGTCGCAAGATCGAGCGTGTGCTCGATCGCTTCCGCGGACTCGCGCGTCGCACGCTCGAGCACGACATTGCCGAAGTTGTTGTATGGCGTGAACTGCCACTGGTATTCCGCGAACGCCCCGACGGTCGCGGCATCGAGCGGCCGCGCGTTCAGCGTGTCCGCCACCGGATCGAAGAACGCGCATCGGTAGACGCGCATGCGCACGAGCGTGTACACGGGCGAGTTCGTGACCCGGTTGAACTCGAAGAAGCGCGGATCGGTACGCGTTTCGACGAGATTGGCGTACGACGGCGCGTCTTCGGCCGCCGTCTCCGACCACTCGAGCGCCTCGTTCCAGTCATCGGTGCAACCGGCCAGATGCAGCGTCGTCACCTGCTCGTAGCCCGTCGGTGCGGCATCGAGGCGGAATCCGTCGGGCGTGCGCTGGCGATCGCTGTACAGCAGCGCGGCAATCTCGGCGTCGGATTGCGTGACCGGACGCGTGACCTGCGCCGGCGCGCCGGCACCCGGCGCCGCGGAATCACCGCCGCCACCACCGAAACCGGCGAGCACGCAGACAGACAACACCCAGGGCCGCATTCGAGTACCTCCTGCGAGGGAGGTATCGGCGGCGCAGCGCGCCGCTTGAGCCGGGCAGGACGCGGATCGGGCGGTGACACGACCCATGCGTACGACCTGTGCACGCCGTCCGCACCTGTAAAATGACTGCGACATGCAGCACATCCGCATCCGCGGCGCGCGGACCCACAACCTCAGGAACATCGACCTCGACCTGCCCCGGGACCGCTTGATCGTGATCACCGGTCTGTCGGGCTCCGGCAAGTCCTCGCTCGCCTTCGATACGCTCTATGCCGAGGGCCAGCGCCGTTATGTCGAATCGCTGTCGGCCTATGCGCGCCAGTTCCTGTCGATGATGGACAAGCCGGACGTCGACTCGATCGAGGGTCTCTCCCCCGCGATCGCGATCGAGCAGAAGGCCACGTCGCACAACCCGCGCTCGACCGTCGGCACGGTGACCGAGATCCACGACTACCTGCGCCTGCTGTACGCGCGCGCGGGCACGCCGCGCTGCCCGGATCACGGCACGGACCTCGCCGCGCAGACCGTGAGCCAGATGGTCGACCAGGTGCTGGCGCTGCCCGAGGGCCTCGCGGCGTTGCTGCTCGCACCGGTGATCGAGGGGCGCAAGGGCGAGCATCGCGATGCGCTCGAGGACCTGCAGGGCCAGGGCTTCGTGCGCGCGCGCATCGACGGCCGCGTGCACGAGTTCGATGCCCTGCCGACGCTCGATCCGAAGAAGAAGCACACGATCGAAGCGGTGGTCGATCGCTTCCGGGTCCGCCCGGACGCAGGGCAGCGTCTCGCCGAGTCGTTCGAAACGGCGCTGCGCGTATCCGGCGGCACGGCGCGCCTCGCCTTCCCCGATGCAGGGATGGAGGAAATGCTGTTCTCGAACCGCCACGCCTGCCCCGTGTGCGGCTACAGCGTCCCGCTCCTCGAACCGAAGATGTTCTCCTTCAACAATCCCGCCGGCGCCTGCCCGACCTGCGACGGCCTCGGGACGCAAGGCTTCTTCGATCCGCAGCGCATCGTCCGGCATCCGCAGCTGTCGCTCGCGGGCGGCGCGGTGCGCGGCTGGGATCGCAACAACCGGCATTTCTTCCAGATGATCCAGTCGCTCGCGCGGCACTACCGGTTCGATATCGAAGCCCCGTGGCGCGACCTGCCGGACAGGGTACAGCGCGTGCTGCTCGACGGCAGCGGCGATTCCGTCATCGAGTTCCACGATGCCGATGCACGCGGGCGGGCGAAGCGCTCGCGACATCCGTTCGAGGGCATCGTGCCGAACCTCGAGCGGCGCTATCGCGAGACGGAATCGCCACGCGTGCGCGAAGAGCTCGCGAAGTACCTCGGCACGCGGCCATGCCCCGATTGCGGGGGCTCGCGCCTCGGCCGCACCGCACGCCACGTGTTCGTCGCCGACCGCAGCCTGGCCGATATCGCGCGGTTGCCGGTCGGTGCCGCGCACGTTTTCTTCGGAGAACTCGCGGTCGCCGGCTGGCGCGGCGAAGTGGCGGCGCGGATCGTGCGCGAGGTGCGCCAGCGCCTGCAGTTCCTCGTCGATGTCGGGCTCGACTACCTGACCCTCGACCGCAGCGCCGACACGCTCTCCGGCGGCGAAGCGCAGCGGATCCGCCTCGCGAGCCAGATCGGCTCCGGCCTCACGGGCGTCATGTACATCCTCGACGAACCCTCGATCGGGCTGCACCAGCGCGACAACCGGCGCCTCCTCGACACGCTGCGGCACCTCCGCGACATCGGCAATACCGTCATCGTCGTCGAGCACGACCAGGAGGCGATCCTTGCGGCCGATCATGTCGTCGATCTCGGCCCGGGCGCGGGCATCCACGGCGGCGCGATCGTCGCGCAGGGCACGCCGGCCGACATCGAGGCGTCGCCGACATCCCTCACCGGCCGCTACCTCTCCGGGCGCGAATCGGTGCCGATGCCGCCGCTGCGCACGAGCCCGGGCAAGCGTTGGCTGCGCATCGTGGGTGCCACCGGCAACAACCTGCGCGGCATCACGGTCGAGATCCCGATCGGCCTGATCACCGCCGTCACGGGTGTGTCGGGCTCGGGCAAGTCGACGCTCATCAACGATACGCTCCATGCCCACGTCGCCGCGCAGCTGAACGGCACGCCGCGCGAGGCCGCGCCCTGCGAGCGGATCGACGGCCTCGAATCGCTCGACCGGGTGATCGACATCGACCAGAGTCCCATCGGGCGCACGCCGCGCTCGAATCCCGCCACCTACACCGGCCTTTTCACGCCGCTGCGCGAGGTCTACGCCCAGGTGCCCGAGGCGCGTGCCCGCGGTTACGGCGCGGGGCGATTCAGCTTCAATGTGAAGGGCGGGCGCTGCGAGGCCTGCCAGGGCGACGGCGTGCTCAAGGTCGAGATGCATTTCCTGCCGGACATCTACGTCCCCTGCGATGTCTGCAAGGGCCAGCGCTACAACCGCGAGACGCTCGAGATCCGCTTTCGTGGCAGGAACATCCACGAAGTACTCGAGATGACGGTCGAGGACGCGCTCGGGTTCTTCCGCACGATTCCGCCGGTGGCGACCCGCCTCGCGACGCTCGTCGACGTGGGCCTCGGGTATCTCAGGCTCGGCCAGAGCGCGACCACGCTGTCGGGCGGCGAAGCGCAACGGGTGAAGCTCGCACGTGAACTCGCCAAGCGTGCCACCGGCCGCACGCTCTACCTGCTCGATGAACCGACGACCGGCCTGCATTTCCACGACGTCGCGCAACTGCTCGCGGTGCTGCATCGCCTTCGCGACGAGGGCAATACCGTCGTCGTGATCGAGCACAACCTCGACGTGGTGAAGAGCGCGGACTGGGTGATCGACCTCGGTCCCGAAGGCGGCGCGGGCGGCGGCGCCGTGGTCGCGGCCGGTACTCCCGAGGACATCGCGCGCGCGCCCGGCTCCTGCACCGGAAAATACCTCGCGCATTGCCTGCCCGCACGGTGACTTGTTATGGTGGGCGCGAGGAGATCACCACATGGCAGACGAAGTTTTTCCCCGATCGACGCGGGAGATCGCCGAGACGCGCAAGCGCCTCGCGCCACACATCCACGATGCGTTCACCGCATTCAGCGAGCGGGTCTTCGCGGACGGCGCGCTGCCGTCGAAGACCAAGCAACTGATCGCGGTGGCCGTCGCCCATGTCACGCAGTGCCCGTATTGCATACGCGGCCATACCAAGGCCGCGCTGCGCCACGGCGCATCGGCGGAGGAGCTGATGGAAGCCATCTGGGTCGCCGCCGAGATGCGCGCGGGCGGCGCCTACGCCCACTCGACGATTGCGCTCGACGTGATCGCGCAGGAACAGGGCCGGCAGGCGCCGAAACCGGTCTGACGGAGCAATGATCATGGCCGTCCGGAAAACGAAGCAGGCGCGCACTGCGCGCGCCCGCACCCGCAAGCCCGACAGCGCGCTGCGCGCGCCGCTGCCGGCGTTCATTCGCGCGGAGCAACGCGACCTCGAGCGCCAGGACCGCGACTACATTCGCCGCAAGCTCGGCACGCGACTCGGAAAATTCTCGGACTCGATCTTCCGGATCAGCGTCCGCACGGATGATCTCAACGGCCCGCGCGGTGGTGTCGACCGGGTCTGCCGCATCAAGGTGGTCCTGCGCAATCTTCCAACCCAGGTGTTCGAGTGCAGGCACGCATCACTCGACGCGGCGGTGGACGGTGCGCTCGCGGGGATCGAGCGCAGCGTCCGGCGCGCCCTGCAGCGCCAGCGCATGCAGCCGCTCAGGAAGCGGCGCTGAGGGCGCGGTCAGCCGCTGCGCGCCCGCGACGGACCCGAACGGAACCACTGCCGCACTTCGCCGTTTGCGACCCGTTCTTCGTAGTCGCCGCGGGTGTAGTCGGACACCACGTGCCGCCAGAACTTCACCGCGCCGGGATTGCGCAGGTATTCCTGCACTTCCCATCGCCCGGCGAAGCGGTCGAGCAGCAGGGCGACGGCGCCCTGGCCGATGCCGAGCCGGCGGTGCGCACGTGCGACGAAAAATTCCGCCATGTGGAAATCGGCCGCGACGCGCCCTGGCGCCGCGCGACCGGGAACGATCATCGCGAAGCCGACGGGTGCCGATGACTTGCAGATCGTGAAGATCTTCGCGCTCGAATCGGCGAACCAGCGCGCGAGCTGGTCCGGTTCACGATGGCCCACTTCGCCGAGCGCCGGAAACACGCCCGTGTTGAGCGGCGCGAGGTCATCGAGATACTCGCGATAGACGCTCTCGATCCATCGCCGGTCATGCACCGAAATCCGCGCATCGCGTACCGTAACCGTCAAACCGGAGTCTCCAGACGACGAGGCCCGGACAGGCGATGACTCGCCAGCCGGGCCTCGGGTGAGCCTAGGGCTCGGGAGAAGAGCAATTCCCGCGAATTACTTCTTCACCTCTTCGGCGGCCGCATTGGCGGCATCCGTCGCAGCGCCGGCCGCCGCGTTGGCGGCATCCGTCGCAGCACCGGCGGCAGCATTGGCAGCATCCGTCGCAGCGCCGGCGGCCGCATTGGCGGCATCCGTCGCAGCCGCGCCGGCAGCGTCGGCCGCCGAGGCAGCCGCATCACCGGCCGCAGCAGCCGCATCCGTCGCGGCAGCCGCGGCGTCGGCAGCAGGCGCCGCCGTGTCGGCCGGCTTGCTGCAGGCAGTCAGCATGAGCGCCGCCAGGAGGGCGCCAAAAGCAAGTTTCGTCTTCATTGATCGATACCCCAGAAAGAGAAGCGAGAGTGGTTGAATGTGAGACGTGTTCCGCGAATTTCATCGCGGCGGCAAATTCTATAGAGTCCGCAGGTCATTTTAAACAGTGCGGCTCCGCCTGTCGGCCCCGCGGGGCTGTCGGAATCCGCCTACGAGACAGGCCGAAGATGCAAACCGAAGCGCTCGATGAGCTCTACCCCTCCCACCTCGCGTCGGTAAGCGCCGACACCGCGGCGGCCCTCGACAAGGAGGGCTATGACGGCCTGGTCCTGCACTCCGGCGGACTGCGGATGGTCGAGTTCGACGACTACCCCTACCCGTTCAAGGCCCATGCGGCGTTCCGGCTCTGGGCTCCGCTCGACGGGACGCCTGATTGTTTCATCGTCATTCGGCCGGGGCGCAGGCCCAGGCTGCTGTTCAATTCTCCCGACGACTACTGGCACAAACCGACGCCGCTGCCGGACAGCTGGTGGACGGGGGCGTTCGACATCGAGCCGATCCGCGACCGTGCCGGCGCGCGCGCGGGCATCCCGAAAGGCGGCCGCGTGGCCTTCATCGGCGATCCGGATGGCTTCGCCGATTGGGGCTTCGCGGCTGTCAATCCGGCGCCGCTCATCACGCGGCTGGATTTCGTGCGGGCGCGCAAGACGGCCTACGAGCTCGCGTGCCTGCGCGCCGCGAACCGGCTCGGCGCCCGCGCGCACGCGGCGGCCGCGCGGGCATTCGAGGCTCGCGAGAGCGAGTACGGCATCGCGCTCGCGTACATGGCATCGATCGCCGTCCGGGAGCAGGAGCTGCCCTACAACCCGATTGTCGCGCTGAATGCGGGCGGCGCAGTGCTGCACTACCAGGTGCTCGAGCGCCGGCCACCGGCCGAGCACCGCTCGCTGCTGATCGATGCCGGCGCCACCTTCGCCGGCTACGCGTCGGATATCACGCGCACCTATTCGTTCCGCGACCCGGATTTCGCGACCCTGGTCGGTCGCATGGACGAAGTCCAGCAGGCGCTGTGCGCAGGCGTGCGCGCCGGAGTCGACTGGCGCGACCTGCATCTGACCGCGCACCGGCTGATCGCCGAATTGCTGCACGATTCGGGCGTCATCACGCTCGATGCCGAAGCGGCCGTCGAGACCGGGCTCTCGGGCGTGTTCCTGCCGCACGGCCTCGGGCACCTCCTCGGCCTGCAGGTGCACGACGTCGGCGGCACGCTCGCCTCGCCCGAGGGCGGCGACATTCCACGCCCGCCCGGCCATCCGAGCCTGCGGCTCACCCGCGTGCTCGAGGAAGGCTACGTCGTGACGATGGAGCCTGGCCTCTACTTCATCGACTCACTGCTCGCCGCGGCGAAGGCGGGGAGCCACGCGCGCCACATCGACTGGGCGCGCGTGGCGCAGTTCACGCCGTTTGGCGGCATCCGGATCGAGGACAATCTCGCCGTCACTGCCGCGGGCTGCGAGAACCTGACGCGCGAGGCCTTCAGGACCCTTTCCTGAGCAGGTCGCGGATTTCCTCGAGCAGCGCCTCGCTGCGTGGCGGTGGCGGCGGCGGCGCGGCGGGATCGGGGCGCTTCAGCTTGTTGATGAGCTTGATCGCCATGAACAGCGCGATCGCGATGATCAGGAAGTCGAAAATCGTCTGCAGGAAGGCGCCGTATTTCAGCACCACCGCCGAGCCGTCCGGCGCCGCGCCCAGCGTGACCGCGAGATCCGAGAAATTGACGCCGCCCACCGCCATGCCGATCGGCGGCATGATCACATCGCCGACCAGCGAGGATACGATCTTGCCGAAGGCCGCACCCACGACGACACCGACCGCGAGGTCGATGACGCTGCCCTTCATCGCAAATTCCTTGAACTCCGAGGCGAGACTCATGAAGCACTCCTTTGTTGCCGGAGCCGGGAGCATACCGGCGCGCGGCCGCGAGCGTCAGCTGCCGTAACGAAAAAGCCCGGCAAATGCCGGGCTTTTTCCCTCGCCGCGGGTGAAAGACCCTAGGCTTTTTTCTTTTTCGCGGCCTTCTTCTTCGGCGCCGGCTCGGCCTCCGCCGCCTTCTTCGTCGCTGTCTTCTTCGGCGCGGCCGCTTTCTTCTTCGCCGCCTTCGCCTTCTTCGGCGCGGTCTCGTCCGCCGCCGGAGCCGCCGCCACCTCGGCCGGGCCGTCGACGAGTTGCATCAGCGCCATCGGCGCCGAGTCCCCCGGACGCGGCATCATGTGCAGGATGCGGGTATAGCCGCCCGGGCGCGCCTTGAAGCGCGGGCCGAGGTCCGAAAACAGCTTGTCGACCACCGCGGCGTCGCGCAGCCGCGAGAACGCGAGGCGACGGTTCGCGTCCGAGTCGCTCTTCGCGAGCGTGATCAGCGGCTCGACGACACGGCGCAATTCCTTCGCCTTCGGGAGCGTGGTGCGGATGGTTTCGTGCCGCAGCAGCGACACGCTCATGTTGCGCAACATCGCATGACGATGCGAACTGTTGCGCGACAGCTGCCGCCCGGAAAGGTTGTGACGCATGGACTTCTCTTCTTTCGACTCTTACAGCGTGATGCCGCGCTCTTCGTCGTGCTTCAGGCCGGTCGGCGGCCAGCCGTCGATCCGCATGCCGAGCATCAGGCCGTGGCTCTGCAGCACTTCCTTGATCTCGGTGAGCGACTTCTTGCCGAGGTTCGGCGTGCGCAGCAGCTCGACCTCGGTGCGCTGCACGAGGTCGCCGATGTAGTGGATGTTCTCCGCCTTCAGGCAGTTCGCGCTGCGCACGGTGAGCTCGAGCTCGTCGACCGGACGCATCAGGATCGGGTCGAACTGCATCTCGGAGACCTTCGAGGAGGCCTCTTCCTCACCCTGCAGGTCGACGAACACCGACAGCTGGTCCTTGAGGATGCTGCCGGCGCGACGGATCGCCTCTTCCGCGTCGATCGTGCCGTTGGTCTCGATGTCGAGCACCAGCTTGTCGAGGTCGGTACGCTGCTCGACGCGCGCCGCATCGACCGAATAGGTCACGCGACGGATCGGGCTGAACGACGCATCGAGCTGCAGCCGGCCGATCGGGCGCGACTGCTCCTCGAACGCCGCGCGCTGCACCGCCGGACGGTAGCCGCGCCCGCGCTCCACACGCAACGTCATCGTCAGCTCGCCCGCCTTGGTCAGGTTCGCGATCACGATGTCGGGGTTCACGACTTCGATGTCGTGGTCGGCCTGGATGTCACCGGCCGTGACCGGGCCCGGGCCCTTCTTCGACAGGCGCAGCTCGGCGCTGTCGCGCGTGTGCATGCGCAGCGCAACCTGTTTCAGGTTGAGCAGGATGTCGACGACGTCTTCCTGCACGCCCTCGATGCTCGTGTACTCGTGCAGCACGCCGTCGATTTCAGCTTCCGTGATCGCCGCACCCGGCATCGACGACAGCAGCACGCGCCGCAGCGCGTTGCCGAGCGTATGGCCGAAGCCGCGCTCGAACGGCTCGATCACGACGCGCGCCTGGCGGGGCGCGATCGGCTGGACCTTGACGACCCGCGGCTTCAGAAACTCGTTGACCGTTCCTTGCATGACAACCACCTTTACTTCGAGTAGAGCTCGACAACGAGGTTTTCGTTGATGTCAGGGAGCACGTCCTCGCGGCCGGGGACGGACTTGAACACGCCCTTCATCTCCTTGTCGTTGACCTCGACCCATTCCGGCAGACCGACCTGGGCGGCGATCTGCATCGCATTCTGGATACGCAGCTGCTTGCGCGCCTTCTCGCGCACCTGCACGACGTCGCCCGGCTTGACCTGGTACGAGGCGATCGTGACCGCCTCGCCGTTGACGTCGAGCCCCTTGTGGGCGACCAGCTGGCGCGCCTCGGCGCGCGTCGCCGCGAATCCCATCCGGTACACGACGTTGTCGAGCCGGCATTCGAGCAGCTTCAGCAGGTTCTCGCCGGTGGCGCCCTTCCGGCTGGCAGCCTCCACGTAATAGTTCGAGAACTGCCGCTCGAGCACGCCGTACATGCGGCGCAGCTTCTGCTTCTCGCGCAGCTGCGTGCCGTAGTCCGAGAGGCGCTGGCGCCGCTCGCTCTTCACGCCGCCGGGCGGCACCGTGAACTTGCACTTGTTCTCGAGCGGCTTGACGCCGCTCTTCAGGAAGAGGTCGGTGCCCTCGCGACGGGCGAGCTTGCACTTCGGGCCTGTGTAACGTGCCATGTATCGTTAACCTCTGCGCGTCAGACGCGACGCTTCTTCGGCGGGCGGCAGCCGTTGTGCGGTATCGGCGTCACGTCCGCGATGCTGGTGATCTTGAGGCCGCAGGCGTTCAGCGCACGCACCGCGGATTCGCGGCCGGGGCCCGGCCCGCCGACACGCACTTCGACGTTTTTCACGCCGTGTTCCTGCGCCGCAACGCCCGCCTTCTCGGCGGCCACCTGGGCTGCGAACGGCGTGCTCTTGCGCGAGCCGCGAAAACCGCAGCCACCGGAGGTCGCCCACGAGAGCGTGTTGCCCTGGCGGTCGGTGATCGTGATGATCGTGTTGTTGAACGAGGCGTGCACGTGCGCGATGCCGTCCAGCACGTTCTTGCGTGCCTTCTTCGGCTTCTTCGCGGCGGCCGCCGTCTGCTGCTTCGTTTCAGCCATGTCTTATGCCTTGCCCGGAGGTGCGTTCAGCTTGACCGCCTGCTTGCGCGGGCCCTTGCGCGTGCGCGCGTTCGTGCGCGTGCGCTGGCCGCGGACCGGCAGGCCCTTGCGATGACGGAAGCCGCGGTGGGAACCGAGGTCCATCAGGCGCTTGATGTTCATCGAGACTTCGCGCCGCAGGTCACCCTCGACAGGCGCCTTGGCGATCGCCGAGCGGATCGCGTTGATCTCCGCCTCGGTGAGGTCCTTGACCCGGGTGGACGGATCCACGCCCGCGGCCTCGCAGACCGCGCGCGAACGCGAGCGTCCCATGCCGTAGATGTGCGTGAGCCCGATCCACACGTGCTTGTTCATCGGGATGTTGATGCCGGCAATACGTGCCATGTGCTTACCCTTGCCGCTGCTTGTGGCGGACATCCGAGCAGATGATGTAGACGACGCCGCGACGCCGCACCACCTTGCAGTTCTTGCAAATCTTCCTGACCGAAGGTCTGACTTTCATGACTTAACCCTGGGGCGCGCCGCCGCGCCCGTAGCCCAACAGGTTCGCCTTCTTCAGAAGGCCCGGATAGTGGTGCGACATCATGTGCGCCTGCAGCTGCGCGATGAAGTCCATGACCACGACCACGACGATCAGCAGCGAGGTGCCGCCGAACTGGAACGGCACGCCCTGCGACGAGATCAGGATCTCGGGCAGCAGGCACACGCCGGTGACGTAGAGCGCGCCCCACAGCGTGAGCCGCGTCAGCACCTTGTCGATATAGTCGCCGGTTTGCTGGCCGGGACGGATGCCGGGCACGAACGCGCCCTGCTTCTTCAGGTTGTCGGCGGTGTCACGCGCGTTGAACACCAGCGCCGTGTAGAAGAAGCAGAAGAAAAGGATCAGGCCCGCGTACAGCACGAGGTGCAGCGGCTGGCCGTAGCCGAGCGCCGCCGCCACCCGCTGCAGCACCGACGCGGCTGCCGAGGTCCCGGTACCGGCGAAGCTCGCGACGGTCGCCGGGAAGAGCAGCAGGCTCGAGGCGAAGATCGGCGGGATCACGCCCGACATGTTCAGCTTGAACGGCAGGTGCGTGCTCTGGCCGGCGTACATCCGCCGCCCGACCTGACGCTTGGCGTAATTCACCGTGATGCGACGCTGCGCGCGCTCGACATACACGCAGAATGCGGTGACACCGACGATCAGGATCACGAGCAGCAACGCGAACGGGCCGGACATTTCGCCGGTGTTGACGGCTTCGACGGTCCGGCCGACCGCACCGGGCAGCCCCGCGACGATGCCGGCGAGGATCAGCATCGAAATGCCGTTGCCGACGCCGCGCTCGGTCATCTGCTCACCGAGCCACATCAGGAACATCGTGCCCGTGGTCATCGTCACGGTCGCCGTGAACAGGAACTGCCAGCCGCCGCCACCGAGCGCCATGCCGCCGTTCTGCAGCGCCATCGCGGCGGCGAACGACTGCACGGCACCGAGCGCCAGCGTGCCGTAGCGCGTGATCTGCGAGAGGCGACGGCGACCCGATTCGCCTTCCTTCCTGATCTCGACGAACGACGGCAGCACCATCGACATCATCTGCACGATGATCGATGCCGAGATGTACGGCATCACGCCCATCGCGAAAATCGACAGGCGCTCGAGCGCGCCGCCCGAGAACATGTTGACGATGCCGAGGATCGTGCTCGACTGGTCGTCGAAGAAGCGCGCGACCGCGCCCGGGTCGATCCCCGGGACCGGGATGAAGGTCCCGATGCGGTACACGATCAGTGCACCGACCAGGAACAGCACGCGACTGCGGATCTCGCCCACGCGGGCCGCATCGCCGAGCATCGCCGTCGGATTGCTGGTCGCGGTCGGCACGCTTACGCCTCGAACTTCCCGCCGGCGGCTTCGATCGCGGCCCGTGCGCCCTTGGTGGCGCCGACGCCCTTCAGCGTCACGGCCCGCTTGATCTCGCCCGACAGCACGACTTTCGCCTGTTCGGCGAATTCAGGAATGACGTTCGCCTGCTTGAGCGCCGCGAGATCGATCACCGCGGCAGCGACCTTCGCGAGCTCGGACAGCCGCACCTCGGCGCGGGTGGCCTTGATCTTCGAGCGAAAGCCCACCTTCGGCAGCCGGCGCTGCAGCGGCATCTGGCCGCCCTCGAAACCGACCTTGTGGTAGCCGCCCTTGCGCGCGCGCTGGCCCTTGACGCCGCGACCGCAGGTCTTGCCCTGGCCGGCCGAAGCGCCGCGACCGACGCGCAGGCGCGGCCGCCGTGCCCCGGGGGCGGGCTTGAGTGTGTTGAGTCGCATCAGGCGTTCTCCACTTTCACGAGATGCCGCGCGGCGCGGATCATGCCGCGATTCTCCGCGGTGTCGGCGACCGTCACGGACTGGTGCCGGCGGCGCAGGCCGAGGCCCCGCACCGACGCGGCGATCGATTTCAGCTGGCCGGCCACGCTCTTCTCGAGCGTGACCCGCATTGCGCCCTTCGTGTTCGCGTTCATGTTCAGGCTCCGAGCAGCTCTTCGACGCTCTTGCCGCGCTTGGCGGCGAAGTCGTCGGGCGAGCGCACCGCGCCGAGCGCCTTGATCGTCGCGCGCACGACGTTGATCGGGTTGCGCGATCCGTAGCTCTTCGCCAGCACGTTCCTGATCCCTGCGCATTCGAGCACGGCACGCATGCCGCCGCCCGCGATGACGCCGGTACCGTCGGAAGCGGGCTGCATCAGCACGGTGGTCGCGCCGTGCATGCCCTTCACGGTGTAGTGCAGCGTGTCGCCCCGCAGGCTCACGTTGACCATGTTCTTGCGCGCCTGCGCCATCGCCTTCGAGATGGCCACCGGCACTTCGCGCGCCTTGCCGAAGCCGAAACCGACGCGCCCGGCGCCGTCGCCGACCACCGTCAGCGCGGTGAAGCCGAACTGCCGGCCGCCCTTGACGACCTTGGCGGTGCGGTTGACGGCCACCAGCTTCTCGAGGAACTCGTCGGCCGGCTGCTGCTTGTCCCGTCCGCCCATTCGTCCGCCCATGCGTGATCTTTCCACGTCAGAACTCCAGGCCCGCTTCGCGCGCGGCGTCGGCCAGCGCCTTCACGCGGCCGTGATACTGAAAACCGGACCGGTCGAACGCGACCCGCGTGATGCCGGCGGCCTTCGCGCGCTCGGCGATCGCGCGGCCGACGGCCTTCGCGGCCTCGACGTTGCCCGTGCCCTCGAGACCCTTCGCGACCGCTTCCTGCACGGTCGAGGCGGCGGCGAGCACCTTGCCGCCCGACGCGTCGAACAGCTGCGCGTACATGTGGCGCGGCGTGCGATGCACCGTGAGCCGGGCCATGCCGAGCTCGCGGATCTTCGCGCGGGTCTTCACTGCGCGGCGCTGGCGCCGCTCCTTTTTCGTAATGTTCATCGCCGCACCTGCTACTTCTTCTTGCCTTCCTTCAGCACGATGCGCTCGTCCGTGTAGCGCACGCCCTTGCCCTTGTAGGGCTCGGGAGGACGGATCCGGCGGATGTTGGCGGCCACCTGGCCGACCTGCTGCCGGTCCGTGCCCTTCACGAGGATCTCGGTCTGGCTCGGCGCCTCGATCGTGATGCCCTCGGGGATCGGGAAATTCACCGCATGCGAGAAACCGAGCGTCAGGTTCAGGCTCTTGCCCTGCACCGCGGCGCGAAAGCCGACGCCGACGAGTTCGAGCTTCTTCTCGTAACCCTTCGAGACGCCCTGCACCATGTTCGCGAGGTGCGCACGGGTCGAACCCGCGTGCACGCGCGCGGGCGCATCGGCGAACTTCACCGCCAGCGCCTTGTCCTGCTGCTCCACGCGCACGCCGTGCGCGAGCGGCAGCGTCAGCGATCCCTTCGCGCCCTTCACGGTGACGGCCTGCGCGCCGATCTGGGCGGTCACGCCCTGCGGCAGCGGCACGGAACGATTGGCAACTCTCGACATGATTCCCTCTCCGTCAGGCGACGATGCAGAGCACTTCGCCACCCTGTCCGCTGGCACGCGCCTCGCGATCGGTCATCACGCCCTTCGGCGTCGAGACGATCACGGTACCGAGCCCGCCCAGCACCTTCGGCAGCTCGTTCTTGCCGCGGTAAATGCGCAGCCCGGGGCGGCTCACCCGCTCGAGCCGGTCGATGACCGGGCGGCCTTCGTAATACTTCAGTTCGATCGTCAGCGTCGCCTTGCCGGAATCCTCCGCCACGCGAAAATCGCTGACGTAGCCTTCATCCTTCAGCACCTTGACGATCGCGGTCTTGACGCGCGAATTCGCGAGCGACACTTCCGTCTTGCGGGCGGACTGCGCATTCCTGATGCGCGTCAGCAGGTCGGCGATGGGGTCAGTCATGCTCATGCCGTGCGCTCCTTACCAGCTCGCCTTGCCGAGGCCCGGGATCTCGCCGCGATTCGCGACCTCGCGGACCTTGACGCGCGCGAGCCCGAACTTGCGGTACACGCCGCGCGAACGCCCCGTGATCGCGCAGCGGTTGCGGGCGCGCGACGCGCTCGCGTCACGCGGCTGCGCCTGCAGCTTCGCCTGCGCCTCGGCCCGCGCTTCCGGCGAGGACTTCGGGCTGCGGATGATCTCCTTCAGCGCCGCACGCTTCGCCGCGTACTTCTGCACGGTCCGCGCGCGCCGCTTCTCGCGTTCCACCATGTTGGTCTTGGCCATTGCCGTCTCTCTCGTTTACTTGCGGAACGGGAAGTTGAAGGCGTCGAGCAATGCCTTGCCCGCCTTGTTGTCCTTCGCCGTCGTCGTGATCGTGATGTCCATGCCCCGCAGCTGGTCGATCTGGTCGTACTGGATCTCGGGGAAAATGATCTGCTCCCTGACGCCGAGCGTGTAGTTGCCGCGGCCGTCGAACGACCGCGACGGCACGCCGCGGAAGTCGCGGATGCGCGGCATCGCGATGCTGATCAGGCGGTCGAGGAACTCGTACATGCGTGCGCCGCGCAGCGTCACCTTGCAGCCGATCGCGAGGTTCTCGCGCACCTTGAACGACGCGACCGACTTCTTCGCGTTGCAGAGCACCGGCTTCTGGCCGGTGATCTTCGTCAGGTCGGCGACCGCCGCGTCCATGACCTTGCGGTCCGCGACGGCTTCGCCCACGCCCATGTTGACCGTGATCTTGACGATCTTCGGCACCTGCATCGTGTTCGCGACGCCGAGCTCGCGCTGCAGCTGCGGCACGATCGTGTTGCGGTAAATTTCCTGTAGCCTGGCCATGTGCCCTACCGTTGCCGACGCCTCAGGCGTCGATCTGTTCGCCGTTCGATTTGAAGACACGCACCTTGCGGCCGTCCGCGAGGCGCTTGAAGCCGATCCGGTCGCCCTTCTTCGCTGCCGGGTTCCAGATCGCGACCTTCGAGGCGGGCAGCGGCGCCTCGCGCTCGACGATGCCGCCCGGCTGCGGGCCGGCCGCGGAATTGCGCGGCTTCTGGTGCTTCTTCACCATGTTCACACCCTCGACGACGACGTTGCCGCCGTCGAGCACCTTGACGATCGCGCCGCGCCGGCCCTTGTCCTTGCCGGACAGCACGACCACGTGGTCCTTGAGTCGAATCTTGCTCACCGCTTGCACTCCTCAGATCACTTCCGGGGCGAGCGAAATGATCTTCATGAACTGCTGCGTACGCAGCTCGCGCGTGACGGGCCCGAAGATGCGGGTGCCGATCGGCTCGAGCTTGTTGGTCAGCAGCACCGCCGCGTTGCCGTCGAAGCGGATCAGCGAGCCGTCGCCGCGCCGCACGCCCTTCCTGGTGCGCACGACCACCGCGTCGTAGACCTCGCCCTTCTTGACCTTGCCGCGCGGGATCGCGTCCTTGACGCTCACCTTGATCACGTCGCCCACCGACGCATAGCGGCGGCGCGTGCCGCCGAGCACCTTGATGCACATCAGCGTGCGCGCGCCGCTGTTGTCGGCGGCATTCAGCATCGTGCGGAGCTGGATCATGGGTTGCGGCCTCCCGAACGCTCGAGCACCTCGACCAGGCGCCAGGACTTGCGGCGCGACATCGGCCGGCACGGCGCGATCGACACCCGGTCGCCCTCGCGCGAGTCGCCGTTCTCGTCGTGCGCCAGCAGTTTGGTCGTGCGGCGGATGTACTTGCCGTACGTCGGATGCTTCACGAGCCGCTCGATCTCGACGGCGATCGTCTTCTGCATCTTGTTGCTGACGACCCGGCCCGTCAGGACCCGGGTGCCCTTCACATTGACTGCTGCTTCGCTCATTTCCTGCCTCCAGCGACCGCCGCCTCGCGCATCACCGTCTTCAGGCGCGCGATCGACTTGCGGACCTTGCCGAACTGGTCGGGCTTGGCGCCCTGGCCGGTGGCGCGCTGCATGCGCAGCGCGAACTGCTCCCGGCGCAGCTTCAGCAGCTCGTCCTTCAACTCCGCGGCCGACTTCGCCCGCAGCTGTTTCGCATCCATCAGCGCACCTGCCGTTTCACGAACGAGGTCGGCACCGAGAGCTTGGCGCCGGCGAGGCGGAATGCCTCGCGCGCGGTCTGCTCGTCGACGCCTTCCATCTCGAAGAGCACCTTGCCGGGCAGCACCTTCGCCACCCAGTACTCGACGTTGCCCTTGCCGCTGCCCATGCGGACCTCGAGCGGCTTCTTGCTGATCGGCACGTCGGGAAACACGCGCACCCAGATCTGCCCGCCACGCTTGACGTGGCGCGCCATGGCGCGGCGCGCCGCCTCGATTTCGCGCGCCGTCATGCGCGCGCGTCCGGTCGCCTTCAGGCCGTATTCGCCGAAGGCGACGCCCGCACCACGATGCGCGAGGCCGGTGTTGCGGCCCTTGAACATCTTGCGGTACTTGGTTCGTTTTGGTTGCAACATGATTGCTTCAGCCCGTGGCCTGGGTCTCGGCACCCGCCGCCGGCTGCGCCGGAGGCGCTGCCGTCGCCGTTGCCGCCTCGTCCTGCGGCGCCGCCTCGAGTTCCGCCTTGTCGAAGATCTCGCCCTTGAAGATCCACACCTTCACGCCGATCACGCCGTAGGTGGTGTGGGCCTCGCCAAAGCCGTAGTCGATGTCGGCGCGGAACGTGTGCAGCGGAATGCGGCCCTCGCGGCTCCACTCCGTGCGCGCGATCTCGCCGCCGTTCAGGCGGCCCGAGACGCGCACCTTGACGCCGAGCGCGCCGCTGCGCATGGTGCTCATCACCGCGCGCTTCATCGCGCGGCGGAACATCACGCGCTTCTCGATCTGCTGCGCGATGCCGTCCGCCACGAGCTGCGCGTCGAGCTCGGGCTTCCTGATCTCGGCGATGTTCAGGCGCACGTCGACGGTGGGCAGCCCGAGCAGCTTCGCGGTCTCCTGGCGCAGCTTCTCGATGTCCTCGCCCTTCTTGCCGATCACGATGCCCGGACGCGCGGTCTGGATCGTGATGTTGACGCGCCGCGCGGCGCGCTCGATCTGGATGCGGCTGACCGAGGCTTCGGCGAGCTTCTTGCGCAGGAACTCGCGCACCCGGTAGTCGGTATGGATGTGCTGCGGGAACTGCTTCCTGCCCGCGTACCACTTCGACGACCAGTCGCGCGTGATGCCGAGGCGGATGCCGACCGGATTGACTTTCTGACCCATGCGCTCAGTCCTTCTTGCCGTCGCTGACCGCGATCGTGATGTGGCTGTTGCGCTTCACGATGCGCGTGCCGCGCCCCTTGGCGCGCGCGGCGAAACGCTTCAATACCGGCGCGGTATCGACTTCGATGCGCGCCACCTTCAATTCGTCGACGTCGGCGCCGTGGTTGTGCTCCGCGTTCGCGATCGCCGACTCGAGCACCTTGCGCACGAGCCCCGCGCCCTTCTTCGGCATGAACTTCAGCTGCGCGATCGCATTGCCGACCGGCTGGCCGCGCACCACGTCGGCGACGAGGCGGCACTTCTGCGGCGAGATGCGCGCGTGGCGCAGTTTGGCGGTGACCTGCATCGTTAAGCTCCTGCCTCGGCCTTGCGCGCGCCGCCGTGCGCCTTGAAGGTGCGCGTCGGGGCGAACTCGCCGAGCTTGTGCCCGACCATGTTTTCCGTGACCAGCACGGGAATGTGCTGCCGGCCGTTGTGGACGGCGATCGTGAGGCCGACCATGTCGGGGGTCACCATCGAGCGGCGCGACCAGGTCTTGATCGGCTTGCGGTCGTTCTTCGCGACCGCGGTCGCGACCTTCTTCGCGAGGTGCAGGTCGATGAACGGACCCTTCTTCAGTGAGCGTGGCATGCTGTTCTCGCCTCTCAGCGGATCTTGTTCGTACGGCGCTGCACGATCATGTTGCTCGTGCGCTTGTTGGTGCGGGTCTTCTTGCCCTTGGTCTGCCAGCCCCACGGCGACACCGGGTGCGGGTTGCCCTGGCCGGGCTTGCCCTCGCCACCGCCGTGCGGGTGATCGACCGGATTCATCACGACGCCGCGCACCGTCGGGCGCACGCCGCGCCAGCGCTTCGCGCCGGCCTTGCCGTATTTGCGCAGGCTGTGCTCGTCATTGCTGACTTCGCCGATCGTCGCGCGGCAGTCGATGTGCACCTTGCGCGTCTCGGTCGACTTCATGCGGATGTAGGCGTGCAGCCCTTCGCGGGCGGTGAACTGCACCGAGCCGCCGGCGCTGCGCGCGAGCTGGCCGCCCTTGCCCGGCTTCAGCTCCACGTTGTGCACGGTGGTGCCGACCGGGATGTGGCGCAGCGGCAGCGCGTTGCCCGGCTTGATCGGCGAATCGACGCCCGAGCGCACTTCGTCGCCGATCGCGAGGCCCTTCGGCGCCAGGATGTAGCGACGCTCGCCGTCGGCATATTTCACGAGCGCGATGTGTCCGGTGCGGTTCGGATCGTACTCGACGCGCTCCACCACGCCCTGGATGCCGTCCTTGTCGCGCTTCCAGTCGATGATCCGGTACTTCTGCCGCGAGCCGCCGCCATGGTGGCGCGTGGTGATGCGGCCCTGGTTGTTGCGGCCGGCCTGCTTTTTCTGCTTCGTGGTGAGCGGCTCGTAAGGCCCGCCCTTCCACAGCTGCGACTTGTCGATCTTGACGACGAAACGCGTGCCAGGCGACGTCGGCTTCATCTTGATGAGCGCCATGATTCCTGTCCTTACGCCTTCGGCTTCGCTTCGAGGTCGAT
>JABAQN010000035.1 GCA_019187495.1 Steroidobacteraceae bacterium
CTGCAGAGCCGGCCAGCGCTTGTCGCGCGCCCAAGTGGCCTGCGCGTCGCGTTTGGCCGCCTGGGCGAGCACGGCGATCTGGTCGTTGACGCTGCGCAGCGCCGCCGCATCGCCGCGCGCGGCCGCGCCGGCATCGAGCGCCACACCCTGCAGGGCGGCGGCCGCGCCGCCACTCCCCGGTGCTGCCGACCCACCCGGGCCGAGGAAGTACCAGGCGATCAGCGCCGCGATCAGCAGCGCGCCCGCGAGGCTCGCGTAAGTGCCGAGGCTTTTCGCCGTTCGGGTCAGCGACGTGTTGTCGTTCATTGTCATCGCGTTCGTCTTGTCAGGCAGCCGCATCCAGGAACGCGGGGCTCTCGATCAGCGTGCGCACGCTGAGCACCGGCCACTGCTCCTGTCCGCGCCGGAAAGTCCCGGCGAGGTATCGCTCGCACCGCACCACCGTGGGCGGCACGTCCCCGGAAAACTCGGCTTCGGCAAAACGGCGAAAGCCGAGCACTTCATCGACCAGCAAGCCCGCCGGTATCTCGCGGTGATGCGCCACGACGATGCGCGTGTTGCGCGTCACCGGCGTCACGCCGCTGCCGAGGAACTGCCGCAGGTCGAGCACCGGCAGCAGCTGGCCGCGCACGTTCGCGAGCCCCTTGACCCAGCTCTTCGCGCCCGGCACCCGGGTCAGCGCGCCCGGCACGCCGAGCACTTCGCGCGTCTCGTCGCGCGCGACGAGAAACAGCTCGCCCGCCATGCGCAGCGCCACGCCCACCCATTCGCGGCCGGCCGCGCCTTCCTGCGCCACCTGGGCCGACACGGAGCGCCCGCGCCGTTCGAGCTCCGAGAGCAGCTCATACGGCCGGTCGCGCAGGCTCCTGAGTGAGACGGCCCCGGTCATCTCAGGCGGCAAGGGTCGCCTGCGCCTTCGCGACCAGCTGGTCGGGCGAGACGGGCTTGACCATGTAGTCGACGGCGCCCTGCCGCAGCCCCCAGATCTTGTCGGTCTCCTGGCCCTTCGAGGTCACCATGACGATCGGGATCTCGCGGGTGTGCGGATCGCTCGACAGCGCCCGGGTCGCCTGGTAGCCGTTCATGTTCGGCATCACGATGTCCATGAAGATGAGATCGGGCCGGATCTCCTTGGCCATGCGCACGCCCTCGGCACCGTCGTTCGCGGTGGCCGTCTTGTAGCCGTGCCGCTCGAGCGCCTTCTGGTACACGTGCACTTCGGTCGGCGAATCGTCCACGATGAGTATGAGCGCCATCGCCATCATCTCCCGACATGCGACTCGATTGCGGCCAGCAGTTCGTCTTTCGTGAAAGGCTTGGTGAGGTAGTGCTCCGAGCCGACGATACGGCCGCGCGCGCGATCGAACAGGCCGTCCTTCGAGGACAGCATGATCACGGGGATCGCCTTGTAGACCTTGTTGTGCTTGATCAGCGAGCAGGTCTGGTAGCCGTCGAGCCGCGGCATCATGATGTCGACGAACACGATGTCGGGCTGGTGGTCGGCGATCTTCGCGAGCGCATCGAACCCGTCGATCGCGGTATAGACCTCGCAACCTTCCTTCGTCAGCAGCGTTTCGGCCGTGCGACGGATGGTCTTGCTGTCATCGATGACCAGGACCTTGAGGCCCCCGAGCTTCGAGTTGGCGCCATTCACTTGAGCACTACTCCCGGCGCAATTTCGCGCAAAATCGACAGGCAAGCTGCCGCGCGTTTTAACATATCGGTATACCCCCCGCCATGCCGGCCGCGTCACGTTTCCGGCATGTCGCGGCTGACAAGGAGCCCCGGATGACCTCACGGCGACGACTCGCTGTGGTGATGGACCCCATCGCCGACATCAAGTACGCAAAGGATTCGACCCTGGCCATGCTGCTGGCCGCGGCGGCGCGCGGCTTCGAGATCTGGTACCTCGAGCAGGCCGATCTCTCGCTGCGCGACGGCGTCGCGCGGGGCCGCGCCCGTGCGCTCACCGTACGCGCCGACCCTGTGAACTGGTTCACATTCGGCGAGACGCGCGACCTGCCGCTCGGCGAATTCGCTTGCATCCTCATGCGGAAGGACCCGCCCTTCGACACCGAATACATTTACACGACCTACATCCTCGAGCGTGCCGAGCTCGCCGGCGCGCTCGTCGTCAACCGGCCCCGCGGGCTCCGTGACATGAATGAGAAGGTGTACACGGCGTGGTTCCCGGAGTGCTGTGCGCCAACGCTCATTACGCGCGATATGGCCGGCATGGGCGCATTTCTCGCCGAGCACGGCCGGATCGTCGCCAAACCGCTGTATGGCATGGGCGGGCGGTCGATTTTCGTCGTCGAGGCGGGCGACAAGAACGCCAATGTGGTGTTCGAGACGCTCACCGACTACGGCACGCGCTTCGCGATCGTGCAGCGCTACCTGCCCGAGATCGCCACCAGCGGGGATTCGCGCGTGCTGCTGGTCGACGGCGTACCACTGCCGTATGCGCTCGCACGCATCCCGGGCGCGCACGACCACCGCGGCAACCTCGCCGCCGGCGCAACCGGCAAGGGCCGGCCGCTCACCGATCGCGACCGCTGGCTCGCCGGGCAGATCGGCCCGAAGCTCGCGGCCGAAGGCATGCTGTTCGTCGGCCTCGACGTGATCGGCGGCTTCGTGACCGAGATCAACGTGACGAGCCCGACCGGCATCCGCGAACTCGACAAGCAGTTCGGGCTGGATATCGGCGCAGTTCTCATGGACGCGATCGAACGGCGCCTATAATTCCGGCGTGGCCAGCGCAGCGCTCGCGGTGAAGGAAGGAATCGCCCCGGTCCGGGACCGGCTGGTGACGACCGCGTTTCTCGCGGCGCTGCTGCACGGCGTCGTGATCCTCGGCATCACCTTCGGCGCGGCGAGCGGCAGCGGGGCGACCCCGGGCCTCAAGGTGCTGCTCGTCTCGGATGAGGTGCCCGAGGCCGACCGCAACGACGATGCCACCTATCTCGCGCAGCGCACGCAGCTCGGCTCGGGCAGCGGCGCGCAATCGCGCACGCCCCGCAGCCAGGCGCGTCCCGGCGAGCCGCGCGCTGCCCCGACAACCGAACCCGACATGGAGACTGCCGAGCGTGTTCTCACGGCGAATGCGCCCGCGAGCACGATGCGCTACATCGGCGCCGTCGAAAAGCCGCACGTACCGCAGCGATCGCCTGGCGCCGTCCAGCACGCGCCGCTGCCGCAGGCCGTGGCCGGCGAGGACACCGATTCGGACACCCTGGCCGGAAAGGAACGCGAGGAACTCTGGATCACGCCCGACACGCGCGAGTCGGTCGTCGCGCCGTGGCTCGATGCGTGGCGGCGCAGGATCGAACGCCTCGGCACGCTGAATTACCCTGCCGCCGCGCGCCAGGCACCCGGGATCTCGAGCCCCGTGCTCGAAGTCGCGATCACGGCCGACGGCCGGCTCGCATCCGCCGTGGTGCAGCGCTCGAGCGGCTCGGCGGCTCTCGATGATGCCGCCATTTCGATCCTGAAGCTCGCGAGCCCCTTCGAGCCCTTCCCGCGCGATCTCGCGGCCCATTACCGCGTGTTGCGTTTCGCCTACGCATGGGAATTCGCCGCAGGCCGCGCGGCGCGCGGTGTCGTGACGGCACCCGCGGATTCGCGCTAGCGCGTTCCCGCGCGAGTGCCCATACTGCACGACATGGGCGATGCGTCTTCACTCACGAATCACCTTCTGGTCGCGATGCCCTCGCTCGCGGACCCGAATTTCGCCCAGACCGTCACCCTGATCTGCGAGCACAGCACCGACCGCGGCGCGCTCGGCATCGTCGTCAACAAGCCCCTGCCGATGAAGCTCGCCGACGTGCTGTCGCAGATGAAGCTCGATCCGCTCGATGTACGCATCGGCGAGCGCCCGGTGCTGCGCGGCGGCCCGGTGCATACCGACCGCGGCTTCGTCCTGCATCGGCCGGGCGGCAACTGGGACTCGAGCCACAGGGTATCCGGGCTCATCCAGGTGACGACCTCGCGCGACGTGCTCGCGGCGATGGCGAACGGCGAGGGACCGGAGGATGCCTTCATCGCGCTCGGCTACGCCGGCTGGGAATCCGGCCAGCTCGAGCGCGAGATGCTCGACAACGCGTGGCTGTCGATCCCGGCGGATGCCCACATCGTGTTCGATCTCCCGTACGAGGAACGCTGGCCCGCCGTATGGCGCCAGCTCGGCGTCGACCTCGGGAAGATGACTCCCTTTGCCGGGCACGCCTGACGCGGTACGCGTCGCGCTCGCCTTCGACTTCGGCGCCAAACGCATCGGTCTCGCCCTCGGCGACACCCTCACCCGCAGCGCGGTCGCGCGCGGTGCCATCGCCATGCATGCGGGCGGGCCCGACTGGGTCGCGATCCGGCGCGCCATCGCCGCCCACGCGCCGGACGTCCTCGTCGTGGGCACCCCTTATAATGTCGACGGTGAGGCGACCGCGATGACCGTGCGGACGCGCGAATTCGCCGCCGAACTCGCCGCGCATTGCGCGCTGCCGGTCGAGCAGGTGGATGAGCGCTACTCCTCGATCGAGGCAACCGAACGGCTCAAGGCGCAGCGCGCGAGCGGCGCGCGCCGCAGGCGCGTGCGCAAGGAAGACATCGACAGCGCGGCCGCGGTGGTGATCCTGCAACGATGGTTGAAAGGGGAACGATGACGGCCCAGACGCGCGCGGACGGCTCGTTGCGGCATCTGCTGACGCTCGAAGGCCTGTCGTCGCGCGAACTGACGCAGCTGCTCGATCGTGCGCAGGAGTACGTGCGGCCGCCCGGCGCACGCGCACCGGTGAGCCGCGCGCTCGCGGGAGTCACGGTCGCGAACCTCTTCACCGAGCCCTCGACCCGCACGCGCGTGTCGTTCGAACTCGCCGCGAAACGCCTCGGCGCCGAAGTCGTCAACCTCGAACTGCAGCTCTCCTCGCGGGTGAAGGGCGAGAGCATGCTCGACACGATCTTCACGCTCGAAGCGCTGCATGTCGATGCGTTCGTGATCCGCGACGCCGAGGCGGGCGTGCCGGGCCTCGTCGCCGCGCATGTCGCGCCGCACGTGAGCGTGCTGTCCGCCGGCGAGGGCAGCGCGGCGCACCCCACCCAGGGACTGCTCGACGCCTTGACGATCCGCCAGCGCAAGCATCGTTTCGACGGCCTCGTCGTCGCGATCGTCGGTGACATCCGCCACTCGCGCGTCGCGCGCTCGGCGTGCCACGCCCTCACGACGCTCGGCGTGGCGGAGCTGCGCGTCGTCGGACCCGCGTCGCTGCTGCCGGGTGACGATGAATTCCGCGGCTGCGTGCGCCATACCGACATCGAGGCCGGCCTGCGCGACGCCGATGTCGTCATGATGCTGCGCATCCAGCGCGAGCGCATGGAGGGCGAGGCGCAGCTCGACGGCGCGGCCTATTTCGATTCCTTCGGACTCACGGCCGCGCGGCTGCGGCTCGCGAAGCCGGACGCGATCATCCTGCATCCGCAGCCGATGAACCGCGGCGTCGAAATCGCCTCCGACGTGGCCGACGGGCCGCAGTCCGCGATCCGCGACCAGGTGCGCAACGGCGTCGCGGTGCGCATGGCCGTGCTCGCGACCGTGGTACGCACGGGCGACAGCACGTGAGCAAGGCGCACCGCGGCACGATCGCGCTCGAAGACGGGCGGCTCCTCGACCGGCAGGCGTTCCCGGGCGAGCAGTACATCCTGCGGATCGAGGCGCCGAAATGCGCCGCGCGGGCGCAGCCGGGATCGTTCGCGCATCTGACCTGCGATCCCGGTATCCCGATGCGCAGGCCGCTGTCGATCCTGCGCGCAGACCCCGATGCGGGCTGGATCGAAGTGCTCTTCAAAGTCGTGGGCCCCGGCCTCGCCGCGCTCGCCGCACGCGCAGTGGGCGACACGCTCTCCGTGCTCGGCCCGATCGGCCACGGCTTCGCGCCGCACCCTTCCCGCCCGCTCACCTTGCTGATCGGCGGTGGAGTCGGCATTCCGCCGATGGTGTTCCTCGCCGAACGGCTCGCCGCGCGCGACGACGCGCGCTGGCAGCCGCTCGTGCTGATGGGCTCGGAGATCCCGTTCCCGTTCGTGGTCCGCCCCTCGACGATCCTCGTGCCGGGCATGCCGGACGGCGTGATCGCCTCGATGCCGTTCCTCGAATCGCTCGGCGTACCGAGCCGGCTCGCGAGCCAGTCCGGGTTTCCCGCGTGCTACGACGGCTTCGTCACGGCGCTCGCGGACGAATGGCTCGACTCGCTGCCCGGGGAACGCTTCGCCGAAGTGGAAATCTTCGCGTGCGGCCCGACCCCGATGCTCGCGGCGACCGCGAAACTCGCCAAGGCCTACGGCCTGCCCTGCCAGGTCTCGCTCGAGGAGTTCATGGCGTGCGGCGTCGGCGGCTGCGCCGGCTGCGCGGTGCAGGTGAAGACGGACGAAGGCCCGGCGATGAAACGGGTCTGCGTCGACGGGCCGGTGTTCGACGCGTATGAGGTGTTCGGGGGCTGACTCGCGACTTCGGCGCACGCTCAGGTCACGGAGACCGTCAATTTGACGCCCAGGCTGTGCAACACCTTGAGCACCGTGTCGTAGCGTGGCTTCGCGCCCGGCGTGAGCGCCTTGCAGAGACTTTCACGGCCCAGCCCCGACCCTTCGGCGATGCCGCTCATGCCGCGCGCCCTCGCGACATTGCCGACCGCGGCGAGAAAGACGTCGGGATCGGGATCCTCGAGCGCGGCATTGAGGTATTCCGCGATCAGCTCGTCGTTCGTGAGATACGCGCTCGGATCGAACGGTTTCAGCTTTCCCATGACCATCACTCCAGGTCCGCCAGCAAACGGCTGGCACGCACGATGTCGCGCCGCTGCGATGATTTGTCGCCGCCGCAGAGCACAACAATCTAGAACCGTGCGGGTTGCAAGACACGCGCAGTAGCCGGAGCAGCTCGCAGCGCAGGGTCAGCATGACCCCGTTTGCAGATCGTGT
The DNA here is from genome assembly GCA_019187495.1 of Steroidobacteraceae bacterium. Lineage (GTDB taxonomy): Bacteria > Pseudomonadota > Gammaproteobacteria > Steroidobacterales > Steroidobacteraceae > CADEFQ01. The sequence continues at coordinate 6,967 of JABAQN010000035.1, forward strand.
TGCGATAGAGCGAGTGATAACCCCCACTTAAAGAGATGTATCAGCGAGATCCGCCACGATCATTGCCGGAAAACCTTTCAACAACCAGTCCGATCAAGCAATCAACGTCTTCATCGAAACTTCTTGATCGCTGCGTAGTCGGCACACCTACGGCGACGCAGCGACCCAATCGAACAGACTCCGCGAGCTCGGATTCTGTTGTGCACAAGAACACATCGCGGGAGCACTCATTGCAAAAGCGAACTTGAGCAAACGTGGTGGGCTGCAGATCGCCCCATGCTTTGTTGCACTTGTAGGCAAACTTACAGTTCTGAATGTGCGTATCAGTCATGGAAGCTCCCGTCGGTATCCTGAACGACCAAAGTTGATGAGATCTCGGCACGCTCGAAGATCGGGCATGTCGATTATCCGCCGTGCGGCTCTTGGCCCGAATGACTCTTGGCCACGATGCCCGGCAACTTCATACCAACCTGCTTCGAGCGGCACCCTTTCGATGCAGATGGAGAGCAGAAAAGCATGGAAGTCAAACTGGCTCGCCAAAGGGCTTCCTGATTTGCCTCGTCATTGCTCCGGACAGAACAGCTCGATACCAGGCGCGGCTACGCCCTACCGATCTTCCTGAACGTTACGGCGGGCTTCCATCCGAAACTCCCTGGGAGCCTAACCTCCCAGAACACCCAGCCATTCACCGGATTACCCGTGATCGAAACAGCTGCGGCAGATGGAGATGTGAATCGACGCCCACCAATCACCAAGGCTCCATTGTCGACTGCTCCCGTATAGAGCCTGCCCTTGTAGTTAGCGCGAAACTCAGACCCTTGAGGGAACTCCACACCCTTTACGATCCATGACGATTCAGCACGTAGCGACAATTCGTCATTCCCCCCTCGTCGCGGCTCATGGAGACCCAGCGCTTCCCTAATGACGTCATTCTCAGTCATTCGCTCGGACTTTCGTCGGGCGGTCAATACCTTGAAGACTTCAAAATCGACGTCAATTGCGACCACGGCAGATACTCCTTTATACAATAGTAGGAGTAATAGTAGCGTTTATAGTTTTCCCGTCAACTGATTGGGGCGACGGCCTCGCGTCAACTCCTTCTCCTCCGCAATCTCTGGTGCAGGGAGTGGTTCGTCTTTCGGTGGTGTTCATGTAGGCCGCTCAGGGGTGCTCTACGTACCCGTCTATCTGAATCAGTAATGGCGAGGATACGCCCCTCGATACGCCGGAGATCGGCGATGCCGGGCATTAGAACTCTGCTATAACGTCACTGAAACGCGATTCGCACGGCCCAGATCATGCGCACGTGCGGTACAGCATTCGCTCGGCGCAAGAGAAAAAAGCACAGCGAGATCTTCAGCCGAAGTTGATCTTCGCCTCGAGGTTGGTGCGCGAGTCGGCGTTGTTGAGCGCCTCCTCGAGTTCGACACGGCCCTTCTTCACGAGCTCGTAGAGCGCCGTGTCGAAGCTCTGTACGCCGCGCTCGCTGCTCTGCAGGATCGCTTCCTTGATCCCGGAGACGTCGCCCTTCTTCACGAGCTCGGAGATGTGCGGCGTATTCAGCATCACCTCGACCGCTGCGAGGCGCTTGCCGTCCTTGCCGAAGACGAGCCGCTGCGCGGCGATCGCCTTCAGGTACTGCGACAGGTCGAGGAAGATCTGGTTGTGCTGGTCGCGCGGGAACATGTTGATGATGCGATCCATCGTCTCCGCGCAGTTGTTCGCGTGCAGCGTCGCGAGCACCAGGTGGCCCGTGCCCGACAGGTTGATGCACGCCTGCATCGTCTCGCGGTCGCGGATCTCGCCGACGAGGATCACGTCGGGCGCCGCGCGCATCACGCTGCGCAGCGCGCGTTCGTAGCTCTTGGTGTCGAGCCCGACCTCGCGCTGGTTGACAATCGAGCGCTTGTTCGTGTGCAGGAACTCGATCGGGTCCTCGATCGTGACCACGTGGTCGGACGAGTTCTCGTTGCGGTAGTTGATCATCGAGGCGAGCGTGGTCGACTTGCCGGACCCCGTGGCGCCGACCAGCAGGATGAGGCCGCGCTTCAGCATGATCAGCTCGCGGAACACCTCGGGCAGCCCGAGCGTCTCGAGCTTCGGCATGTCGGCGGTGATGTAGCGCATCACCATCGCCGGGTAGCCGCGCTGGTGGAACACGTTGACGCGAAAGCGCCCGAGGCCGGGCTCCGAGATCGCGAAGTCGATCTCGAGCTCGCGGTGGAAGTATTCGAGCTGCTCCGGGGTCATCAGCGCATTGGCCGACTGGCGCACCGTTTCCGGCGTCAGGATCTGCTTGTTGACCGGGAAGATCTGCCCTTCGATCTTGATCTTGATCGGGGCGTTCGAGGTGAAGAAGAGGTCCGAAGCCTTCTTCTCCACCATCAGCTTGAACAGCGGCCGGGTGTTGATCGCGAGCGTCGCGGCCGGCATCGACGGCGCTTCGGTCGTCGTGTCGCCGGTCGAGCTCACGGCCTTGGTGGTCGCTTTCATATCACGCGGCCCTGCTCTTCCTCGACGATGCGCAGCGCGCCGCCGCCGTCGTCGATCTGCTTGTTCTCGCGCTTGCTCTCGAGCTTGATCTTGAGGCGCAGCTCGTTCTTCGAGTCGGCGTTGCGCAGCGCATCCTCGTACGAGATGTAGC
>JABAQN010000036.1 GCA_019187495.1 Steroidobacteraceae bacterium
TCATGCCGATGCGGGTCGAGCGCGCCATGACCTCCTTGATCTTGGCGACTTCGCCCTTGAAGATGAGATCCTGGATCAGCGGCGAGTTGAGCATGATCTCCATCGCCGCGATGCGCCCGCTGCCCGCCTCGCGCGGGATGAGCCGCTGCGAGACGAGCCCGCGCAGGTTCAGCGACAGGTCCATCAGCAGCTGTTCGCGCCGCTCGTCCGGGAAGAAGTTGATGATGCGGTCGAGCGCCTGGTTGGCACTGTTCGCGTGCAGCGTGGCGAGCACCAGGTGGCCGGTCTCGGCGAACTGGATGCCGTACTCCATCGTGTCGCGATCGCGGATTTCGCCGATCAGGATCACGTCGGGCGCCTGGCGCAGCGTGTTCTTGAGCGCCGCATGCCACGAATCGGTGTCGACGCCGATCTCGCGGTGCGTGATCACGCAGCCCTTGTGCTGGTGCACGTACTCGACCGGATCCTCGATCGTGACGATGTGGCCGCGGGTCTTCTCGTTGCGATAGCCGACCATCGCGGCGAGCGTGGTCGATTTGCCGGAGCCGGTGCCGCCGACGATGATCACGAGGCCGCGCTTCGACAGCACGACTTCCTTCAGGATCGGCGGCAGGTCGAGCTCCTCGAAGTTCGGGATCTTCGAGTTGATCAGGCGGATCACGCAGCCGGTCTGGCCCTGCTGCACGAAGGCGCTGACGCGAAAGCGGCCGATGCCGGGCGGCGCGATCGCGAACTGGCACTCCTTGCTGGCATCGAATTCCTTCGATTGCCGGTCGTTCATGATCGCGCGCACGAGGACCGCCGACTGCTCGCCGGTGAGCGCGCGCTCGCTCTGCGGGCGCACCTCGCCGTCGATCTTGATCGCGGGCGGAAAGCCCGCGGTGATGAAGAGGTCGGACGCCTTCTTCTCCACCACGCGGCGGAGGAGGTCCTGCATCAGCTTGATGGCTTGATCGCGATCCATGGTCAGGCTCTCCCGGCGGCCACCCTGTTCACAACGCATCCTTGTTCTGCGCCTTGTAGCGCGCTTCCTCTTTGCTCACGACACCTTTCTGCACGAGTTCGGTGAGGCACTGGTCGAGCGTCTGCATGCCCTGCGCCTGGCCGGTCTGGATCGAGGAGTACATCTGCGCGATCTTGCCCTCGCGGATCAGGTTCCTGATCGCGGGCGTGCCGATCATGATTTCGTGCGCGGCGACCCGGCCGCCACCGATGCGCTTCATCAGCGTCTGCGAAATCACGGCGCGCAGCGACTCCGACAGCATCGAGCGCACCATTTCCTTCTCGGCTGCGGGGAACACGTCGACCACGCGGTCGATGGTCTTGGCCGCCGAACTCGTGTGCAGCGTGCCGAACACCAGGTGGCCGGTCTCGGCGGCGGTCAGCGCGAGGCGGATCGTCTCGAGGTCGCGCATTTCGCCGACCAGGATCACGTCCGGGTCTTCGCGCAGCGCCGAACGCAGCGCCTCGCTGAAGCCGAGCGTGTCGCGGTGCACTTCGCGCTGGTTCACCAGCGAGCGCTTGGATTCGTGGACGAACTCGATCGGGTCCTCGATCGTGAGGATGTGATCCGGCCGGTTGTCGTTGCAGTGGTTGATCATGCCGGCGAGCGTGGTCGACTTGCCGGAGCCGGTCGGGCCGGTGACGAGCACCAGGCCGCGCGGCAGCATGCACAGGTCGCGGAAGATCTTCGGCGCGGCGAGGTCGTCGAGCGACAGGATCGTCGACGGGATGTTGCGGAACACCGCGCCGGCGCCGCGGTTCTGGTTGAAGGCGTTGACGCGAAAGCGCGCGAGCTTCGGGATCTCGAACGAAAAATCGGTTTCGAAGAATTCTTCGTACGACTTCCTCTGCTTGTCGTTCATGATGTCATACACCATGCTGTGCACTTCCTTGTGGGACAGTGCCGGCATGTTGATGCGCTTCATGTCGCCGTCGACGCGGATCATCGGCGGCACACCCGAGGACAGGTGCAGGTCCGAGGCGTTGTTCTTGACGGCAAACGCAAGCAGTTGCGCGATATCGACGGCCATGCAGAATCCTCGCGAGAAGCGGCCGAAGTATAGCGGAGGGGGTCCGCGTCCAATATGTTAATCGGTCCGCAGAATTTGGCTGACAACGTGCAAAAAGTGCGCGCGTCGATCGCAGCCGCCACCGCGCGGTGCGGGCGGAATGTCGACTCCGTCACGTTGCTTGCCGTCTCGAAGGGACATCCGGCGCAAAACGTACGCGTGGTCGCCGCTGCGGGAGTCGGGCACTTCGGCGAGAACTACCTGCAGGAGGCGTTGCCCAAGATCGACACCCTCGGGGGACTCGGATTGACCTGGCATTTCATCGGTCGGCTGCAGGCCAACAAGACGCGCCCGGTCGCCGAGCACTTCGCGTGGGTGCACGGAGTCGACCGGTTGAAACTCGCCGAGCGGCTCGCCGCACAGCGTCCCTGGTTCGCGCCGCCGCTCAATGTCTGCATCCAGGTGAACGTCGCCGGCGAGCCGGGCAAGGCGGGTGTGGCCTTGTCCGAGACACCGGCGCTCGCCAGCGCCATCCACGCCCTGCCCCGTCTCAGGCTGCGTGGCCTCATGTGCCTGCCGCCGGAAGAGACTGGCCACGACCGGCAACGGCACTGGTTCGCCCTGGTCCGCGGGACATTCGATGCATTGCGGGCACAGGGAATCGATCTCGATACGCTGTCGATGGGCATGAGTGGTGATTATCTCGCGGCCATCGCCGAGGGGGCCACGATGGTGCGCATCGGCACGGCGATCTTCGGTCCGCGCGGCACCCCGACGGCCTGAGCAGGTAACATTCGCGCATGTCGGCAGAACACATCGGCTTCATCGGTGGCGGCAACATGGGTCGCGCACTCATCGCGGGCCTGCGTGCCCGCGGCACGCGGGCCGCATCGATTGCGATCGCCGATCCCGATGCATCGACCCGCGCCGCGCTGCAGGCCGATTTCGGCATCCGCGTGGCTGCCGACAATTCCGACGTGGCGAACGAGGCCGACGTGCTCGTGCTCGCGGTGAAACCGCAATTGATGCGGGCCGTGCTCACGCCACTGGCACCCGTCCTCGAGCGGCGTCGCCCGCTCATCCTGTCCGTTGCGGCGGGCATCCGCGTGGCATCGCTCGCCTCCTGGTCCGGCGAGGGGCTCCCCATCGTGCGAGCCATGCCGAACCGCCCGGCGCTCTGCGGCGCGGGCATCACCGGCCTCTTTGCGCCGCCCGGTGTCGGGGACGCCGTGCGTCGGCGCGCCGAAGCGGTGATGGCGGCGGTCGGCGGGACCGTCTGGGTCGAGAATGAGTCTGACATCGACGTGGTGACCGCGATTTCGGGCAGCGGGCCGGCCTATTTCTTCCTGCTGGCCGAACAGCTCGAGCTGAGCGCCCGGCGGCTCGGCCTCCCGCCCGATACGGCACGGCAACTCGCCGTGGCGACGCTGCACGGCGCCGGACAGCTCGCACACGCGGGCGATGGCGACCTCGCGCGGCTGCGGTCAGAGGTGACATCGAAGGGCGGCACGACGGAGGCGGCGCTGCGAGCCCTCGCGGTGGCGCAATTCGGCGACATCGTGGCGGGCGCAGTGGATGCCGCCGTGCTACGCGGCCGGGAGCTGGCGGAGGTTTCGTGAGCGCGCTCTTCTACATCGTCGAGACCCTGCTTTCGCTGGTGTTTTTCGTGTTCCTGCTGAGGCTGCTGCTGCAGCTCGTGCGGGCGGACTTCAGGAATCCGGTCGCCCAGGCGATCGTGCGGCTGACGAACCCGCTCATCCTGCCATTGCGTCGCATTCTCCCTCCCGCGGGCAAGCTCGACACGGCCTCGATCGTCGCGGTCGTGCTGATCGTGCTCGCCGAAGTCGGGCTGATGTACGCGCTGCGGACCGGCACGCTCCCGGGCGCCATCACCTGGCTGCGCCTTGCCGCGCTCGACGCCGTCGTGAAAGTGCTGTGGGTCTATTTCTACGCGATCGTGCTCTACGCGCTCATTTCCCTGATCGCCCCGGGCCAGCATTCGCCGGTGAGCCTGCTGCTGGACTCGATCTGCGAGCCCGTCCTGCGGCCATTTCGCAGGATGATTCCCCCGATCGGCGGCATCGACCTGTCGCCGCTCTGGGTATGCATCGCGCTGCAGGCGCTGCTCATCCTGCTGCGAGGATGAGCGAGAACATCATGGAGTTAGCCGGCCTCATTCATCGAAAATCGAGCACACCGCCCGGCTTCCCGAGTGGCGCGCATGCTCGCGGCACTGGAAATCCAGTAGTTTCGTGACCGCGAGGCCCGCCAAAAAACTGTTGCGCGCGATTACGCATATGTTATGTTGCCGCCCGATTCGCGATCGCGCCGCTTGCGCGCCGCGTGATCAGCAAACCAAAATTTTCAGGAGAACAGGCAATGGCGAAAAAAGGTGGCGCACCGACCAAGTCGGAAATCCTCGCGGCGATTTGCAAGGACACCGGGCTGTCGCGCAAGCAGGTTTCGTCCGTGTTCGACTCGCTTTCGGGGGTGATCCGCAAGAGCCTGCGCGGTAACGGGCTGTTCACGCTGCCCGGGCTGCTGAAGCTCAAGGTCGTGAAGAAGCCCGCCACCAAGGCGCGCGAAGGCGTCAACCCGTTCACGGGCGAAAAGATGACCTTCAAGGCGAAGCCGGCGTCGAAGAAAGTGCGCGCAATGCCGCTGAAGAGCCTCAAGGCCTTCGTGAACTAGGTCCTCGCGCTTCGCAACTGTGCGAAAAAAGCCCGGTCGGGTCACCCGGCCGGGCTTTTTGCGTCTCGGGCAAACGCGATCACCCGCTCGCGTAGTTCATTCAGCTTGCCGTGAAAGAAATGCCCGACGCCGGCAAAGACCGCGATGTCCGGTGCCGGCACCTGCGCCCGTGCCCAGTCGAGCACCACTTCGGGCGCGACCACGTCGTCGGCATCGCCCTGCACGAGGAGCCACGGGCACTTCGGTCCGATGGCTTCGAATCTCGACAGGCGCCCAACCGCCGGTGCCACGACGATCACGCGGGCCGCGCCGCGTTCGTGCGCGGCGTTGATGGCAACGAAGCCGCCGAACGAGAATCCGGCGAACCACACCGGCACGCCCGGCCAGCGCGCCGCGCCCCATGCGGCGACCGCGAGCGCATCGAGCGTCTCGCCACGCCCTTCGTCGTAGCTCCCCTCACTCTGCCCGACGCCGCGGTAGTTGAACCGCAGCGTGGGCAAGCCGACGTCCTGCAGCGCCCGCGCGAGGCTGTAGACCACCTTGTTGTCCATCGTGCCGCCCTGTAGCGGGTGCGGATGGCACACGACACCGAACGCGCGCACGACCGGCGGCGCGGGGTCTTCGACCTGGACCTCGAGCTTGCCCGCGGGACCTTCGATCAGGCTGCGGGGCACGCGCGGCATCACGGCGCCTTCGCGAGACTCACTCGACACCGACGAGTTCGACGTCGAACACGAGGGTGGCGCCCGGCGGAATCACGCCACCGGCGCCCCGTGCGCCGTACCCGAGTTCGGGCGGGATCACGAGGCGGCGCTGGCCCCCGACCTTCATGCCGGCCACGCCCTGGTCCCAGCCGGCGATCACTTCGCCGGCGCCGATGTGGAAAGTGAACGGCTGGCCGTGGTCGTGCGAGCTGTCGAACTGGCGGCCCTTGTGCTCCGGCGCCGCGGCGTCATAGAGCCAGCCCGTGTAGTGCACGACGGCCGCCTGCCCGGCGCTGACTGCCGGTCCGCTGCCTTCCTTCAGATCGGTGATGGCAACGGACACGGCGGCGGTCTCCTTCGGTTCGGTGGATGCGGGCTCGTCGGCGGCGCTGCACGCGGCGAGCGGCAGTGTCGCGAGCAACAGGGCGCAGCAGAGTGACCTGGTCATGCGGAGGAATCCCCGGTGGGTTTGAAATCGAGTGCAACGGAATTGACGCAATAGCGCTGCCCGGTGGGCCGCGGCCCATCGTCGAACACGTGGCCGAGGTGCGCACCGCACTTCGCGCAATCGACCTCGACGCGCACCATGCCGTGGCTCGTGTCGCGCGCGGTCGTCACCCGCTCGCCCGCGAGCGGCAGCCAGAAGCTCGGCCAGCCCGAGCCGGAATCGTACTTGGTTTCCGAACTGAAAAGCGCCGTCCCGCAGACGACGCAGTGGTACGTGCCCCGCGCCTTGTGGGCGTGGTATTCGCCCGTGAAGGCGCGTTCGGTACCCTTCTCCTGCGTGACATGGAACGCAAGCGGCGACAGCCGCTCGCGCAGGGCCTCGCGCTGCTTCGGATCCGTCATGGGGGCTCTCCCGCGGTCAGGCGGGCATTATCGCAGGGCCGCGAGCTGCAATAACACCCGATTGAGACGCCGCACGAAATCGCCGGGATTGGCCACCTCGCCCGATTCGGCGAGCGCCGCCTGGTCGTACAGCAATTGCGCCAGCTCGTCGAAATCCTTGCCCGCCTCGAGCGTCTCCAGCCGCGCGATGAGCGGATGCCCGACATTCACCTCGAGCACCGGCTTGCCCTGCGGCAGCTTCTGCCCGGCGCCGGCGAGGATGCGACGCATCTGCGCGCCCGCCTCATGCTCGCCGAGCACGAGGCAGGCCGGTGTTTCGGCGAGCCGGCGGCTCACGCGCACTTCGGCGACGCGCTCACCGAGCGCGTCCTTGATGCGCTTCAGCAGCGGCTTCGATTCCTTGACTGCCGCATCGTGGCGCGCGGTCTCGCCAGCATCGATCGCGCCGAGGTCGAGATCGCCGCGCGTCGCGTCCTGGAAGTGCTTGCCCTCGAACGATGCGAGGCGCGACATCACCCATTCATCGATCCGGTCGGCGAGCAGCAGCACCTCGACGCCCTTCGCCGCGAGCCGCTCGATATAGGGGCTCGCGCGCGCCGCCGCGATGCTGTCGGCCACCAGGTAGTAGATGTGCTGCTGGCCGGGCCGCAGGCGCGCGACATAGTCCGCGAGCTTCACGTCGGGGCCATCCCCCTCGCCGTGCGTGCTCGCAAAGCGCAGCAGCGGCAGCAGCTTCTCGCGTGTCGCCTCGTCCGCGGCAACGCCCTCCTTCAGCACCGCGCCGAATTCACGCCAGAACGCGGCGTACTTCGTCGCGTCTTCGTCGGCGGCCAGCCTGCCGATCAGGTCGAGCGCGCGTTTCGTCAGCGCGTGGCGCATCGCCTCGACTTCCGCATCCTGCTGCAGGAGTTCCCGCGATACGTTGAGCGGCAGGTCGTTCGAATCGACGAGGCCGCGCACGAAGCGCAGCCACGGCGGCAGGAACTCCGCGTCGTCCATGATGAACACGCGCCGCACATAGAGCTTGAGGCCCCGCACGCCGTCCTGCTGCCAGAGGTCGAACGGCGCGCGTCCCGGAATGTAGAGGAGGCTCGTGTACTCGCGCCGGCCCTCGACCTTGTTGTGGCTCCACGCGAGCGGGGGTTCGAAATCGTGGGCGATGTGCCGGTAGAACTCCCGGTACTCGTCGTCGGTCAGCTCCGCCCGCGGTCGGGTCCACAATGCCTTCGCCTGGTTCACGGCCTCGTAGTCGAGCGATGCGCTGCCTTCCTTCTGCATCTCGACCGGGAAGGCGATGTGGTCCGAATAGCGGCGTACGAGCGCGCGCAGCCGGAAGGCATCGAGGAACTCGCGCGCGTCGGCCTTCAGGTGCAGCACGACCCTCGTGCCGCGCTCGGGCCGCTCGATCGTCCCGACCGTGAACTCGCCGTCGGCCTTCGACGCCCAGCGCACGCCTTGCGCCGCCGGTTCGCCGGCCTTGCGGGTGAAGACCTCGACCTCGTCGGCGACGATGAACGACGAGTAGAAGCCGACGCCGAACTGGCCGATCAGCTGCGAATCCTTCTGTTCATCGCCGGTGAGGCGCCGGAAAAACTCCGCCGTACCCGATTTCGCGATCGTGCCGAGGTGCTCGATCGCCTCCTCGCGGTTCATGCCGATGCCGTGGTCGGTGACCGTGAGCGTACCCGCCTTTTCGTCCGCCTCGATCCGGATCGCGAGTTCGGGGCCTCCCTCGAGCAGCGCGGGGTTCGCGAGCGCGGCAAAACGCAGCTTGTCGTTCGCGTCGGAGGCGTTCGAGATCAGTTCGCGGAGGAAGATTTCCCTGTGGCTGTACAGGGAATGGATCATGAGCTTCAGCAGCTCACGGACTTCGGCCTGGAAGCCGAGCGTTTCGGTGGCGTTGGACATGGCGCGGGGAATGTAAGGTCCCGCGCGCGAAAATCAAGTGCTCAGGGGTGGCGCAGCCAGTCGAGCCTGCCTGCGATCGCGCTCACGATCACGTGGCGGCCCGCACCGATCCAGTCGTCGAATTCGTCCCACAGGAGCAGCATGCGTTCCATGGGTGCGACGCTAGCGCGATGCAGCCGTGCTCGCCGTGCGCGGCCTCACAGTGTAGGCTTTCGGGAGGATGCAAGGCCCGCAACGCATCGTCGTCATGAACCCGAAGGGCGGCTCGGGCAAGACGACCATTGCGATCAATCTCGCCAGCTACTTCGCGACCCGCGGCCTGACGCCGCTGCTGATGGATTTCGATCCGCAGGGATCGTCGATGCGCTGGATCCGCAAGCGCCCGCCGACGCTGCCCGAGATCCGCGCCGTGGCCGCGTTCGAGCGTGACACGCGCCTCACCCGCAGCTTCCAGTTGCGCGCGCCGGAAGGCACCGGGCGCGTGATCGTCGACACGCCGGCGGCGGTGCCCGCGCACGGCTTCCCCGACCTGACACGCGATGCGCAGAAGATCATCGTGCCGGTCCTGCCTTCCGACATCGATATCCACGCGGCGTCGAAGTGCATCGCGGACCTACTGCTCGTCGCGAAGATCCGCCGCGGCGACAACCGGATCGGCGTGATCGCCAACCGCGTGCGCCGCAACACGCTCATTTACCAGGCCCTGATGCGTTTCCTCGAAACGCTCGGCATCCCGATCGTCGCGACCTTCCGCGATTCGCAGAGCTATGTCAGGAGCGCCGAGCTCGGCATCGGCATCCACGAGATGAAGAGCTATACGGTGCGGGAGGATCTCGAGCAGTGGACGCCGCTGATCAGCTGGCTCGAAACCGGGCCGCCGCACATCGTCGAGACCCGCATCGACACGCCCGCCGCGTCCTCGGCCGGCTGAGCGCTCACGCGGCGGCTATTTTTCTTCTTCGCCGTCCCAGTCGGATTTGACGCGCTCGGCCCAGTTCTTGTAGCTCGACCACGTGTAGAGATTGCGGGTGATGGCGGCGTGACGGCCGCGGGCGCGCTGCATGCGATCGGCCCAGTCGGCGAAATCGCTGCCCCCCGCCGGCGTGGGCGTCGCACCCGCCGCCACCGGAATCCCGCTTCTCGTTCCACCTGGAGTCTTCATGGCATGTGTCCGAAACCCGTGCGCCGAGCGTAGGCAACGGATGCCGGCGCCGACAGGAACTGCGTCACGACGCTCGACGCCGCGCGCAGGCGCGGCGTTATGTCACGCGACGAGCCGGTAGCAGGGTTTGTATTCGGACCCCGGCAATTTCATGCGCCCCTGCGCGACGAAGGCGCGCAGCAGATCGTCGAGCAGGCGCATCACCTCCGGATCGCCGTGCAGCTCGTAGGGTCCGTGCGCCTCGATCGCCTGGATGCCGTGCACCTTGACGTTGCCCGTCACGATGCCGGAGAACGCGCGCCGCAGGTTCGCCGCGAGCTGGTAGGGAGGGAGGCTCCGGTACAGGTCGAGCCGGCGCATCGATTCGTGCGTGACTTCGAACGGCAGCAGGAAATCCGGGCGGACGTGCAGCAACCAGTTGTAGTTGTATGAATCGTTCATGCGGCGCCGGTGCTCGCGCACCTCTTCGAGCGCCCCCGCCATCCGCCGCGCCGCTTCCGCCGGATCGCCCGGCACGATCTGCAATCGCGCGACGGCGGCCCTGCCCACCGTGCCCTCGAGGAACTGCGCGATCCGCTCGAACCAGCCGGCGCTGTCCTTCGGCCCCGTCAGGATCACCGGCATCGGTTGCTGGGCATTCTCCGGGTCGAGCAGGATGCCGAGCAGATACAGGATTTCCTCGGCCGTGCCCGCGCCGCCCGGAAACACCACGACGCCGTGGCCCAGGCGCACGAACGCCTCGAGGCGCTTCTCGATATCCGGCATGATCACGAGCTGGTTGACGATCGGATTCGGCGGCTCGGCGGCGATGATGCCGGGCTCCGTGATGCCGATGTAGCGGCCACCGCGGATGCGCTGCTTCGCGTGGCCGATGGTGGCGCCCTTCATCGGGCCCTTCATCGCGCCGGGGCCGCAGCCGGTGCACACATCGAGGCCGCGCAGCCCGAGCTCGTATCCCACCTTCTTCGTGTAGTCGTATTCCTCGCGGCTGATCGAGTGGCCGCCCCAGCAGACCACCAGGTTCGGCTGGCCACGGTGATCGAGCGCGTGCGCGTTGCGCAGGATGTGGAACACCGCATTCGTGATCGAGGCCGGCTCCGTCAGGTCGAAGCGCGAACGGTCGTTGATCTCGTTCGAGGTGAACACGATGTCGCGCAGCACCGCGAACACGTGCTCCTTGATGCCGCGGATCATCTCGCCGTCGACGAACGACATTGCCGGCGCATTGCGGATCTCGAGCTTGATGCCCCAGGGGTGGCGCACGATCTCGATGCCGAAGTCGCGGTAACGCTCGAAAATCTCGCGCGCGTCGTCGGTCTCGCTGCCCGAATTGAGCACCGCGAGCACGCAGCGGCGGAACAGCGGATACAGGCCGCGCTGGCTCGAATCGAGCAGCTGGTCGATTTCGTCCTGCGACAGGGTCTCGAGGCTGCCGCGCGGCCCGATGCGCGCGTCGACGAGTTCGGGGATGACGATGCTGGTTTCCATCCCCGGCACGCTAGCGCGTGTCAGGGCCGGATGTCGATCGGCACGTTGTCGGGCGTCATCAGCCAGATCTCGAGCATGTCGGCGTTCGTCACGGCGATGCAGCCGTCGGTCCAGTCGGTGCGTTGGTAATATTCCGGCGTGCGCTTCAGCTCGTTCGGCAAACCGTGGATCATGATCGCGCCGCCCGCCTGCCAGCCGTTGCGGCGCGCGCGGCGCAAGTCCGCCGCGTTCGGGTAAGAGACCTGGATGGCGAGGAAGAAATCGCTGCGTGGATTGCGCCGGGTCAGGAAATAGTTGCCCTCGGGCGTGCGGAAATCGCCGGATCGTTCCTTGTGGCCGACGGGATTCAGGCCGAGCGCGATCCGGTATTCACGCAGCACCTGGCCGTGGCGCAGCAGCTGCAGGCGTCGCTCGCCCTTCAGCACGAGCACCCGGTCCGCCATCGGCAGGCTCTCCGCCGCGGGCTGCACCGCCACCACGCGCTGCGCGCCCGGCAGGCCGTCGGCCATGGCGGGCAGCGCGAGCAGCGCCCCCGCAAGCCCCGCGGCCATCGACAACGAGCAGGCAGCAAACAATCTCATGGGCGCGATTATAGGTAGCAAGGCCCCCGGAGGCGACCGTACGCCTGTCACGAACCGCCGACAGGAGCTCCCGGTTGCCAGCGGGCGTGCGCCACGTCACGCTTGCGCCGGCATTGCCGCACGGCTCGCTCCCGGGTGAAAGGGCGGGATCAGGAGTCGGCCGGCGAGACGTCCTCGATCTTCGGCACGACGATCTGCGCGCCTGGTCGCAGGTCGCCGAGATCGGCATCCGGGTTGTACTGCTGGATCAGCCAGGTCGGCACGCCCACGTAGTGCTGCGAAATGCTCCACAGCGAATCGCCGCGGCGCACGACATAGATCTCCGTGCCGAGGATGCGGTGCGCGTCGAAGTAGTTCGCCTGCAACGCATAGTGATACTCGCGCCGCTTGCGCTCGAACTCGCCGGTGCTCGCCCTCGCGAAATCGAGCTTCAGCTTGCGACCGACCAGCACGGGCTGGCCATGGCGAAGCTTGTTCAACTGGCGCAGGCGCGCAGCGCTGATGCCGAGCCAGTCGGCATAGTGCCCGAGGGTTTCCGCCGCGAGCACGCGGATCGTGTGATCGCCCGCGACCGCATAATCCACGGCATCGGTGGATGCCGGCGTCGACTCGCTGCTCGCGACGAGCGCCGGGCCGAGTGCTTCCGCCTCACCGGCGGTCACCGGCTCGGCCGTGCTCGCGCGTTGCGCGATCGCGGCGGCCGCCGCCTCGTCCTCCCGGCTCTCGCGCACCGCATTCGTGGTGGCTTCCGCTGTCCCGTCCGTCGCACCGCCGGCATCGGCAGCGCCTGCAACGAGCCGCAGGCGCTGGCCCTCGAAGATGTAGTTCGGGTTGCGCAGCCCGTTGATGCGCATCAGTTCGCTTTCGGGCACGCCACTCGTCGCGGCGATCCCGGACAGCGAATCGCCACGCCTGACCACGTGCACCGTCGCCGCGGCCATCGGCGGCGTTGCCGGTGCGCGCGGCGCGCTCGCGACGACGGCGGGTGTCGACGCCGCGGCGCCGCCGGCGACGCGCGATGGCATCCGGTCGGGCAGGCGCAGCCTGCGCCCGGTGCGCAGGTGCGCATCGACGCCGAGGCCATTCATGGCGGCGAGTTCGCGCGTGGTGAGGCCATAGCGCCCCGCGACCTCGGCGAGCGTTTCGCCCCGCCGCACGCGATGCGAGCGGGATTCGACCTGCGCCACATACTGCTCGGTGACCGGCAGGCGCTTCGCGAGCTGTTCGCTCGAGAGCGGCGCATTCCCCGGCAGGCGCAGCCGGTAGCCGCGCGGCACCAGCCGCTCACCGTTCCAGACGGTCGGCAACAGCGCCGGGTTGAGCGCACGCAGCGTCCCGCGCTCGACGCCGAGGGCGCGCTCGATCGCCTTCACGGGCACGTAGGCCGGCAGCGCCACTTCGGTGAACTTCGCCTCCGGCGCGCGCTCGATCGGCCCGAAAAACTTCTCCGGATTCTGGTCGATGGTGAGCGCCGCGAGGAACGAGGGATAGAAATTGCGCGAGGCAAAGCCGAACGACGGGCTCTTGTAGGTGCGGTTGATGCGCACGATATCGGTCGTGCCGGTCGCCTGGGTGGCACGGCGCATCCCGGCGGCGCCGTGGTTGTAGGCCGTGAGCGCGAGCGGCCAGGTCCCGAGGAGTCGATAGTTGTACGACAGGAGCTGCGCCGCCCCTTCGGTCGCGCGGAACGGATCCATGCGCTCGTCGACCGCGCTGTCGATGCGCATGTAGCGACGCCCCGTCGAGCGCATGAACTGCCACAGACCCGCGGCACCGACCTTCGAATAGGCGGCCGGATTGAATGACGATTCGACGTGCGGCAGTGCCGCGATCTCGGGCGGCAGCCCGAGATTGGCGAGCGTCTGCGCGATGTGCGGCTCCCAGGCACCGGCGCGCACGAGGCCGGCACGGAAGCGGTCCGCCTGTCCGAGCTGGAAGCGGATCTGCTCGTGCGCGGTCCGCAGCCGCTCCGGGCCGGCGTTGCCCCAGAGCGCGCGCACGCGCCGTTCCTCGGTCGACAGCGTGTCGATCGCAGGCGATGTCGCGAGGCGCTCGAGTATGTCCTGGTAGCGCTTGCGCGCCTGGTCGACCACGGCCGAACGCTGCTTCGGGTCGCTGCCCGGTGCGAAACGCAGCGTCTCGTAGATCACCGACAGGTCGCGCTCATCGTGCAGATATCCTTCGTTGGTCGTGATCTGCGAATACACGCGGATCCAGAAATCGACGTCGGCCTCGAGTTCGGGGGGACGGGGAATCGCGCCCGGTGTGGATTGCGCGCAAGCCATCCCGGCGGCGATGCAGGCGATCACCGCCCGGCACAGCGTCGCCGCGACAAAGCGTCTTTTCACGCGAAAACTCGACTGCATGCCCACCTCGACGATTTCCGGCATCGATCGCGACTGTCGGGATTCTTGACAGTCCCCTCGGGTCCGCATCCCGCCACGGCGGATCGCACCCCGCGCGCGGCCCGCCAAATGTGGCAGGGATCACATATTGGCACCGACCGGAGCGCTCGATGCGGACATAATCCGTAAATCGTGAAGCGTGGCACAAGCCTTGCTCCATCCCCGGACGAGCGGCAACCGCGCCGCAGCCGCCCGAAGGATCTTCACGATGACGACACGGCCTCTCACCCTCGCCTGCCTCTCGCTCGCACTCGCCGCCACGGCACACGCGACACCGATCAATGTATCGGGCGCGAACGGCGAGCAGACATTGCAGCAGGTCCTCGATGGCATCACGGTCGGCGGTCCGAGCTCGGTCAATGTCGTCGGCGACCAGTATGCAAACGATGCGTTGTGGTCGCTCGGCGGCTCGGGCGGTGCGTTCTCGCAGATCGTGATCGAGCTCGCGGGCTACGCCCCGATCAACAGCTTCGGCATCTATGACGCCCTGGATCCGTCGAAGTTCGTCGAGATCTTCTCGGGGCCGGCCACGGCCGGCACGTCGGCGGCACGCGCGACGTTCTCGATCCTCGACGACGGCCAGGTCGTGCGCAATCTCTTCGACGAAACCGGCGTGTACTTCGCCGGCAACCTGTTCGGCTTCTATCTCTCGACACCCCATCGCACCTGGTACTCGCAGTCCAGGCTCAACGCCGACGGCGCCGACCACATGATCGCCTACGAGGGCACCGGCGATACGGTGAAGATCGGCAATACGGTGGCGGGACCGTGGACGGGCAACGAGTTCGTGATGGCGTGGGAGGACCTCGACCGCAGCCAGTGGGACTACGACTACAACGATTTCGTGGTGATGGTCGAATCGGTCCGTGGCGTCAGCGTGCCGGAACCGGGCACGCCCGCGCTCCTCGGCCTCGGGTTCGCGGGCCTCGCGCTCACGCGCCGCCGCCGCGCAGGATAACGACAAGAAGAAGCACTCCTCAGCAAGCAAGCGACCGTGGCCCCGTTGTGAGCGGGGCCGTTTTTTTCAGGGCCGCGAACGGCGGGGAGCGGGTTACCAGCGGCGCACGCGCGCGGCGAAGGCCTCGTAATCGGTGCCGAAGCGCGCGCGCAGCGCGCGTTCCTCCGGCTCGATCTGGAACCGGTTCATGTAGACCACGAACGCCGGCAGCACGACGAAGGACACCGCGCTCGACAGCCACACGGCCCACGCCGTGAGGCAGAGCAGGAGACCGAGATACATCGGGTTGCGCGTGAAGCGATAGACACCGCTGCGCACGAGCGCGGTGGCGGCTTCGGGTGTCCGCGGGTCCACGGTCGTACCCGCGCGGCGGAACGTGAGGGCACCGGCGACGGCGAAGGCCACACCGAGACTTGCGAGCACGATCGCGACCGCCATTCGCGCGATCCGCGGCATCGGCAGGGACAGCGGCAGCGGCGGCGGGAGACGTGCGAGAAGCCACATGGCGAGGCCGCCGAGCAGCGCCACGACCGGCGGCGGGATCCTGAGCTCGAGGTTTCGACCCTGCATTCTCGCTCCTTCAGGCCGCAACAGGCTCGGCCAGCTGCACGCGGTTGCGGCCGGCGCGCTTGGCCGCGTAGACGGCTGCATCGGCCTTGGCGATGAGTTGCTCGCCCCACACGCCGAGCATCTCGCTCGTCGCGACCCCGATGCTGCAGGTGAGGCGGATCGGCTCGCCGAAGCCCTCGACGACGACCGCCGCCACGCGCTCGCGGATGCGTTGGGCGATCGGCTGCGCGGCCGCCGCATCGGCGCTGCTCAGGATCACGACGAACTCCTCGCCACCGAAACGGCCGATCACGTCGGACTGGCGCAGCTCGGCCTCGATCGGCGCGATGATCGCGGCGAGGCAGGCGTCGCCGGCCGGGTGGCCATACGTGTCGTTGATGTTCTTGAAATGGTCGAGGTCGATGAACAGCAGCGCGATCGGCAGCCCGCGCGCCTGCGCACGCGCGCAGGCGGCGTCCAGCCGCTCGATCAGCGAACGGCGATTCAGGACGCCGGTCAGCGGATCGGTCTTTGCGTGGCGTTCGGCCTCGCTCAGCGCGGCGCGCTGCTCGCGCTGCCGATCGGCCAGGCCGAGCGCGATCAGGATCGAGGCCGCGACCATCGACAGCGGCATCCCGTAGTACAGCAGGAACTCGGCCTCCTCGGCGCTCTCCAGCAGGAGCTTCAGCGCCGTTGCGATCGTGAAGGCCTCGAGCAGCCCCCACGCGAGCAGGAACCAGCCGGCCGGACGGCTGCCGCGTCGCCATGCCAGGAACGAGACGACGAGCGTGAACGCGGCGGTGCCGACGAAGACGAGATTGCCGATCGCGGCGATCGCGCCGCCGAAGCCGTCGGCCGACAGGAAATTCGAGAACGCGAGCACCGCGAAGGCGAGCGCGAGCCAGCCGAAGATCCGGAAGACGCGACGCGAGTAGCGCTGCAGGTCGGCGATCTCGCGCACGAACAGGCAGGCTGCGGCGCCGCTCAGCGCCGCAGGCACATTCCACGCATGCGACGCCAGCGGGCCCGCGAGCGCGAGGCCCGGCCAGTCGAAGCCCTGGCCAGAGAGATAAGCGATATAGAGTGCCTGCAGCGAGAACAGCGCGCCGTACAGGATGAAGAGGCGCTCCTTCAGCACGAACCAGGTCAGCAGGGCCGCGATCGCCACCGCCATCAGCGCACCGAACGCGAGCGCGATCATGCGGGCGTGCACGACGCCGCGCGCGAGCTGCTGATCGAGCGGCGCGGTATCGAAGTGCAGCGCTTCGGATCCCCGGCCGGGCATCGCCGCGACCCGCGCATAGAGCGTATCGCCCGCATCGAGCCTCGCCGGCAATGCATAGAGGGCTGTCTGCATCGCGCTGAATTCCGGCAACGTGGTCACGAGGTCGAGCGGCTGTGCGCGGGCGGCACTGCCCGCGTGCCGCAGGTAGACCTGCACGACGAAGTGGCGGCCCCGCAGGACGACGAGCGCCGGCGCGCCGTCACCGCGCGTGGACGCGCGCGCGGTCAACCGCAGCCAGAACGGCCCATGGCGCTGCCGCGCCTCGCGCAATGTGTAATGGCCGAAATCGGCATCCCGGCCGGCGGCCGCCACGATCGCCGGCGACGGATCGCCCGCGGCCGCATCGAGCAATTCGATGTCGAAAGCCGGGGGCGCCGCAATTGCGGGCACGCACGACGACACGGCCAGGATCCAGCCAAACAATCCCCGACGCACCGACGCCCTCCACTCCGTCGATCCCGTGGCCAGTATCGGTGATCGTATGCCGGACGCAAGCGACGCCCGCGGGATGGACGCGAGACGCTCGACCCCGGCCGCGCCGCTCAGCGCGGCCGGATCACCCGCACTTCGAGTCGCCGCAGTTGAGGCAGGTCATGCAGCCGTCCATCATCACGACGGCCGCGGTGCTGCACTTCGAGCACAGTTGCGCGCCTTCCGGGAAGTGTGCCTTCGAGAAGGCGTCCGACTGCTTCTGCCGCTCCTCGAACTCGGCGCGCTTTTCCGCGATGAACTTCTTCTGGTGCTGGTCGAGTTCGGGCGCGCGCAGCAGCCCGATCGTCTGCAGGTGCTTCTCGATCACGTGGCCGAGCTCGGCGATGATCGACGGCATGAACTTGCCGCCCGGCTGCCAGTAGCCGCCGCGCGGATCGAACACGGCCTTCAGCTCATCGACGAGGAAGGTGACGTCGCCGCCCTTCCTGAACACCGCCGAAATGATGCGGGTCAGCGCCACGATCCACTGGTAGTGATCGAGGTTCTTCGAATTGATGAAGATCTCGAACGGGCGGCGCTGCTCGAACTCCGTGCCCTCGTTCAGCACGATGTCGTTGATCGTCACGTACATCGCATGGTCGGACACCGGCGTCTTGATCTTGTAGGTCGAGCCGATCAGCACCTCGGGGCGCTGGATCTCCTCGTGCATCCGGATCACCTTGGCCGACGGCAGGGGTGACACCTGCGGCGCACGTTCCTCCGGCTTCTTGACGCGGTACTTCGTGATCTTCTTGTCGAATTTCATATGGCTCATGCTCAGAACTTGCCGTAATAGCCCTCTTTGAGGGCATCGAACAGGTTGGCGGCGGTATGCGTTTCGCCGTCGTACTCGATCTCCTCGTCGCCGCGCACCTCGACTTCGCTGCCGTCATCGAGCGTGAACACATAGGTCGTGTTCTTCAGGTCGTCCTCCTTCACGAGCACGCCCTGGAAGGCTTCCGGGTTGAAGCGGAAGGTCGTGCAGCCCTTCAGGTCCTTCTCGTGCGCGTACAGGTAGATGTCCTTGAAGTCCTCGTACCTGTAGTCGGTCGGCACGTTGGCGGTCTTCGAGATCGACGAATCGACCCACTTCTGCGCGGCCGCCTGGATATCGACGTGCTCACGGGGCGTCACGTTGTCGGCCGCGGTGAAATAATCGGGCAGCCGCGTCGCCGCGTCCTCGGTGCCGGGCATCGCGTCCGGGTTCACGAGTTCGCGGTAGGCGAGCAGCTCGAACGAGAAGACGTCGATCTTCTCCTTGGTCTTTCTGCCCGGCCGGATCACGTTGCGGAAGTAATGATGCGCGAACGACGGCTCGATGCCATTCGAGGCATTGTTCGCGAGCGACAGCGAGATCGTGCCGGTCGGCGCGATCGAGCTGTGGTGCGTGAAGCGCGCGCCGACCTCGGCGAGCTGCTCGACGAGCCGCGGTGCGACCTCGGCGATCCGCTGCATGTAGCGGCTGTACTTGGCGTGCAGCACGCGCCCCGGGATGCGCTCCCCCGGCTTCCAGCCGTCGGCCGCCATCTCCGGCCGCTTGCGCAGCATCGCCTTCGTGACCTCGAACTCCTCGCGCATGATCGGCGCCGGGCCCTTCTCGCGCGCCAGCTCGAGCGCCGCCTCCCAGCCCGCGACCGCCATCTCGCGCGCGACGTCTTCGGTGAACTTCACCGACTCCGGCGAGCCGTACTTCATGCCGAGCAGCGTGATCGTGCTGCCGAGGCCGAGGAAGCCCATGCCGTGGCGGCGCTTGCGCATGATCTCGTCGCGCTGCGGCTCGAGCGGCAAGCCGTTCACCTCGACCACGTTGTCGAGCATGCGCGTGAATACGCGCACGACTTCGCGGTATTCGTTCCAGTCGAACTCCGCAAACTCGCTGAACGGATTCCTGACGAACTGCGTCAGGTTCACCGAGCCGAGGAGACAGGAGCCGTACGGCGGAAGTGGTTGTTCGCCACAAGGGTTCGTGGCGCGGATGTTCTCGCACCACCAGTTGTTGTTCAGCTCGTTGACGCGGTCGATCAGGATGAAGCCGGGCTCCGCGAAATCGTAGGTCGACGTCATGATGACGTCCCACATGCGCCGCGCCGGCAGCGTCTTGTAGATCCTGCAGGCGACGAGACCCTCGTCCGACGTCACATAGTTTTCGGTCGTCGGCCACTCGCGCCAGACGAACTTCGTCGCATCGGCGAGATCATGCTTCTCGGCCTCGTACTCGCGCACCGAGAGCGGGAATGCGAGTTTCCACTCGCCGTTTTCGCGCACCGCGCGCATGAATTCGTCGGTGACGAGCAGCGACAGGTTGAACTGGCGCAACCGGCCGTTCTCGCGCTTGGCGCGGATGAACTCCATCGCGTCCGGGTGGCCGACATCGAACGTGCCCATCTGCGCTCCGCGGCGGCCGCCCGCGGAGGACACGGTGAAGCACATCTTGTCGTAGATATCCATGAACGACAGCGGGCCGGACGTGTAGGCGCCCGCGCCGGACACATAGGCGCCGCGAGGGCGCAGCGTCGAGAACTCGTAGCCGATGCCGCAGCCGGCCTTGAGGGTGAGGCCCGCCTCGTGGACCTTCTGCAGGATGTTGTCCATCGAGTCCCGTATTGTTCCAGATACGGTGCAATTAATTGTTGAAGTTGCCGGTTTGTGCTCCAAAGCACCTGCATTCGAGGTCACCCGGCCTGCGGGGATGGCGCCCCGGCGCAGCGCCCACAGGAAGCGCTCGTACCATTCCTCGCGCACGGCCGGCGCCTCGACATCGGCCAGCGCACGCGCGACACGCTGGTAGGTCTCGTCCATGGTGGCGTCGATGGGCGTGCCATCCTTCGCCGTGAGACGGTACTTCTTGTCCCAGATGTCGAGCGACGCTTCCTGGAATGGAATCGCGCTCAGGTCTTTCGGCTCGATCTTCACGACACTGTTCAACGGCTCTGCTCCCCAGATGTTCTTCTCGAATCGGGAGCACCGCCAGCGCGCGGTAACCACCCGGTTGCCCCCCAACCCGGGAGATCCGCACCGCTCGCGCGACACAAGATCTTGTGTTGGGCGTAGGAGCCTAATTACGTGAAATGGACGCGTCAAGACCTCGGGCTGCAAGTTGACACATGTATTATTGTTTTCTTTATCAGCTACTTATAACATCTTCCGCGGTCAAATGGCCGGTGGTCTGCTGCAGCCGCACAACGGGGTGCCGGTGAGCAGGATGTCTATATGTTGTGGGTAAGTCAGGGGTGCCGGAGCGGGCTTGAAATGTCGATTCCGGCCCGCAAATCGGGGTCAAGCGCCCACCACGGCGCAGCCCGACCCGCAAAGACTGGAGAGACCTGACATGACACTCACCCCGTACGAGCCCTGGCAGCTGGTTTCGCGCCTGCAGCGCGAGTTCGATCGCGGCTTTGCCTGGCTGCCCACCGTGGACGTCGCGGAGGACGGCGAGCGCTGCATCGTGCGCGCCGACCTGCCGGGCGTCGAACAGAAGGACATTGAAATCACCGCCGACAAGGGCGTGCTGACGCTGCGCGGCGTGCGTCATTTCGAGAATCGCGGCGAGGCGAAGTTCCTGCGCCACTTCACGCTCCCCGAGAACGCGGTTGCCGACGAGATCCGCGCCCGCCACGTGAACGGCGTGCTCGAGGTATCGATCCCGAAGCAACCGAAGGCCGAGCCGAAGCGCATCCTGGTGGAGGCGGCGTAAGCGCAAGACCTGGTGCCGGGCTTTCGGTTGTTCGGTTATTGGCGGCCGAAGGCGCAATAACCGAACAACCGAAAGCCCGGCACCAATGCCCAATGCCGCTAGAATCCGCGGCATGAGCATCCGCCCTGCCGTCCTGGCTCTCGCCTTCGTCTTCAGCCTCGCCCAGCCGGCGCTCCCCGCCGCGGGGCAAGCCGCTTCGGCCCTGCCGACACTCGCGCCGATCGTCAAGCGCGCCTCGCCCGCCGTCGTCAACATCGCCACGCGCGGCACGATCAAGCAGCGTGGACCGCAGAATCCCCTGCTCGACGACCCGTTCTTCCGCCGCTTCTTCGATGTGCCGCCCGGCGGCACGCGCGAGCGGCAGTTCCAGAGCGCGGGCTCCGGCGTGATCGTCGACGCGAAGAACGGCTACGTACTGACGAACGCGCACGTGATCGAGAACGCGAGCGAGATCACGGTGACGCTCGAGGACGGCACCGACCTCAAGGCGGAGGTCGTCGGCAGCGATGCGCCGTCGGACGTCGCCGTGCTCAAGGTGAAGCACGACGGCCTCGTGCAGCTGCCGTTCGGCGACTCGAGCCGCCTCGAAGTCGGCGACTACGTGGTCGCGATCGGCAATCCGTTCGGCCTGCAGCACACGGTCACCCAGGGCATCGTCAGCGGCCTGTCGCGCTCGGGCATCACCGATGGCTACGAGGATTTCATCCAGACCGACGCCTCGATCAACCCGGGCAATTCCGGTGGCGCGCTCGTCAACCTGCGCGGCGAGCTGGTCGGCATCAATACGGCGATCCTGTCGCGCAGCGGCGGCAACATCGGCATCGGCTTCGCGATCCCGGCGAACATGGCGAAGAACGTCATGGAGCAGCTCGTCAGGTACGGCGCCGTCAAGCGCGGGCTGCTCGGCGTCAGCGTTTACACGCTCACGCCCGACATCGCGCAGTCGCTCGGCCTCAAGGATACGAACGGCGCGCTGGTTTCAGAGGTCGTGCAGGGCTCGCCCGCGGACAAGGCCGGCCTGCGCGCCGGCGACGTGATCACCTCGATCAACAACCAGCACGTCAAGTCGAACACCGACCTGCAGAACTCGATCGGCCTGCTGCGGGTCGGCGACCGCGTCGATGTCGGCTACATCCGCGACGGCAAGGCCCGCCGCACCGCCGCGACCATCGCGGACACGCCCACCGACGGCGCCGCACGCACCACTGACGAAGGCGAGGAGGCCACGCCGGACATCCACCGCGGTCTCGTCGGGGCGCAAGTCGCCGACGCCCCGAACGCCGGCGGCGTGCTCGTACGGGCGATCGAAGCGGGCAGTCCCGCAGCGCAGGCGGGCCTGCGCTCGAACGACCTGATCGTCAACGCGAACCGCACCCAGGTCGGGAATCTGCGCAATCTGCGCGACGCGGCGCGCGGCGCGCCCTCCCTCGTCCTGACCGTGCGCCGCGGCAACACCGCCCTCCTCATTCCGCTGCGCTGACGCCGCGGCCGCAAAGGGCTGCGTGCCGCCCGGCGGCGGGCCGCGCGGCGAGCGCCTTCACGGCCTCGTAGAAGCGCGGCAGGTCGTGATCCACCGAGCCGAGCAGCCGCTCGAACCCCGGCACGCAGCCGTAGTACGTCGCGACCGATGCGAGCCGCGCATTGTTGAGCGCGGTTCCGATGCGGCGCCGCCTGTCCGTGTGCACGCCGTGACGCGCGTCGAGCGCCTCGAGGTCCGCCGCCAGCGCCGCGAACACCTCGCGTTTCGCGGCTCGCATGCGCGGCGGATCGAGCCCCGAAGCATAGAGTCGGCGCAGCTCCCCGCGACGGGCGGCGAACAGCGCGGCGGCCGCCTCCTGCATCGCGCGCCGCCGGCGCCAGGCCGCGAGCGCTTCGGACCGGCCGCGCGCCGTGAGCCAGCGCGTGAGCCCTTCCTGCTCGACAGTCACGGCAAAAGCCTCGTTGAACGCCGAATCGCCGGGAACGTAGGCGACCTGGTGCGCAAGCTCGTGGAAGATCACCGCGGCGATCTGCTCGTCGCCGACACCCAGCATCGTCGAAAGCACCGGGTCCGCGAAGCGACCGAGCGTCGAATAGGCGGCGACACCGCCGACGTACACATCGTAGCCACGCGATTCGAGCGTGAGCGCATAGTCGCGCGCGCGCCGCGCGGAGAAATAGCCGCGATACGCGACACAGCCCGCGATCGGAAAACACCACTCGCGCGGCACGACCGAGAACTCGGGCGCCGCGACGACATTCCACACGACATAGGGACGATCGATCGCGGCGTACTGGCGGTAGCTGCCGTTGTCCGGCAGTGCGAGCGCGCGCGAGGCGAAGTCGCGCGCCGCGCGTGCCTCCTCGAGCCGGGCACGCAGTGCCGGCGACGTGGCCGGATCGGCGACGACTGCGGCGATCGGCCGGCGCGCCGCCATCACCTGCCACTGGCCCGCGGCGGCCTGCGCGAGATAGAGCGTGCCGCAACCGGACAGCGGCAACGTGGCGAGCAACGCGAGGCAGCGGGCGTCGAGTAACATGCGCGGATGCGAGTGTACCTGGTCGGTGGCGCAGTCCGGGACGAAGCCCTGGGCCTTGCCGTGCGCGAGCGCGACTGGGTCGTGGTCGGCGCGACACCGGAGGACCTGACGCGCGCGGGCTACCTGCCGGTCGGCCGGGAATTCCCGGTGTTCCTGCATCCCGAATCGAAAGAGGAATACGCACTCGCGCGCCTCGAGCGCAAGACCGGGCCCGGCTATCGTGGCTTCGCCACCGAGTTCTCGCCCGCCGTGTCGCTCGAGGACGATCTCGCGCGCCGCGACCTGACCGTGAACGCGATGGCGCGCGCGGAAGACGGCGAGCTCATCGATCCGTACGGCGGGCGGCGCGACCTCGATGCACGCGTGCTGCGGCACGTTTCGCCGGCGTTCGTCGAAGATCCCGTGCGCATCCTGCGCGTCGCGCGCTTCGCCGCCCGCTTCGCGCCGCTCGGCTTCACGATCGCGCCGGAAACGCGGGCGCTGATGCGCGAGATGGTCGAGCGGGGCGAAGCCGGCGCGCTCGTCGCCGAGCGCGTGTGGCAGGAGACGGCGCGCGCCCTCGCGAGCGCGCGGCCGGACATTTATTTCGGGGTGCTGCGCGATTGCGGCGCGCTCGCCGTCGTGTTCCCCGAGATCGACGCGCTCTTCGGCGTACCGCAACCGGCGCAATGGCACCCCGAAATCGATGCGGGCCTGCACACGCTGATGGTCGTGCGCATGGCCGCGCGGCTCAGCGAATCGGCGGTCGTGCGCTTCGCGGCGCTGACGCACGATCTCGGCAAGGCGCGCACGCCGCGCGAGCGCTGGCCGATGCACCATGGCCACGAAGCCGCGAGTGTCACGCTCGTCGAGGCGCTGTGCGAGCGGCTGCGCGTGCCGAACGATCACCGCGAGCTCGCGAAGCTCGCGGCGCGCTACCACTGCGACGTGCACCGCGCGGCGCAGCTGCGTGCCGCCACGATCCTCACGATGCTCGAACGCACGGATGCGTTCCGCCGTCCCGAGCGCTTCGAGGACCTGCTGCACGTGTGCGAGGCCGACGCGCGCGGCCGCCTGGGCTTCGAGGAGCGGGCTTACCCGCAGGCCGATTACCTGCGCCGCTGCCACGCGGCGGCGCGCGGCGTGGCGCTCGATGAGGCGCTGCGCTCGGGCCTCTCCGGCGCGCAGATCGGCGTGCGACTGCACGAGCTGCGCGCGCAGGCGATCGCGGCGGTGAAGGCGGATGCGCCGCCCGCTACAGCCGGCGTCGCAGATCCTGCAGCGCAAAGCCGCTGAGCGCGCCTTCGAGCCCGCGCGTCAGCGCGATCGCCTTGAAGCTCTCGCCCATCGCCGTCGGCAAGAGGAGCTGTCGCGCCTCGCCGGCGCGCGCGTAACGCTCCGGCCCCTCCGGCGCGGCCGCGACATCGCGTTCGATGCCGAGCGCGAGCAGCAGCGCGGCCTGCGTCGTGAACCCGGCCACTTCGAGTCCGGCATCGACGGCTGCCTCCGCCACCGCGGTGAAGTCGACCCAGGCCGTGATGTCCTGCAATCCGACATGGCGCAGCGGATCGCCGTGGGCGCGCTGGCGGAAATGGCACAGCAGCGTGCCATCGACCCGGTCCGGGTGATAGAGCGCACCGCGCGCCTCACCGTAATCACAGGCGAGCACGAGGCCGCGCGCGAGACTCGCCGCGAGACTCGCGACCCACGGCGCGAGCGCCGGACACCACTCGCCGTGATAACCCTCGGGCAACGTGCCCGCATCGACGCCATCCGGCAGCGCGATCGGCGCCGGAAATTCCACGGAGCGCAGCGCTCCCTGCGCATCCAGTCCGACGCCGAGCCGCCGCGCGGCGCCGCCGCGCACGACGAAGCGCTCGCACGGCAGGGCATCGAGCACTTCATTCGCGAGCAGCACACCGGCGATCGGCCGCTGCGGCAGCCGGTCGAGCCATGCGACACGCGCGGCGAGCGGCGCGGCGAGCCGCGCGATCCGCTCCTGCTGCCGCGCGCGCAGGTCCGCGCTCACCTCGAGGATCAGGTAGCGCTCGGGCAACGCATCGTCCGCCGCGAGCGCCTCGAGCACGGCGGCGGCGAGCGCGCCGCTGCCCGCCCCGAATTCGAGGATCGAGCCGCCGGTCCGCGCGAGCACTTCGCGGCACTGGCGCGCGAGACAGCGGCCGAAGAGCGGCGAGAGTTCCGGTGCCGTCGTGAAATCACCACCGGCGCCGATCTTGTGCGCGCCGGCGCTGTAATAGCCGAGCCCCGGCGCGTAGAGCGCGAGCTGCAGGAAATCGGCGAACGACAGCGCGCCACCGGCCGCGGCGATGCGCGCGCGCACGACATCGAGCACCCGCGCCGCGTGCGCCGCCTCGTCGGGTGTCAGTGTAAGCTCGTCCAATGAACGCTCCGCAGGGCAGCTCCGGTCCGCTCGCCGGCAAGGTGGCGCTCGTCACCGGCGGTGCACGCCGGGTCGGCGCCGAGATCGTGCGCACGCTGCACGCGGCCGGCGCGCAGGTTGCCGTGCATTTTCGGCGCTCGGGCACCGATGCCGCGGCGCTCGTCGATGCGCTGAACGTCGCGCGACCCCGGTCCGCCGCGGGGTTCGAGGCCGATCTCCTCGCGACTGCCCACCTGTCCCGCCTGGTCGACGCGGTGCTCGGCACTTTCGGCCGCGTCGACATCCTCGTCAACAATGCCTCGACGTTCTATCCGACACCCGTCGGCGCGATCACCGAGGCGCAATGGGACGATCTGCTCGGCACGAACCTCAAGGCACCGCTCTTCCTGTCGCAGGCGGCGGCGCCCGCGCTGCGCGACGCGCGCGGCCTCATCGTCAATCTCGTCGACATCCACGGCCAGCGGCCGCTGCGCCGGCACACCACGTACTCGATCGCGAAGGCCGGGCTCGTGATGCTCACCCGCTCGCTCGCGCGCGAACTCGCCCCCGAAGTGCGCGTCAACGCGATCGCGCCGGGACCCGTGATGTGGCCGGCGGGCGGCGCGGACGAGGCGCTCAAGGCCGAAATCATCGAACGCACGGCACTGAAGCGCCTCGGTTCGCCGCACGACGTGGCGCTCGCCGTGCGCTACTTCGCCGCCGACGCGCCCTTCGTGACGGGCCAGGTGCTCGCGGTCGACGGCGGCCGCAGCGTGGGTGGCTAGCGCACGCCGCATCATTGCGATGGCAGCTCGATCGGCACGAGCGGATGCGCATGCCGATCGAAGCGCGCCCACAGCTGCGCGAGCGTGAGGCCAAGTTCGGGATGGCGCATGTCGGGCGCGATTTCAGCCGCGGGCCCGAGCATGTAGGCGCGGCGCACGAGATCCGGGCGCGGCAGGCGCATGCCGGGTGCGTCGAGCACGAGATCGCCGTAGAGCAGCAGGTCGAGGTCCATCGCGCGCGGCGCCCACTTCGGCGCATCGCGCGCGCGGCCGCAGTGTGCCTCGATCAGCTGCAGTCGCCCGCGGATCGCGCCCGGCGCGAGCGCCGAATCGAAGGCGACGACGAGATTCACGAAGTCCTCGCCGTCGAAGCCGACCGCGGCATTGCGGTAGGCCATCGAAAAGCGCGCGCCGGGAAAGGCCTGCGCGAGCTCGCGCGTCGCCATGCCGAGATGGCGTACCGGATCGATGTTGCTCCCGGCGGCGACGAGCACCTGCGTCATCGGGAGCCGTCGCGGGCGCGTTCGATCATGACCCCGACATCGCGCGAGCCGCGTATCGCACCGGGCTTGTTGATCGACACGCGCACCCACTCGACGGCGAATTCCGCGAGGATCAGCTGCGCCGTGCGCTCGGCGAGCGTCTCGACGAGCTGGAACTCCGACGCCTCGACGAACGCGATCACGCGTTTCGCAACCTTCTTGTAGTCGAGCGTGTCCTCGACCCGGTCGCGCACCGCGGCCGCGCGGCAGTCGACCGGCAATTCGAGGTCGATGACGACCGTCTGCCTGATGTGCCGCTCCCATTCGATGAAACCGATCACGCAATCGACGGAGAGGCCACGCAGGAAAATCCGGTCGGGCGCACTGTGGCTCATGCTCGGGGCCTTTCAGGGTCGGGAAGGGGATTCGGCGGGCGGGCGCGCGGCGCGCGCCGGCGGCGCGAGGCTCGCGAGCGGCCATTGCGCCCGCGCCTCGATCGGAAGATCCGCGTGTTCGCCGGCCGCGAGCCGCGCGAGCCCCGCGACCGCGATCATCGCGGCATTGTCGGTGCAGAACTCGATACGCGGCCAGTGCACGCGCGCGCCGCGTCGCGCTGCCGCGGCCGCGAGCGCCTCC
>JABAQN010000080.1 GCA_019187495.1 Steroidobacteraceae bacterium
CCGCACCCGCGCCCGCCGCCGCGCCCTCGCCCGCCGCCGCGGTGACCGGCGACGTCACCGCCGCGACGCGGTACTCGCCGCCTGCCACCACGAACCCGGCGACGAGCGTCTGCACCGCGCGCCGGGCCATCAGCACGCCGAAGTCCGCCTGGTACAGGCCGAACTCGATGCCGCCCCAATCGACTTGCGGCCAGCGGCGCGCAAGTTCCGCGTGCTCGACCAGATCGAGCGGCAGGCCTAGCTCGCGATGGGTGGCGAGGCTCCGCTGCGCGAACGGCTCTTCCTTCGAAAAGAACATCAGGATGCCCGCCTGGTGCAGGACCGGGAGCCCGGCGCGCGCCGACAGCCAGCGCCAGTCCGCGAGCGACTCGGTCGCCATCTTCGTGTAGACGGCATCGGCACCGTAGATCGAGCGCGTGAGGCGCGATTCGCCGCCCGAGGAGGCCCGGCTGTTCGCGGCGCCGAACGCATCGAGCAGCAGCACGCGCCGGCCCTGCCGTTGCAGGGGCCAGGCTGTCCATGCACCGAAAACGCCGGCGCCCACGACGATCGCGTCACGGCGGGGCGTCGGCTGCCGGCCGGTTGCACGGCTCTGCGGGGCCGCCGCCAGCGCCGCGGACGCACCTGCGAGCCCGGCGAGCGCCTTGCGGCGGGTGATGGGACGGGTGCTGGCGATGGTGGCGCACGGCATGAGATCCCTCTCGTCGACCAGGTGTTGCGGGACTTCCAAAGATACGCGTATTGGCGCAGTATCGCGCGGCGCGTAAATACAACAGCGGGTTGCCCCGCGACCCGCAACAGGGAGTCGAACATGCGGACGCGAAGCCTCACAGCCATTGCCTCGCTGGCAGCGCTGCTGCCGGTCTTTCTCTACGCCCAGGAGCCCCCCGCGCGCGGCGCGGCGCTCGAGGAAGTCGTGGTCACCGCGCGGAAGCGCTCGGAGTCGACGCAGAACGTGCCGTTTTCGGTCGCCGCAATGACCGAGCGGGGCATTCAACGCTCCGGTTCGAACAATATCGTCGAGCTGGCGCGCAACATTTCCGGGCTCACCATCACCGATCTCGGCCCGGGCCAGAGCCAGGTTGCGATCCGCGGCATCAGCGCCGGCCAGGTGGTGCGCGACCAGGCGGGCGTCAAGGAATCGGTGGGCATCTATCTCGACGAGTCGCCGATCTCGGTCGCGCTCTTCACGCCCGATCTCGACTTGTATGATCTCGAGCGCCTCGAAGTGCTGCGTGGCCCGCAGGGCACGCTGTTCGGTGCGGGCTCTTCCTCGGGTACGGTGCGCTACATCACCGCGCCGCCGAAGCTCGACAAGTACGAGGGCTCGATGCAGCTCAACGCGCAGGAGGGCACTGACAGTGAATTTGGCGGCGGCGTGAAGGGCGCCGTCAACCTGCCCCTGGGCGACAAGGCGGCGCTGCGCGCGGTCGGCTACTACAACGATATGGCCGGGTTCATCGATTCGGTTTATCCCGGTCGTGGCAAGCGGGACGACGTCAACAGCGGCTCGAAGTCGGGCGCGCGTGTCGCGCTCCTCATCCAGCCCAATGAGCGCCTGTCGATCACCCCGCGTCTCGTGTACCAGAAACTCGAGACCGACGGCTTCCCGCGCATCGACGTGTACAACCTGCTCGGCAATCCGTTCACGACCACCGAGCCGCCGGTCACGCCCGGCGAGCGCGGCCAGGTGACCCAGCTGCAGGAAGGCATCGACGACGACTTCAAGCTCGGCGACCTCAAGATCGAGTACGACTTCGGCGCCGCCACGCTCACCTCGGTCAGCTCGTACACCGACCGCAAGGTCGTCGTGACGCGCGACGCGAGCCAGCTGACCGGCAGTGTCACCTACGATCTCACCTTCGGCCAGCCGAGCGGCTACTTCCCGGCCGAAGTGCGCCTCAACTCGCCACTCATCGACTCGACCAGGCTCGAGGCCTTCAGCCAGGAAGTGCGGCTCGCCTCGAACGGCAAGGGGCAGTTCGTGTGGCTGGTCGGCGCCTTCTACCAGCAGGTCGACCGGACCTACGGCCAGAACCTGCCGACCCCCGGCTATGACGCCATCCTGCAGCGGCGCTTCAACGCCACGAGCGCGGACTTCGGGGCGCCGCCGAACACGCCGTACTTCTCCCACCTGACCTACGACTTCAAGCAGTTCGCGCTGTTCGGCGAGGGCACCTGGCGCTTCGACGACCAGTGGAGTCTCACGGGAGGGCTGCGGTACTACGATTTCGATGAAGATCGCCTGCTCACCTTCGCGGGCGTGTTCGCCGATGTCGGCTATACGGACGAGCCCGGCTCGACCAGTTCGGACGGATTGTCACCGCGGGCGATTCTCGCCTTCCGACCCACCGAAGATGTAATGTTTACGGCACAGATTTCCCGCGGCTTCCGTCTCGGCGGCATCAACGATCCGCTCAACGTCACGCTGTGCCAGGGCAACGACATCAACACCTACGGCGGCCACCCGACCTGGAACGACGAAAAGACGACCAACTACGAACTCGGGCTGAAGAGCCGGCTCGCGGAGGGCCGCGTGCAGTTCAACGCTTCGGCGTTCTACACCGACATCGACGGCCTGCAGGTGATCGCCGATGCCGGCTCCTGCTCCTCGCGCATCATCCTGAATGCGGAGGCACGATCCGTCGGCGGCGAAGTGGAGCTTTTCGCACGAGCCAACGAGAACTGGGACTTCGGACTTTCCGCGACCTACAACAACGCGGAAATCACGAAGTCGCAGCTGGCCAGCGGCAGCCCGATCGCCGGCATCCGCAAGGGCAATCGGCTGCCCACGGCGCCGGAGTTCCAGGCCGCGGCGAGCGCCACGTACTCGTGGGCATGGGCAAATGCGATGAACAGCTACCTGACGTTCACGTTCCAGCACGTCGGCTCGTCCTACACGCAGCTCGCGGACCAGGAGCCGAACTTCGGCCTGATCGCGACCGGCGGGCCGCCGGGTTCGGCGCGCTTCATCCCGTTCGGGAATCCGACGATCTCCTCGTTCGCGTTCCAGGCGGAGTTGCCGTCGTACGAAATCGGCAACCTGCGCTTCGGCCTCACGAGCGGGCGCTGGGAGGCTGCGGCCTTCATCAACAACCTGTGGGATGAACGCGCGTTCCTGTCGATCGATCGGGAGCGCGGCCGCAGCGCGCGAGTCGGCTACCTGACCAACGTGCCCCGCACCTACGGCGTGAGCCTCAATATCACTTTCTGAATCGTTGCGCGGCGGCGGCGAGTTACTTCGCCGCCGCCGCGAGCGACGCGGAGACGGACGCGAGCGCCTGCTGCAGCGCCGACTCGTAGGCCGCCACCACTTCGCCCATGCGGTTGGCCGCGGCCCGGGCGCTGCCTTCGGCCGTGAAGGACGCCACCACACTGCGATCGAGTCGCTTCGCGAGCGTGCAGTCGAGCACCACGCGCGCGACCGGTGCGCCCTCGCCCGCGCCGTAGTCCGCGACGAACTCGCGCACCGCGATCTGCAGGAAGTAGTCCGAGCGCATCGGCGTGTCTTCGCCGTAGATGCCGTTGAACAGCCGGTCGCGGCGCAGCGATTCGATCACGCGCGCGGCGATCATGTCGGGGATCGGGGCCGCCCAGTGGCCGGTCGCGTAGTAATCGAGTTCCCGGCCTTCGCGCAGCAGCAGGATGCGGTCGGTTTCGAAACCGGGCCCGGCGGTCGGCCGCGGGATGCGCAGCGTGCCGGCAAACGCGGGCGTTGCGGTATTCGCCTCGCCGGCCGTCGCCGGCGCGAGGCGCAGCAGGTACGCGCGCGACACGGGCGCCTTGGATGTGAAGACGCCGCCGCAGCCGGCGAGCAGCGCGAGCACGCAGGCGAGGATCATTGCAGGACGCAGGGCTCGGCTCACCGCGGTATCTCCACGCCGAAGTAGTTCGATTCGTACACGAGCTGGCCCGGATTCTCGCGCAGGTCGCGCGACAGGTCGCGGAACTCGGCCGCGGCGTCGCGCGCATCGTGCAGCAGCCGCTCGATCTCGGGCAGGCCGTCGCGTGCGAAGCTGCGCAGTTCGCGTTCGTTCTCGGTGATGAAGCGGTCGAGCCCGGCCGAGGCGTTCGCGAGATTGTTCGCGGCGACGCGCACTTTCGCGAGGGTGTCGGCGATGTCCGGCCCCGACTTCTCCGACACCGCGCGCAGTGTCGCCATGGTCGCGCCAAAGTCGCGGGCGGAGGTCCGCAGTTCCGCCACCACCGTCTCGGCGTTCTGCAGCGTGCCCGGCAGGTGCGCGGCGGCGCTCTCGAGCGACTGCAGTGTCCTGGTCATCGTCGCGATATTGGAATCCGACAGCACCGCGTTGACGCGAGTCAGTGTTTCGCCCGCCTGCGCGACCACGCCCGGGAGCGAGGCGAGGAACAGATCGAAACTGGATCGCGACGAGGCGATCACCGGATAGCGATCGCTCGGTACCGGTGGAATCGTCTTGACATTGCCATGGTTCTCGATGAGATCGATGTAGAGGAGCCCCGTGACACCCTGCAGCGACAGTTGCGCAACGGTGCGCTCCGACACGGGCGCCTCCGAGTCGATATCCGCGATCACCTGCACGCGCGCGCTCGAGCGGCGGTCGACCCGCATGGTCACCACGCGACCGACATCGACGCCGAGGTAGCGCACCGGCGAGCCGCGCGACAGCCCGCTCACGCTGCCGTCGAAATAGATCTCGTAGCGCGTGTAGTCGCGACGATCGCCGCTGTCCGAGTACCAGTACACGAACAGCACCGCCATCGCGATGACGAGCAGCACGAAGGCGCCGACCGCGGCGTAATTGGCTTCACGCTCCATACCGGCCTCCGAATCGCAGCGCGCGCTCGCCGTGGAAATACTCGCGGATCCAGGGGTGCGGGTGGTCCACGATCTCCCCGACGGTGCCGCTCACCATGCGCCGATCGACGATCACGCCGACACGATTGCAGGTTCGAAAGATCGTGTCCAGATCGTGCGTGATCATGACGACCGTGAGCGCGAGGTCCTTCTGCAGCGCCATCAGGAGCGCATCGAACGCGGCGGCGCTGATCGGGTCGAGGCCGGCGGTCGGCTCGTCGAGGAACAGCAGCTGCGGATCGAGCGCGAGCGAGCGGGCGAGCGCGGCGCGCTTCACCATGCCCCCCGAGAGCTGCGACGGGTACTTGGCCGCGGAATCCGCCGGCAATCCCACGATCGCGAGCTTGAGGCGCGCCAGCGCATCGAGCGCGTCCGGCGGCAGCGCGAGGTGCTCGAGCATCGGCAGCTGGATGTTCTGCAGCACGGTGAGCGAGGTGTAGAGCGCGCCCTGCTGGAACGTGACGCCGTAGCCGGCCTTGGCGGCGCGCAGTTCATCCCACGAAAGATGCGTGATGTCGCGCCCCTCGAGCTTCACTTCGCCCGCCTGGGGTCGCTGCAGGCCGAGGATCGTGCGCAGCAGCACCGATTTGCCGGAGCCCGAGCCACCGACGATGCCGAAGACCTCGCCCTCGTACGCGACCATGTCGAGCCCGTCGTGCACGACCTGCGCCCCGAAACGGTTGACGATCCCGTGCGCTTCGACCATCGCGCGCATCAGAAGTCGATCTCCATGAAGAGCACGGCGAACAGCGCATCGGCGAGGATCACGAGGAAGATCGCCTGCACGACCGCCACGGTCGTCAGGCGGCCGAGCTCGCGCGAGGAGCCGCGCACCTGCAGCCCCCGGTAGGTGCCGGCGGTGGCGATCAGCACGGCGAACACCGGCGCCTTGATCATGCCCGCCCAGAACGTGGTCGAGGAAATCGCATCGTCCACCCGCGCGAAATACTGGATCAGCGGGATGTCGAGCAACCACTTGCAAAGGAGCGCGCCGCCCGCGAGGCCGACGCCGTCGGCGATCACCGTGAGCAACGGCAGCGCGATCACGAGCCCGAGCACGCGCGGCAGCACCAGCACCTCGACGGGTTCGACGCCGGTCGCCGTGAGCGCATCGACTTCCTCGTTGAGTTTCATCGCGCCGAGTTCGGCGGCGAAGGCGCTGCCGGAGCGGCCCGCGACGATCACCGCGGTGAGCAGCACGCCGAGCTCGCGCAGCACGCCGATCGTGACGAGGTCGACGACGTAGATCTCGGCGCCGAAATTGCGCAGCTGCTGCGCGCTCATGTAGGCGATGATCACGCTGATCAGGAAGGCGATCAGCGCCACGATCGGGATGGCGGTGATGCCCGTGTCGTAGACATGGCGCGCGATCGAGGTGATGCGCAGCCGGCGCAGACTCCCGCCCGCCCGCGCCGCCTGCGCGGTGACGCGGCCGAGGAAGTCGAGGCCATCGTGCATGCCGCGCCACTGGCCGACGACCCTGCGTCCGACCGTGGCCACCGGCGATTCGTCGCGGTCTGCCGCCGGGCGCGCCTGTGCCTCGGCGGCCGCCTGCTCGCGGATACGGTCGATCAACGCGAGCTGCGCCGGTGGCTCGCCGACGAAGCCGACTCGCAGGTTGCGCCGCGCCGCCACGTCGAGGAACTCGCGCAGCTGCCAGGCCCCGGAGAGGTCGAGGCGCTCCGCCCCACCCGGGTCGATCGCGATTTCATTGATGCCCGCGAGCGGCAGGGCCGCGAGCTCCGCGCGGATTGCGGCGACAGTGGACGCCCGCCACTCGCCGCGCAGGTGCAGGGTCAATCGTCCGTCAACGGCCTCGGCGGACAGGTGCATCGGGAAAGTCTACCCGGCAACGCGCCCGCATGACGACCTGTCCGGGAGTGCCACCCCTCGGCGGCGGGTGCCCGCGCCCCGGCTCAGCCGTCGTCGCGCCAGCGGCGCATCCGGATCGCGACGTAGAGGAGCGCCGCGGCCGCGACGAGCCCGAGCAGCATCGGGGCGTTGAAGAACACCGCGGAAACATCGAGGTGCTCGAACACCTGCGGCAGCGATATGACCTTGCTGCGGTGGATCGTGACGGTCTGCGTCATCAGTTCCGCACCCACGCCCTGCAGCGCCGGGAACGCGGGCGTGAGGCGATCCGCCAGGAAATCCCAGAAGTGGGTCGTGTGCAACGCGAGTCGCTCGATCAGCGCGATCAGCAGCGGCGGCAGCACGGTCCACAGCATCACGCTGCGGCGCGCCCAGGCCGAAATCACCAGCATCCAGGCGGCGAGCGGCGCGTACCAGACGGCCGACGCCGCGACCCAGATCCCGAGCAATGCCTGCGTCTGAAGCCAGGCGCGCGTGTCCCACAGCGGGAACTGCTCGGCGATCAGCCCCGCGCCGGTACGCGCGGTCAGGATGCCGCGCACGATCAGGTCCGTGGCGACCGCGAACAGGAACACGCCGATCGGCACCACCACGAGCGCGACCAGGAACTTCGACAGCACCGTCGCCGCATCGGACACGGGCAGCGATTTCCAGAACAGCACCGAGCGATCGCGGCGCTCGGCGTACAGGCAGTCGAGAAGGTAGACGGAGATCACGAGCGCCGCCACCATGAAGATCACGAGGCTCATCGCCCACACGGTGATGCCCATGATGGCGCGCGCCTGCGCGGTCGTCAGCGCCGTCATGCTCGCCATCTCGAAATGCCCGAAGACCGCCGTGCCGATCAGCGGCAGCGCCGTCAGCAGCGGCGCGAGCCAGAGCGCGCGGTGCTCCTGGAATTCGCGGCGGATGAGGGTTGGCATCGTGTTCATGCAGTCGCTCCCTGCATCTTCGCGACGAAAAGGTCGGCGATCGTCGGCGTGCGCAGCTCGCCGAGCGGGGCGAGCTCCGCATCCGGCCGGCCCTCGAAGAAGAGCGCCGTGCGGCCGAAGATCTCGCGGGAGTAGAACGGGTTGAGCGCGCGCGCGCGCTCGAGCTGGTCGGGCGCGCAGACGAGCTGGCGGAAGCGCCCGCCGAGGTCCTCGACCGCGCTGTCGAGCACCACCTTGCCGTGCTGGATGAAGAGCACGTCGGTGAGCAGGTTCTCGATCTCCTCGACCTGGTGGGTCGTCAGCAGGATGGTGCGGTCCTTGTCGAAATAGTCATTCAGCAGCGTGTCGTAGAACTGCCGGCGAAAGAGCAGATCGAGCCCGAGCGTCGGCTCGTCGAGCACGAGGAGGCGCGCATCGATCGCGAGGATGAGCGCAAGGTGCAGCTGCGTGACCATGCCCTTCGACAGCTCGCGCACGCGGCTCTTCGACTTGATTTCGGTGGTCTTGAGGAAACCCTCGGCGCGCGCGCGGTCGAAGCGCGGGTGGACGCCCGCCACATAGTCGAGCGCCTGGCTGACGCGCAGCCATTTCGGCAGCACGGCGACGTCGGCGATGAAGCAGACATCGTACATCAGCGCATCGCGCTCGCGCGCCGGGTCACACCCGAGCACGCTGAGCTCGCCGTCGTAGCGCGCGAGCCCGAGGATCGCCTTGAGCGCGGTCGTCTTGCCGGCGCCGTTCGGGCCGATGAGCCCGACGATCCGGCCGGCACCGACCGTGAAGCTGACCCCGTCGAGGGCGCGCAGCGTGCCGTAGGACTTGGCGAGGCCGCGCGCCACGATCACGGGCGTGTCACTCGTGCTTGTCATGGTCGTTCCCTGTCGGCTCGTTCCCTGCGGGCGACAGCGTCTGCGTCGGGGCCGGCGCCTTCGCGAAGAGCTCCTCGGTCGACAGGCCGAGCCGCTGGATCGTCGCGTAGACCTTCGGCCACTCGTCCTCGATGAAACGCTGCCGCTCGTCCTTCATCAGCGCCTTGCGCGCACCGGCATTCACGTACATGCCGCGGCCCCGGCGCTTCTCGACCAGCTGCTCGTCGACGAGCTGCTGGTAGCCCTTCAGCACGGTGAGCGGGTTCAGCCGGAACTCCGCCGCCACGTTGCGCACCGAGGGGAGTGGATCGCCTTCCTTCAGGACGCCCTCGAGGATCATCGCCACCACGCGATCGCGCAGCTGGCGGTAGATCGGCAGGCTGTCGTCCCACTGCGGATCCATGGTCCCCGAAAACTCCTGCGACATGGCGGTTGCCGTGCTCTAGCGAGCTAATCTAGCAGAACGCCTTACTTGCCCGCGGCGAGGTGGATCGACTGGGGAGCATCGATCGCGACACGCGCGACGTTCGTCGACTCGACGAAGGTCAGGCTGGACGCCACCGTCAGGACGATCGCCAGGATCGCCGCGCCGAGGGCCACCGTGAAGTTCTGGGTTGAAGTGCTCATGTCCGTCTCCTTTGGGTTACCGTGCTGGCCGTTGCACCCTGCAATCGGCCGTCGTCTTGGTGTTATATATAACTACAGCACTAGTTCAGTGTCAACACCTGCCAGAAGATTTTTTCGGGGCGGGGGAGGCGCACGCCAGGCAGTCGCCCGGATTTACCGTAACTGATTGATTTCTGTAGAATCTACGCCCCCTACTGCGGAGCACTCATGAAAACTGCCCTGAATGTCGCGATTACCGGCGCCGCCGGCCACATCGGCTATGCCCTTGCCTTCCGTGTCGCTTCCGGCGCCCTCTTCGGCCCGGACCAGCCGGTCAATCTGCATCTGCTCGAAATCACGCCGGCGCTGCCGCAGCTGCAGGGCGTCGTGATGGAGCTGGCGGACTGCGCGTTCCCGACGCTGCAGAAGATCGTGGCCACGGACGATGCGAAAGTGGCGTTTCGCGACTGCCATGCCGCGCTGCTCGTCGGCGCGCGCCCGCGCGGCCCGGGCATGGAGCGCAAGGACCTGCTGCTCGCGAACGCGCAGATCTTCTCCGCGCAGGGCAAGGCGCTGAACGAAGTCGCCGACCGCAACGTGAAAGTGCTCGTCGTCGGCAATCCCGCGAACACGAATGCGCTGATCGCGCGCGCCAATGCGAAGGACCTCAATCCGCGCAATTTCACCGCGATGACACGCCTCGATCACAACCGCGCGCTGTCGCAACTCGCCGAGAAGACCCATGTGCACGTCACCGCGATCCAGCGGATGATCATCTGGGGCAACCATTCCTCGACGCAGTATCCGGACGTGTCGCATGCGCTCGTCGGCGGCAAGCCGGCGAAATCGCTCGTGGACCAGGCCTGGCTCGAGGGCACGTTCATCCCGGTCGTGCAGCAGCGCGGCGCGGCGATCATCAAGGCGCGCGGCGCCTCGTCCGCGGCCTCGGCCGCGTCGGCGGCCATCGATCACGTGCGCGACTGGTTCCGCGGATCGGCGGTCGGCGACTGGCTCAGCATGGCCGTGCCC
Source organism: Steroidobacteraceae bacterium (assembly GCA_019187495.1). GTDB lineage: Bacteria > Pseudomonadota > Gammaproteobacteria > Steroidobacterales > Steroidobacteraceae > CADEFQ01. The sequence goes on from JABAQN010000080.1 coordinate 10,146, forward strand.
TCGGACGGCAGCTATGGCATCCCCGAAGGTGTCATTTATTCGTACCCGGTCACGACGAGCGGCGGCGAGTACCGGATCGTGCCGGGCCTTTCGATCGACGAGTTCAGCCGCAAGCGGATGGACGCTACACTCGCGGAGCTGCGCGAAGAGCGCGATGGCGTCAAGGAGCTGCTCGGATGAAAACATTGCTCGCGGCGACGTGCCTGCTCGCCTTCACGGCCGGCGCGGCGTTCGCCGATTCGAAAGTCGAGCTCGACGCGAAAGTGCACGAGGCGCGCGCCGAGCTCGCGAAGCACACCTCCGCCGGGGCGGCGCTCGCGTCGAAGGCGCACGGCGTGCTGGTCTTCCCGCGCGTGATCAAGGCGGGGCTCGGTGTCGGCGGTGAGTTCGGCGAGGGTGCGCTGCAGGTGGGCGGCAGGACTGTCGGTTACTACAACATCGCCGCCGCCTCGATCGGCCTGCAACTCGGTGCGCAGGCGCGCACCGAGATCATCCTCTTCATGACGGCGGACGCGCTCAAGACCTTTCGCGACAGCCAGGGGTGGAAAGCGGGGGTCGACGGCAGCGTCGCGCTCGCCACGCTCGGCGCGGGCGGTACCATCGACACGAAGACGGCGCAGAAGCCGATCATCGGCTTCATTTTTTCGAACAAGGGGTTGATGTACAACCTGACATTCGAGGGCTCGAAGATCACGAAGATCGAGAAGTAGACCGGGAGGCCGCCGATGCTCGGAGTGCTGATCACGATCGTAACTGTCGCGGCGGTGGCTTTCGCGGTGACGCAGGTGGGCGGCATCATCACGCTGCTGTTCATTGCGGCGGTGCTGTTCCTCGCCTACAAGCGGCTGTCGCTGATCGCCTTCGCGGCGACCTTCACGGTGCTGCTCGCGGCCTACAGCGTGCTCGGCCACCCGGCCGGCATCTGGAAGGGTCTGCTGTGGGTGATGCTCGCGCTGCTGTGGCTGTTCACGATCCGACCGCTGCGCAAGTCACTGGTCACGCGCCCGTTCATGAAGGCGTACCTGCGCATGCTGCCGAAGATGTCGCAGACCGAGCGCGAGGCGCTCGAGGCCGGCACCGTGTGGTGGGACGGTGAGCTCTTCACCGGCGCGCCGAAGTGGGAGAAGCTCTTCGCGACGAAGCCGCCGCAACTGTCGAGCGAGGAGCAGGCCTTTCTCGCCGGCCCGTGCGAAGAGCTGTGCAGGATGCTCGATGACTGGGACATCACCCACGTGCGCGGCGATTTGCCGCCGGCCGTGTGGGATTTCCTGAAGACGAAGGGCTTCTTCGCGATGATCATCCCGAAGAAGTACGGCGGCCTCGAGTTCTCCGCGTATGCGCATTCCTGCGTGCTGACGATGCTTGCAAGCCGCAGCACGACCGCCTCGTCGACCGTCGCCGTGCCGAATTCGCTCGGACCCGCGGAATTGCTGAACCACTACGGCACGCAGGAGCAGAAGGACTACTACCTGCCGCGCCTCGCGCGCGGCGAGGAAGTGCCGTGCTTCGCGCTCACCGGGCCGCGCGTCGGATCCGATGCGGCGGCGCTGCCCGACACCGGCGTCGTGTGTCGCGGGCAGTGGCAGGGCAAGGAGATCATCGGCATCCGGCTCAACTTCTCGAAGCGCTACATCACGCTCGCGCCGATCGCGACCGTGGTGGGGCTCGCGTTTCGCCTGTTCGACCCGGAGAAGCTCGCCGGCGATGTGGTGGACATCGGCATCACCTGCGCGCTCGTTCCGCGCAACACGCCCGGCATCACGATCGGCCGTCGCCACTTTCCGGTGAACATCCCGTTCCAGAACGGCCCGATCCAGGGCCACGATGTATTCGTGCCGCTCGATACCATCATCGGCGGCATGAAGATGGCCGGGCAGGGCTGGCGGATGCTGGTCGAGCAGCTGTCGGTCGGGCGCTGCATTTCCCTGCCCTCGAACGCCACCGGTGGCGCGAAGGCCGGCGTGTTCGCGACCGGTGCCTACGCGAGCATCCGTCGCCAGTTCAACCTGCCGGTCGGCAAGTTCGAAGGCGTCGAGGCCGTGATTGCGCGCATGGTCGGCTACACCTACATCATGGATGCCGGGCGCTCGGTCACCACCGGCGCCATCGATGGCGGCGAGAAGCCGTCCGTGCCGGCCGCGATGCTCAAGTACCACGTGACCGAAATGGGCCGGCAGGTCGCCGACGACGCGATGGACGTGCACGGCGGCAAGGGCATCATGCTCGGCCCGAACAACTATCTCGCCCGCGGCTACCAGGCCGTGCCGATCGCGATCACGGTGGAAGGCGCCAACATCCTGACGCGCAACCTGATGATCTTCGGCCAGGGCGCAATCCGCTGCCATCCGTTCGTGATGCGGGAGATGAACGCCGCGCGCAATCCCGATCGCAAGGCGGGGGTCGACGAATTCGACCGCGCCCTCTTCGGCCACATGGGATTCGCGATCTCGAACGCGGTGCGCTCGCTCGTGATGGCGCTCACGCTCGCGCGCTTCACCCGGAGGCCCGTGCAGGGCCCCACGGCGCGCTACTACCAGCACATCGTGCGTTTCAGCGCCTCGTTCGCATTCGCGGTCGATGTCGCGATGCTGACGCTCGGCGGGTATCTCAAGAAGAAGGAAAGCCTCTCGGCGCGACTCGGCGACGTGCTGTCGTGCATGTACCTCGCCTCGATGGTGCTCAAGCACCACGAGAACCAGGGCAAGCCGGAGGCGGACCTGCCGATCGTCGAATGGGCGCTGCGTGACCTCCTCTACACCGCGCAGGAGCAGTTGCACAGCTTCCTGCGCAATTTTCCGAACCCATTCCTCGCCGGCTGCATGCGCGCCCTCATCTTTCCGCGCGGCCTCACCTATTTCGCGCCCGGCGATCGCCTCGGCCGCCAGCTCGCGGAGCTCGTGACGCAGCCGTCCGGATCGCGCGACCGGCTGTGCGAGTTCATCTACCGCACCGTGCAACCCGGCAATGCGCTCGGCCTGCTGCACGAGGCGCTCGTGCTGTCGCAGACCGCCGAGCCGCTCGAGAAGAAGCTGCGCGTCGAAGGCGTGAAGACCGGGCGCATCACGGCACTCGATCTGCCGGGCCAGATCCAGCAGGGGCGCGCGCTCGGCATCCTCTCCGAGACCGAGGCCGCGATGCTGCGCGACTACGATCGCAAAGTGATGCATCTCATCAATGTCGACGACTTCGAATCGCACGAACTCGGCACCCGCGCCGAGCCCGCGCCCGCTGCGCGCACCGCCGCCGCCAGCCACGCGTCGGCCGACGCCCGGATCGCGTGACCGACGAGGCCAACGACGCCGATATCACGCGCTGCCTCAACTGCGGCGCCGAACTGACCGGCCCGTACTGCGCCGCCTGCGGCCAGCGCGATGACCGCCACCTGCACTCGCTGCGGCACTTCCTCGGCGAGGCCTTCGAAGGGCTGACGCACGCCGATTCGCGGCTGTGGCGCACGCTCTGGCTGCTGCTCGCGCGGCCCGGCTTCCTGACCCGCGAATTCTTCGCGGGACGCCGCCAGCGCTACCTGCCGCCGTTCCGGCTCTACATTGTCGTCAGCCTCGTTTTCTTTCTCGTGCTCGCGCTGCTGCCGGATTCGGGAATCGTCCGGGTCGACGTGATGCCGCCGGACGAAGCCGCGAGTGTCGATGCGCGCATCGCGAAGATCGTGGCGGAAGAAGCCGCGACCCGGGACCCGGACCGCCAGGCCGCGCTCGCCGTCGCCCGGCGATCGCTCGAGGCGATGCGGGCACGGGAAGGCGAACGCGGCTCGTCGCAGGCACCGCAGAGCAGTCCCGAAATGTACTGCGACGCGCTCAGCTACCAGGGGCCCGGCGAGGCATGGCTGCAGCCGCGCCTCGAGCTCGGCTGCCGCAAATCGGTGGCGGACAAGGGCGCCCTCGGGCGCGCCTTCCTGCACAACGTGCCGCGCGCGATGTTCTTCCTGCTGCCGCTGATCGCGGCCTTCATGCTGCTCATCTACTGGCGGCCCCGCCGCTACTACGTGGAGCACCTGCTGTTCTACATCCACAACCACGCGATGATCTTCCTGCTCGGCATCGTGCTCGCGCCGGTGTTCTGGCTGCTCCCGGGCACGGTCGCGCCGGCGTTGCTGGCTGCCGCGGTGTCGCTCTGGCTCCTCTGGTATCTCTTCCGCGCGATGCGCGTCTACTACGGTCAGGGCCGGCGCCGCACCTTCCTCAAGTTCCTGTTCATGGGCAACGTGTACCTCGTGCTGGGCTTCGTCATGCTCGTCTTCACGCTGCTCTACAGCGTCGCGACCCTCTGATCATGGCTGCGCGCGAACGCGCGATCCTGCACGTCGACATGGACGCGTTCTACGCGTCGGTCGAGGAGCGCGACGATCCGGCGCTGCGTGGCCGGCCGGTGATCGTCGGCGGCACGGGCGCGCGCGGCGTGGTCGCCGCCGCCAACTATGTCGTGCGCCGCTTCGGCGTGCATTCCGCGATGCCGATGAGCCGCGCGCTGGCGCTGTGCCCGCAGGCGGTCTGCATACCGCCCCGCATGGCGCACTACCAGGCCGTATCGCGCGTCGTGTTCGCGGTATTCGGCGAAATCACGCCGCTCATCGAGGGGCTGTCGCTCGACGAGGCGTTCCTCGACGTCACCGCGAGCCGCGCGCTGCATGGCGATGAAGTGGCGATCGCGCGGCGAATCAAGGCGGCGATTCGCGAACGCACGCAGCTCGCGGCCTCGGTCGGTGTGGCGCCGAACAAGCTCGTCGCGAAGATCGCCTCGGATCTCGAGAAGCCCGACGGGCTCACGGTGATACCCGCCTCGGCGCTGCCGGAACGGCTGGATACGCTGTCGATCCGTCGCCTGCCGGGGCTCGGCCGCAAGAAGGGCGACGAGGTGGAGCGCGCCGGCCTCACGACGCTCGGCGAACTGCGCCGCGCGCCCGACACGGTGTTGCGCCCGCTCTTCGGCCGCGACGTACAGCGCATGCGCGACCGCGCCGCCGGCCTCGACGATCGCCCGGTTGTCGCGGACCGCGAAGACCTGTCGATCAGCGCCGAGGAGACCTTCGATAGCGATATCGCCGACCCCGCGCGACTCGAGGCGGAACTCCTCGCGCTCGCCGATCGCTCGAGCACGCGCTTGCGCGCGAAAGCGCTGGTCGCCGGCTGCGTCGCGGTGAAAGTGCGGCGCGCGGACTTCTCGACCTTCACGCGCCAGCAACAGCTCGAGCCGGCAACGCAGGACAGCCGCGTGATCGCCCGCGCCGCGTCCGACCTGCTGCGCCGCTGGCGCGCGGAGTATCCGGGCGCGCGGGTGAGGTTGCTCGGCGTGGGCGTCTCCGCACTCGCCCCCGCGGCCCAGTTCGATCTCTTCGCCGCGGGCGCCGTACCGCAGCCGTCGCCACTCGATACCACGGTCGACGCGATCCGCGAGCGGTTTGGCACGGCGGGGGTGAAGAGGGCGAGCGCATTGCCGCCGGCGCCGCGCAAGCCCGCGCCGAAGTAACGCGGCCGGGATTGGTTACGCACGATTCCTCTGCAGTGTGCGCCAGGAGTAGGCTTCGGTTTGGGCCGTACTCATCGGGTTTCGTGGGTCCCGATGTGGAAGGTGGGTCATTGCGCTTCACGGAGAGAGCGAACATGCAGCCCCGCATTACCGTCATTACACTCGGTGTCGATGGTCTGGAACGGGCGGTGCGCTTCTGTTCAAGCCCGGGTTTTCCTTCGGAAGGAATAGTGGGCGCGCTGGGGATTGACCCGTCGTTGCCGGTGACCGTCCCTGCGCGGCCGTCACGCGGGCTCAGGCGTTAAGCCTCATGTCGAAGCTTCTCGCAGGCACCTGCCTGCTCCTTGCCTTGGCCGCCGTCTCGTGTGCGCAACCAGCATCGCGAAGTGCCGCTTCCGGGACTTTCGTTTGCGCGGACTCGTTGGATCGGGCTGACGGACAGCCGAGAAAGCGCGAGTACTGCACAGTGAGCACCGAGTACTGCTACGAGGCCACTGGAGGCCCCGCGCTGAGCCATGGCGCACATTGCCGCCTCTTGCCCAGGGACAACCCTTCGTGTGCGGCGATTGCGCTGCAGTCAGGCGGATCCTGCACGGGTGACCTGTCATCCGGCATCCATGTAAGGTTCGCATTTCCATGAGGTTCAATGATCCCAATCGGGGCCTTGAGCATTCCTCCGAGCCGGGACCGCTGCTGGCTCACGAAGGAGCGCGCGTCGCTGACGTCGGGCGCCGGGCCCGGATAGACAAGGGGTTCGATCGTGACTGATCCGGTTGCGTGGCGCATCCTTCGTTACCTGTATGCGGCGTACTATCTTTTCATCGGCCTCTATCTCGCGTTATCACTCGCGGGTGTCGTGCCGGCACCGCGCCCCGAGATCAGCGACGCGTCCGCGGCATTTCAGCACGCCCTTGGCCAGACCGGTTTCATGTTTCCTTTGCTTGCGTTCACCTATGTCGCATCGGCTTGCGCCCTGGGTTTCCTTCGCACGGCACCACTCGGATTGGTGCTGCTGGCGCCGGTTGCAGTCATCATTTTCTTCACCGACACGCTTCTCGACTCTGCCTGGCTCTGGGGCACGCTGAACGCAGTGATCCTGGCAGCGCTGGCCTGGCACTTTCGGTCAGCGTATCGCCCCCTATGGAACTACCCGGCCAGGAGGTAGGCTGCACCCGGGTAGCCGCCTCACATGTATCTCGCCGTTCATCTGCGACACGCGCAGCGGCAACGGTAGTCGCGTCAATCACGTAAATAGTGGCGCAAGCATTGGGCTCCTGCTCGAGGCGAAGGGCACAGGTATCCACATGGCGGTTCTGTTCTCCTACGGTACGCTGCAGCTGGCGCCAGTTCAGCTGGCCACGTTCGGACGGGATCTCGCCGGGCGTCCCGATACATTGATCGGCTTTGAACGAGTCCTCATCGATGTCGAGAGTCATCTCCGACTTGCCGAAGGTGCAGCGCCCCATCACGCCAACGCTGTCCACACGGGAAGCACTGAAAGTCGGCTGGATGGGACCGCCCTTGAAGTGACTGAGGACGAACTGCTGGCTGCGGACGAGTACGAGAGAAAGTCAGACTACGCTCGCCGGCGCGTCACGCTCGAATCCGGCCTCCGGGCATGGATCTATGTGTCAGCGCGAGCACGTGAATGATCCGCAGCCCGGAGTGTACGAGCGCGTGCGCAAGGTGCGCATCGCCGAGTGGCGGCCGGAGTGGCTACAGGGAAGCAAGCGCTCGCGAGGCGCCATCCAGAGATTCCTCACCGAACGGCGAGCCGGAGATTCGGCTGTCTCGAATCGCGGCCAGGGCCCGCGCAAGGATTCTCGTCAGTGCCCAGTGCGCCAGACAATGGACGCCTTGACGCGCTGGTTATCCCTTCGGGCCTATGGCCTCGTGACGAGCACGTTGTTCGGTGCCACGTCCGTACCATCGAAGATGCGCGCCCGCTTCGAGCGGCTGGGCAGCGTCTCGCGCGAGAAAATCCGGCGCAAGTTTCCGAAGATCGTCTTCGACGATCACACGACCGGCCATGTGCTGATCGAATCAGTCCGCGCGGTTGAATCGCCTGCGCGCATCATCCTCTACCTGCACGGCGGCGCATTCTTCATGGGCTCGCCCGCCTCGTACCGGAACCGCGCCATGCGCCTGAGCTTCCGCTGTGGCGCGGAGGTGTTTGTCCCCAACTATCGGCTCGCACCCGAGCATCCGTATCCGGCAGCTCTCGACGACGCGCTCGATGCTTGGACATTCGTCCGGGACGCTCGCCCGGATAGTCAAATCTTCGTCGCAGGCGACTCGGCGGGGGGCGGATTGGGCTTGAGTCTCCTCGTCAGGTTGCGGGATCTCGGCAGGACGATGCCGAATGGAGCCATACTTCTCTCGCCGTGGACCGACCTGTCCGTTTCCGGCGCGTCCGTCGACGGCAATCGACGCAGGGATCTCTGGTTCACGCGCCGGCACCTGGAAACCTGGGCGGGCTACTACGCCGCCGCCGCCGATCGTCGCTCGCCCTGCGTATCGCCGGTGTTCGCCGACCTCTCGGCGCTTCCGCCTCTCCTGCTATTCGTCGGGGAGAATGAATTGTTGCTCGATGACGCGCTGCGTGTGCGTGATCGCGCCATGGGAACCGGAACGGATGTCCGGGTTCACATCGGCCGCGGCATGCAGCACGACTGGCCACTCACGCTGCCGTGGCTCGACGAGAGCCGGCTCGCGTGGAAGGCGATGGGGCGCTTCATCGAGGAAATCGCGCAGGCAATTGATCGATTCCCGGGGCGGGCCTAGTCTACCGGGCCCATGACACTTCCTGCTTCGTTCGACCTGTCGGGCCGCGTGGCCCTCGTCACCGGCGCCTCGCGCGGCATCGGCGAGTCGATCGCGCGCGCGCTCGCGGCTGCCGGTGCGCACGTGATCGTCTCGAGCCGCAAGCGGGATGCCTGCGAGGCGGTGGCGGCTTCGATCCGGGAGGCCGGTGGCGAGGCGAGCGCGCTCGCGTGCCATATCGGCGAGCTCGCGGAAATCGATGCGACGATCGCCGCGGTCGAGGCAGGGCACGGGCGGCTCGACATCCTGGTCAACAACGCCGCGACGAATCCGCACTTCGGTCCGATCACCTCGATCGACCCGGGCGCCTTCCAGAAAACCGTCGACGTGAACATCCGCGGCTACTTCTTCATGTCGCAGGCAGCCGCGAAGCTGATGGCAAAGGGCGGCGGGGGCAGCATCGTCAATGTCGCTTCGGTGAATGGCGTGATTCCGGGACCGCTGCAGGGGGTGTACTCGATCACCAAGGCCGCGGTCATTGCGATGACCAAGGCATTTGCGCGGGAGTGCGCCCCGCAAGGCGTGCGGGTCAACGCGTTGCTGCCGGGAATCACCGATACGAAGTTCGCCGCGGCCCTCACCCGCAACCCCGTGGTGCTCGAGAAGCTGCTGCCGCACGTGCCGATGAACCGCGTGGCGCAGCCGGACGAGATGGCGGGCGCCGTGCTCTATCTCGTATCGCCCGCCGCGAGCTACACGACTGGCGTCGCGCTCAATGTGGACGGCGGCTACCTGATCGCCTGACCCAGGCGCCCGATACGCGCTATGATGCCGCCAATCCTCCTGCCTTCCGGACATCGGATGTCGCACGTCGAATTGCCCCGCGCACTCGAGGACTATTTCGCCCACGCCGAAACGGCGCAGACGCGCATCGGCCGGCGATTCATCATCACGCTTCCCTATCTCGATGGCGGCCACCTCGATCGCCTGCAGTGGTGGTGGCAGGTTTCGGCGGCCCGGGAGAACCTCGGCGGCGAAGAGATCGTTTCGAAGCTGCGTGCCGAGGCCATCATGCGCTTTCGCCGCCACATCGAGCGCTGGCTCGAAAACACCGGCCAGCGACTGCAGGGCGACGGCCCGATTCCGCTGATTGCACGCGCGCAGCCCGCCGGCGGCGGAGGAGCCGCTGTCGCGCCTGAATCACCCGTCGAATCACTCCCGGAGCCGCAGGTAGCCAACGGCTGAACGCAGGCATACGATGGCGCCCCTTGCACTCGAGGAGAGGAACCATGGCTCGAGTCGATTGGCGCATTCAAGGGATTGACGTCACGAACTGCAATTGCGGCTGGGGCTGCCCGTGCCAGTTCATGTCCCCGCCAACCCGCGGCAACTGCCACGCAGGTGTCGTCATCCGGGTCGACCGCGGACACTTTGGCAAGACACCCCTCGACGGACTCGCGTTTGGCGGCCTGTTCGCCTGGCCCCAGGCGATCCACAAGGGCGATGGTCACGCGCAACCGGTGGTCGACATCCGCGCGAACGCCGCGCAACGCGAAGCGCTGCTCAAGATCATGTCGGGCGAGGAAACCGAGCCCGGTGCGACGATCTTCAACGTGTTCGCGGGCACCTACTCGAAGGTCCACGATCCGCTGTTCAGGGCGATTCGCGTCGAGGCCGACCTCGATGCGCGCACGGCACAGGTCGAGATCGACGGATTGTTCGAGGCGCGGGTCACACCGATCAGAAATCCGGTGACGGGAGAGGCCGTGCGTGCGCAGATCGTGCTGCCGGCGGGCTTCGAGTACGAAACTGCGGAAGCGGCGAGCGGCCATGTTCGCACGCGCGAGGCGACGATCCCGCTTTCCTGGGATTCGGGGCACGCGCACCTCGCCCGCATCGACATGACCGGCGCGGGCGTCGTGCGCAACCGCGCCGCCTGACCGATAGAGTCCCCGCCCGGCGCAACGCGTGGCGGATCGCGCAACGACGACGACCCTCGCCGCGCTCGCGGCGCTGTGCGCGCTCGCATGGGGCTACCTCGTGTGGTCGCCGATGCCGATGCCCGGCACGAGCGGTGGCCTCCTGTCGGGCCGTTACGCGGCGCTCACTCTCGCGATGTGGCTCGTGATGATGGTCGCGATGATGACGCCGTCTGTCGCACCGATCACCCTGCTCTTCGCACGAGTGAACCGGCGTGGCGATCCCGCCGCGGCGAGCCTTCGCATCGCGTGCTTCGTCACCGGTTACCTCGGCGTGTGGCTCGCATTCTCGCTGTGCGCCACCGGCCTGCAGATCGCGTGGATCGCAAGCGGCTGGATCGATGCGATGGGCGTCAGCGCCCGCCCGCTCGGCACGGCATCGCTGCTGTTCGCGGTCGGCCTCTACCAGTGGCTGCCGGTGAAACGGGCCTGCCTCGCGCACTGCCAGTCACCGGCACAGTTCATCGCCCACGCCCACCGCCCGGAAGCGCACGGCGCACTCGTGATGGGGCTGCACCACGGCCTCTACTGCCTCGGTTGCTGCTGGGCGTTGATGCTGCTGCTCTTCGTCGGCGGCGTGATGAATCTCGCCTGGATCGCGGTCATTGCCGTCGTCGCGAGCATCGAAAAGATGGCGGGCGGCATGGCATGGGTGACGCGGGCCATCGGCATGACTTGCGTCGCGGCCGGGATGGTGATTGCAGTCAAAGGATGGGCATGAAGCGGACGGCGAACAGCTTACAGCCAGAAAGCATCACGCAACGCTCTCTGGCTGTCCGCCACTTGCTGTTCGCTGCCCGCTCTTCTTCTTAAAATTTCAACCTGAACGTCGCGCCAAACGTCCGCGGGTCGCCGAGGAACGCCCCGATCGAGCCGGTCTGCAGCGGCGCGTCGAAACCGACCTGGATGTAGTCCTCGTCCGTGATGTTGCGGCCCCACAGCTCGAGCGCCCAGGAGTCGCCCGGTGAGCCGATGCCGATGCGGGCATCGAACAGCGCGTATGCATCCTGCTTCTTGAGCGGGTTCAGGTCGGACCCGGTGTTGTAGTCCGACATGTACTTGGCGCCGACATTCAGGCGCCACTTGAGGTTCGCGTTGATCGGCTGCTCGTAGGTGCCCACGACTCCGCCCGACCACTTCGGCGCGAACGACAACGGACTGCCCGGCAACCGCGCCGGCACACTGGCGGCGGCCGCGTTGAAGTTGCCGTATTCCGTCTCCGCATAAGTGACGCCGCCCTGCAGTGTCAGGCCCGCGACCGGCGTGTACCACAGGAAATCGAGGTCGACGCCCTGCGACGTGACATCCGGGATCGATGCGACGATGAACTGCAGTCCCGTATAGGTGTTCAGCTGGAAGCCCTTGTACTCCTGGTAGAACACCGCGCCGTTCAATGCGAGGCGGTTGTGCAGCCAGCCCGATTTCAAACCGATTTCGTACGAATCGACCGTCTCGGAGCCGAACGCGGTGTCCGGATCGATGACGGCGGCCGGGCTCGCCGGGCTGCCGATGCGCTCGCGGTCGAGGTTGAAGCCGCCGGCCTTGTAGCCGCGCGCGTAGGACGCGTACGACATCACGTCGTCGGAGAAGTGATAGATCAGCTTCGCGGTGCCGCTCCACTCGCCTTCATCGAGCGACTGGTTCGTCGTCGCGTTGTTGAACACCGGGTCCGTGAACGTCGCGCAGCCGAGTCCGTAGTACGACGGCAATGCGGCCGGCGGCAGGAGTGCCGAGATGATCGCGAAGCGCGCGCGCGCCGTCGCACAGCCCACACCCGCGGGCGATGCGGCCGTGCCGAGGTTCGAATAGTGCGAATCGAGATCCTTCTCCTCATTCGTGTAGCGCAGGCCGAGGCCGATGTCGAACCTGTCGGTCACCGAAAAGGTGTTGTTGGTGAAGAGCGCCCAGCTCGACGAATTCTGGCCGTAGGTGTCGAACGAGCCGTTGCCGGTGGCATACGAGGTGCCGGGCGCACGCCCGAGCAGCGTCGGCACGAGCGCCGGCGACATGCCCGCCGACAGCGCGAGGCCGTAGTACAACTCGAACTGGCTGTCGTAGCGCAGCGAATTGACCGAGTCGAGGTCCTCGTCGGCATAGAACGCGCCGACCAGCCACTTGAGGCGGCCGTTCTCGCCCGTGAGGCGCAGCTCCTGCGTGAAGGTCTCGAAGGTGTTGGTGTAGCTCTTCGAATCCCGATAGAGCATCGCCGCGCCGGTGAAATCGGCGTCTTGGCCGTTTTCGGTTTCCCAGTGGCGCCACGCGGTCACCGAGGTGAAGGTCATCCCGCCGGCGAGGTCCCAGTCGACCTGCGCCGAGGCGCCGCGATCGCGGATATTCTGGGGTGTCTCACGATTCGCGTACGCCCGACGCCCGAACGGATCCGCCGGATTCGCGATGCCGCCACCCGAGATCGCACTCACGATCGCGTAGCTCGGGCCGTTCACGTACTGCACACCGAGGCAGCACGATTCGTTGCGCCCGGACCAGTCCGCGATCAGCCGCACGCTGACCGCATCGGACGGATTCCACAGCAGCTGGCCGCGCGCGGTGTCGACGTCGCGATCGACATCTTCCTTCGCCGTGCGTGGCGCGAGCGCGTTCACGTCCAGGAAGCCGTCGTGCTGGCGGTGGGCGTAGAAAATGCGGCCGGCGAGCTTGTCGCCCACCAGCGGCCCGGTGAGCGAAAGGGACCCCTCCGCGATGCCGCGGTTGCCGCCGACCAGTTCGGCCGTGCCACCGAAATCGAATTGTGGCGCGGCGGTGCGCACATTGATGACACCGGCGGAAGTGTTCTTGCCGAACAGCGTGCCCTGCGGGCCCTTCAGCACTTCGATGCGTTCGAGTTCACCGAGATCGCCGAAGCCGACGCCGTTGCGCGGCCGGTAAACCTCGTCGATCACGACGCCCACCGAGGACTCGAGGCCGATGTTGTCGCCCACGGTGCCGACACCACGAATGCGCGCCGTGGTGCTCGTTTCATTGGTGGTCGAGGTCACGATCAGGCCCGGCGTCAGGACCGTCAGGTCCTTGATGTCGCGCACGCCCGTGTCCTGCAGCAGCTGGCCGGATACGACGGTGACGACGACCGGCACATCCTGGATGTTCTCCACCCGCTTCTGGGCGGTGACGACGACTTCATCGAGCGTGCGGCCCCGCTCCGGCACCTGGTCCTGCGCCAGCGCGGTCCCGGGCGGCAGCCACGCCGCCATCGTGCACGCCGCGGCCGCAATCGCCATCCGTTGCAGTGATCGCATGACTTCCTCTCCCCCGTCGTTATTGCGGTTGTGTGTCGAACAGATGCCTGCCGAAACGGCCGAGATGATAGTCGACGTCACCGAACGCCATTTCGATCAGCGTCAAACGCCGGAAGTAGTGGCTGACGGGGAGCTCATCCGTGACACCCACGCCGCCGTGCAGCTGGACGGCCTGCTGTCCGACGTGGCGCGCGGCCTCCGCGACACGCACTTTCGCCGCCGACACGATCCGGCTGCGCTCCCCGGGCGGGGCGCCCGCCATCCGGCTGGCGGCGAGCAGCGCCATGGAGCGCGCCGCCTCCGTCTCGAGCAGCATGTCGGCCATCCGGTGCTGCAGCACCTGGAAGCTGCCGATCGGCGTGCCGAACTGCTTGCGCGTCTTGAGGTACTGGCCGGTCGTCTCGAGGAGGATCGCCATCGCGCCGACCGCTTCGGCGCACAGCGCCGCGATCGCGGTATCGATGATCGCTGCCACGCAGGGCACGGCCTCGCCTTCCTCCCCGAGCAGCGCATCAGGCGCGACGTGGACCCGATCCAGCTGCAGGTCGGCGGCGCGGCGCGCGTCGTACATCGGATAGTCGCGTACGCCGACGCCGGCTGCCGTCCGGTCCACGAGGAACAGCGACGGCCCCTTTGCGGTGCGCGCCGAGACGATCAGTTGATCCGCGGTCGCGCCGTTCAGCGCCCAGCTCTTCGCTCCGCTCAGGACCCAGCCGGCTCCGTCCCGGCGCGCTTCGCAGGCGATCGCATCGAGCGCATATCGTGAGCCGGGTTCGTAATGCGCGAGCGCCAGCTGGCGCTCGCCTCGCCCCACGGCCGGCAGGATCGCCGCGCGCTGGGCCTCGTTGCCCGCCCGCGCGACAGTGCCCGCGCCGAGCACGATGGTCGAAAGGTATGGTTCGAGCAGCAGCGCGCGACCGCATTCTTCCATCACGAGGAAGGTGTCCATCGCTCCGCCACCGAAGCCGCCGTGCGCTTCCGGCAGGCTGAGCGCGAGCGCGCCCACTTCGGCCAGTTGCCGCCACGTCTCGACACTCCAGCCCGAAGCACTGCGCGCGATTCCGCGGCGGCGGTCGAATGGATAATCCTCGCGCAGCAGGCGCTGCAGGCTGTCGCGGAACTGTTGCTGCTCGCCGGTAAAGCTGTACACGCTCAGAACCCGAGCATGTGGCGCGCGATGATGTTGCGCTGGATCTCGTTCGATCCCGCGTAGATCGTGGCCTTCCTGAAGTTGAGGTAGCGGCCCGTCAGCGGCTGCGGATACGGCGCCGCCCCGTGACCGAGCGCCTGCATCGTCGTTTCGGTGAGTGCCTGCTGCAACTCGCTGCCCATGATCTTCAGCATCGAGGCCTCGGGACCCGGCGCATGGCGCTCCTGCTCGAGCGCGAGCACGCGAAGATTCATCACCTCGAGCGTCATCAGGTCGATCTCGAGCCGCGCGATCCGGTCGCGAAAGCGTGCATCGTCGGCGAGCGGCCGCCCGTCATTGCCAGGCTGGTGCTGCGCGAGCGCCTTCAGTTCCGCGAGCCAGCGCTTGCATTGCCCGACGCCCGCGTTGCCGGTGCGTTCGTGGCCGAGCAGGTACTTCGCATAGGTCCAGCCCTTGTTCTCCTCGCCGACGAGGTTCGCTGCCGGAACCTCGACATCCTCGAACCAGACCTCGTTGATCTCGTGTTCCCCGTCGAGCATGATGATCGGGCGGACCGTCACGCCCTTGGTACGCATGTCGATCAGCAGGAACGAGATGCCCTCCTGCGGGCGACCCGAGGTCGCGGTGCGCACGAGGCAGAAGATCCAGTCCGCGAACTGCGCGAGCGTCGTCCAGGTTTTCTGGCCGTTCACGATGTAGTGATCGCCACGCCGCTCGGCACGTGTCCGGAGCGAGGCGAGATCGGAACCGGCACCGGGCTCGGAGTAGCCCTGGCACCACCAGTCCTCGCCCGAAAGGATGCGTGGCAGGAAGCGTTGCTGTTGCGCGGCGCTGCCGAATTTCATGATCACGGGCCCGACCATGCGGATGCCGAACGGCATGATGCCGGGCGCGCCGGCGAGCGCGCATTCCTCCTCGAAAATGTGCTGCTGCACGGGGCTCCACTCACAACCCCCGAAAACCCGCGGCCAGTTCGGCGCGATCCAGCCTTGCGCGAAGAGGATGCGATGCCAGGAGAGATAGTCCTCCTTTTCGAGCCGCCCGCCGGCGAGCACCTTATGGCGAAGGTCCACCGGGAGCGTTGCACGAACAAACTCGCGCACATTCGTCCTGAAAGCTGTGTCTTCCACGAAAAATCCTGGTTGCATGTCCGGCAATCTGGCGTGATTCCGTCCCAAACGCTACGCTGTGCGGCTGCAAGATTACCGGATCTGGAATGGAGTGGCGGGGCATGGGCGTAACGAACTTCGAAAAGCTGGGCACGGTGGCCGTAATCACGATGCAGAGCCCGCCGGTGAACGGCCTCGGGCAGACGCTGCGGGCCGCTCTCCTGAAGGCGCTCGACAAGGCGCTCGTTTCGCGCGGCGTCAAGGCGATCGTGCTCATCGGCAGCGGCAGCGGTTTCTCGGCCGGCGCCGACATCCGCGAGTTCAATTCGCCGAAAATGCTGGCACCGCCCTCCCTGCATACGCTCATCGCGGCCTTTGAAGCGAGCCCGAAACCGGTCATCGCGGCAGTCCACGGCGCGTGCATGGGCGGCGGACTGGAGCTCGCTCTCGGATGTCACTACCGTATGGCGAAGCCCGACGCGCAGATCGCGCTGCCGGAGGTGAAGCTCGGTCTGCTGCCGGGGGCCGGCGGCACACAGCGACTGCCGCGCGTGCTCGGCCTCGAAGCGGCTGTCAACATGATCGCGTCCGGCAATTCCATCCCCGCGGAGAAGCTCGCCGGCACGCCACTCTTCGATGAGATCGCCACGGGAGACCTGCGCGAGAGCGCCATCGCGCTCGCCGAGCGCGTGATCAAGGAAAAGCGGCCTCCGGTGCGGGTGCGTGACCTCACCGTCCGGCATCCGAATGCCGCGGGCTTCCTGATGTTCGCGCGCAATACCGTGGCGAGCGTGGCAGGCCCCTATCCCGCGCCCGGCAAGTGTGTCGAAGCGGTCAAGGCAGCGGTCGAATTGCCGTTCGACGAAGGGATCGCGACCGAGCGGCGACTGTTCATCGAGTTGATGATGACGCCGGAATCGAAGGCGTTGCGCCACGTGTTTTTCGGCGAACGGGCCACGGCCCGAATTCCGGACGTGCCCGAATCGACTCCCACGCGCCCGATCCGGTCGGCAGCCGTGATCGGCGCCGGCACGATGGGCGGCGGCATCACGATGAATTTCATCAATGCCGGCATCCCGGTGACGCTCCTCGAAATGAAGCAGGAAGCGCTCGACCGCGGCCTCGCGACAATCCGCGGGAATTACGGCGGTGCCGTGAAAAAGGGTCGCATGACCGAGGCCGATGTCGAGGCGCGCATGCGGCTCATCACGCCGGTGCTCGACTATGCCGCGATCGCGCAGGCCGATATCGTCGTCGAGGCCGTGTTCGAGGACATGGCGGTCAAGCAGAAGGTGTTCGAGGAGCTCGATGCCGTGATGAAGGGCGGCGCGATCCTCGCGACCAACACCTCGACGCTCGACGTGAACCGGATCGCCGCCTTCACGAAGCGTCCGGGCGATGTCGTCGGCACGCACTTCTTCAGCCCCGCCAACGTGATGCGCCTCCTCGAGGTGGTGCGCGGCGCACAGACGGCACCCGACGTACTCGCCACCGTGATGAAGCTCGGCAAGGCGATGAAGAAGATCGCGGTCGTCGCGGGCGTATGCGATGGCTTCATCGGCAACCGGATGCTGGAGCAGATGATCCGCCAGACCCAGTTTCTGCTCGACGAAGGCGCCTTGCCGAAGCAGGTCGATGCCGCCATGGAGAAATTCGGCTTCGCGATGGGGCCGTTCCGCGTCGGCGATCTCGCGGGCAACGACATCAGCTGGGCCGTAAGGAAGCGCCGCTACGTCGAGAAGCCGATGGTGGTCTACTCGCGCATCGCCGACCGGCTTTGCGAGCAGGGTCGCTTCGGTCAGAAGACAGGCGCCGGCTGGTACGACTACAAGCCGGGGGATCGCACGGCACGCCCGTCGGCGGCCGTCGAGCAGATGATCATCGACTACTCGAAGGAGATCGGCGTGAAGCGTCGCGCCATCAGCGACGAAGAGATCGTCGATCGCATCGTGTTCGCCCTCGTCAACGAGGGCGCGAAGATCCTCGAGGAAGGCATTGCATTGCGCGCCTCCGATATCGACATCGTGTACCTGAATGGTTACGGCTTCCCCGCGTTTCGAGGCGGGCCGATGCTGTATGCCGACACGGTCGGGCTCGACGTCGTCGTGCGTCGCATGATGCAGTTCGCGCGCAATCGCCACGGCGACCCGTCGATGTGGAAGCCTGCGCGCTCGCTCGCGCGCCTCGCCGCGGCCGGCAAGACCTTCAGCTGATTTTCGGAGTTTCACCATGACCGACGCCGTTATCGTTTCCATCGCCCGCACGCCGCTCGCGAAGTCCTGGCGCGGGGCGTTCAACATCACGCACGGCGCCACACTCGCCGGCCACGCCGTCAGGCACGCAATCGAGCGCGCGGGTATCGAGGCGGCCGAGGTGGAGGACGTGCTGCTCGGCTGCGCCTATCCCGAAGGCGCCGACGGCCTCAACATCGCGCGGCAGGCGGCGCTGCGCGCGGGATGCCCCGTCACGACGAGCGGTGCGACAATCAACCGGTTCTGCTCTTCGGGCCTGCAGACGATCGCGATGGCCGCGGCACGGGTCATCGTCGAGAAGGCACCGGTCGTCGTCGCCGGTGGCGTTGAATCGATCTCCTGCGTTCAAAACGAATTGAACAAGCACATGGCATACGACGCCTGGCTCAAGGAGCACAAGCCCGACATCTACATGCCGATGCTGCAGACGGCGGAGACCGTCGCGAAGCGCTACAAGATCGCGCGCGAGCGCCAGGACGAATACGGCGCGCGCAGCCAGCAGCGCGCCGCGGCGGCGCAGGCGGCGGGGCGCTTCGATGCCGAGATCGCGCCGATCACGGTGACGGCCGGATACGCCGACCCGAAGAGCGGGCAGATCGGCACGCGCGAAGTCACGGTCGCGAAGGACGAGGGCATCCGTGCCGACACCACGTTCGAGGGCGTCTCGAAAATCAGGCCGGCGATTCCCGGCGGCGTGATCGCGGCCGGTAATGCCAGCCAGTTCTCCGACGGCGCCGCGGCCTGCGTCGTGATGGACGCGAAGCTCGCGGAGCGGCGCGGCATCACGCCGCTCGGCATCTTCCGCGGCTTCACGGTCGCGGGCTGCGAACCCGACGAGATGGGCATCGGGCCCGTGTTCGCGGTGCCGCGGCTGCTCGAGCGCGCCGGGCTCGGCGTGAACGATATCGGGCTCTGGGAACTGAACGAGGCCTTCGCGGTGCAGGTGATCTACTGCCGCGACAAGCTCGGCATTCCGGACGATCGCCTGAATGTCGATGGCGGGGCGATCGCGGTCGGCCATCCGTACGGCGTGTCGGGCACGCGCCTCGTCGGCCATGCGCTGCTCGAGGGCAAGCGGCGCGGCGTGAAGTACGTGGTGACGACGATGTGCATCGGCGGCGGCATGGGCGCGGCGGGGTTGTTCGAAGTCGTTTGAGCCGCGGCGGCCGGGCGGCCACGGGCGTAGCGGTATACTCGCCCGCGCGATGTACCTGTCGTTCTTCGGACTCAACGAGAAGCCGTTCTCGATCACGCCCGACCCGCGTTACCTCTACCTGAGCGAGCGGCATGCGGAGGCGCTCGCACACCTGTTGTACGGCGTCAGCGAAGCGGGCGGCTTCGTGCAGCTGACCGGCGAAGTCGGCACCGGCAAGACGACGATCGTGCGTTCGCTCCTCGGGCAGATCCCGAAGAACGCGGAGGTCGCGCTGATCCTGAATCCGCGCATGACGGCGCCCGAGTTCATGCTGACGATCTGCGAGGAGCTCGGCATCGGCCTGCCCGACCGCGCGGTCGCGAGCCTCAAGGATCTCGTCGATATCCTAAATCATTACCTGCTGCGCGCGCATGCCGACGGACGGCGTGTCGTGCTGCTGGTCGACGAGGCGCAGAATCTCGAGCCCGCCGTGCTCGAGCAGGTGCGCCTGCTGACGAACCTCGAGACGCCCACCGACAAGCTGCTGCAGATCATCCTGATCGGCCAGCCCGAACTGCGCGAGATGCTCGCGCGACCGGAACTGCGCCAGCTCGCGCAGCGCGTGACCGGCCGCTATCACCTCGATCCGCTGTCGGCCGGCGAGACCGCGGCGTACGTGCGCCATCGCCTGCGCGTGGCCGGCGCGACGACCGACATCCTGACCTCCGGCGCGCTCGCCGAGGTTTTCCGCCAGTCGGGCGGCATCCCGCGCCTCGTCAATGTGATTTGCGATCGCGCCCTGCTCGGTGCATACACGCAGGATCGCCACCGCGTCACTCCGTCCATCGTGCGCCATGCCGCGGGCGAGGTGTTCGGCCGGCGCGTCGCGCCCCGCTGGCTGCCGTGGGTCGCGGCGCTGGGCGGCGCAGTCGTGGCGGCGCTCGCGGGCGTTGCGCTGTGGCAGTCCGATGCGTTCCGTCGCGGCGGCTCCGCCTCGGCTGCGAATGCGACGGGCGAGGTGCGGACACACGCCGCCGGCGATTCCGGTGCGGCCAGGGCCGCAACGACCGCGACCGCGGATGCGGGCGCGAGCATGAATCCGGCCACCGCGACACCGGCCGCCGCGGCCACGCCACCCCACCCCACGGTCGCGGCACTGCTCGCGCAGCACCCGGCGCAAATGACGCGCGACGCCGCGTTCGAACGCCTGCTCGCGCGCTGGGGCGCGAGTTTCACGCCCGGGGCAGGCGATGCCTGCGCGCAGGCGGCACAGGCGGGCCTGCAATGCGCGGAGCAGCGCGGCTCGTATGCCCAGCTGCGCCTTTCCAACCGCCCGGCCGTACTGACGCTCGGCGACGACCAGGGCAACGCGCATCAGGTCTTGCTCGTGGCACTCGGTGACGAAGAGGCGCGCCTCGATATCGGTGGTAGCGAGTTCACGGTCGGCATCGCGGACCTCGCCCGCTACTGGTTCGGCGATTTCACGCTGTTGTGGCAGCCTCTCGCGATGCCGGTCCGCGCACTTGCGCCCGGCATGTCCGGCGAGGCGGTGCAGCGCCTGCGCGAACGCCTCGAGCGGCATGCCGGCGTCGCGCCCGCAACGCCGGCGGATGATCAATACGATACATCGCTCGTGCGGCTCGTCGAGAATTTCCAGCGCGAGCGGCGACTCGACATCGACGGCATCGCGGGCACGCAGACCCAGCTCGCACTCGATGCCTCCGCGCCGGCGCCGGGCACGCCGCAACTGATCGTTGCGGGCGGGAGCATCTGAGCAATGTCGTTCATCCTCGACGCGCTGAAGAAATCCGACAGCGAACGCCAGCGTCAGTCGGGACCGGCGCTGTTCGAAGTGAAAAGCGCGACGCCGCGCGGCGGATTGGCGCTGTGGGCGCTCATCCTCGGCGCGCTGCTGGCGGTGAACATCATCGCGCTCGGCTGGTTCGTGCTGGACAAGCCCGCACCGGCGAATCCACCGGCGCTCGCTGCGCCCGCCGCGGAGCGTTCGACGGCGCAACATCCCGTCGCGCAAGGCCCCGCCGTGCGATCCGCGGCGCCGGTCCAGGCGGTGCCCGAATCAGGCGGCGACGCCGCGCCCGCCGTCGCATCGATGCCGGCGAGATCGGCGCCGGTGCTGCCTCCCCGTCCGGTCGCCACACCTCCGGCTCCCTCGAGCGAAATCGGAAATCCTGCCGACTACGAGGAAGCGCTGCCCGCGCGCGAAACGGAGCCGGCGCCCAGCGACTCCGGCATCGTGCCGACGCTCGAGCAACTGCCCGTCGCAATCCGCAATCAACTCCCTCAGCTGCGTCTCGACATGCACGTGTACGCCACGCGGCCTGCGGATCGATTCGTGTTCGTGAACATGCAACGGTTGCATGAAGGCGAAGCCACACGCGACGGTATCCGGGTCGAGGAAATCACGCCGACCGGCGTGATCCTGGGTTTCCGCGGTACACGCTTCCAGCTTGAGCGCGACTGAGACGCCGACCCGCACGCTCGACGGCACCACACTCGCCGCGGTGCTGCGCGCCGGCATTTACCGGCTTCATGCACGCACCGACCACCTGAACCGGATCAACGTGTTTCCCGTGCCGGATGGCGACACCGGCACGAATCTCGCGATGACGATGTACGCGGTACTCGGTGCGCTCGACGCCACGCCCAGTATGCATGCGGGCCGCATCCTGGTGGCGGTAGCGGACGCGGCCATCGATGGTGCGCGCGGCAATTCGGGCGCGATCCTCGCGCAGTTTCTGCATGGCGTCGCCGACACTATCGGCCACTGCGCGACGATCGACGCGCCGGACTTCGCCGCCGCGGCCGCGGCCGGCGCGCGCTACGCGCGCGATGCCGTGACCGAACCGCGCGAGGGCACGCTGCTCACGGTGATGGCTGCGTTCGCCGCCGAAATGCAGCGCCTCACGACGGGCGGAACCGCGGACATCCATGCGGCCATCGCGGAGTCACTGCCGGGCCTCCGCGCCGCGCTCGGGCGCACGACGACGACACTCGAGGTGCTGCGCGCCGCCAACGTGGTCGACGCGGGCGCGGCCGGGTTCGTCGAACTGGTGGCGGGCATCGCGACCTGCCTCGAAACGGGTGAGACGGGGGAACCGGTCGCGATGCCGAGCGTGCCGCAGGAGGCGATGGCGATCGGCGGCTGCGAGGGCGAGCATCGCTACTGCACCGAATGCGTCGTCAGCGGCGAGGCGGTCGACCCGCGCCGGTTGCGGGAGGACCTCGCGATGCACGGCTCGAGCCTCGTCGTCGCGGGCACGCGCCGCAAGGCGCGCGTCCACATCCACACGAACGACCCTGCGCGCGTGTTCGAGGCGGCCGCACGCCACGGCGCGCTGTCGGCGCAGAAGGCCGACGACATGCACCGCCAGGCACTCGCCGCGCATCACCGGAGAGCGCGTCGCGTCGCGATCGTCACGGATTCCGCGGCGGACATTCCCGACGAACTGCTCGAGCGCCTCGACGTGCAGGTCATCCCGGTGCGCGTGCATTTCGGCACGCGAAGCTTCCTCGACAAGGTGACGCTGTCGCCGGAGGAGTTCTATCGCGAGCTGGCCGCGGGCGAACATGCGCCGCGGACCTCGCAGCCTCCGCCCGGGGACTTCCGGCGCATGTACGAATTCCTCGCTTCCCACTACGAGCACATCGTGTCGATCTCGATCACCTCGAGGGTGAGCGGCACGTTCGCCGCGGCGAAGGGCGCCGCCGAACGCATCACGGGCGGCAGGACGAGCGTGATCGACAGCGGCAACGTCTCGATCGGCCAGGGCCTGCTCGCGATGTACGCGGCGGAATGCGCGAGTGCGGGCTTTGACGGCCCGCGGGTGATCGCCGCCGTCGAAGCGATGCGCGCGAAGACGCGCACCTGGGGACTGCTCGCGGGGCTCGATCACGCCGTGCGCGGCGGGCGCGTGACCCCGTTCGTGCGCAGGGTGTCGCGCATGCTCCGCTGCTCACCGGTACTGACGAACCACCCGGATGGCCGCATCGCCCCGGGCGGTGCGCTCTTCGGCCGTCACGACCTGACGGCACGCTTTGCGCGCTTCGTTGCGCGACGCCTGCGCAAGGGAATCGCGCACCGGATCGCGGTCGGCCACGGCAACGCCGAGGCGGCCGGGCAGCACTTGCTCGATGCGCTGCGGGCGGAAATCCCCCGCATCGAATCGGCGCACCTGATGCCGCTCGGCACCGCGCTCGGCGTGCACGGCGGCCCGGGCATGCTCGTGGTCGGCGCGCAGGAGTACGCGCCCCCTGCGTGAGGCCCGCCTACTTGAGCACGAACGTGAGCTTCAGGCGCACGCGATACTCGACGACCTTGTCGTTCTTGACGAGCACTTCCTGGTCGGCCACCCAGGCCGACTGGATGCCCTTCAGGGTTTTCGTCGCGCGCTTCACGCCGCTCGCGATGGCGTCGTCGAAGCCCTTCGTCGAGCTCGAAATGATTTCACTGACTTTGGCAACACTCATGTTGTTCTCCTTCCCGTGGGCCCGTTATCGTAACCCAGTGCCTCGATCCCGGCGCGGTCCAGCCGCCAGACTGTCCATTCGTCCAGCGGGCGCGCGCCGAGCGTCGTGTAGAAGCGCCGGGCGTCGGTATTCCAGTCGAGCACCGACCATTCCATTCGCCCGCAACCACGCCCGGCGGCGCGGCGCGCGAGTTCCACGAGGAGCGCACGCCCGATTCCGCGGCCGCGCGCCTCCGGCAGCACATAGAGATCCTCGAGATACAGGCCCTGGCGACCGACGAAGGTCGAGAAGCTGAAAAAATAGAGCGCGAATCCCGCTGCGCGCCCGGCCTGTTCCGCGATCAACGCATGCACGACAGGGTGCGACGCGCCGAGCTCGCGCGCCAGTTGTTCCTCCGTGGCAATGACTTCATGCGCCAGTTTCTCGTAGTCCGCCAGCCCCCGGATCAACGACAGGAGCAGCGGCGCATCCGCGGCGAGCGCCGGGCGGACCACGATCGCAGTCATTCCGCGATGTACCAGCGGCCGCCGATGCGCTCGAGCACGAAGCGATCGAACGGCAGGCCCCGCGCCGCCGTATCGTAGGTCGCGCGGTTGCCGCCGCGATCGAATACCGGTGTGGATTCCTGCACGATGCGCAGCGCCGAGACCAGCGTTTCGCGTTGCGAGTCATTCCGTTCACAGCTCTTCACGAGCGTCTGCAGCGCCTTCTCCGACGTGGTACGACGGAAATCCGGGCTCATGAAGTCACTGTAGTAGGCGCCGCAGCGACCATCGATCAGCGCGCCCGCGGCATCGACGAGCAATTTGCGCATCTGCGGCGTGTTGCCCGCGGGCGGCGCGGCGGTCGCAGCGGATCCGGCAGTCATTGCGGACCGCGCGCGCGCCGGCACGAGCCCGGCCTGCGGCTCGCGTCCATCGAGCAGGTCCTCGATCTGCGCCTCGATCTCGCCCGGGATCGCCGCTTTCCACTCCTTGCCGTAAGGCAGCAACGACACGAGCGTGACGACGCGAGTCTTGCCCCGGCCGTCCGGCTGCTCGCCACGCACGACGACATGTACGAGCTGGTCGCCGTCGCGCACGGCCTCGAGGCCGCGCACCCGGGAGTAGAGGCGCCCGGGATAGCGCAGGCGCGTGGCGAGCGCCGCGAAGAAATTGACATCGGTGAGGCGCTCGATATCGGCGAGGTTCGAGGCCTCCCCGAAGAGGCGCACACGCACCGTGTGATCGCCAACCGCCGCGTCGGCGCGCAGTCGTGTCGCGATCGCGGTGCGCATCCGGTGCAGGTCGTCCGGGTGCAGCGCCTGCGCGACGGCCTGCGGGCTGCCGGATGCGACGGCCGCCAGGAACTCCTGCGCCGCACGCTCCTGCGCGCCGCTCACGCCGGCGGCCGCGGCGAAAACCGGGGCGCACGAGAGCGCGAGAGCCGCAAGCCACCGCGCGCCGACCATCCATTGAATGCCCATGCGGCGATGATAGCCGGGCCCCCGGAATGTGACACGGTTCGCGGTTCGAGCGGCTGCGGCCGGGCCGTTCACGGGGAATGCCCGGGAAGGAACACCGTCACGGAATGTTGCGGCGATCCCCTGTAAATCCGCTCCATATACATTGGAGCGCCCCGTGGCGAGCAGCCCCGCACAACGGTCCCGGGAGGACAGGACGGCTTTCCGGTCAGGCGCAGCGGCCGCCGCGCCCGCGAGCCTCGTCGTGCTCACGCGCGACGCGGCGCTGGTCGAAGCCGTCCGGGCTGCTGTCGGCGCCGGCCATCGTGTCGTCCTCGTTGCCGGCGACGGCGCATTGATCGACCAACTGATGGCGAGCCCGGTGCGCGCGACACTGATCGACAGTGCCGCCTGCGCGCAACCGATCGCTCGCTTGACGGAACGACTGATCACGCAGTTCCCCGATCTCGTGCTGGTCGTGACCGGCACGGCAGAGGACCAGGCGGCTCTCGCCACGCAGATCACCGACGGCCGCGTCTTCCGCTTCCTGCACAAGCCCGTTTCCGCACAGCGCGTGAAGCTGTTCGTCGAATCGGCCTTTCGCCGCAGCGACGCCGCGCCGCCGCCGGCTGCGGCGACGGTGCCGACCCCCGTCCGCGCAGGCAGCGGGCGCTCGCGCACGCCGCTCATCATCGCCGGGATGGCGCTTGCGGCACTTGCGGGAGCCGCCGTGTGGTGGGCGGCGCGCGACACGGCGACGCCAG
>JABAQN010000034.1 GCA_019187495.1 Steroidobacteraceae bacterium
GTGTGTGGAATGCGCGCAGCCCATGGGCCCGCAGCGCCAGGTCTGGATGACCGACGCCGGGGCGGTCGTGGTCTGCTCGGAGACCTGTCTCAAACTCGCCAAGCTCAGGGCCGAACTGACCGGCCAGGCCCCCGAAACGTCTGATCCGGCTGTCCCGGATGTGGACGATCTCCCGGAGGTCGAGGCCCAGGCTGAGGCGGAACTGGCCGACCGGGGCGAGGGCGATACGTCCAAGCCGACGACGATGGAGGTTTTGGACGTGGAACCGGGCACGAAACCGAAACGCAAGCGGTAAGATTTCACAAATTCACAATTTGAACCCTTAAAGGATTTTGCATGTGGATGATCGCAGCCGGGCGGAGCAAGAGCGGGAGAAAATCGCGGCTCTTTACGATGACTACTGGTCGGAAGAGGCGATTGCGCTGGAAATGGGCCTGGCGAAATCTGCGGTTAGCTATCACATCAACATCATTCGCGAACGCATCCGCAAATCTCAAGAAAATCATGTCGCTCAGCGCCTTGCCCGCGAGCTGCACGACCTGGACGGGATGGAGTATGACACCATCCAGCGGGCGAAAGCGCAGAAAAAACGGGCCAGACTCGAAGCGGAGCATCGCCTGAAAATCAAGGCCCGACGGGCCAGGCTCTTGGGCCTGGACAAACCGCAGGGACAGCGCGAGAGCGAGGACGACCGCTCCGGCGAGTCGGTGGACTGATGACCCGGCAGGAGTTCTTTGACCTTTTGGGCTTTACGCCCTATCCGGAGCAAGCCGCCATTCTCGCCGATCCGCGTCCGAATCAGTATATGCGCTGTGGCCGCCGGTTTGGAAAGAGCATCCTGGGCGCGAAAGGGTACGGTGCGCGGGCGCTTCAGAACGGGGAACAAGTGTGGTGGATCGCGCCGGACATGTCGGTCGCGTATGAAGGCTTGAAATATGTAGATGAGGCGGTCTCCCGGCTCTCCCGGAAGGGCCTGATCAAGACGCCCAAGAGCGGCAAGATTTACAAGGCGACCCCCCACCCGCATTTCACGACTGCCAAAGGGGGCCGGATCGCCTTCAGGACGACCGGCATTGATCCCCGGCAGGCGCGGCTGGTGGGCGCGGGGCTGGACTTGATCCTGCTCGATGAGGTCAGCCGCATTAAGCACCTCATCCAGCTTTTGGATGAGCAGCTGCTGCCGACCCTGATGGATCGAGGCGGGCGCGTGGTGGCCTTCTCGACCCCACGCGGCAAAAAGACCGGGTTTGCCGACCTTCGTAAGCGGGCGGAAGCGGACCCGGCGCGGTGGGGGGTGCATCACTACAGCAGCTTTTGTAATCCGACCTTGAATCAAGAAAAGATCGCGGAACTGGAGGCGCAAGGCACGCCGCAACTGATGCGCCAGGAGCTTTACGCCGAGGAGATAGACGATTTCGGAGCCTTCTTCCCGCATATCCCGGACATCAAGCCCGAAACGCCACTACTCTGGACGGGCTGGGGCTGGGACTACGCGATGGGCGGCACGGCGGCCTTCGTGAAAGTGGTCGAGGACGCGGCCCACCGGCTGATCGCCGTTGAGGAACGCGCCGGGCCACTCACCTGGGAAGCGCAGGTCCGCTTTGCCGGACAGCAGCGCCAGGCGGGATACGATGTGATCGTCGATCCCCACCTGGAGGAGACGTTTCGGGCGGATCTCGCCCGGCACAGCATCGTGACCCGGCCCGGCACGAGCGACCGCCGAGGCAGCCTTGAACTCCTGAGGGTGTGGCTGAATACCGACCTGGCAGGGCTGGCTCCGGGCAGCTGTCCTTACCTGAAGACGGAGCTGGCCGACGCGGAGATCGATGAACGGGACTGTGAGGAAATGACCAAAGACGCCCGAGACCACGCCATCGATGCGTTTCGGTATGCGTTTATCTTCCGCTGGCCGCGGGCGAAAGTCTATCATACGCCGCCGAAGTCCCCTTCGGACAGTTTAGAAGCCATGATCCGCCGCATGGATCGTGCGGAGAAAGTCAGACGATGACCGGACTCGAACAAGCGTTGACCTGGCTGCATCCGGCCCTCCAGTTCTGGGCCGAGGTGCGGAGCAAGGCGTTCAATCAAGACCAGGCGCAAGCCCCGCTGGAGAAACGCGCCACCTGCCGCGTGCGCCGTTTGCAGCCGGAGACCGGCATCGGCCAAATCCTCCCGAACACCCTCATCAAAAATTCCCATTTGATTGCCCCCTACACCATCAAGACTGACCGCAAGGAATGGAACGAGTATTTCGACGGTTTCTACGACAACTTTCTCGCCGAAGAAGAGGCGGCGTTGTGGGATCAAGTGCTGCTCGGCCTGGGCTGGCTGGTCCTGGAACTGCCGCAAGGCTCGGACGTGCCGCAGGCGGCGGCGGTCGACCTCGTGGACATGCTCTGGCATCCCCGCTACCGGATCGACAAGTCCCCCGCCTACTGGCGGCGGATGCGCCTGACCCGCGAGGAACTCTCCAGTATCGCCACGCACAAGGATAAGATCGATCCCCTCCAGGACGAGTTTGAAGTGTTCGTGGAGTACACCAACGAGCGGATCCGCTTGATCGGCCTCACCCCACCGGCGGGCCAGACGACCGGGAGCGCCACCTCGGACGCCAAAGCCACCGACCGGGAGGTGATCGTCTACAAGGACGACCCCAACCCCTGCGTTTATAACGGTCACCCCCTCAAGCCCGTCGCCCCTTTACTGTATATTTATCCCTTCGACATGGACATCCCGATGGGCGATTGGGAGCTGTGCGCGGCGCACGATATGCTCCTGACCAAGATGCTGCGTTACCTCATCGAGTCCGCGCAGCTGGGGCCGGGGGCCATCTTTGTCAACAAGAATATGGTCGAGCCGGGCGAGATCGACAAGCTCGACGAGGACTCGCTGCAGCTGCCCATCATCGAATACAACGACATTACAGGCGGCTCTCCGGCCCATGCGGTGGATACGCCCGGGATGGCCGGGGAAGCGATGGCTCTGTATCAGGAGGCGTATGAGGCGGTGCAGCGCAACTCCGGCGTCACGGCGGCGCTGCAGGGCCAGACAGCGACCAAGCAAGCCAAGTTCGCTACCGAGTTTCAGCAGATTTCCCAGGGCGCCCAGAACCGGCTGACCAAAGCGTTAAACGACCACAACCAGGCGCGCAAGCACCTGTTCCGCTGCCTGGCCTACTGGACGATCTCCCGACACCCCACCGGCTATCCCTTCGGAGAGACGGCCACGCCCACCACACCGCCCAGGCGCTACTCGATTCAGGATCAGAGCGCCCTCTTGCAGGACAAGGAGCAGAGTTTGTTCCTGCTGTCCATGTTCAAGGCACAGGTGGCGACGCTCCCGGTCAATGTGCAAAGGCTCGTCGAGCAAATCCTGACCAAGCAAGGCAGCAGCAAAGAAGATGTGACCGAACTGTTGGAAGGCGCGATGCCGCCGATGCTCCCCGGAATGCCCATGGTGCAGCCGGACACGAGCGCAGGCGCAGCGCCTATCGCATAGCGACCAACCCGCCTGACGGGAGTCGCGAAGGAGAACCCATGCCCGAAGACGTGAACAAATCCGCGGCCGATTACTACCGCGAACTGACCCAAGAGGACACGCCCACCGACAACGGCGCGGCCCCTCTCGTCCGTCCGGAGAATGGCGCAGCAGACCGGCCGGACGGCGCAGCGCCCGAGACGCCCGCCAGCGTCCCGGATACGCCTGCGCCGCCGGCCGACAAGCCCTTGACCCTGGAGGACGTTCCCGAACAATTTCGGCCCCTGATCGAGGCGAAACTCGCGGACATTGACCTCAAAGGCAAACTCCAGCAAGGCGATTACACCCGCAAGACCCAGGAACTGGCCGAGCAGAGAAAACAGGTCGAAGCGCTGCGCCAGGCGTATGAGGCGCAAGTTCAGGCCCCGCCCGCAGCGGACAACGGAAAGCCTTCCGACCCGCAAGAGCAGCTGCCGCCCTTCCCGCTCGATGCCCGGTTCCTGTCCGACGATCCCGACGAGGCCAGCGTGCAGGCGCAAGTGCTCCCCGCGGTGGCCCAGATGGTGGAAGCGTTCGTACCCCAACTGGTTTCGCACATCGAGCAGCGCGTATCGCAGCAGATGCAAGCGCAGGTGGGGATGCTGGAGCCGTTTGTGCGGCAATACGCCCTCGAACGCTACGCCGCCACCAAAGGGGTCGATGCGGGGCAACTGATCCAACTGGCGGAAAAGTATCAGCCCGGCAGCCTCGAGCAGCTCGACCTGCTCGTGGAGGCCATTCAATCCAAATCCCAACCGGCCCCGCCGCCCCCGCCTTCGGGCGGAGAGACGCCCCCCGCCCCCAAATCCGGCCCGATTGAGGCCCCGGCGATTCGCGACAAGGAATCCGCCGGGGACTACTACCGCCGGACGTACGGGAACGGGTAAGTGGGAGGGCCAGCGGCCGGTTTTGAAGGAGTGTTTCCATGGCACTGACACCGACTATCGTGACCGAAGCCGTCGGCGCGTCTTTAGACGCCTGGATGGAAAAGAACTGGGTCAACCTGGCGATTTCCGGCCGGCCCTACCTGCACCATGTCGAGAGCCGCCGCAAAACGAAGCGCGGCTATGCCAAACTGAAGGGCAACGTCTCCGTGAAAGCGCCCGGAAACGTGGGCCTCCAGACCGATCTACGCGGCACGATGACGCTCGCGACCGCGACCGCCGTCACCGCTGAATACAGCTTTGCCTACTACACCGGCCGCACCGGGATCGATCTGGGCGAAAAAGACCAGAACCTGAATGGCGCGGTCATCACCGACCTGCTGCAGAACCGGCTGGAAGTGGTGAACGAGGACATCGCCGAGGACATCACGACCAACCTCTTCAAGCTCGCCCAGGTGTCCGGTGCGCCGGCGGCCTTCTATCCCTCGATTACCGCGGCTTCCGGCTCCATCGGGGGCCTGGAGATCGGGGAGAAGTGGCAGGGGAACGTGGCCTATGTCAACCACGCCAGCGCACCGCTCTCCAACCCCGAAACCGGCACGTTCGAGGGGGATATGCGCAAGGACTGGATGACTCTGCTCTCCAAAGCGGGGATGCCGGACCTGATCCTGATGAGTCCGTCGGTCTTCGAGAAGTTTGAAACCGAGATCGCGGCCAAAGTCCATTATGTCCCCGACGAGCAGTCGGCGGCGGTCGGCTATCCGGCCTACAAGTTCAAAGGGGCGACGATCCTCTGCGAGCCGGCCATGGAAGAAGAGTCGGCGGGCACGGCGGGCAAGGTCAAAGGGTGGTACTGCATGCTGGACACCCGCAAGAACTACCCCGTCTTCCGGGCGGACCGGCCCTACCGGGAGGAGTTCAAGAGCGAGAACACCTGGGTGGAAGGCTACAAGGTGGCCTGGGGCCTGGCCAACTGCTTCTACGCCCTGAACCGCTGCCTGGTGCGCTCCTATCGCATCACCCCGTAAGCCTTGCGGGAAAGGAGACACCGATCATGACACATCCGTGCAGTGGGTGCGGGCTGGACTTCGAGGACACGCCGATCATCGAGATCGACGCGGACGCGAACCCGAACGTCACCCGCTACTTTCATAACGAACGCTGCTGGCTGGACTGGAAGGCCCGCACGGCGGGGGAGATCCGCTGCTTTGCGGGGGCCACGGCGCTCTTTGCCAAAGCCAAAGAGGCCCTCCTCAACGCCGGCATCGACTGGAACAGCGCCGATCCCGTCATCAAGGTCGCCTTGATCGACGGGGCCGTCTGGGAACATGCGCTGGCGACCGATGACTTCCTGGATGATGTGGATGCGGGCGGTGTGATCGACACCGCCGCCACGCTCGGCAGCCCCACGATTGCGCTGGGGAAAGCGGACGGGGCCGACACCACGTTTGCCAGTGTCACGAACGCCAAAGTCATCACGGCCATCCTGTTCTACGTGCATAATGCGGACCCGGCAGCCGCGCCCCTGGTCGCGATCATTGAGGACGCCTACGGGCTGCCCTACACCGCGTCCGGCGCGAATATCAAAGTCGTCTATCCGTCGGCGGGCATCTTTAACGTCGCCGCCGCCTAACCTGTCCCTCGCCCGGACACGCCCACCCGGTACGGCAGACTCCTCCGCTGCCGTACCGGGGTCTCTCTCCAAGTGAGGTCCGATGAGCCTGACGCTGGCCGAACTCAAAACCGAACTGCTGAGACTCTGCGAACACGACGGCATGGAACCTTCCGGAGCGCAAAGTCTGCGGGCGATCAACAGCGCCTATCGCCGGGTGTGTCAACGCGCCCGCAAGACCTGGACGGCGGCGCAGTTGGTCGCGGTGCCGGAGGTGGACGCGGACAGCGATCTGGGATATGTCGCCGTCGCCATGCCGCGCCTCACCGACAACCTCCCGAAGTTTTGGGAGGTGACCGAGGTCTTCTACCCGGACACTTCCGATGCGGGAAAGCTGCCCCTGGCGAACTGGCGTTATGAGGACGGCACGCTCTACCTCGTGGACGTGGACACCGACGGCGTTTCGACCGTCACCGTCCGCGGCTTCGCGTTCCCGGAGCCACTCCAGGCCGAGGCCGATACGCCCGACGCCCTCCCGCCGGACCTGGATGAAGTCCTGATCTGGCTGGCCTATACGGACTGGGCCGCAGGCTACGCGACCGCGCCCGAAGCCATGCAGCGCATTCAATTTTATCAGGGGTTAGCCGACCAAAAGCTCGCCTTGTGGCAGGGCCGGATGCCCGTCAAGCGCCGGCAGCGGGGAAGGTTCTGCCCTCCGGAGAGGAGCGTCTCGATCACATGAGAGTCGAACTGCCCCTGACCGGCTGGAACACGGCGTCCCGCCCGAACGTGCGGGTGCATAATCTGCGCCTCGTGGACGGCTGCCTCGTGCCCCGGCCCACCCCGCAAGTGTGGCACGCGCTCTCCGAACCGTTAGGGGCCGGGGAATCGTTTGTCGGGCTGACGCAGATCGTGAAGGAGTCCTCCTCCGGCGTGCTCGGAACCGTGATCGCGCTTCTCTCGAAGGGCCATGCGTCGGGCGCGCGGTTGTGGCTGAAACGCTTCAACCTCGTGCTGGGGCCGGTTCCGGTTTACCGGACGGACAACGTCGGCGTGGGCGAAGAGGACGACTTCTTCAACGCGGCCCTGGCCGTGCCGCAGTTCTTGCCCTTAGGGGATAAGCTTTACATCAATGTCGGGGGACACGTGTTCGACGTGCTCTCCTACACCTACCCGATCAAGATGTTTCAATGCACCGCCCGTAACGCGGTGACGAACCTCGACGAATCGCATACGTTCGTCGTCAAGAGTATGGATTGGGACGGGGACGATGACGTGAACGCGACGGGTAGCTACAACGCGGGCACGGGGATGTATGAAGTCGCCTATACGGGGGATTTTGTCTTTTCGTTCGAGTGCGCGGTGGGGAACTTCCCCTTGAACGCCTTCGAGCTGCCCTTTTTTGCCACGCTCTCCAACATTGACCCGGCGGCGACCAAAATCTCAGTGGAACTCTACGACAGCGTCGGCACCCGGATCGACCCGACCGAAAAGGCCAAAGCCGCCGACGGCTCGCTGCTCGAAAACTTCGTGCTCGACCTGACCGACCCCACAGTGATGCGCCGGCGCTCGATTTACCTGGCGACCGATGACATGCTGGCCCTGGGGAAGCGGGTGAACAAGATCAAGTTTGTCGGGACGGGACTGCCCGGCGCGGGCACGTTTGCGTTTCGTTACGGGCATAGCGCCGGCATTTTGCAGCCCGGCGACGGGTATTATGTGTTGCCTGCGAACCTCCCCTTCCTGGGGCTGACCCAGCAGACGAGCCAGGCGCTCCCCGCCGGCGTGGGCCTCCCGTCGGCGATGGCCCAGGACAGCCACCCGACCGTGACGACCCAGAGCGGCCTCACGATGGACGGGTTTACGCTGGCCCTCGGCCTCCCCTACACGGCCCCGGCCCGCACGCGCTTCACGGCCTGGTTTGCCGCCGAAGACGGCACGTTTCGGGCCGTTCCGGTCGTAGTCGAGGATGTGGTCGACGGGGAGACGACGGTACGCTACTGGTATCTGTTTGACCTGCGGGACGCGCAAGTGGCCCGTTCGGACATCTACCAGGGCTGGGCCTTCCCCCATGTCGAGACCGGAGAAGCCCCGCTCATCCTGGCCGCGGTCTTTTGGAACGGGCGGCTGGTGCTGTCCACCTCGGACGGGAGACTCTGGGTCTCCGATGCGGCGGACAGCTTCGCCTTCGGGGGGAATTCGTCCGGGCGCATCCTGACGCTCCCGAACGTGGCCTATCAGCTCGTGCCGAGCGAAAACGTCCTGTTTTGCGTGGGCCCGGAAGGGATTCACGTCCTGGCCGGGCTGCCCGACAACGAAACCCCGCCGCTCCGTCGCGTCCGCAAGGGCCGGGGCCGGGCCAGCGGGGTCAGTGACACTTTGCTGCTGATGCAAGACGGCGTGTATACGACCGAAGGGGACGAGATCACCCGCCCCTTCCGGAGCGAACTGTTCGCCTCCGAGTTCCTGGAATGGAACGAAAGCGAGAAGGGCTACTATGGGGTGGTGCACGATAGGCTTTCTGCTGAGCGCGTTTTGTGGTGGCATGAAGAGGGTCATTGGAGCCGCTTTGTGTTCGATCCTTCGGAGATGGTCTTGCAGACCGCCTCGGATTTGCCGGGGCAAGGCCTGGTATTGGCCGGCGAGGACGGCCTTTATACCCTCGATGGCCCGCCCACCGAATTCTGGGAATACAGTCTCGACGTGCCGTTCCCGTCGAAGTCGCGGATTACCTTGATCGAGGTCGAGGGGCAGGGCCGGTGTCAGGTGAGCGTCAACGGCCTCCCGGCGACCGCCCAGATCTTGACCCTGCCCGACAACACCAGCAAGAACGTGTTCGATGTGGCTGTGCAGCAGGCGACGGCCCGGATTACGCTCTCCGGGAACGTCCCCGGCGCCGCGCAGGCCACGATTGAGCGGCTGTGGGTGGAATACGAACCGCTGGACGCTCAGAAGGGGGGCCGCGTCCATGCCTGAACTGATGACGAGCGATCCGATTGTGCGCGAAGACCTGGCCCGCCTGCGGGCGCAAAATGAGCGTCTCCAGGCGCGGATCCAGACGTTAGAGGCCCGCGTGGACAACCAGGAGCGGATGCTGGCCTTGCTCGGGCAGCCGTCCCCGCGTTTGGAGGGCCGCGCTGCGGTCGATCTCGACCGGCCCTTGCACTTCCGATAAGCCATGAGTCAAGACTTCCTGAAACTGTATTGGATGAACCCCACCGCCGGCGAAACCGACGGGACCGAGATCAGCCAGGATACGGAAGCCGCGCCGGTGGAATCCGGCTGGCCGCGCCAGTGGCTGAAACCCTGGATTCAGCAGGCGAGCCGTCCGATCCTGTGCGCGGCTCGCTGCCGGAAACCGCTCTTTACCGAGTCGGCCCTGATTGTGCCGGAAGGGGAGTCGGCGGACTGCTGGCGGCTGGCCCCGTTTGTCACCGCCCGCGATCCGGTCTGGCTGGCCTGGGGGCAAGGGCTCCAGCTGTGGACCATCGGGGCGAAGAATCGCCTCTTCTGGCTCCAGGCGCGGGCGAAAGTCGCGGATATGGACGACGGGCGGCGAACCGACAGCCGCGTGAACCTGCGGGTGCGGGCGAAACTCTACGAGGTGCGTTAATGGAGCATTTTGCCGAGCCCTTCGACGGGGTGGCGGAAGATCAGATGCAAGGGCTGTGGACCAGTTGGAACAACTATTTCAACCTGGCGGTGGGCGTGCCCGGGATGACCGGCAACTGCATCCGCATCGGGACGACCTTTGCCACGATCCAGCAGACGCTGACCGCTGCGCCCCGGTGGGTGGTGTCCTGCCGCATGAAAACCGACACGCTCAAGGAGAACAACTTTCTCCAGCTCAGGAACGGCTCCCAGATTCAGATGGAGGTCTTCACCACCGCGTCGGGGCTGTGGAAGGTGCGCCGGATCGGGAACGCGGGGGCCGAAGCGTCGGCCTCGGTCGTCGTGCCGGTCGAGGTCGCGACCTGGATGGAACTGGTGGTGGATTTCGCTACCGGGCCGACGGGGGAATACTGGCTCTATATCGCGGACCAGCTGGCGCTGCACGAGAGCGGGGTCGTCACCGCCGTAGGCGCGGCGCAGGCCGATAACGTCCGGTTCGGCATCCCGGCCGGGGTGAGCGGGATCGTCTACCATTTCGACGATGTGGCGCTCCAGTGCGGCACGGCCGAGGAAGTCGACCGGCTCCTGGACAGCCAGATGACCGTGCTGCCGACCAGCGCCGATTTCCAGAATACCAACTTTGCCCCGTCGACCGGCAGCGACCTGTACCCGCTGGTCGCGGACGCCAGCGATGCGACGTATGTTTCGGCGGACACGGCGGGCGACCAGTTTGCCTGCGATCTGGCCGATGAAACGGTGATGAACTATGTCCACTGGGTGCAGCACGACCTCCGGGTGCTGGAGGAAGCGGCGGCCTCCCGGCAGGTCAAAAGCCATCTGATGCAAGGGGCGGCGCATGGGTACGGCCCGGCCTTCCCCTGTTCGACCTCTCCGGCCTGGAAGCGAACGACCCACCTGACCGACCCGACCGACGCAGCCGCGTGGTCGATTGCGAAAGTCAACAGCCTGAAAGCAGGCGCGTATATCGAGTCTTAAGGAGGCCGCATGGCCGCGTATATTTTCGGCAAAACGTATGAAGCCTGGCTTCAGGGCAACGTCGACCTCGACGGGAACGTGAAAATCCTGCTCGTTTCGACCGGCACGGAACCGGGCGACTGGACGCCGGCAGAAAACACGGACGAATTTCTGGCCGACATCCCGGCGGGGGGCCGCGTGTCCGCGTCGGGGAACCTCGCCAACAAAACCTTCACCTTGGGGTGGTTCGATTCCGACCCCGTGGTGTTTAGCGGCCTGACCGGAGAAGAAATCGAGGCCTTTGTGATCTACCTGGACACCGGGGTGGAAGGGACGAGCCGCCTGATTTTCTTTTGCGATACCGCCAGCGGTTCGCCGGGTCTCCCGCTCACGCCCAATGGCGGGAACGCTACCCTCACCCCGGACACAAACGGCTGGTTCCACCTGTAAAGGAGCGTTTCATGGATTTGGCGCAGCTGAAAACCGAACTCACGACCGACCCGAACGCGTACGGCTATGCGGGCAAGACCGACCAGGAAGTGGCCGATCTGCTGAACCTGCGGCGGGCCAGCATCCAGGTCAACAAGGGGCCGGTCACCGGCATGGAGTTTCTGGATATGTTCCGGGACGCCGATTTTATCGCGATGAACGCCGCGGAGACGGCGAAGGTGAATATGCTCCTGACGGCGGGCGGCGGGATGGTGGACAATGCCAGCGATGTCAACATCAACCTCTTCAAGCAGGCGCTGGCGGCCTACCCCCTGACCGTCGCCCGGATCGAATCGCGGCGCTTCCGGAAGGG
The DNA here is from genome assembly GCA_019187495.1 of Steroidobacteraceae bacterium. Taxonomy (GTDB): domain Bacteria; phylum Pseudomonadota; class Gammaproteobacteria; order Steroidobacterales; family Steroidobacteraceae; genus CADEFQ01. Next base: position 11,402 of record JABAQN010000034.1, read on the forward strand.
CAGCCGGGGCGAGCAGTTGTTCGGGGCCGGCACGGTCGTCACCCATCTGGAAGTCGGGCAGGCGCGGCTGTTGCCGTAAAGGAGACCCATGGCCACCACCCAAAAGCCCCTGTGGGCGAGCGAAGTCAACCTGGCCCTGACCCTGGAGGACCTGGCGAACGCGGCGGCCCGCGAATGCACGGTCGTCGATAACAGCAGTAATCTCTACACCGATGCCTTGATCCAGGGCTTTTTCAAGACCGTGGCGGGGAGCCTCGGCACCAACCCGTGTATCGAGATCTGGACGTACGGCCTCTCGCAAGGGGGTAGCAGCTATCCGGACGCGGTGACGGGCAGCAACGCCGGGATCACGATGAAGACCAGCCCTGCGATCAAGCTGTTCGATATTGTGCCGATCCATACGGCCAACGTCGCCTGCTACATGAATCCCAAGTGGCTCTCGATTGTGTACGGGAGCGACGTGCCGAAGAAATGGGGGATCGTGATCGTCAACAAAACCGGCCTGGCCGGGGCCGCGTCGGGGGCGGGAACCTTCAGTTATATCGGCTATAACCCCCAGAGCGTGTAAGCGATGAAACCGGACGCCCGCCCTGTCAAGCCGCCGCTCGGTACGCCTGTCAGTCTCGCGCGGGTGCGCGAGATCAGCGCGGTCGGGTATTGGCCGCTGTGGGAGGGCGCGGGCCTGAAGGCCTACGACGTGAGCGGCCAGGACAATCACGGCGTGCTGGCGGCGGACACCACCGCGCCCGCCTGGACGGCGGACCCCTGCGGGCCGACCTTGCTCTTTGATAAAGTCAACGATGTCGTGAACTGCGGGAGCGCCGCGAGCCTAGACAACCTCTCGGCGCTGACCCTCATCGCCCGCATCAATCCCACCGATGTCGGCGAAAACGCCGAGGGCATGGTCATCACGAAGCTGAACAGCTCCTTCAACCTCGGCTATTCGGTGAACATGCGGGCCAGCGGCGCCTTCCAGTTCTACCATACCACCACGGGCACCGACCTGCTGCGCCGCTCGAACACCGGGGTGTTGACCTACGGGGCGTGGAACCTTCTGGCCGTGACCTGGGACGGGACGCTGACCGCGACCGGCGTCAAACTCTACGTGAACGGGCAGGAGGCGACCTACGCCGTCACGCAAAACGGGAGCGGCAGCCGGGACAGTGACGCCGGGAACAATCTGCTCATCGGGAACGACGCGTCGGGTGCGTATACGTTTAGCGGGGCCTTCGATTTTGTGTTGCTTTGCAACCGGGTGCTGACCGCCGGAGAGATCGCCCGGTTTGCGGACCGCCCGTATCGATTGTTCCCGACCCAGGGCACGCGCCGTCGCTTCGGGCCGCCGGAGCAGACGATGACGCCGGCCGCGTTTGCGGGCAGTTTCGCCGCCGGGAGTGCGGCCCTCACGAACGCGAACGCCGTGACCCCGGCCGCGTATGCGGGGGCGTTTGAGGCCGGGGCCACGCAACTGGCGCAGGAGGCGACGCTGACCCCGGTCGCCTATGACGGGGGCTTTGGGGCGGGCGCGGCATCGCTGTCGCAGGCCGCGTCGCTGTCGCCGGTCCCGTTTGCCGGCGGGTTCGAAGCCGGGGCCGCGCAGCTGACGGTGGCAGCGATCCTGCTGCCGGCAGCCTTCCCCGGCGGGTTTGAGGCGGGCGACGCCGATCTGTCCTGGTCGGCCAATCCCATCCGGGTGCTCGATCAGCGGCTCACGGCGATTGGCCGGCAGACCGGCGCCCCCGTCCGGGTGCTGGATCAGCGGCTCATCGTGGTGGGGCGTCAACTCCCGAACGTGCGGGTCCTGGACCAGCGCGTGGTGATCGTCGCCGCGCCGCACCAATTTGTGATCGTGGACGCGCCGTTCGACACGAAGCGATTGATCGGGGAAACGCCCTTGCCCGGCGGCGTGCGGATCGAGCAGGCGATGGTGGACGCCTTCGGCCACTGGCAGATCGTCCCGGTCGTCCACCGGGGGAGACCGTTCCGGGCGAAACTGCTCGTGCCGGGCGGGGGGACTTCGACCTTTGTCTTGACGCTCCCGCCGCTCTCGAACACCGACGGGGCCGAAGTCCCGCTCTCGGCGGGCTGGCCGGGCACGCTGAAATTGACGCTGCAGCGGGGGAGCCTGACCCATGCCTTAGGACTGGCGGTGGATACGTATACCCCCACCGGTGCGCCCTGGACGGTGCTTCAAAGCGACCTGGCGACCGCGCCCTTGCCTTCGGTGGCGGCCCTCGGGATTTTCTATGATCGGATCGTGTTGAAACTGACGCTCCCCGAAGGGGCGCCGCTCGAAACGGTGCGCCTCGTCGGGACCCTTTCGGACGGCTAAATGCTCCTCAAAGTCTACAATCAAGCCCTGGACTTCCTGCCCGCGAAGACGGCGGCCCTCCTGCCGGCCACGGTGACTCTCCCCGGCGGGGTGGGGCAGCAGGTCGCGCCGGGCTTTGAAGCGCCCTACGGGGACGCCGGGCAGCCGTACAGCCGGCTCACCCTCGTGGCGCTCTCGAATCGGGCGGCTGCGGAAGGCCGGGCCTTTACCCTGGCCGTCGAGGATGAGGACGGGCGCGTGTATGCCCAATTCGAGGCGGAGGCCGTGGGCGATCCCGGCACGGACTTTTTAAGGGTGGCCGAAACGCTGACGGTTTTTCCGCCCGAAGGCGTGATCCGGCTGACCAACGGCGGGGCGGAAGCGCACACGATAGACCTCACCTGGGGGTGGGCATGACACTCGTGACCGGCACCGTGCTGGGGGCCGACCTGGTGGCGGGGGAGTGGGTGAAGGAGCGCCCGGCGGACACGGCGGCCTGCGAACTCTTTACGGTCTCGGTGGGGGTGGATGCGCCGGTCGCCTTCGCGGTGGCGGCGGAAGCCGGGCGGGGGGCGTGGGTGCTGACCGCGGCCGCTTCGGGGCCGTTTGCGATCCTGGTGGAAGGGTCGCTGGACGGGGAGACGTACGCGCCGCTGGAAGCGGTGGACGCGGTGGCCGGCGTGACGGGGTATGCCCTGGTCATCGACCGGGCCGCCTGGCAGTGCGAACTGTTCCGGCTCACCGTCTCGACGACCCGCGAAACGGCGTTGACCGTCACCGGCGCGTGCGGGGCGGTCAGTGAGCGAGGCGTGGCATGACGCACGAGGAAGCCTCTATCGCCTGGGTAGGGAAGCGCACGCGGGGGCAGACGGCCCGCTTTCCCGAACGCTTAGCCGAAGGCGTTCGCACGGACGATCTGGCCGATTTGGATTTGCAGACGACGTATACCCCCCGTTTTGACACGGATGCGGCGGGGCCGGCGTCCCTGTCCGTGTCCGTGTGGGTGGATCAGGCATCGACCCTGGTCTTTGAAGCGTCGCCCGATGGAAGGTTGTGGCAGCGCGTGAAAACGCTGGCCGCGCACCCGGCGAACACCCGCACCACGCAAACGTTTGGTGAGCAGGCCAAGGCGTGGCGGGTGGGGATTTACCCGCAGGTCGCGGGAGCGAGCGCCCGCGTCCTGTGGCGCAGGCTCTCCGGCAGGAGGCTGTAACGCATGGAAAATCAGGGACTCATGACGACGGAAGAGCGGCTGCTGCCCCTGGCCGACATCCTCTATGACGAGGAACTGACCCCGGACGAAACCGGCCTGATCGAAACCGGGTGGCTCAGTTTAGGGGATCGGGCCGGGACGCTCTTTGTCACGATTTTGTACGCGGACGAGGGGTAATCATGCCGACCGGCATTGTCACCAAACAGCCTGTGATCGAGGCCGTCACCTGGAACGTGGGGGTTCCCCGGGGCGTCTACACTTGGACGGCGACCGGGACGGCGTACTATGTCTCCGTATCCGGCAGCGACACGACCGGCGACGGGTCCGAAAGCTTCCCTTGGCGCACGGTCGAAAAAGGCTTGAGCGTCCTTCAAAAAGGGGACATCCTCTACCTGCGGGCCGGGGTCTACTATGTCGGTGCCTCCGTCCTCGCGGGGCCGTGCTTGCGTCTGACCACGCCCGGAACCGCCACGCAGCCGGTGATCGTCTCGGCCTATCCGGGCGAAGAGGAGCGGGTCTTTCTCGTGCCGCACCCGGACTGGATGGCCAGGCGCGCGAACACCCGGAACGCCGACGGGCACGGGCTGCCGGTGATCGAACTCACCGGCAGCTACCAGTGGCTCTACGGCCTGGATATTCGCGGGACGCTCGGCCTCTCCGGAGACGATGGCCTCCCCGAATCCCACAGCGCCGCCGGCGTCCTCCTGGCCCGCACCGCCTATGACTGCCGGATCGTGAACTGCACCGTGCACCACGTCAAGCACTGCCCGATCAAAGACATCGGGCACGGGGCGCGGCGGGGCGTGATCGAGGGGAACCTGCTGTATGCCTCCGGCCTGAATACCCTCGACCACGCGATCTACATGGCCTCCCGCGAAGGGGCGCATGTGATCCGGGGGAACGTGTGCTTGCCGATTCCCGGCTACGGCATCCACCTCTACTTTGCCACCCAGAACTGCTGGGTCTATAACAACCTGGTCATCGGCGCCGGGATGGACGGGATCCTCTTCGCGAACGCGGGCAACCGGGCGTACCACAATGTCTGTTTGGAGTGCCGCCAGGGGGTGAAGCTGCACAAGGGCGACTGCGCCGGCAGCCGCGTGATGAACAACGTCATCGGGGCCAACCGGGGCGCGCCGGCGTATGCGTCCGTTTTGGCCGACGCCGCCGGCCCGGACAACCAGGTGGACTATAACCTGCTGGTCTCCCGGAGCGGTAAAGCGATCACCGGAACCGGCTATGTGGACGGCGGGCATAATGTCAAACTCACGCCAGAGACGGCGGAACTGTTCTGGGAGGACTACCGGCCTGCCGAACGCGTCTATCAATGCTTCCTGACCGAAAGCTCGCCGGGCTGGGGGCAGGGGGCCGTGATCGAGATCCCCGGCGTCACGGGGCCGCTGCCGATGGGGCTGTTTCCCGCCGGGGCGTATGCGCCCGTGGTCGTGCCGCCGCCGGCGGAACCGCCGCCCCCGCCGCCGCCTCCGCCGCCGCCCCCGCCCGAGCCGGAACCCGAGCCCGACCCGGCGCCCGAACCGGAACCGGAGCCGGAACCGGAGCCCGAACCGCCCCCGGCGCCGGAACCGCCGCCGCCCCCGCTGCCACCGCCCCCACCGCCGCCGGACCCGGAACCGGACCCGGAACCGGACCCCGATCCGGTGGACACCGGCATCGCGTGGGCCTTAGAAGGGCGCTGGGGCGGGGACGGGAGCAGCGTCTACCGGCTGCTCGAAGGGGACTCGGCCGCCGTCGGCATCGCCCGGCCCCTGGCCGTGCCCGAAGTGCGGGTGCGGGTGAGCTGCGCCCGCAAGGTACGCGTGACCCTCGGCTTCAAGCCGTGAAAGGAACCCGATATGGCTGCTTTTTTACCGCAACTGGCCTCCGGCCTGTCCGCCGCCCTGGGCCTCAAGTCTCTCTTCGGCGGGGGCGGGAAAGCCCCTGCCCCGCCGACCGTGATGTCGATGCCGGTGCAGGGCCAGCTCTATGACCAGATGGCCGCCCTGCGCCGTCAGCTGGAGCGCCCGGCGATCACGGGCGGGGGCCTGGACGCCAGTGGGCATTACCAGCGCGTCATGAACGGACTGCTCGCCTCCATGCGCGCTTCTGGCCTGCGCGGGGATACCGGGGCCGAAGGCGCGATGGCGAAGGGCGCGGGAAGTCTGGCGGGAAGTCTGGCGGGCGTCGAGGCCGCCGCGGACGCCGACCGGTGGCAGCGGCAGGTGCAATACAGCCAGTTGCTCCACAACCTGCTCACCGGGCAGGCCTCGACCAACCTGGCCGGCTACGACGCGCAGCTGCAAGGGGCGCGGATGCAGCAGGACCTCGATGCGGGGAATATCGCCGCTTTAAATGAACTGTCCGCCCTGCTCGCGCAGTGGACGGGGCGACGCGCGAAAGCGGCGAACACCGGGGGCGCGATGGTGCCGGCCGTGGGGGCGATCAACAGCCCCCAAAATACCCAACTGGCCTATCGTCCGTAAAGGAGCCTGTGCATGAAAGCCGCTGCCGTGCCGTTTCATTTGAAGCCCAAACCGGTCGACCCGGAGGAAGGCCGCCTGAAAGAACTGCTCTCGACGCTCCTGACCCCGCCCCAGTACCGCCCGCCGACCGCGCTGGGGCTGGGGCCAGTGGCGTTCCCGGGTGGGGGGCTACCCCCGTTGGGGCCGGACCCAGGCGCCGCGTATCCGCCGCAAGCGCCGCCGATGCCGCCCTCCGTGCCGCCTTTGCCGCCTGCGCCGCCGCCGGTGGCCAAGGCTTCGCCGTCGCCGGAAGCCGCCTACCCAGCCTATCGGTCGCAAGCGTTTGACGAAAGCTTAGCCCAAGGGGAAGCGGCCCGGCTGTTCCCCCGAGACCCCTACACGCGCCAGATGGACGCCCTGACCCGGCAGTACCAGCAAGAGACCGAAGAGACGCCGCCCGCCTTCGACTGGAAGCACCTCTTGCTGGCCCTGGCCGGCGCGCGCTACGGGGCGAAGGGCCTGGCCGCGGTGGGGAGCGGGATCGAGCGGGGGCGGCAAACGCGCCAGGCCCGGCAGGAGCGGCAGGCGCAGCTGTTGCTGGAGCAGCGGGATCAACTGGAAAAGGAGCGGGCGCGTCAGGAGGCCCAGGCGGATCAATACGTGCAGCGGCGGGTGCTGCAGGCCGACCAGACCGAAGCGCGCGCCTACGACCGCTGGCAGCAGGGCAAACAAAAATGGGAGGCGGACCGGCAAAAAGCGGCCGAAGGCGCCGCCCAAAAAGCCGTGGCCGCGTTTTCCAAAGACCTCTCCGGCTACCACAGTCTGGCCGATACGAAGCTGTCCGCGCCGACGCTTTCGCAGATGGCCCAAGTGTTTCGCGTTCACGCTGACGCTTTGGCGGCCCATGGTGCGCCGGAAGGCGACTTGGCGCGTCGGCAAGCGGAGACCCTGGACCAGATGGCACGACAGGCCCCGGCGCAGAGTCTCGCCGCTCAGGAGGCCGCCGCGTCCATTGTGCAAAAGGCACAGAGCGGGCAGCTCTCCGAGGCGATGGCCCGGCTGGCCCTGAAAAGCGAAGGCCTCAAAGAAGAGCAAATCCAGCAGATGCTCTTTAACCGCACCGTGAAGGGCCCGGCGGAAGTCAAACGGATCGAGCAGGACATCGAAGAGTCCCAGGCCCGCGTGGGCAAGCTCCTGACCGAAGGCAAGAATCTTCAGCGCAAGTATGACGATGAACACAAGCTGGCGAACGCGAGGCTATCTCAGATCAAAAAGCAGATCGCCATCGCCGGAACCAAAGCGAGAACCGACCCGCGCCTCAAATACTGGCTGAACGACCTGTCCGACCAGCAGGCCCGCTATGAGGACGAACATGACGACTTTCTGAAAAAGGCCCAAGAACTGGAAGAGGAAGCCCATCTGGGGCCGAAAGGCTTTTTCGGAGAGCGGACGCCCCTGACCGGTGAGGCTGCGGTGACGGTTCCGGCCAAGGCCTCCGAATACAAGCAACGGGCGGCAAGGGCCGCCGCCAAAGCCCGCCAGATTGCGGCCCAAAAGCGGGCCCTGATCGGCGGCGGCGGCCAGCTTCCACCCATGCCGGTCGGGGTGCGCAAGTCTATGAAGCCGGGCGCCAAGCCCTACGACGCCAACGACCCTTCGACCTGGTAAGGAGGCCGTGATGCCCACCGCCGAAGACCGCCTCCGGGCGGCGCTCGCGTATGTGGATCCGAAGATTGCCGACGCCGACGAACGCTACTATACGGCGCTCCACAAGGCGGGGGTGCTGAAGGCCCCCTGGTCGGTCACGAAAGCGCACGGGGGCATCCGGGGCCTGCCCGACGCCCAACGACAACTCGTGATCCGGTTGGCGTCGGGGAAGGTGGGGAGTTTCACGCCCACCCTGGCCGAGAAGGTCGGGGCCGTACCCCTCCAGGCCGGGGCCAAAGTCCTCTCGATGGGGCTAGAGGGCCTCGCCGACATTAATAAGCCCATCCTGGAACTGGACCCGCTCCAGAAATCCTGGCAGTGGGTGAAGGCGCAACTGGAAGCCCTGCCCCGCGCCCTGGTGGTGCGGGCAGTCTCCGCCCGGCAGGGGAAACCCATGGGCCAGATCGCCCACGAATGGCAAGTCTTGAAAAACACGGTCGCCCACTTCTCCGAAAACCCCGAATTGGATCAGCTCCTGCGGCAGAAAGGCGTCAGTTACAAAGACGCACTCCTCCAGGGCGGGGCCGATCCCCGGATCGCCGCCTATGGGGGCTTTTTGTTGGACGCCCTGATGCCGGACAAAGTGACCAGTGCCGCTGGCGTAATCGGGCGCAGCGCGATGGCGGTCAAAGGGGCGCGGCGGCAGGCCGCCCTCCGCCAGGTCGAAGCCCTGGAGACGGCCCGACGCGCTGAACGCCTCGCCGACCGCACGGCCCGCGAGGGGAAAGTCTTGGAGCAGATCGGGGCCGAAGGGGTGAGGGCTCTACCCGAAAAAGCGCCCGCCCGGAGGCTTTCCGAAGCGGTGGCCCAAACCGCCAAAGCCGACCGCGCCGCTGCGCAGCTGGCCCGCGTGCAGGCGAAGGGGTTCCCGACCGTGGAAGCGTTCAAAGCCGCGCAAGCCGAAAAATGGGCGAAGGCTGCGGCAGAGAAGGCCCGCCTTCAGGCCCAGCTGCAAGCCCGCGCGGAAATAGAGTTTGCCCAGTCCTTAGCCGGACAGCGAAAAGCGATGCAAGCCGGGGCGAAAGCGCTGCAGCAAAAAGAACTCGACCAGTATTTGGAGTCCCAGCCCCGAAGGGAATTCCCCGGACAGCCCAAAGTCCAAGTCCCCGGAGGTAGAGCCGAACTGCCACCCGTCTCGTCGCCGCGCCCTCAGCCTGCGGCCGAACTAGAGGCGATGCCCCAGTACATCCAGCAACTCGGCGGCCCTAAAGAGATCGACCGCAAGCTCGCTGCGTTTCGTCAGGCCGAAGCCGAAAGGGGGGCGAAGGCGGCGGCCGACAAGGAGGCCGCGAAGGCCGCGAAGGGAACGAAAGCGCCCCGGGCTCCGAAGCGGCCCGCCGAACCCAAGCCGAAACTTGCCCCCACCATCCCTTACAAGCAGACGGACATCGACAAGACGCTCGACAGTTACCGGCGGGTGGGGGTGCCGGAGAACTACCTGAAGCAAGTCGAAGATCAGCTCTATGCCGGAACCGGTCAGGCCTTCATCGATCAGGCCCGGAAGTGGCGGGCGCAGTGGGCGAAAGAAGCGGGGCAAGCGAAAAAGCAGGCCCGCCTCCAGGAAGAGAGCCTGGAGCGCCCTATCGACGAGGCGGCGGCCCTGGCCGACCCGTTCGATGCCGAACGTTTGGACTCGCTGGCGCAAGCCCCGGCGCGGGCGCCTGCCGAACCGGCCCGCCCGAAGTCCGAACCCCTGGCACAGTCTTCGCCGCGTTTCACCGCAACCGACATGAAAGAGACGCCGACGGTGATCGCCTTGCGCCGCCAGCAGGATGACCTGGAAACGGCGCTCTGGCGGCTGACGAAAGTGCCCCGCAGTCGGCGCTACGCCCCCGGCGGCTGGGTCGCGAAGTCGCCCGAAGAGCAGGCCCTCTTGGACAAGTTGGCTGCGGTCAATCGCGACCTAGAGGACGCCTTGACCGCCCCCGCGCCGCCGACCAAAACGGAAGCCATCACCGAGATGATCCGGGAAGGCGTCCCCGAACGCGGGCCGGGCTGGGAAACGGAGAGCTTGGAAGGCGGGCGCGGCCCTTTGGGGAACGAACGCGGGGCGGTGCTTTTGCCAAAAGAAGCGCAGGCCCAGGTGCAGCGGATCGGGGAGGCGTTGGGGAGCCTGAAAGGTAAAGACTTCGACGCGCTGCTCGCGAAAATCACGCGCCTTCAGCGGATCGGCAAGCTCTACGCGTCGCCACAGGGCGCCTGGCGGGACATTCTCGGCACGGCCCTCACCCATGCCGCCATCTTTGAGTCCGACCCGCTCGCCTGGATGAGTGCGGCCATTGACTTGAAGCTGGACGACCTGGCGAAATCGAAGAGGGGCTGGGCGCTCGATACGTTTCTGGACAGTGCGGCGGACGTCTGGCCGGTGGCAGGGCCGCAGGGCCTCATGCGCGGCCTAGAGTCCGGCGGCAAGGCGGACGCGGCAGCGATCCCGCTCCCGAAGCCTCTGGATCGGGGCCGGGCGTTGCGGCAGGGCGTGAACCGCTTCTGGGAGAAGATGGGCCTGGTGGAAGCCCTGAAGCGCATGGCCCTCACGGGGACCCCTCAAGACGTGGCTTTGGCCCAAAAACTCCTGAAGGGCGACGAGTTGCCGCTGTCCCACGCCGTCCGCCCGATCACCCGCCCGGTGCGGCTTGCGGACTTTTCCCCGGAGGCCCAAAAGGCCCTACACTGGGGCGTCACAGCGACGTCCGGCGATCCGTTCCAGACCCCGGCCTGGCTGAAGACCCTCTCGAACCGGGGCATCGGACCGCTGTTTCACACCTGGGCTGTCCAGGTGCCGATGCATCGGGGCCAGGCGCTCCTGAAGGCGGCGTCCGAATGGAACCCCGGTCCGGCCTGGCAGACCTACAAAGAGGGCCGGGCTTACGCCAACTTCGCCGGACCGCCCGCCGTAAACGAAGAGGGGCAGCCCGTGCGCGGGCCGCTTTATCCGCCTCCACCGGGGAAAACTCAGTACCAGCAAAAGGGGATGGATTTCATGATCGATCCGTTCCGCTACGGAGTCGCGTATGACCTGAAAGGCTCGCCAACGGCCCGCATGTCCGTGGCCGGGATCGCCGGGGAAGGTCCCCAGCAGGCGGCGGGGAACCTGCCCGGGCCGTACCTGGAGAAGGCCAAGCATCTCATTGGCGGGAGCCTGTCGGGCCTGTCGGCGCTGGTGCAGCCGGGCATCTGGCCGCAACTGCTCTACCGGGGCACGCAAATCCTCAAGGGGGACGAGAACCCGGTGCAGCCGGGGGTGGACGCGGGCCTGATCGCACCGGAAGCGGCGGCGAAGCTTTCGGCGTCGCTCCGATCAGCGGGCGTGGCCAACCCCAACACGCCCGGGGCGAAGGCGGGCCGACTCCTGTTGGAGCTGGGCAAGCAGTTCGCGCCCTCGGAAGTGACGCAGGCGCTCAATCTCCCGCAGCTCGCGCCGACGCTGGGCCTGGGCCGAAAGTCTCCCTCGGGCCTGCCGTCGCAGGAGGGGATGGACTATCTGATTTATCTCTTGGGCGGCGCGTCCAAGCCCGCCTCTCGCTACGATCTGTCGATTGGCCCCTACCTCCAGATGCTCGAAAACCGGCGGGGCCTGAAAGGGGCAAACCGTTGACCGAAAGCCAAGTGCTCCCGATTCTCGTGCAAGGCGGTAGTTTCGCGACCCTGTGCTATGTGATCTACTGGGCCACCCAGAAACTCGTCCCGATCCTGGAACGTATCCAGACGACCATGCAGGAGATGCAGCTCTCCTATTTCGAAAAATTGGACGAACGGGACAAGTACTTCCACGAGCAACTCTCCGACATCACGGCCCAGTACCAGAAAAACTGCGACGATTGCCGCCTCCTGTGGCGGCAGCTGGTGGAAAGCCCGCCGGCGTCCGAAAGGAGGTGATCCCGGATGCTCTCCTGGCTCTTTAAGCACTGGCTCCGGGGCCGCGCCCAGGCCCACAAAGAATGGCTCTTTCGGGAACTGGCCCAGCGCTTCGGCGTGAAGCGCGCCGACTTCGAGGCGAACTTTGCCCCGCTGCTCGAACTGGTGCTGTCCAAATTCTAACCGCGGTCGCCCGACCCCTCCAAGCCCTCGCCCTTGGGCCCGGCCCACAAAGCCGGGTCTTTTTTTGTTATCTTGAGATCGCCCAAAATAAATTTCCAGGCCTGAAAGGGAAAAGCCGACCATAGTAGAATACATCCCTATGCTTGATCAGGATAGGGAGGAGGAGAGAAGCCGTGAGCCAGAGGTCAAAAGGGCGCCAGGCATCTCAAAACGATTTACTTCAGGAGCGCCACAGATTCGAACCAAGCCACCCCCAGGCGGTGCGCTCCTACAAGCAATTTCTGGAATCCTACAAGCAATTTCTGGAATCCTACAAGCAATTTCTGGAATCCTACAAGCAATACCGGGCCCTTTTTTGCGCCGTAAAACTAGGGCGCGAGGTCAAGACGACTGGTTGAACTGTTCGGCCTGCTCGCCTGGTGTGGGGAAGCCCCAGTGTCCCGGTCTTCGGGCAATGCCGTGCGTCCATGCCTGGAGGCGGCCCTGGCCGACCTGCGCCGACGGGAAGCCGACACCCAGGCGGAAGGCCACCCCGCCGTCCACGCCTATGACCCCGTCGTGGTGAGCGTAGTCGACACCGATGCCTGCGTCGTGGCGCTGGAAACCACGCACGGCGTCCAGGCCGTGACCGCCCGCCACGACCGGCCCGACTGGGCCGGAGCCGTCTTTTCCGGCTGGCTCGGCGTGGACCATGACGGCGTCCTGTCGGTCTCCCAAGCGTGCTTTTATGCCCAGCCGCTCCGCCAGCGCGTCACGATCAGCGCAGAGTGACAAACTGTTGTCCCTCTACCGGCCCCGGACTCACCCTCCGGGGCTTTTTTGTGTCCATTTGTCAGCTCGCAGTAACGGCAAGGCCAATCCACCGTCGCATCCGAATGAATGACCGGGGCGCGGTCGGCAACATCCGGTAGATGCACGGGCTGGCGATCTAACGCACCGCTTTGGTTGAGGAGTTCGCTGGTAGTTAACTCAAAGGACTTCGCTAACGCTTCTAGGGTGTCCCAACTCATTCCTTTCTTGCCTTGAATGACATAACTCAGGAATGTCTCGGAGATTTTTAATTGCCGGGCCAATTCCTTGCGTTCCACTTGGCGTTCTTTGAGCAGGTTCGCCAGGTAATGGCCGAAGGCGACCTTATTTTTAATGAGGCTTGCTGCCATAGATCATCTCGCTCTCCTCTGAACCAATGGTTAATCTGTTCCTCTATTATATCAAATTCCCTTGAAGGATTTTCTAAAAAACGTGAGATTATTTTCCAGAGATACTTGACTTTTTTTGAATCATAGGTTATAATGAACTAAAGGATTTTTATTGAGGACTGCGAAAGGAGGGATCGCATGGGACGGTTACGCAAGGGCCAGCGCATCTGGGTTAAACCGGAGCAGCTTGAAGATATGGCTGCCAAGCGCAACCTGTCGATTGCGGAATTGGCCCGGCGCTGTGGGTCATCGGGGCGATACTTTGATAAACTCTTACAGCACCAGGTCACACCGGGTGAAGTGCTGCGGAACCGCATCATGGAGCAGTTGGGCCTGACGCCCGGCAACCCGGATCATTTCGACGCTCTTTTTTTTATTGAGCGAATTAGCCAGGAGCAAATATCACCTGTAGCGAATATTGCGCCTTAAACGCAGAAAAGCCCGCCGAGTGCCGACAACACCAGGCGGGCCGGAGATCGTCCTTTATGGACATCTCCATTCTAGCATAAGCGAAAGGAGATCGTCAACCGTGAGAACTTTAACCTTCGAGGAGCAGCACAAAGTGGCCGCGATCCGATCCGACTACCAGATCGAGCCGATGCATGGGCGGGAGAGCTTTACCGTCCTCTCGCTCGATCCCGACCTGAACCTGAAACGCTACGAGGTGGATGTGGTGGACATGACCTGCACCTGCCGCGGCTACGAGAAGTGGAGTCCGCGCATCCCCGGATTTGCCTGCCGGCATTTACTCATGACGCTCGACTGGATCGAGAAGGAGGACGCCTCCCATGACGGATTCGATGCCAAGCCGGACGACGTCCGAAGCGGTGCTGGCGGCCTGCCAGGCGTTCAAAGCGCTCGTGGCCGCCGCGAAAGCCGCCGGCGTCTGGCCCTACCGCCCACCGTCCGCGGCCCCCAGCCCGGAACTCACCGCGCCCCTTACACCCTCTGCCTCGCCACCCGGCTCACCCGCCAATCGCTTGCCGCCGCCCTGCCCGGATACTTGTGGCGCAAAGTGAGGCTGGACGCCTACCCGCACGCGGACACCTGCGACTATCCGCGCGTGATCCACGAGGCGTGGATGATCGCGCCGGAGGACGTCGCCGAGATCGAGCGGCTCTTGCTGGACGATTCGGCCTGCACCTGCCCGGACGAGCACACCCTGGACGTGGATTGCCCGGTCCCGGAACATGAGGCGCGGGCCTGGGCCGCGCAGCAGGCGATGCAGGAGGCGCTCCCATGACGGGGCTCCGGGCGGCGGAACTCAAAACGGAAAGCCTGGCCCGGCTCCGCGGCGCGCGGGCGGACTGCCGCCGCATCCTGGCCATGGAACTGACCGAGGATCGGCGGGAAGCGGTCTGGCATCGGACGCTAACGGTGGCGGCGGGGCGCGTGCCCGCCGCCTTGCTGGACTCCGAAACGTTCAACGCCGATCAGATCGAGGTGGTGACGCGCCTGGCGCAGCGCCTGGACGCGCTGGAGGATTACCTGCGGATCAAGCTGCCTGGAGGGGACGAATGAACGCAGCACAATGCACCCACTGCCTGGCCGGAGACCTTTCCATCGTCTGCGAGGAGACCGCCTGCCCGTTCTTCCCTTTGGAGAAGCAGGCAGGCAGGGGCGAGCCTTCGGAAACCAACACGGTCGGTGAAGTCATTCACGAACTGACGGACTGGGAACAAGAGCGCCTGCGCCGTGAGCATGACAGCCTCTACTGCATTGCTTACGGGGGCGTCCTGCTGCTCGCGGCCCTGTTCGCCGCATTGTTCCTGACGGTAGCTGGGGTCTGGTGGGGAGGAGATTAATGGAAACTCAAACGCTGTATAAAGTCCTCGTGGACGGGAAGTCCTGTCACGGCGGAGGCCTGACCTGGCCCCTGCCGTCCGAAGCCGGCCCCGGCGCATGGGTCGAAGTGCCGGGCCAGCTCGCTTTGTGCGAGGTCGGGATCCACCTGACCACCGAGCCGGCAAGGTGGCTGAAAGTGGGATGCCGCATCTATGAGGCCGAAGGCGAAGGCATTGCGGCCTGGGATGAGGATAAATGCGTCTGCCGCCGGGCGCGGCTCCTCCGTGAAGTGCCGGTCCCGGCCTGGTGGCAGCTGGTCGAAGCGTTCATCGCAGAAATCCAATCGGTTGAATGGTTTTCCGGCAAGGGAACGCTGCCGGAAAATGTCCGGTTGTTTGACTCCAGGGCCGCTGCCTGGGCCGCTGCCTGGGACGCTGCCAGGGACGCTGCCAGGGACGCTGCCTGGGACGCTGCCAGGGACGCTGCCAGGGACGCTGCCTGGGACGCTGCCTGGGCCGCTGCCTGGGCCGCTGCCAGGGACGCTGCCAGGGACGCTGCCAGGGACGCTGCCAGGGACGCTGCCTGGGACGCTGCCTGGGCCGCTGCCTGGGCCGCTGCGCTTCAATGCCAGATGATCTCCGTTTGCGCGGACCTGGACATTGCCCCAGAGCACCGGGCCTATGCGAAGGCGGCCTGGGGCATCTGGCAGGGGGGCTGGGGCTGTCTGGGCCAGGTGGAGGGGGTCTGGTATGTCTACGAAAAGCCTTAAGCCCTGCGTCCGCTGCCACAGTCCCCATGCCTCCCCTCTGGCGATCTGCGATGCCTGCCTGCGGCCTCCTCTGCCCGCCCCGTTCCGCCGCTGTAAATTTTGCGGCGGGGAGGCGGGGAGGCGGAGACGCATCGCTTCACCTGCGCGGAATGCCGGCGGGTGCGCCACAACGAACGCTGCCGGGCGTATCGCCAGGCCCACTGGCGACGCCCGATCTGCCGCGTCTGCCGGGAGTCGCTTCCGGAAGGTCAAGCGCCCAGCACACTCTGTCCGGACTGTCGGTCCGAGCGAGCGCGTCTCGGAGAGACCCTGCACCGGAGCCACCCCCTCCCCTGCGGCCACTTTCAGACGAAGACTTCATTTCACTTTGTCAATGCCCGCGAACTGGAATACGTGCGCCGCTGCAAACAGTGCAATTGGTCGGATGTGGCGGTCTTCAAACCCGACCCGAAAGGGCTGCTGGAGATAGCGCGAGGTGTCTATGAACAACTTTAAACCGTATCGTCACTATACCCCGCCCCTCAAAAAACGCCTGCTGCTGGCCGCTGTGGATGCCCTGGAGTCTGCCTGGGCCTGGGCGCACTCGCCGACCGGGGATGCCGCGTGTGGCCTCGCCCTGGTAGGCTTCGGGCCTATCGTGGGCGTGTGCCTGGCGGCCCTGGTAGGAGCGGGCCGATGAAGCGCCTGTGGAAGCGCCTCTGGAACGCGTTCTGGCACTGGGCGCAGAGCTGGTGGGATCGGGGCCAGAAGGACAAGACGCCATGACGCGCTGCCCCTGGTGCGGCGACACTGAATCGCAGGCTGCCGCTTGCGCGGTCTGCGGATGGATGCGCTGCGAGTCATGCATCCGCCCCTGCGAGGGGTGCGGGAAAGCGACGTGTGAGTGGTGCGCTTCGGGATGCGCCTTTTGCGTAAAATCCCATCTATGCCGGGACTGCCTGACGGAGCGCCTCTGCCGGGACTGTCTGGAGGACGACCTATGAAACGCAGCACCTTTTTCGACGACGCTTGCCTGGCCTTCATCCTCGTGGTGATGGCGTTCTGGCTGGGGAGTGTGATCGGAGGGCGGCCATGACCGAAGCGGATCTTCATGAAATCGAGCAGTTGGCGAACGCGGCGACCGCCGGCCCCTGGCACAATGACGCGGGCGACATTGCGACAACGCCCGTGTGGTGGGAGGGCTGGGTGGTGGCTCGCTGTTATGGCAGCGAGGCGGGGGGGCTCTCGCTTCAGGAAGAGGCTGACGCGCATTTTATCGCCGCCGCCCGCGAGGATGTGCCCGCCCTCTGCGCCGCCCTGAGAGCGGCCTGGGCGGAAACGGCCCGATGGGAAGCCAGGGTGTCTATCCTCACCGAAACGATCAAAACGATGGTGGTGGCGTTGGATGAGGCCGCCATCGAGCGCGGCGAGGAGCCGGTCGCCCCGGAGTGGCGCAAGGAGGAGACGCCATGACCGAGATGGAGCGCGAGATCGAAAGCCTCCAGGTCGACATCCGCGCCCTGGAGCGCACCCTGCGCGGCATTGACTAGGCCGGTTTCGGGGCGGCGGCCCGGCACAATACCGAACGGGCCTTAACGCTCAAGCGCGAGCGCCTGGCGGCCCTGATCGCCCAGCGAGACGGGCAAAGCCTTTTGCTCTAGCCCGAAGGAGCCTTGATGATGGACTTTTTGACGCCTCATCCGTTTTTGGAACAGTTCGCGCCGTCCGAGCGGTCGGCGATCTCGAACGACTTTCTTTATACGATCCGGCGCTTGGGGCCGTCCTGCACCCCCAAAACGGTTTGTAAAGCAGTGTGGGCTGAAACGAAAGCGACGCGCTGGCGAAGTCGAAGCGAACGCCTGCTCTCCGCCTTAGCCGCCGATCCGCAGGCCGCTCTGGATTACGCCGCCAATCGCCTGGCGTGGGAAGCCCTGCCGGACGCGGACAAACGCGCCGTCAAAGACGCCAAACGTCAAGCGGGCGTCGCCGCCTGGATGGAAGAGCAGCCCCCGACCGAAAAGCAGTTGGCGTACCTGGAGGGGTTGGGTTGCCGGAAAACGCCTTCTAATCGACGCGAAGCCTCCGAGTGGATCGACCGGCTCGCCCAGGGGAGGACGCCATGACGCTGACGCTGCCCGCAGAACTCATCGCCGTGCCCCACTTTATCGGCTATCGCCTGGTCGAACGCACCGAAGGCGGCCAGGCGAAAACGATCAAGCTCCCCTGCGATCCCTGGACGGGGAGCGCCGCGTCCGCCTCCGACCCGGAGACTTGGAGCGATTATGCGACGGCGTGTCGGGCGGTGAAGGAGCGCGGCTGGGCCGGGCTGGGGTTTGTGTTCGCCGAAGACGATCCCTTCACGGGCATTGACCTGGATAAAAGTATCGAGGCCGGCGCACTCCTTCCCTGGGCGCAAAGCATCGTGGATCGTTTTCCGACCTACTGGGAAGTGTCTCCTTCGGGAACGGGGGTGCATGGCTGGCTGAAAGCGGTGCTCCCGCCGGGCCGGAGGCGCACCGGCCACATCGAGATGTATGACCGAGGGCGCTTTTTTACGCTGACGGGCGAGCGGCTGCCGGAGGCTCCCGGCCACATCGCCGACGGCCAGGCCGAAATCGAGCGGCTGCACGCCGAACTCTTCCCGCTGCCTGCGGCCCCGAAACCGGCTCCCACGCAGACTTGGGCTTCCCTCCCACTGTCCGACCGGGAGCTTCTCGAGAAGGCCCGAAGCGCCGCGAATGGGGCGAAGTTTATCACGCTCTATGACCGGGGCGACTGTACGGCGTATCCGTCCCGGAGCGAAGCCGACCTCGCGCTGGTCGGGGATCTCGCCTTTTGGTGCGGGCCGGACGCGGCGCGGATAGACCGGCTCTTTCGCCAGTCGGCCCTGATGCGTGAGAAATGGGAAGAGCGGCGCGGGGCGATGACCTACGGGGAGCGTACCATCGAGGCGGCGCTGACGGGAAAGACGGAGTTTTACACCCCGCCGACGCTGGCGAAAGTGACGATTTCGCCGGGCAAGAACGGGAACGGAAAGCTCCCCCAAAGTTCTGCAAACCAAGAAGTGCAAGATCTGGAGAGTGATTCTACTTGCAGTTCTTGCAGTTCTTGCGCCTCTTCTGACGAAGGGCTGGTAGAAAGCCCCTGGGATCTGATCCCGATGCGGGATGTCGTCCCAGTGGAGCAAGACCCGATCTGTCCTCAGTTTGTTGCCTGGGGGGAAATTACACTCGTGGTGGCTCCCCCCGGCAGCGGGAAGACCACCCTGGCGCTGGCGCTGGCCTGGAGCTTTTCCGAAGGGGATGAGTTTCTCGGCAAACGCCTCCCGAAGCTGGGCCGCACCCTCTGGCTGGACTATGACCAAGACAAGGGGCAGCTCAAGCAAAAGTGCCTGGACTTCTACGGCGATGCGCCCTCCGAAATGTATGTCATGCGCGATGCCGTCCGGCTGACCGATGATGAGAAGCTCTCCGAGTATATTACCTATCTCAAGGACAACGAAATCGACCTGGTGATCGCCGATACCCTCCAGCAGTGGCTCATGATTAACGACATGGACAACGCGGCGCAGGTCGGGAATGCCATGGAGCGCCTGCGACGCCTGTGCAAGAAAACGAATGTCGCCATCCTGGGGATCGGCCATCCCAGCAAAGGCCGGGAACTCGATGATGTCAACTCCGTCGCCAACTCCTATATGTTCAGTGCCCGCGCTGATGTCGTCGCCTCCCTCAAAAGCGACAAAGAGTGCCCGGAGGCAACGCTCCGGATCATCAAGAATCGCAACGGGACAGGCAACTGGTGGCAAACTTATCTCAAGCGGGACGGGCGCTTCGACCCCCGGCCCGATGAAGACGACGCCCGGCACAAGAGTTTGAAAGAGCAAATCCTGCATCTGATCCAAAAGCAGGGCGGCTTCATGGAGCGTCAAGACATCTTTGCGGGCCTCACAGATCGCCACTCCGAGCGGGCGCTTCAGTATCAACTGAAGTTCCTCTGTGAACAAGGTCGCCTCCTTAAAGAGACGGCGGGCGGCTATGCGGACGGCAGGCCCTTCCGCAAAACATATTATTGTCTTCCCGGCTTTCAGGATTTTTGCACTTCTTGCATCTCTTCGGCCCCTAAAGAAGTGCAAGAAGTGCAAGAAGTGCAAGAAGTGCAGAGCAGTCCTGCAACTGCACTTCTTAACGAAGGCGAGGAGCCAGAAAGGACGATTATCATCAAATGACGCCCGGCAACCTCATTCGTTTCTGTGCAAACCAAGGCATCCGCCTGGCGGCGGTGGACGGCGAGCTGCACGCGACCGGACGCGCCCTCACGGAGAAACGCGCCGCCTGGCTGAAAGACGCCAAAGAGGGCATCCTGCGCTACCTCCACTTTACCGCCGACCCCCGCCCCGACCTGGCCGACGACCACAATCTGTGGCAGCGGCTTCTCCCTCTGGCCTACGAAGAGGACGGGGAGGCGACTCACGGCGCGTTCGGGGCCTTGCACGGCCTGCGCTGCGCGGGCGGACGGCTCCAGGCGAAACCTGAAGGCGGCTTGGTTCTCGCCGGCGATCCCGCCGAGCCGGACGCCTGGCGCACCGCCAAGCGGGATTTTCTGGCTCCCCATAAGGAGGTGATTGCAAAGCTTCTTTCGCAGTTGACGTAACAACGCAAGCAACCACACACACAACCAAGGAGAACACAAACATCATGAAAGTGCAAGCGTATGTGCCGGAACTGATCGAAACCGGCTGGTACAAAGCGAGAATTAAAGCGATTACCCCCGAAGAGGGGAAGTTCGGCCCGCAGCTCAAGTGGGTCTTCGAGATCGTGGCCGAACCCTACGCCGGGCAGACGCTCTCCGCCTGGGTCAATCAGAGCATGAACACGACGGGCCGCCTCGTTTTGTGGGGCTGCGCGGCGCTGGGCGAAACCGTCGCCACCGAGGACACCGAGTTTGACACGGAAGACTGCGTGGGCCGCGTGGTCGAGATTCAGGTGACGGAAAAGACCGGCAAGGACGGCAAGGTGTACAACAAGGTCGAGGATGTGCGTCCGCCCAAGAAGGCGAAGGCCAAAGCCAAAGCGGAGCCGGACATCGAAGACGTCGACGACCCCTTCGAGAAGGATTAGCGAAACGACCAGGGGAGGGGCCGCCCCCGCCCTTCCCCCTGAGAGGAGCAACGATGACCACCCTACACGCCGGGGACGCGCTGACCGTGCTGAAGACGCTGCCCAGTGAGAGCGTTCAGTGCGCGATTACCTCCCCGCCTTATCTCGGACTCCGCGATTATGGCGTTACAGGCCAAGTGGGATTAGAGGACACCCCAGAGGCACACCTGGAGGCCTTGGTGGGTCTCTTTCGGGAGATGCGGCGCGTGTTGCGGCCTGACGGCACTTTTTGGCTCAACTACGGCGACTGCTATTGGGGCGGCAAGGGGAAGTCCGGCTATGAACTGCCCCATGAAGCGGAAGCGCGGCGCAAGACCGGGGCCACGATTCAACGGGCGCATAACGTCCCCGGCTATCGGGACATGCGCCCGACCGATGCCAAGCACGCTATGTATAAGCCTAAAGACCTCTGCCTCATGCCCTTCCGCCTGGCCCTGGCCCTACAGCAAGACGGCTGGCTCCTGCGTTCCTGCTGCCCCTGGGTCAAGCGCAACCCCCTGCCCGAAAGCGCGAAAGACCGGCCTTCTTCGGCGGTGGAGTATATCTTCCTGCTCTCTAAAAGGCCGACCTATTTTTATGACGGAGAGGCGGTTCGCGTCCCGAACACAGAAGCGGGAATAAAGCGGGCGGCTTGTCCTTCGGGTAACGGCGATGCCCGCTACGGCGGGGCCTTCCATGACCATTCAGATGACGCCGTGAAGGGCCGCCGCATTGACCATCCCGCCATTCACCCCGCCGGTCGCAACCGCCGCAACTCGGATTGGTTCTTCGAGTCCTGGCAGGGCATGGACACGGATGAGGACGGGAACCCGCTGGCCTTCGTGGTGAATCCCATGCCCACAAAACTCGCGCACTTCGCTACTTTCCCGCCGAAGTTGGTGGAGCCGATGGTGAAAGCGGGCACGAGCGAGAAGGGCTGCTGTAGTGAGTGTGGGGCTCCCTGGCGGCGGGTGGTGGCGAACCATGTGCCAGTGTTGGGCGTGGACATTCCCGAAGCGACCCGACACAAGAATCAAGGCGCGTCGAGTGCCCACAGCAAAACATCCGCTATCCGTGTATCGCATAGTGGGAACTGGTCGAAGTTCAAGGCGGAGCATCCTACCGAAACGCTCCGTTGGGAGCCTTCCTGCCCCCATGATGCGCCCGTGAAACCTTGTGTCGTTTTGGATCCCTTCGCAGGGGCGGGCGCCACGCTCCTGGTGGCCGACCGCTTAGGCCGGGACGGGGTGGGCATCGAATTGAACCCCGACTATCTGGCGATGGCCCGTGAACGCCTGCGGGCCGACAGTCCTTTGTTTGCGGAGGTGTCCTGATGCGGCAGCGCACCCTGAAGCTGAAACTTGCGCCGGTCGTGGAGACGGAGGAGGGCGTGCAGTCCCGCATCATCCAGGCTCTCGGATGGCTGGGCCATACCGTGCTGTCCACCGTTCATCGCTGGAAACGCCAAACTTGTCCCGCCTGCGGGTATACGTTTTGGCCCAAAGGCGGCTACGGGTCGGATAAAGGCATTGGCGATCTCCTGGTCGGCGTTCCCAAGAAGGCCCCCCGCCTGTGGCTCATGCTCGATGTCAAGCGCCCGGGCGGGAAGCTGTCTCCGGAGCAGCAGCTCCTGGCCGAAGCGGGCCTCCTGGTGCGGGTGGAAAACGAGCAGGAGGCCCTGGCGGCGGTGCAGGCGTATGAGGAGGGGCTATTGGGATGAACAAGAACAAACGACTCAAAACGAAGGCGAAAGTGGCCTTGCTCTGCCAAGAAATTATTTCGCTCCATCGCGATCTGATGCAGGTCTCCAACCACTGCCAACGCCTGGAGCGGCGGCTGGAGGCGCTCGAACCTGCGCCCACGCCGGACGGCGATACGCGGGAGTACTGCGATGTATGCTACGCGGCCCGAGACGCTTGCAAGTGCGCGAAGGCGTCCGCACGGGAGACGAGGCCATCATGCTTCTCCTAGCGCTGGCTGCCCACCTCTTCACCGTGACCGCCTACCATCTGCCCGGAAAAACCTTCACGGGCACACGGG
>JABAQN010000071.1 GCA_019187495.1 Steroidobacteraceae bacterium
GCTCGCGCGGTTGCTCGCCGGCCCGGTGGCAGCGAGCGGCGCGGCGGCGGCACGGCGCGGCTTCGCGCACGGCGCGGCGGTCGGGGTCGGCCTCGGTACCTTGCGCGACCTCGCCAACCTGCCGTCGAACGTCTGCACCCCGAGTTACCTCGCGGCCGCCGCGCGCAATCTCGCACGGCGCCACCCGACATCGTTGCGCGTGCGCGTGCTCGATGAGCGCGCGATCCGCCGCGAACGCATGGGATGCTTCCTCGCGGTCACGCGCGGCAGCGCGGAGCCGCCGCGCTTCATCGTGCTCGAGCACCGCGGCGGCAAGTCGGGCAGCGCGCCGGTCGTGCTGGTCGGCAAGGGCATCACCTTCGACACCGGCGGCATCTCGCTCAAGGACCCGCCGGCCATGGACGAGATGAAATTCGACATGAGCGGCGCCGCCACCGTGATCGCCGCGCTCACCGTCGCGAGCGAACTGGCGCTGCCGCTCAATGTCGTCGGCCTCGTGCCGACCTGCGAGAACATGCCGGGTGGGCGCGCCACCAAGCCCGGCGACATCGTGACGAGCGCTTCGGGGCAGACCGTCGAGATCCTGAACACCGATGCCGAAGGGCGCCTGATCCTCTCGGACGCCCTGCACTATGCGCGCCGCTTCAAGCCCGCCGCGGTGATCGACATCGCGACCCTGACCGGCGCCTGCGTGGTCGCGCTCGGCGCCCACCACAGCGGCGTGATGGCGAACGATGAGGCGCTCGCGCACGAACTGGTCGAGTGTGGCCGGCGCGCGGACGATCGCGCCTGGCAGTTGCCGCTCACCGAGGACTACGCCGAGCAGCTCAAGAGCAACTTCGCCGACATGGCCAATGTCGCGGGCCGCGACGGCGGCGCCATCACCGCGAGTGCGTTCCTCGGCAAGTTCACCAAGGGCATGAAATGGGCCCACATGGACATCGCCGGCACGGCGTACCTGTCCGGGGCGCAGAAGGGCAGCACCGGCCGCCCGATCAGCCTCCTGTCGGAGTTCCTGATCCGGCGCGCCGCGCGCTGAGGCAACGGTGCCGCAGGTCGACTTCTACGTCACCGGGGCGACCGCGGACGATGCGCGATTGCTGCTCGCCTGCCGCGTCACCGAGAAGGCGTATCTTGCGGGCATGCGCGTACTCGTGTGGTGCCCGCCCGACGAGGACCGCGCGCGCTTCGACGAACTGCTCTGGACTTTCTCGGATCGCAGCTTCGTGCCGCACGAAGCGCCCGGTGCCCCGGGTGGCGCCGATCCCGCGCCGGTGGCGTTGTCGGGCGGCATCGAGCCGAGCGAAGTCCCCGACATCGTCGTGAACCTCGCCGCGGATATTCCGCCGATCGCGCTGCGCGCGGCGCGCGTCGCGGAATTCATCGACGGCGACGCCGCGCGGCGCGCGCAGGGCCGTGCCCGCTTCCGCCAGTACCGTGAACAGGGCCTCGCCCCGGTCACCCATCAGCAGGGCGGCGCCTCGCTATAATTCGGCCGATGGACAAGGTCTTCTCGCCGCGCGACATCGAACAGCGGCTCTACGCCCATTGGGAAGCAAACGGCTGGTTCGCGCCGCGCGGCGCGGGCGCGCCCTTCTGCATCGTGATCCCGCCGCCGAACGTCACCGGCACGCTGCACATGGGCCACGCGTTCCAGGACACGATCATGGACGCCCTCACCCGCTATCACCGGATGCGCGGCGCCGACACGCTGTGGCAACCCGGCACCGACCACGCGGGTATCGCGACACAGATGGTCGTCGAGCGCCAGCTGGCCGCGGAAGGCAAGCGCCGCACCTCGATGACACGCGATGCCTTCATCGAGCGCGTGTGGGAATGGAAGGCGCATTCCGGCGGCACGATCGCGCGGCAGCTGCGCCGCCTCGGCGCCTCGGTCGACTGGTCGCGCGACCGGTTCACGATGGATCCGGGGCTCTCGGCGGCGGTCACCGAAGTGTTCGTGAAGCTGCACGAGGACGGGCTCATCTATCGCGGCAAGCGCCTCGTGAACTGGGATCCCGTGCTGCTCACCGCGGTATCGGACCTCGAGGTGCTGTCCGAGGAAGAAGACGGGCATCTCTGGCACCTGCGCTATCCGCTCGCGGACGGCAGCGGCCACGTGGTCGTCGCGACGACGCGTCCGGAGACGATGCTCGGCGACACGGCGGTCGCGGTGCATCCCGACGACGATCGCTACCGCGCGCTCGTCGGCCGCGACATCGCGCTGCCGCTCACGGAGCGGCGCATTCCGGTCGTCGCGGACACCTATGTCGATCCGGCATTCGGTTCCGGCTGCGTGAAAATCACGCCGGCGCACGATTTCAACGACTACGAGGTCGGCGAGCGCCACGGCCTGCCGAAGCTCAACATCTTCACGCCCCAGGCGTCGATCAATGACGACGCACCGGAACGCTTCCGGGGTCTCGACCGTTTCGAGGCCCGCAAGCGTGTCGTCGCCGAACTCGAGGCGGCCGGCCTCGTCGAGCGCATCGAGGCGCACAAGCTCAAGGTGCCGCGCGGCGATCGCACCCGCGCGGTGATCGAGCCCTATCTCACGGACCAGTGGTATGTGCGGGTGGCGCCGCTCGCGCAGCCCGCGATCGAAGCGGTCGAACGCGGCGACATCCGCTTCGTGCCCGGGAACTGGTCGAAGACCTATTTCGAGTGGATGCGCAACATCAAGGACTGGTGCGTCAGCCGCCAGCTCTGGTGGGGCCATCGCATCCCCGCCTGGTACGACGCCGCGGGTCGCGTCTACGTCGGGCGCGACGAAGCGGATGCGCGGCGCCGGCACAACCTCGCCCCGGACCTGCCGCTCACCCGCGACCCGGACGTGCTCGATACGTGGTTCTCTTCCGCGCTGTGGCCGTTCTCGACGCTCGGCTGGCCGGCGCGCACGCCCGAACTCGCGAAGTTCTACCCGACGAGCGTGCTGGTCACCGGCTTCGACATCATCTTCTTCTGGGTCGCGCGCATGGTGATGTTCGGCCTGAAGTTCATGGATGGCCGCCCGCCGTTTCGCGACGTGTACATCCACGGCCTCATCCGCGACGGTGAAGGCCAGAAGATGTCGAAGTCGAAGGGCAACGTGATCGACCCGCTCGACATCGTCGACGGCATCGACCTCGAATCGCTCGTGGCCAAGCGCACGACCGGGCTGATGCAGCCGCACCTCGCGCCCGCGATCGAGAAGACGACGCGCAGGCAATTCCCGCAGGGCATCGAGCCGTACGGCACCGACGCGCTGCGCTTCACCTTCGCCGCGCTCGCGACCCAGAGCCGCGACATCAGCTTCGATCTCGGGCGCGTCGCGGGGTACCGCAACTTCTGCAACAAGCTGTGGAACGCCGCGCGCTTCGCCCTGCTGATGGTGGAATCCACGGGAGACACGGGCGCAGCGGACGCGAGCGACTTCCCGATCGCCGACCGCTGGATCCGCTCGCGCCTCGGCCGCACGCTCGAGGCCGTCGATGCCGCGTTCGCCGAATACCGCTTCGATTACGCCGCGACCGCGCTCTACGAGTTCACGTGGTACGAGTTCTGCGACTGGTACCTCGAGCTCGCCAAGCCGGTGCTGCAGGGCGAAGCGGGCGCGGCGGCGCAGCGCACGGCGCGGCGCACACTGCTCGAGACGCTCGAAATACTGCTGCGCGCGCTGCATCCCCTGATGCCGTTCATCACCGAGGAAATCTGGCAGCGCATCGCCCCGCTCGCCGGCCGCGCGGGTGCCACCGTGATGCTGGCGCCCTGGCCGGCTCGCGCGGACCTGCCGGTCGATGAGGCCGCGGAGGCGGAGGCGGCGTGGATCCAGCGCGTGATCCTCGTGCTGCGCCAGGTCCGCGGCGAAATGAACATCGCGCCCTCGCGCCGCATCCCGGTGCTCGCGAGCCACGGCAGTGCCGGCGATACCGAACGGCTCGCGCGCCATGGACTCTATCTCACGAGGCTCGCCGGACTCGAGCGGATCGACGTGCTCGCCGCGGGCGCGCACCCGCCCGCTGCCGCAACCGCCCTCGCCGGCGACCTGCAGCTGCATGTGCCGATGGCCGGCCTCATCGATGCCGGCGCCGAAATCGAGCGGCTCGGCAAGCTGATCGCGAAGAACGAGAACGAACTGAAGAAGGCCCGCGGCAAGCTCGCCAACGAGAATTTCGTCCGCAACGCGCCGCCCGATGTCGTGGCGCAGGAACGCGAGCGCATCGCGGGTTTCGAGCGCGACCTCGCGCAACTCGGCCCCCAGCTCGCGCGCGTGCGCAGCCTCCTGCCCGCGCCATGAGCGAGCGGCTGCAGCAGGCGATCGCGACGCTCGAGACGATCATCCTCGGCAAGCCGGGCCAGTTGCGCCTCGCGGTCGCCTGCCTGCTCGCGCGCGGCCACCTCCTGATCGAGGACGTGCCGGGAGTGGGCAAGACGACGCTCGCCCATGCGCTCGCGCAGGTGTTCGGCCTCGCGTGGCAGCGCGTGCAGTTCACGAGCGACCTGCTGCCGGCCGACATCATCGGCGTGTCGGTATTCGACCGGAACACGCAGCAGTTCCACTTCCGCAAGGGGCCCCTGTTCACGCAACTGCTGCTCGCCGACGAAGTGAACCGCGCGAGCCCGAAGACTCAGAGCGCGCTGCTCGAGGCGATGGAGGAGCGGCAGGTCAGCACCGACCTCACGACTTACCGCCTGCCCGACCCCTTCTTCGTGGTCGCCACGCAGAATCCGCGCGAACAGGCCGGCACCTACGCGCTGCCGGAATCGCAACTCGACCGTTTCCTGATGCGCATCGAGCTCGGCTATCCGGATGCCGCGCACGAACGCACACTGCTGCGCGAAGGCGAGCGCCGCGATCTCCTGCCACAGCTCGCCCCGGTGCTCGACGCCGAACATCTGCTCGCACTGCAGACGGCCGTGCGCGGTCAGCACGTGTCGGATGCCCTGCTCGACTACGTGCAGTCCCTGATCGCGCACACGCGCGCCCACGACGATATCCGCGTCGGGCTCTCGCCGCGTGCCGGGCAGGGGCTGCTGCGCGCGGCGCAGGCCTGGGCCGCGATCTGCGGGCGCCATGCGGTGTTGCCGGACGACGTGCAGGCGGTGTTCGCGGCCGTCGCCGGCCATCGACTCGAGCGGCGCGACGCGCAGGACGCCGCGGACGGCCTGCGTCTCGCGAGTCGCGTCGTGGAAACGGTACCGGTACCCGCCTGACGGCGGCGCTCGCACCGTGGCGCCCTTCGCCGGCCTGCGTCGCTCCCTCGAAGCCCGCCTCGCGACCTGGGTGAAGCGGCGACAGGGAAGCGATGCACTACCGGTTGCGCTCCATCGTCGCCGCCTCTACATCCTGCCGACGCGGGCCGGGGTCGGCTTCGCCCTCCTCCTCTTCGGCATGCTGCTCGCGGGACTGAACTACGCGAACAGCCTCGCGCTCCTCGTCACGTTCGTGCTCGGCGCTCTGATGCTCGTCGCGATGCACGCCTGCCATCGCAACCTGCTCGGCCTCGCAATCGTCGGCGCACGCACGCTGCCGGCATTCGCGGGTGACGAAGGCCGGCTCGAAGTCGTGCTCGATGCGGGCACCGCCACGCGCGTCGCCTGCACGATCGCGTGGCGCGATGCCGAGGGCGAGGCGACGAGCCTGCCGGTGGAAGCGACACGCGGCGAACCCGTCACGGTGACGCTGCCGCTGCCGGCGTCAGTGCGTGGGGTGTACGCCATCGACCGGATCCGCGTCGCGACGACCTGGCCTTTCGGCTTTTTTCGCGCGTGGACCTGGCTCCACCTGCCGCTCGAGCTGATCGTCTACCCGGCCGCGCGCGGGACGCTGCCGCGCCGGGGCGCGATCGGGCGCCGCCCCGGCCGTGCCGCGCGCGCCGAAGCCGGTGACGATGAATGGCAGGCACTGCGAGCGTATCGCGACGGCGATCCGCCGCGGCGCATCGCGTGGAAGGCCTGGGCCCGCGGCGCTCCCCTCCTCGTCGGCGAGTACACGGCCGAGGGCGATGCGCTCAATGCATTCGCCTACGACGCACTCGCGCCACTACCGCACGAAGCCCGGCTCGAGCAACTGTGCCGCTGGATCGTCGATGCGGAGCAGCGCGGCGAGTCGTGCGCGCTGCATCTTCCCGGCATCGCGTTCCCGATGGGCAGCGGCGCCCGGCACCGCCACGTGCTGCTCACGGCGCTCGCGCGGATGCCGGCATGAAGCCGCCATTGCCCGCACGGATCCGGCCGCTCGCCTGGGTCTGTGCGGCGTACGGCAGCGCGGTCCTGCTGCATCTCGACCGCCTGCCGCCCTGGATACCCGCGCTCGCATTGGTCGCCATGATCGCGCGGATGCTGATCGCGGTCCGCGGCGCGCGGCTGCCGGGTGCCTGGGCACGCGTCGCGTTCGCCTTGCTCCTGACCGTGGGAGTGCTCGCGACATTCCGCACGCTGAACGGGCTCGCGGCCGGCAGCGCGCTGCTCGTCTCGATGGGCGCGCTCAAGCTGCTCGAGACCCGCGCGCGACGCGACGATCACGTGATGCTCGCCGTCGCGCTTTTCCTGCTGCTCGCCGCCTGCCTCGACCGCCAGGCGCTCGTGCGCATGCCGCTCTATGCGCTGCAGTTGTGGATCGACTGCGCGGCGCTCGCGGTGATCGCCACGCCGCAGGCGCTCGCCGGCCTCAGGGCCCCGCTCGCACTCGCGGGACGCGCACTCGCGTATGCGCTGCCGCTCGCGCTCGTGCTCTTCCTCACCTTCCCGCGGCTGCAGGGCGGGTTCTGGGCGCTGCCGCACGCGAACCGGGCGGTCACCGGGCTGTCCGACGAAATGAGCCCCGGACAGATCGACGAGCTGACCGACTCCGATGCGCCCGCATTTCGCGTCGAGTTCGACGGCGCGCCGCCTCCCCCGCCAGCGCGTTACTGGCGCGGTCCCGTGCTGCAGGACTTCGACGGCACGACCTGGCGGCGGGATCGCGGCCGCTTCTTCCTCGAGCCCGATGTGCAGTTCGAGGGCCCCACCTGGCGCTACCGCGTGACACTCGAACCGACCGGTCGAAACTGGTGGTTTGCGCTCGAATCGGTCGTCGCCGCCCCGGATCACCGCGCGCGGCTGACCTTCGACCGGAGACTGCTTTCCGCCGAACCCGTCGACGAGGTGGTGAGCTTTGCGGCGACCTCGCGCGCCCGGACGGTGACGCACGAGCCGCTCTCGAAGCTCGGCTACCGTTACAGCCTCGCGCTGCCCGCGGGGCAGAATCCGCGCACGCACGCACTCGCGCAGCGGCTGCGCGCCGCCTCGCCGGACGCCGCGGCGTTTGCGCGCGCAGTCCTCGACCATTTCGCCCGCGAGGGCTTCGAGTACACGCTGACTCCACCGCGGCTCGACCGCAACGCCGTCGACGAGTTCCTGTTCGGCACCCGGCGTGGATTCTGCGGCCACTACGCGTCGGCCTTCGCCACGCTGATGCGGGCCGGCGGTGTGCCCGCACGCGTCGTCACCGGCTATCTCGGCGGCGAATGGAACCCGATCGGTCGCTACTTCGTCGTCAGGCAGTCCGATGCCCATGCCTGGGTCGAGATCTGGCTCGAGGGCCGCGGTTGGACACGCATCGACCCGACGGCCGTGGTCGCGCCGGAACGGCTGCAGCGCGGGCTCTACGACCTGCTGCCAGGCGCAGCGCCGGTGGTGGCGCGCCTCGCGCGCAACAATCCCTGGATCGGTGAACTCGCGCAGGCGTGGGATGCGCTCGACACCGCCTGGCGCAAACGTGTCCTCGAGTTCGGCGCGGCTTCGCAGTTCGCGCTGCTCGAGCGACTCGGCTTCGATTCGCCGCGCTGGCAACAGCTCGGCGCGCTCCTCGGGGCGGGCCTCGCACTGTGGCTCGCGTGGATGAGCTGGCAGTCCCGCTTCTGGTTGCGCACGTCGCGGCCCGATCGCCTCGGCCGCGCATGGCAGTCTCTCGGGGCGAAATATGCGCGTGTCGGCCTCGCCCGAGGCGCCGCCGAGGCACCGCTCGCTTACGCGGCACGCATCGGCGAACGCCGACCGGACCTCGCCGCCGAGGCGCTGGACCTCGTTGGGCGATACGCGGCACTGCGCTACGGGCCCGGATGCGACGCCCGGGCGATCCGCTCGTTCGCGCGCGCCGTGCGGCGCGTGCGTGTCACCTCCGGCGTGCGCGCGGCGTGACGCCTTTTGCGCTCGCCATTGCGCTTTTCTTCGCGCTCGCCGCAACCGTCATCGTGTGGCGGATCCTGCGTGCGCGTCGCCGGGCGCACGAACTGCGCGAGCCGTTCCCGCCATCCTGGCGCCGGATGCTCGCGCGCGTGCCGCTGTGGCAGCGCCTGCCGCCGCCCGTGCGTGCGCAGATCGAAACGGCGGCGCGACGCCTCATGCAGCGCGTGAGCTTCATCGGCTGCAACGGCCTCACGGTCACCGATGAAATGCGCGTCATCATCGCGACACAGGCGGCGCTGCTCGTCGCGCACCGCGACAGCCACGCCTACGACGCGCTCTACAGCGTGCTCGTCTACCCGGGCGAATTCGTGGTCGAAGACCGTGACGAAGACGAGTTCGGCCTCGTGACCGTGGGCCGGCGCGCACTCTCGGGGCAGACGATCGACGTGTCGCGCATCGTGCTGTCGTGGGAGGACATCGAGGACGGGCTCGCGGGCGACGAGGGCTACAACGTCGTGCTGCACGAGTTCGCGCACTACCTCGACCATCTCGCCGAGGGCGCATTGACCGACGGCGGGGTGCTCGCGCCCGGCGCGCAACGCTGGCACGCGACGCTCGAGGCCGCATATGAAGCACTGTGCGACGCGGTCGATCGCGGCGAGGACAGCCTGATCGACCCCTACGGCGCCGAGGATCTCGCCGAATTCTTCGCGACGGCGACGGAAGTGTTCTTCGAGCGCGCCCGCGAATTTCGCGCGGCGCATCCGCGGCTGCACGCGGAGCTACGCGAATTCTACGGAGTCGACCCCGCGGAGTGGGGCTGACTCGACGGCCGCGGTTCAGTCATGGCTGCGTATTGTTCAAGGGGATTGCGGAGAGCCTCCGGGAACGAAACTTCCAGGTTCCCTGCTCTTTCACGTACTCGTCCTGGTAGGAACCGATGTGCGTAGTACGAAGATTGTCGATACCCTGCCGCAACTCGAAGTACAGAATGCCTCGCGCCCGGTCCGGTCCCAGCATCTCGATGACATGCTGGTGGAGAAATGGCCAGGGATCGGATCTCGGCAGATCGACGCGCAGCGTCTCGCGAATCGCGTCCCGGCCTGATCGGGCACCAGCCTTGGTACCCATGTTGCCGGGCACATCGAAGACGGCGTCCTCCGAATAGAGCGCGACCAGCCCCTCGATGTTCCTCGTGCGGGCGAAGTGCGCGTAGGACACCACCAGCTGACGGATGGCCTCCCGATCGCGCAACTCCGCGAGCTGCGTGAGCATCGTCGCCAGCTCCGCTTCGAGCCGGCCCGACTCCGGTTCAGTGTTCCGCATGGCGCGCTCACCCCTCCCGTCGCGCGCGCGCGCCGCCCGCCGCACGCTGGCCCGCGACGGGTACGCGCAGCAGCAGCCCGCCGCCGATGACGAAGAGGAGCGCGATCGACAGCATCGCGAGCCGCGAGTCGCCGCTCACGAGCGCGACGCTGCCGGCGAGCATCGGCCCGAGGATCGCCGCCGCCTTGCCCATCATGTTGTAGAAGCCGAAGAACTCGCCGGCCTTGCCGGCCGGGACCAGCCGCCCGTAGAACGAGCGCGACAGCGACTGCACGCCGCCCTGCACGCAGCCGATCACGATCGCGAGCACGAAGAATTCCCGCTCGCTGTCGAGCCGGTAGGCATAGAGCGTGACGAGCGCGTACACCGCGAGCGCGACCAGGATGCCCGCCCGGGCACCGATGCGCGCGCCGAGCCAGCCGAAGGCGAGCGCCGCCGGAAAGCCGACGAACTGCACGAGCAGCAGCGCCTGGATCAGGCTCGCCTGCCGAAAGCCGAGTGCGAGCCCGTAGTCGACCGCCATCTTGATGATCGTGTTCACGCCGTCGATGTAGAACCAGTACGCGAGCAGGAAGAGCAGCAGCGGGCGACTCTCGCGCACGGCACCAAACGTGCGGCGCAATTCGGCGAGCCCCGCCGCGATCGCGACCCGCGGCGGCAGCGGCGGCGCACCGCGCGCTTCGCGCACGACCAACACCGCCGGCAGCGCGAACAGCAGCCACCAGACCGCGACGGAGAGGAACGAGAGCTTCACCGCGGCGGCGGTGCCCGCGATGCCGAACAGCGCCGGCTGCGAGACCATCAGCGCATTGACCGCGAAGAGGAGTCCGCCGCCGAGATACCCGAGCGCATACCCGTAACCCGACACGAGATCGTACTCGGGCCCGGCTGCGACATCGGTCAGCAGCGAATCATAGAACTGGTTGCCGCCCCAGAAACCGATCGATGCCGCGCCGTAGAGCAGCGCCGCGAGCTGCCAGTCGCCCTGGCGCACGAGCACGAGTGCGGCCGTCATCGCCGCGCCGAGCACCGTGAAAAGCGCGAGCAGGCGGATGCGTGCCCCGCCCTTGTCGGCGATGGCGCCGATGACCGGCGCCATCAGCGCCACGATCAGGCTCGTCGCCGCGCTCGTCGCGCCGAGCCGGAACGTGCTCTCGGTCGCGGCAACGCCCTCGTTCCAGTACTGCTTGAAGAACAGCGGAAAGAAGCCCGCCATCACGGTGGTCGCGAACGCCGAATTCGCCCAGTCGTACATCGCCCAGGCGACGACGGGCTTGCGCGTGAGGACCTTCACCATCCGCGCGAGCCTATCACCCGGCGCGATCAGGCCGCGAGGTGTTCGCGCGTCTCGAGGAATCGCAACCCGGGCCACCGCTCCTCGGTGAGCGAGAGATTGACGCGGGTCGGGGCGAGATAGACGAGCGCGCCGGCATGGTCGATGGACAGGTGGTCGTGGGCCTTGGCGCGGAACTCCTCGAGCTTGCGCTCATCGTCCGCGCTCACCCAGCGCGCCGTGTAGACATTCACCGGCTCGAACTGGCATTGCACGCCGTATTCGTCCTGCAAGCGGAAGGCCACCACCTCGAACTGCAGCTGGCCCACGGCGCCGAGCACCATGTCGTTGTTGCGCACGGGTTTGAAGAGCTGCGTGGCGCCCTCCTCGCAGAGCTGCGAGAGGCCGCGGGCGAGCGCCTTCATGCGCAGCGGGTCCTTCAGCACCGCGCGACGGAACATCTCCGGCGCGAAGTTCGGAATGCCGGTGAACACGAGATGCTCGCCCTCGGTGAAGGAGTCCCCGATGTTGATCGTGCCGTGGTTGTGCAGTCCGAGAATGTCGCCCGCGAAGGCCTCGTCGGCCTGGCTGCGGTCCGCCGCGAGGAAGGTCAGCGCATCGGCGACCCGCATTTCCTTGTCGAGCCGCACGTGGTGCAGCTTCATGCCGCGGGTATAGCGTCCCGAGCACAGGCGCATGAAGGCGATGCGATCGCGGTGCAGCGGGTCCATGTTCGCCTGGATCTTGAACACGAAGCCGGTGAGCGCCGGCTCGCCGGGCTCGACTTCGCGCTGCCGTGTCGGCCGCGGCTGCGGCGGCGGCGCATGCTCGACGAACGCCCCGAGCAGTTCTTCGACACCGAAATTGCTGATCGCGGAACCGAAGAACACCGGCGTCTGCCGCCCGGCCCGGTACAGGTCCGGGTCGAACGGCGCGCTCGCGCCGCGCACGAGTTCGATCTCGGCGTCGAAGGCGGCGGCGCGCTCGCCGAGGAACGCGCGGCCCGACTCGCTGGCGAGCCCATCGATCACGAGATTCTCGCCCACCCGGCCGCGCTCGCCGGCGCTGTAGACGTAGATGCGGTCCTCGAGCAGGTGGTAGATGCCCGCGAGCTCGCGCCCCATGCCGATCGGCCAGGTGATCGGCGTCGTCGCGATGCCGAGCACGCGCTCGATCTCATCGAGCAGGTCGATCGGCTCGCGTCCCTCGCGATCGAGCTTGTTGATGAAGGTCATGATCGGCGTGTCGCGAAGCCGGCAGACCTCCATCAGCTTGATCGTGCGCGCTTCGACGCCCTTGGCGCAGTCGATCACCATCAGCGCCGAATCCACCGCGGTGAGCGTGCGGTAGGTGTCCTCGGAAAAGTCCTCGTGGCCCGGCGTGTCGAGCAGGTTCACGATCCGGCCGCGATACGGGAACTGCATCACCGACGAGGTCACCGAAATGCCGCGCTGCTGCTCGAGGCGCATCCAGTCGGAGGTCGCATGGCGCGCGGCCTTGCGACCCTTGACGGTGCCGGCCATCTGGATCGCGCCGCCAAAGAGCAGCAGCTTTTCGGTCAGGGTCGTCTTGCCGGCGTCGGGGTGGGAAATGATGGCGAACGTCCTTCTGTTCCCTATTTCCTTGATAGTTGCATCAGACGTCATGGACCATCACTCAGCAAGAGCAAGACACGGGTTTCATGAGACACATTCAGAGGGCTCGCGTACGCATTGCCCTCCGGCGGGGCCGCGCATGATACCAGCGCCCCTTGCCTACCGACCGCCAAAGACCCGCTACTCAGTGCGCGGCACGCGCACCGCGCCGTCCCGTTCAGCGCGTACCAGAAAACGATCCCGCACGGCATCGAACAGGCGCGGCGGCAAGGTGCCGTAGGCGATCGATCCGTCGCCGCCGGGCACCGGCCGAAGGTCGGGCCCGGGCCAGATGAATTCGTTGACTTCCGTGACCACGATCCAGGAGCGCTCACCGTCGAGTCCCAGGCGCTGCTTCGTGACGCGCGGAATCTCGACCGCATCAGCGGCTTCGTGTGGCGGCGCATGCGTGATGGGAAGAAGCAGCACCGTGGATTCGCCTTCATCGTCCGTGACGGCCATGACGATGGCGCACGGCCGGTCCTTGCGCCCCTCTTCCCGTCCGGCTTCGTACTCCCTCTTCCGGAGACAGGCGTAACGAATGACCAGGCCCGGATGGGGCGCAGGGAGGCTCACCGTGTTCAGTCTTGAAGTTCGCTGTCGAGCGCGGCGAACTCCGGCGGCACGCGCGCCGCGCGGACGGCGTCGCGTTGCTGCGCCGAAAGCTCGCCGGCCTCGAGCACGCGTCGATCGCGGCGCTTGAGCCGCGAATACTCCTCCGCCGACAGCAGCACGGTCCGCTCGCGGCCGTTCTTCGTGATGGCGACCGGCCGTGTCAGCGCGATGTCCTGATACTTGCCCATGTTGCGGTGAAACTCCGCCGCGCTGACCGTAACCGCATCCAAGTTGCGCATAATATTGAATTCCCGCGTTATGCGCAGAATACTCATAATGCGTACTTCCTGCAAGCCCGGGTTAGTCCCTCAAGGCTTGCCGCGGACAACCTGCGGCAACTGAAGCGGCGGCAGCGCCTTCACGATCTTCATGGTCTCGAGGCTCACGGTGATCACCCGCAGCAGCAGCTCCAGCGGATAGCGCGGGTTGTGCATGGTTTCGATGGCCCAGTCGTTGGCGTCGCTGACGATGCCGCTCGCCTTGTCGGTCTTGACGCACTGGCGCTCCATCACCCAGTCGATGGCGGGCTTGCCGTTGACCACGTACTCGTAGGCGGCGAGCGGAATGCCGGTGACCGTGATGCGCTGGTTGTAAATGACGGTGCCGAGGTCCTTGTCCTTGCCCCGCTTGCCGTAGCGCATCTTCTCGACGCGGTAATCGGCGCCGGTGAGCGGCTTGCCGCCATGCTCGATCTTCGCGCCGGCATACATCGGCACCGTCTCGTAGTTCAGGTGCAGCTCCGCGAGCTGGCGGCCGGCGCGGCTGAACTGCCAGAAATCCGCTGCCGTCTTCACGCGGGGGATGCGCGGTAGCTCCTTGCCGAGATTGTCGGCGTAGCGTTCACGGTAATCCGGCGAATGCAGCAGGCCGTAGACGTAGTAGAAGACGTCCTCCTTGCCGAGGTTATCGCCGGGGTAAGCCGCCTGGAAGTGTGCGAGCCCGGCATCGGTGATGGCATCGCGGCGCTTGCGGGTGGTGGGCGCGGCATCGGCCTTGAACAAACCTGCTTGTGCCGACGGCTCGTCGGGATCAACGGCGGGTTCGTCGTAGAGGTAGAGCGGGAAATACTGCGACCCCACCATGTCCACGGCGTGCAGACTGGCCACCGTGTTGGTGATGAATACCGACCAGGTGCTGCGCGAATCCGATGCGGATACGCCGATGGCCATGTTCGCTGCCGCGGCATCGGGGAAGATGCGCGGCATCTGGTACACCATCTCGTTCAAGCGACGGTTGAAATACAACCATTGCTTTGAGAACGGCCGGTAAAGGCCTGGCACGAGACATTCGGGCTCGAACTCAAGGCGCCGGTCTCGGCTCAAATCCTGCTTCAACGCGCGAGTCCAGCTGATCTTCGTCGGATCGGTGTCGATGAAACCATCCACCTTCTCGTCGCGCGCCTTCCTCGCCAGCGTTCCAAATGCCTTGCTGAAGCGCTCGGCCTCCGCGTTGTAGAGAGAAATCATGCGCATCACGTTGTCTGCGAGTGAAGGTCGAGACGGGCTATAGCACCAGGCATCACGGTTGGTGACCACGCCCAGTGAAAAGTTCTCGAACAGACTGAGGCCGTCACCCTTCTTGTCGCCCAGCGCAATGAACTCGCCGAAGCTGTCATCGCGCTGCTTGAACCAATCGCCGTGCGCATCCGGTGTGATCCGCTGCCATCCGTGAGTCGCGTCGATGCCCGCGATGCTGGCATAGTCGTCGATCTTCTTCAGCTTGTCGTCGCGGCTCAGATAGTCGCCGATGTCGTGGAAGCGAATCAGGCCGCGCTCTGTGGCGCGCGGATTCTTGACGAGCAACGAGATGGCAATCGGCGCCCGGCTGCCACCGCCAAAGATCTTGCCGCCTTCCTTGCGCGACAATTCGCCTGAGGTGCGTTGATTGCCGCGCAGATGGAACACATAGATGCTGCTGAACTCCTCAGCGAGGCACTTGCGCAGGCCGTCGGCAGTGTTGGCGTCGAGGAAGCCTGCGTTGGTGACGAAACCGATGACGCCGCTTGCGCCGATGCGATCGCTGGCCCAGCGGATGGCGCGGACGTAGCTGTCGTACAGTCCCTTGGCGAGCGTGGCGTTGGAACGCTCCGCGTAAGTACTGCGGATCCGCTCATCCAGATGCGGATAGGCAACGTTGTCGTTGTTGTCGTTCTCGCTCTTTTGCCCCACCGAATACGGCGGATTCGCCATGATCACGCGGATGTCGAGCTTCTTCTGCCGCCTGCGCCGCCGGCTGTTGTTCACGAGCAGCGCGTCCACCAGATCTTCTTTCTCGTACATCTGGAAGGTGTCGGTAAGGCAGATGCCCTCGAAGGGCTGGTAGTCGCCCCCGACGATGCCGTGATACACGGCTTCGATGTTGATCGCGGCGATGTAGTAGGCCAGCAGCACGATCTCGTTGGCGTGGATCTCCTGCCGGTACTTGCGCGGCAGTTCCTCCGGCTTGATCAGTCCGCTCTGCAGCAGGCGGGTGATGAAAGTGCCGGTGCCGGCGAACGGGTCGATGATGTGCACGCCCTCGCTGCCGAGTGTCTGGCCGAATTCCTTCTGCAACAGATGTGCGACGCTGTGGATGATGAAATCCACCACCTCGACCGGTGTGTAGACGATCCCGAGGCGGTCCGCCATGCGCGGGAAGGCGTTGCGGAAAAACTTGTCGTACAGCTCGACCACGATCTTCTGCTTGCCGGCGGCGTTGTCGATGCCCTCGGCGCGCAGCCTGACACTGTCGTAGAAGCTGCGCAGCGTGTCGGCTTCCTTCTCCAGGTGATGCTCGTGCAGCGCGTCGAGCACGCCCTGCATGGCGAGGCTCATGGGATTGTGGCTGGCGAAGCTGTAGTGCTCGAACAGCGCGTCGAACACGGGCTTGGTGATCAGGTGCTGCGCCAGCATTTCGACGATGTCGGCGTCGGTGATGCTGTCGTTCAGGTCATCGCGCAGTTCGGCGGCGAACACCTCGAACGCCTTGCGCTCGCGCGTGTTGGCAGGGTCGTCGAGCAAGGCGGTGATGCGGTCGATGTGCGTGCGGGCGATGCGGGCGATGTCGTTGGCCCAGTCCTCCCAGTGGTGGCGGTTGCCGACCTTCTCCACGAGCTTCGCGTAGATGGCGCGTTCGATTTCGCCGATCTCGAACTGCAGTTCGCCCTGGTCCTCCTTGCCATAGCTCCGGGTGGCGGTTTCGGCGATCGTGAACTGGTTGCGGCCCGCGTCCCTGTCCTTCGCGCCGCGCGCCTTTGGCGTCTTCTTCGGAAGCCGGTCGGTGACAGCGATGACTTCCATCTTCTGCACATTGGGGCCGACCAGCTCCATCTTGTTGACCATGGCGTCGAAGCGGTCGTCGTGCGAGCGCAGTGCCTGCAGCACCTGCCAGACCACGCGGTAGGTCTTGTTGTCGGCCAGCGCCTCGTGCGGTTCCAGGCCGGCAGGGATCACCACCGGCAGCACCACGTAGCCGCGCTTCTTGCCGGGCGCATTGCGCATGACGCGGCCGACCGACTGCACCACCTCGACCTGTGAAGTGCGCGGCGTGAGAAACAGCACGGCGTCGAGCGCCGGCACGTCCACGCCTTCGGAGAGGCAGCGCACGTTGCTCAGGATCCGGCACGTATCGGCAGGCAGATCGGCCTCGAGCCAGTCGAGCTTCGCCTGCTTCTCGCTCGCGTTCATGCCGCCGTCCACGTGCTCGGCCTCGCAGGCGAGCGTGGCCATGTCCTCGTCGTCCGCCGTGCGCTGGTACTCCTCCACCACCGCGCGGAACATGCCGGCGATGTGCTTGGAGCTGACCTTGTGGGTCCGCCCGCTCTTCTGCACTTCGATGACCTGGCAGAAGGCGACGGCGCGCTGCATGGGCGATTCATCGCCGTGGAGATTCTCCGCCAGTCCCTGTTTGGCGAGCGCCTTCCAGCACCCGACGATGCGCGCGGCGTCGTCCACCTTGAGCTGGTTGTTCTCGTCCTTCAGCAGGTTCTGCAGGCGGCGATTGACGTGCGCTTCCTCGACCGACAGCACGATGACCTTGTAATCCACCAAGAGGCCGCGCTTCACCGCCTCGGAGAAGGTGATGACGTGCAGCTCTTTCCCGTAGAGCGCCTCGTCATCCATGGAACACAGCGCCACGTTGTCGCGTTCGGCGCTCGCCTTGGCGCCTGCGCCGTAGATGCGCGGCGTCGCGGTCATGTACAGGCGCCTGGTGGCGCGCAGGAACGCGTTGTCGTGCACCTTGACGAAATGGCTCTCGTCGTCGTCGTCGAACGTGGCGCCGGTGGTGCGGTGGGCCTCGTCGCACACGACGAGATCGAAATCGGGGAGCCCGAGCGTCTGCGCGTCGCTCAGCACGTCGATGCTGTGATACGTGCCGAATACCACGCTCATGTGCCGCTCGTCGTGACGCGCGCGCATTTCCTCGGCGAGCCGCCGCGCATCCGTGGTGGCGGGGTATTGCAGCTCGTGGGTGAGCATCCGGAAGTCGTCGTCTGCCGACTTGCGCTTCTTGCCGACGTCGCTGTCGGAGCAGACCGCGAAGCTGTGCAGCGCGATCGTGCTGTCCTGCGTCCACTCGGTGAGCGCCTGCGACAGCAGTGCAAGGCTCGGCACGAGGAACAGCACGCGCTTTCCTGCGCCGGCCATCCGCTCGGCGATCACGAGGCTCGCGAAGGTCTTGCCCGTGCCGCAGGCCATGATGAGCTTGCCGCGATCGGCGCCGGCGAGACCGGCCAGCACCGCGTCCACGGCGGCCTTCTGGTGCGGCCGCAGCGTCTTCTTCGGCTTCAGCACCGGCGCGGCCTGCGGCCGGTAGCGCGACCAGTCGATCCTGCTCCCCTCGAGGTCGTGCAGCGTGACGAGGCTCACCGGCGGCTGCTGGTCCTGCACGGCATTGCGCAGGTGGCCGCTGCTTTTCGTCGCCGTCAGGAAGATCAGCCGGTGCGCGAACTGCTTCTTGCTGGAGGCGGTGAAGAAGGTCGCGAAGTCGTCGAGCCTGAGCACCGCGTCTTCGTCGTAGAACTTCGCCTGGATGGCGTGCAGCTCGCCGCCGGCGGTCTGCGCCACGAGGTCGATGCCGGCATCGGCGCCCACATCGCCGAGCCCGCGCAGGGCCGCCTGCGCCCGCCATTCCTCCCACAGCCAGACCTGGCCGCCGTACAGGTCGGCGTAGTACGGCTCGGTGAGCAGATAGACTTTGACCAGGCGCTCGAAATAGCTGCCCTTCTCGCGCTCGGAGGCGGCACTGCGCCGGAAGCTGTCCAGCAGCGTGGTCAGGCTCGTCATGGGCGAGCCGGCGCCGCCCGCAGTTCGCCGAGCGGCAGCCGCAGCACCGTCGCGTCCTCGCGCCCGCCAACCGCCTGGTAGTAGCCCCGCCGCACGCCCACCGGCACGAAGCCGAGCGACTGGTAGAGGCGGATCGCCGCGAGGTTCGACGGGCGCACTTCGAGGAACGCGTCGTCCATGCCCGCCTGCGCGGCGAGATCGAGCAGGCGGCGCAGCAGTGTGCGGCCGATGCCCCGCCCGCGCATCGGCGTGCGCACGCAGAGGTTCAGGATGTGCGCTTCGCCGGCGCCGATGCTCATGATGCCGTAGCCGACGAAATCGAAGCCGATCTCGACGACGCGGCACACATAGCCGACCCGCACGCAGTCGCGGAAGATTCCCTCGCTCCACGGGAATGGATAGGACTCGCGCTCGAGCGCGGCGACCTGGGGCAGGTCGTCCTCGGTCATGGCCCGCAGTTCGACGCTCGGAACGGCGAGGTCATCCCGCGCGGCGGCCATCGATCGCGCTCCGGGCGAGCTTCAGGTCTTCCCATGCCTTGCGCTTCTCGCCCGGCGAGCGCAGCAGATAGGCGGGATGGTAGGTGACGACGAGCGGCGTGCCGGACGGGCCGAATTGATGCACGCGCCCGCGCAGGCGCGCTACCGGCACGTCGGTGCCGAGCAGGGTCTGCGCGGAGATGCGACCCACCGCGAGGATGATGTCGGGCGCGATCGATGCGATCTGGCGCATCAGGTACGGCAGGCAGGCCGCGATCTCCTCGGGCTTCGGATCGCGATTGCCGGGCGGGCGGCACTTCAGGATATTCGCGATGAACACGGTATCGCGCGCGAGGCCGAGCGCGCGCAGCATCGAGTCGAGCAGTTGTCCTGCGCGCCCGACGAACGGTTCGCCGCGGCGATCTTCCTCGGCGCCCGGCGCCTCCCCGACGATCAGCCAGCGCGCGTGCGGGTCGCCGACGCCGAACACCGTCTGCGTGCGCGTCTCGCACAACCGGCATTTGACGCAGACCGCCACTTCCGATCGCAGCGCCTCCCAGGAGGCGTCCGGCGCCTTCCGGCGTGACCGGGACCGGTACGCATCGATGCCGAGCGCATCGAGGTAGTGCGCGCGGCGCGCGGGGTCCATGGTCGTTACAGCCGCCGCAGGCGGCGCACGGCCCATTGCACGGGCGCCGAGAGCGCGTAGGTTGCGAACATCGCGAGCAGCATCGTCGGCGGATCGAGCGCGATCAGCGCGAGGAAGAGCGGCACGACGATGAAGTAGTAGTAGCGAACCCGTTTGTCGACGTCGATCTGCTTCAGGCTCATGTACGGGAAGCTCGACACCATCAGCGCCCCGGCGAGCGCCGTGACGGCGAAGGCGAGAATCAGCTCGGTGAGTCCGCCCGGTCCGCGCCAGGTGCTCGAGAACCAGACGAAGGACGCCACGACCGCCGCCGCCGACGGGCTCGGCAGGCCCTCGAAATAGCGCTTGTCCTGCGCGGCGCGCGTGTTGAAGCGTGCGAGGCGCAGCGCCGCTGCGACGGCGAAGAAGAAGGTGGCGACCCAGCCGAAGCGACCCCAGGCGCGCCCGTATTCGGCGATGCGCTCGACGCCCCACTGGTACATCACGATCGCCGGCGCGAGGCCGAAGGCCACCATGTCGGCGAGGCTGTCGTACTCCTTGCCGAACGCGCTCTCGGTGCGGGTCCAGCGCGCCACGCGACCATCGAGGCCGTCGAACAGCATGGCGGCGAACACGGCGAGGCCCGCACGGTCGAAGTTGCCGTCGATGGCGGCGATGACGGCGTAAAAGCCTGCAAACAGGCAGCCGGTGGTCAGCGCGTTCGGCAGCAGGTAGACGCCGCGGGCGCGCCGGGCTTGCTCCGCGCTCGGTGTGGACATGGCGTGCATCATATAAGATGCGCCGCCCGGCCGCCCCAGGCCTGATGGAGCCCCTGCCCCGATGCGCTGGACCCGATATCCGATCAACACGATGAAGGAAACGCCTGCGGAGGCGGAGATCGCGAGTCACCGGCTGATGCTGCGGGCGGGGCTGATCCGGCGCCTCGCGGCGGGAATCTACACGTGGACGACCTTTGGCCTGCTGACGCTGCGCAAGGTCGAGGCGATCATCCGCGAGGAAATGAATCGCGCCGGCGCCTTCGAAGTGCTGATGCCCGCCGTGCAGCCGGCGGAACTTTGGCAGGAATCGGGACGCTGGGACGAATACGGCCCCGAACTGCTGCGCTTCACCGACCGGGGCGACCGGGCGTTCGTGATCGGGCCGACCCACGAGGAAGTGATCACCGATCTCGTGCGGCGCGAACTGCAGAGTTACCGGCAGCTGCCGGTGAACTTCTACCAGATCCAGACGAAATTCCGCGACGAGATCCGCCCGCGCTTCGGCGTGATGCGCGGGCGCGAGTTCATCATGAAGGACGCCTATTCGTTCCACATCGACGAGGCGTCGCTCGCGCAAGGCTATGAACTGATGCGCGAGGCCTACACGCGGATGTTCACGCGCATGGGCCTCACGTTCCGCTCGGTGCGCGCCGATTCGGGCGCGATCGGCGGCAGCACATCGGAGGAATTCCAGGTGCTCGCCGATTCGGGCGAGGATGCGATCGTGTTTTCGGACGGCGACGGCTACGCGGCGAACCTCGAAATGGCCGAGGCGCTCGCGCCGGCCGCGCCGCGTGGCGCGGCCGGCGCCGCGATGCAGTCGGTCGCGACGCCGAACGTGCGTACGATCACGGCGATCACGGAGTTCCTGAAGGTACCGGCGACACAGTGCGCGAAAACGCTGCTGGTCGAAGGTGCCGCGGGCGGCGTCGTCGCGCTCGTGCTGCGGGGCGACCATGAACTGAACGCGGTGAAGGCGCAGAAGGTGCCCGGTGTCGCGACGCCGCTGCGCATGGCGAGCGCCGAGGCGGTGCTCGCGGCGAGCGGCGCCGAACCCGGCTTCGTCGGACCGGTGGGCCTGCGCTGCCCCGTGATCGCGGATCGCAGTGCCGCGACGCTCGCCGATTTCGTCTGCGGCGCGAACGTGCCGGACACGCATCTCACCGGGGTCAACTGGGGCCGCGACCTGCCAGAGCCCGCGGTGGCGGACCTGCGCAACATCGTCGCCGGCGATCCGAGCCCGTCGGGCAAGGGCACGCTGTCGATCGCGCGCGGCATCGAGGTCGGGCATATTTTCCAGCTGGGCCGCAAGTACAGCGACGCGATGGGCTGCACGGTGCTCGACGAGGAAAGCCGCAGCACAACGCTCTGCATGGGCTGCTATGGCATAGGTGTGACACGCGTCGTGGCGGCGGCCATTGAACAGAATCACGATGAGCGTGGCATCATCTGGCCCGAGCCGATCGCACCGTTCCAGGTGGTGCTGGTGCCGATCAACATCGCAAAATCGCAACGAGTCCGTGAAACCGCCGACCGCCTTTACGATGAATTCACGCGCGCGGGGCTCGAAGTCCTGCTCGACGATCGCGACGCGCGCCCCGGCGCGAAGTTCGCGGACGCCGAGCTGCTCGGCATTCCGCACCGGATCGTCGTCGGCGAGCGCGGCCTCGAAGCCGGCAAGCTCGAGTACCGCCACCGG
The DNA here is from genome assembly GCA_019187495.1 of Steroidobacteraceae bacterium. Classification (GTDB taxonomy): domain Bacteria; phylum Pseudomonadota; class Gammaproteobacteria; order Steroidobacterales; family Steroidobacteraceae; genus CADEFQ01. Next base: position 21,846 of record JABAQN010000071.1, read on the forward strand.
CGCGCCACGGCAAGTGAAGACTTCCCCCTCGATGACGCGCTCCGCTTCATCCGCGCGCGGCTCGCGACGGGCTGACCGCCTCGTCGCCTGGGCGGCCTGCCTCGCCGCCGCCGCGCTGCCGACCGCACGCGCGGACCAGCAGCAGGACGCCGGGCTGCGCAGCGTCATCGAGCACGCGATCGCGCAGGCCGAGTGCTTCCCCGACCGGTACGAATCGGCCGTGTGGTTCACGATGATGGAGCCGCGGCTCGTGAAGCGCGTGCCGGACAAGGCCGAGCGCATGGAGATCCTGCGCACCGTGTTCTGCGAAGCGCATCGCAAGGGCGAGATGCGCCTGCCGCCGGGGCTCGTGATGGCGGTCATCGATGTCGAGAGCCGCTTCAACCGCTGGGCGGTGTCCTATGCGGGCGCCGTCGGCCTGATGCAGGTCATGCCCTTCTGGCCCGACAAGCTCGGCATGAAACGCCACCAGCTCACCCAGATCGGCCCGAACGTGCGCATGGGCTGCGCGATCCTGCGCTACTACCTCAGGTACGAGAGCAACAACGTGCAGAAGGCGCTCGCGCGGTACAACGGCAGCGTCGGCCGGCGTGACTATTCGGACCTGGTGCTCGGCAGCTGGAGTCGCTGGAACGGCGCCGACGACCTCGGGCTCGCCGCGAAGGCGTCGGCTCAGCCCGTCGCGAAACCCTCGGGGCGCTGATCCGGCGCGATCTCGACGCTTCGCACCTCGACGGACGTCACCTTCGAGGCCGTCGACCCCACCCACAACGCCTCGAGGTAACGCGCGACGCCGGCTTCGGTGCCGCACGCGAGCACTTCGACACGCCCGTCCGGCAGGTTGCGTGCATAACCCGTGATGCCGAGTTCGGCGGCGCGACGCGCCACCGTGGCGCGATAGAACACGCCCTGCACCCGCCCCGATACGTAACACCTGCGTGCAATCACGGGGCGGGATTCTACAATGCGCGCATGAGCGAAATACTGGTCCTCTACTACTCCCGAAGCGGCGCGACCGCCGGACTTGCCCGTCATGTCTGCCGCGGCATCGAGAGCGTGTCAGGCGTCGCGGCCCGGTTGCGCACCGTGCCGCCGGTCAGCGCGGAAAACGAGGGTCCGGTGAAACACGTGCCGGAGAGCGGTGCGCCCTACGCAACCCTCGCTGATCTTCGCGAGACTCAGGGCCTCGTGCTCGGCAGCCCGACCCGCTTCGGGAACATGGCGGCGCCGCTCAAGTATTTCCTCGACGGCACTTCGAGCCTGTGGCTCGATGGCGGCCTCGCCGGCAAGCCCGCGGGCGTGTTCACCTCGACCCAGACGCAGCACGGCGGCCAGGAGTCGACGCTGCTCTCGATGATGCTGCCGCTCATCCACCACGGCATGTACATCGTCGGCATTCCGTTCACCGAACGCCTGCTCTCGACTACCCGCACGGGCGGCTCACCCTACGGCGCCTCGCACGTCGCCGGCCACGATGCCGGCCCACAACTCTCGGACGACGAAAAACACCTCGCGCAAATCCTCGGCAAACGCGTCGCCGAACTCGCCCTCACCCTCTCGCGGGCCTCGCGCCGATAGCGGCTGCGCACAACGGATCGTCTGCAAAGGGTTTTTCGGGATCGTGAAAAACAGGGATGTTTTTCACGAAGCCCCCATGGACGGGTTCACGGCGGTCCCGAAAAACCCTTTGCAGACGATCCGCCGCGAGCAGCCTCTTACGGCCCCAGCACCTCGCGCACGAATGGCACCGTCAACCGCCTCTGCGCCGCCAGCGCCGCATCATCGAGCGTGTCGAGGAGCCGGTACAGCGTCTGCAGGTCGCGCGGAAAGCGGCGCTGCAGGAACTTCACGGTCTCATCCGGCAGGTCGACGCCGCGCAACTGCGCACGCACGCGCAGCGCCTCGAGCCGCCCCGCTTCGTCGAGCGGCTGCACGGCAAAGATGGCGGCCGCTCCGAAACGCGACGCGATGTCGCGCAGCGACCAGCCGAGCGCGCCGGGCGGCGCATCCGCCGCGACGATGAGACGCGCACCGCGCTCCTCGATATCGCGATAGACGCGAAACAGCGCCTCGTCCCACGGCCGGCGCCCCGCCACCTCCTGCACGTCATCGAGACACAGGCAGTCGAGCTCACGCCAGCCGTCGAGGACCGCCGCGTCGCCTTGCATGAAGTCCGCCAGCGGCACGTAGCCCGCGCGGGAACTCCCCGTGGCCCGTGCGCACGCCGCCTGCAGCAGGTGGGTCTTGCCCGCGCCCGCGGGGCCATGCAGCCACACGCAACCCGGCCGCTCGCCGTCGGCCAGCGCCGTGACGCATCGCACGGCCTCGGCATTGTCGCCGGCGACGAAACTCGCGAGGCTCGCGCGGTCGCGCAGGCGCACCCCGAGCGGCAACTGGCGCATGTCAGGCCCGCGGCGCGGCCGCGAGTTGCCAGGCACGCCGCACGAAACGCCCGACATAGTCCCAGCCCGAAACGAGGGTCGTCACGAGCGTCGCGAGCGACAGCGCGAGAATGACTTCCCACGGCGGCACGCCGCTCGCGGCACGCAGCATCGCGAGCACGAGCACGATGATCTGCAGCAGCGTGTTCACCTTGCTGACGGGGGTCGGGCGCCCGTGCAGCGGGCCGAACCAGACCCGGTAGATGCTCGCGCCAAGCCCGATCATCACGTCGCGCGCCACGGCCACCGCGGTGAGCCACACGGGCACGAGCCCGATCCAGGTCGCGTACACGAACACGAACACGAGCAGGATCTTGTCGGCGAGCGGATCGAGGAAGCGCCCGAGCTTCGAGGTCCAGCCGAAGCGCTTCGCGAGCCAGCCGTCGAGCCCGTCGCTCACCGCCGCGACCGTGAAGAGCGCGAGCGCGAGATCCGCGCGATCGCGCGCGAGCATCAGGATGATCGGCCAGGTGAGCGCGATGCGGCCGAGGCAGATCAGGTTCGGCAGATGCCGCATGGCCGCGCTGCGCTCAGGGCAACCAGGCGAGCGACAGCATGCCGGGCAGCCCGCCGGCGGCCGGCACGAGCCGCGCATCGCCCGCGAGCGATGCCGCGAGCGAATCGGCCGAGCCGCGTAGCGTCACGCGAAAACGGGCCGTGTCGCCGACCGCTTCCTCGAGCGCGACCCGCTGCACCGCGTTCGCGCGCGACAGCGCCTGCGTCACCCCGGCATAGGCCGCGAGGTCGCGCACGCCCGTCACCATCACGATGACGTCGGTCTCGTTCGACATCGCGGGCGAGGCAGTCGTGCGCACGAACGCATCGACGGCGCCGTGGATGGCCTCCGCCGGCGTGCCCGCCCAGCTCTCGGCGACGATCGGCGCGGACAGGGTCCATTGCCAGATCGAGGACGCGCCGCCGTCGCCACGTCCCACGAGCACGGCATCGGCTCCGAGGCGCTGCGCGGCCGGCAGCAGGAGTTCACGCGTCGCGAGGCCGCCGGGCGCGAGATCGAGCGCGGCCGCCGGCACCACCGATACCGGCAACCCGCGCAAGGTCGCCGCGGCTTCCACCGCGCTGCGCGCGGCATCGAGCACGGCGCCGTCCGGCACGCCTTCGAATACGACGAGCGTGAACGGGCGCTCCGCGGGCCACGGCACGCGACCGGCCGCCACGATCGCACGCTCGATGGCGTTGCCATCGAGCACGACATCGGTGCCCCCCTGCGCTCCCGGCCGGCTCGCGCGCACATAACGCTGCGCATCGGCGACCAGGGTCGCGAACGCCGGATCGGTCGCGGCGTCGCGTTGCCCCGTCGAGCGCACGAGGGCCTGGCGCATCGCCGCCGGCGCGACCTGTGCGGCCGGCGTATCGCGCACGGTGACGTCGTACACCCGCACGGCTCGCGCCGCACCGGCCGCGGCCGGCGCGAGGCAGAGCGCGAGGATCGAGGCGCAACGGAACGCGGCATGCATGTCGGCTATTATAGCGGCATGCCCTCGCCTCCCTCTCCGGTCACCTATCGGGATGCCGGCGTCGACATCGACGCCGGCGACGAACTCGTCGAACGCATCAAGCCGATCGTACGGCGCACGCAGCGCCCGGAAGTACTCGGCGGGATCGGTGGATTCGGCGCACTCGTCGAAGTGCCGCTCGACCGCTACGTGCGCCCGGTGCTCGTCTCGGGTACCGACGGCGTCGGCACGAAGCTGCGCCTCGCGATCGAAACCGCGCGGCACGACACGATCGGCATCGATCTCGTCGCGATGTGCGCCAACGACGTCGTGGTGCAGGGCGCGGAGCCGCTCTTCTTCCTCGACTACTACGCGACCGGCAAGCTGCGCGTCGAAGTGGCGGCCGCGGTCATCCGCGGAATCGCGGAGGGTTGCGCGCAGGCGGGCGCGGCCCTCGTCGGCGGCGAGACCGCGGAAATGCCCGGCATGTACGCCGGCGACGACTACGACCTCGCCGGCTTTTGCGTCGGCATCGTCGAGAAGGATTCGATCATCGACGGCAGCCGCGTCGCATCCGGCGACACGGTGATCGGGCTCGCATCGTCGGGCGCGCATTCGAACGGCTATTCGCTGATCCGCAAGCTGGTCGGCATGGCAGGGGCGACCCCGGAAACGCAGCTCGACGGCCGGCCGCTCTTCGATCGCCTGCTCGCGCCGACCCGGATCTATGTCGAGTCGCTGCTCGCGCTCGCGCGCCGCCTGCCGGTGCACGGGCTCGCGCACATCACCGGCGGCGGCCTCACCGACAACATTCCGCGTGCGCTGCCGGAGGGCCTCGAAGTGCGGCTGTCGCGCCGCGCGTGGCATCGCGACCCGCTGTTCGACTGGCTGCAGCGCACCGGCAACCTGCCGGACGCCGAGATGCACCGCACGTTCAATTGCGGCATCGGCATGGTCGTGATCGTCGCGGCGGGCGACGCGCAGGCGGCGCTCGCGCTGCTGCGCTCGCAGGGCGAAACCGCGAGCGTCATCGGCGAGGTCCGGCGCGGCGGCTCCGGGGTCGTGATCGAAGCATGAGCGCAGCACCGCTGTCGCTCGCCATCCTGATTTCGGGCCGCGGCAGCAACATGGCGGCGATCGCGCGCAGCTGCGCCGCGCACGAGATCCGGGCCACCGTCGCCTGCGTCGCGTCCGACCGCGTCGGCGCCCCGGGTCTCGATACGGCGCGTGCGCTCGGCATCGAGGCGTTCACGCTCACTCCCGCCGGATTCGAGGCGCGCGCGGCCTGGGAGCAGGCGCTCGCGGAACGGATCGACGCCGCTCGACCCTCGCTCGTGATCCTCGCCGGCTTCATGCGCATCCTCGGCAGCGGCTTCGTCGCGCACTATCGCGGCCGGATGCTGAACATCCACCCCTCGCTGCTGCCCAGGTACAAGGGCCTGCACACCCATCGACGGGTGCTCGAGGCGGGCGACGCGATGCACGGCTGCTCGGTCCATTACGTCACCGATGAGCTCGACGGCGGGCCGGTCGTCGCACAGGGGCGGATCCGGGTGCGCGAGGATGATGACGAGGAACGCCTTTCAGCGCGCGTTCAGGCCGTGGAACACATCCTGTACCCGCGCACCATCGGCTGGATCGCATCCGGGCGGCTCGCATGGCGGACCGATCGGCCGTTGTTCGACGGGCAACCGCTCGCGGCGCCGGTGCTGGAGGATTTCAATGGCCCCGAGAAGCGTTAGCGCCTGCAGCCTTGCGATGGTCCTGGCCGCCTTGTGCATGCTGCCCGCCGCGCACGCCGCCGACTGGACGCCCACCCCGTTCCACGCGACCTACGCCGTCCAGTGGAAGAGCCTGAATGCCGGCACCTCGGTGCTCGACCTGCGGCGCACCGGCGCTGACACCTGGACCTACGACTCGCGCAACAATGCGCGCGGCATCTTCCGGCTCGCGATTCCGGACACCGTCAGGCAGACCTCGAACCTGCGCATCGTGGACGGGCGCGTGCAGCCGCTGCACTTCCGTGGCGACGACGGCAGCAACGACACCACGCGCGATGTCACGCTCGACTTCGACTGGCCGCGCGGGCGGATCACGGGCGTCGCCGAGGACAAGCGGGTGGACATCGCGGCGCCAGCCGACGTACAGGACCCGATGTCGGTGCAACTCGTGCAGATGCAGGCCGCTGCGCACGGGCCGGTACCCGTACTCATGCACACGATCGACAAGGACGAGGTCAAGGCGTACGAGTTCACGCGCGCGGGCGCCGAGCGGTTGAAGACCGCGATCGGCGAGTTCGATACGGAGATATTCGAAAGCCGCCGGCCCGGCTCGAGCCGCGTGATCCGCCTGTGGATGGCCCCGGCACTCGACTACCTGCCGGTGCGCGCCGAGCGGCGCAAGGGCGACAAGCTCGAATTCGCGATGGCGATCCGCGAACTACGCCGCGGCTGACGGCGCACCGCGCCGCGCTGCGCGCCCGTCAGGTCTTCGGCAGGGTCACCCCGCGCTGACCCTGGTACTTGCCGCCGCGGTCCCGATAGGAGGTCTCGCACATCTCGTCCGATTCGAAGAACAGCATCTGCGCGACACCCTCGTTCGCGTAGATCTTCGCGGGCAGCGGCGTCGTGTTCGAGAACTCGAGCGTCACGTGCCCCTCCCATTCCGGCTCGAGCGGCGTTACGTTGACTATGATGCCGCATCTTGCATACGTCGAATTATGGACGTACATGTCATTCGCCATGAAGGAACGAGTGCCTGGAACGGAGATATCGAACACTTCTTCTTCTCCGGCCGGCGTGATCGACTGCACGACGTCCCAGACCGGCCCGTCGACCAGTGCGTGAAGGTCATCCGCACCGGCGCCCACTGCGACCGCACGTGCCGCCCTGAGGGGAACGGACTGATTGCGTTGTGCGTGCACGCCGAGGCGATTTGCGCTCGTGCCCGCGCCGCGTGCGGTAGCGAGCAGCAGCGGCCAGGCCTCACGCGGCAGCGTGTCGAAATTGCTGCGCAACCGTTCGCCCGACGCCCGCAGCGGCGGCGCGATTTCGCGCTCGAGCCGCTGCTGTTTGATCGAGCCGGCCACGAAACCGATCCGATCTGCGAATCGCAGGATCTGCTCGCGATCCGTGATCTGCAGCGAATGCGCCTGTGTCCCGATGGCGGTGGTCTTTTCCCGCATGAGCGAGAAGACGCCGAATCGCAGCAACAAGTGACGTACGTCTTCTATGAGTCGGCGCGACTTGGAATAGTACTCGAGGAAATAGCTCTCACCCGCGCGGTACAGGCCGCCGTCACCCGCGAAGAGCGCCTGCAGGAAACTCCGGGTCGATGCCTCATCCGAAGTGAAGACCACGCCCGGCACGAACTTGTCGCCGCCTTTGACGCACAGGCCCATCGAGTGCAGCCACGCAGACGCACGATTCTTCTCGGGCGTGCCACCGCGCCCGGAGTGATTCACGATGCGGTAGCCGAGATGCCCGTTCCGTGTCACTTCGCCGAATCCGCTCGCCGCGACCGACTGGCGCAGGAGCGCGACCAGCGACGGGTCCTCGCTGGTGAATACCGGACTGTGACCGGGCGTGTGGCACTGGCCTTCCGAAATCATCAGGCCGAGCAATGCGCATTCCCATTCCGGCAGCGGGTTTCGTCCGAATACCGGCACCTGCCGCGCCACCGCGATCCGGTCTCCGGCTTTCAGATCCGCGAGGCAGGTCCAACCCTGCAGCTGCCTGAATGGATGATTGGCCGTGGCGCGTATCCTGAGGCCCGCACGCGTGCGCAGTTCGAATACCGGCTTGCGGCCCTGCGGCAACAGCTCACTGACGCGTACCGGTCCAGTCGACCAGCCGTCGAGTCCGAGCGTTTGTCGCCCCCATCGCATCTCCGTAATGGGTAACCATGCGCCAGTCTCGGCGTCCACGACGCGCGTATCGCCGGTGACGCACTTGCCCAGGCAGATCACCAGCGTGCTGCGCGGGATGCGGAAATATTCCACCGTGCGCGCGAGCGCGAAGGAATTCGGCGGGATGATGCACACCTCGCCCTTCATGTCGACGAAACTCTTCTCGTCGAAGGACTTCGGATCGACGATCGTCGAGTTGATGTTGGTGAACACCTTGAACTCGTCCGAGCAGCGCACGTCGTAGCCGTAGCTCGACGTGCCGTAGGAAACGATCCTGCGCCCGTCCACGGCGCGCACCTGCCCCGGCTCGAACGGCTCGATCATGCCGTGCCCCTGCGCCATGCGCCGGATCCACCGGTCGGCCTTGATGCTCATGCTCAGGTCTCCTCGACCACGATCTTCGGGACGGGACCGCCACCGGCGCGATCCTGCTCGCGCTCGCGCAATGCGAGCGCCGCCGCGGTACGGCGCGCCATCGAAAAATATGCCGCCGCGCGCGGTGATTCGGGCGCGGCGACGATCGTCGGGCGCCCGCCGTCGGTTTCCTCGCGGATGCGCGCATCGAGCGGCAGGCGGCCGAGCAGCGCGACCCCGTACTCGCGCGACATTTCGTCGCCCCCACCCTCGCCGAAGATCGCCTCGCTGTGGCCGCAGTTCGAACAGACGTGCAGGCTCATGTTCTCGACGATGCCGAGCACCGGCACCGCCACCTTCTCGAACATCCGCAGGCCCTTGCGCGCGTCGGCCACCGCGATGTGCTGCGGCGTGGTCACGATCACGGCGCCCGACACCGGCACGCGCTGCGCGAGCGTCAGCTGGATGTCCCCTGTGCCCGGCGGCATGTCGACGACCAGGTAGTCGAGCTCGCCCCACACCGTGTCGCCGAGCAGCTGCGTCAGCGCCTGCGTCACCATCGGCCCGCGCCACACCATCGGCTGGTCGGCATCGACCAGGAAACCGATCGACATCGCGACGATCCCATGCGCTTCGAGCGGCCGGATGCGCTTGCCGGCCCCGACCTCGGGACGTTTGCCCGTGAGCCCGAGCATCAGCGGCTGGCTCGGGCCGTAGATATCCGCGTCGAGCATGCCCACGCGCGCGCCCTGCGCCGCCCATGCGAGCGCGAGGTTGACGGCGACCGTCGACTTGCCGACGCCGCCCTTGCCCGAGGCCACCGCGACGACATTGCGCACGCCCTCCATGCGCTTCAGCTGGCCTTGCACGGCGTGCGCCTGCACGTCGGCGACGAGCTCGAGGTCGAGCGGTTGCCTGACGCCCGCGCTCGCGAGATGGGCCGCGATCAGCGGCTGCAGCTCGTGGGCGTATCCGCCGACCGGGAACCCGAACCGCAGCCGCACGACCGCGCGGCCATCGATAATCGCCGAGTGTGCAACGGCCGCAAGCTTGGCGAGGGTTGCGCCGGTGGCAGGATCGACAAAGCCGGCGAGCCCCGCAGCCAGGGCAGTATCTTCACGAGTAGCCATCGAGGGTTCCCGGGGTGCCGAACGGCACGTGTGCGTCGATTCTAGCGAAAATTGCCCGCGTTTCCGACCGCTGGCACGATAGGCGCATGTACCGTATGGCATACTCCGCCGCGAACGGGGGGCACCCGTCGAAGCGCGAGAGAAAACGATGCGTGACAGGCAAGGCGCGACCACGGGTCGCCCGGGGAAGAGCTGAATGAGCTTCTTCTCGAACCTGCGCGCCGATCGCCTGATCACCCAGATCATCGCCACCAAGGACCCGCACGATCCCGAGACCCAGAAGGCCGCCGCCCGGCTGAAATCGATCGGCGGCGGCGCGATCGAACCGCTGCTCGGCGCGCTCGCGGATGCGGACAAGAACGCAACGGTCGTTTTCGTCGACGTGCTGACGGCGATCGTCAACGTGAAGACCTTTCCACAGTTCGTGCGCGGGCTGGTCGAGGGTGGTCCGCGTGTGGTCGCGGGTATTTCCTGGGCGCTGTCGAGCAGCCGCACCTATCCGCCGAACCTGCTGCTCGACGCGCTGTCGCAGGAAGGCGTATCGAAGTCCGCCCTGCTCGACATCATCGCGGCGCAGAAGCAGCGCTTCAGCGTGCGCGAGCTCCTGAACGCCGCCTACGTGCAGGAGCCGAACGAAAAGGCGGCGCTGTTTCGCATCATCGGCGAGATCGCCGACGCGGCCGCGATCCCGGAGCTGATCGGGCGATTGCAGGGCAAGGATCCGATTGCGCGGCTGCACCTGCTCAATATCCTCGCGCGCTTCAATACGCCACCGGTGCAGCGCGCACTGCAGGAGCAGCTCAAGGACAACAACAAGCTGGTGCGCGCGGCGGCGCTCGCGGCGCTCTACAAGATGGACGGCCCGATCGACGTGCAGCGGGTCTGCGAGATGCTGCGGGACCCGGAAATCGACGTGCAGAACAAGGCCGTCGATGTCGTGATCAAGGCGAACGAGCCCGATACGATCAGGTTCCTCGTGCCGGTGCTGAAGGACGAGAACGAATATGCACGGCGCGCGGCCGTCGAGGTGCTGAACGAGATCGGCAACGCGAAGTCGATCAAGTTCCTGCTCGATGCGATCAAGGACGACGACTGGTGGGTACGCAGTCGCGCCGCGGACGCGCTCGGCAAGATCGGCGGGCCGAAGGTCGTCGACGCGGTGCTGCAGCTGATCAAGGACGACGACGAGGATATCCGCCGCGCCGCCATCGAAATCCTGAACCAGACGAAGGACGAGCGCGCCGTGGCGCACCTGATCGAGGCGACGCGCGACGCGGACTGGTGGGTCAGCGAACGCGCCGTCGACGCGCTCGCCGAAATCGGCAGCAAGCGCGCGGTCCCGCGACTGATGGAGATGCTCCAGGGCGGTGCGGCCCGCTCGATACCGGTGGCCATCCGCGCGCTCGCGAAGCTCGGCGACCACAAGGTGATCGAGACATTGCTGCCCATGCTCGGCCGGCCCGAGAAGGAGATCCGCGTCGAGGCGATGACGACGCTCGCGAAAGTCGCCGATGAGCGGCGGGCCGACGCGATTCGCGCGCAACTGCAGGCGCAGGCGACGCAGCCCGACGCCACGATCGCCCAGGCCGCGCACAATGCCTTGCTCGAGCTCGAAACACGTGTCGGCGGAAGTGGCGCGCGCACCGTCGCCGGCATCGCGACGCCAACTCCCATTCCGG
>JABAQN010000058.1 GCA_019187495.1 Steroidobacteraceae bacterium
TGCGGCGCCGTTCCCAATACAGCAGCCCCGCGATCAGCACCGCGCCGAAGACCAGGAGGATGAGTCGCAACTCGGGCATCGCCGCCCCTATGCGGTCGCCAGGCGCAAGGCCTCGTCGACGTCGACTGCGACGAGCCGCGACACGCCCGGCTCGTTCATGGTCACGCCGAGGAGGCTCGAGGCGAGTTCCATCGTCACCTTGTTGTGCGTGATGAAGATGAACTGCACGCGCTGCGACATGTCGCGCACGATTTCGCAGAACCGCCCCACGTTGTGCTCGTCGAGCGGCGCGTCGACTTCGTCGAGCAGGCAGAACGGCGCCGGGTTCAGGTCGAAAATCGAGAACACGAGCGCGACCGCGGTGAGCGCCTTCTCGCCGCCCGAGAGCTGCGAGATCGTGCTGTTCCGCTTGCCGGGCGGCCGCGCCATGATCGCGACGCCCGCCGACAGCGGATCGTCACCGACGAGTTCGAGGTACGCGTGGCCGCCGCCGAACAGGCGCGGGAACTTCTCCTGCAGGCCCGCGTTGATGCGGGCGAAGGTGTCCTCGAACCGCGTGCGCGTCTCGCGATCGATCTTGCGCATCGCCTGTTCGAGCGTCTCGAGGGCGGAGGTGAGGTCGCCGAACTGGCGATCGAGATACTCCTTGCGCTCGGTGTTCTCGGCGAGTTCGTCGATCGCCGCGAGATTGACCTGGCCGAGCCGCTCGATGTCGGCGCGGGTCGTGGCGAGGCGCTCTTCCCACTGCGGCACCTCGGCGTCCGCCGCGAGCGCCGCCAGTACGTCCGCGAGCCCGAAACGGGTCGCCGCGAACTGCTCCGCGATGCTTTCCCGGCGCACCCGCGTCTCCTGCGCCGCCATGCGCGCCACATCCATTGCCGAGCGCGCCGCATCGACCCGCTGCTCGGCGGCAGAGCGCCGCCCGTCGAGTTCGCGCAGCGCCGTGTCGGCCTCCTCGAGTCCACGCCGTGCCGCGGTGAGATCGGCTTCGATCGTGAGACGGCGCGAGAGCGCCTCATCGAGCCGCTGCTGCAGTTCGCGGACCGGCTCGTCGCTCCCGGCGAGTTCGCGCTCGAGATCCGCCGCCCGTGCCTCGAGCTGCGCGCGCTGTTCGCCGAGACGCGCGAGGTTGACGCTTTTGCCGGCTTCGCTCGAACGGCGCGATTCGCTGCGAATCAGCAGGTCGCGTGCGGCGAGCTGCGCCGCCTGTGCGCGCTGGCGCGCAGCCGCGACCTGCTCACGGCGCTCTTCGCGCTCCGCCTCGAGTTGTGGACGGCGTGCATCGAGGCCCGTCAGTGCGTCGAGGCCGCGATCGAGTGCCGTGCGCGCCTTTGCGAGCGCATCCTGTGTCACGCCGATTTCGCGGGCGGCGTCCGCCGCCTCGCTCTCGAGGCGCTCGCGGCGCAGCGCGGATTCCTGGGCGCGCGCGCGGCCCGCCTCGAGCTGGCCGAGCACATCGGCGTGCTCGCGATGGGCATTCTGGATGCGTGCCTGCGCCGAATCGCGCGACTCCTCCGCCCGCGCGAGCGCCGCGCGCAGCGCCGCGATCTGTGTTTCGACGTCGCGCACGCGCGACTCGGCCGCGGCAAACTCGCCTCGCACGGCCTTCAACCGCTGTTCGCGCTCGATCACGCCCGCGTGATGATCGACGCCGCGGCTCACGCGCACCCAGCTGCGGCCGATCCACTCGCCCTGCCGCGTGATCACCGACTGGTCGGCCGCGAGTGCACCGCGCATGCGCAGCGCCTCCGCCAGCGATTCGGCCGTGAGCACGCGTCCGAGCAGATCGACGAGCCCCGCCGGCCCCTGGACATGGCGCGCGAGCGATGCGCCGGCTGCCCCACCACCCGATGCGCGCGCGGGCTCGAGCAAGGTGACGCTGGCGCCCGAAAGCGCGTCGATCGCGCCGGCAATCGCATCGAGATCATCGACGCACACGGCTTCGAGGTAATCGCCGAGCGCCGCTTCGACGGCGCGCTCCCAGCCGCTGTCCACCGACAGCGACTCGGCGAGGCGCCCATTGCCCGCGAGGCCCGCTTGCACGAGCCAGTCGCCCGCGCGACCGCCGTCGCGACCGAGCGCCGCCTTCTGCAATGCCTCGAGCGACAGCACCTCGCCGCGCAACCGCTCGCGGTCGGCGCGCAGGCTCTCGAGCCGCATTTCGCTCTGCAACTGGTGACCCCGCGCCTGCTGCACTTCGGCGAGCGCGGCCGTCAGGGATGCCGCAAGCTCCTCCGCCGCGGCCCGCGCCGACGATTCGCGTCCCGCGAGGTCGGCGATCTGGGCGCTCGATTCCTGCGCGATCAGCGCATCGCGCTCGACCGCGAGCCGGTCCGCCTGCCCCGACAGGCGCCGGAACTGGTTTTCGAGCTGCTCGATGCGGGCACGCTCGACCTGCGCCGCCTGGTCGGCCGCCCCGAACTCGCGGTTGAAGGTCTCCCAGCTCGCCTGCCAGGCGGTGAGCGCCGACTCGACTTCGGTGAGCGCCGAACCCGCCGTGGCCTCGGCGCGATGGGCCGCTTCGAGTTCCGGCGCGAGCGCGGCGATCTCCGCACGCAGCGTCGCAAGCTCCGCGGCGTCGCGCTCGATCAGCAGGGTCACTTCACCGAACGAACTGCGGGTGGCGGCGAGATCGCTGGTGCGCCGCTCGCGCAGTTCGCGCGCATGCTGGATCGCCTGTTCGGTGCGCGAGATGTCCGCACCGACCTCGTAGTAGCGACCCTGCACGGCTGAAACGTTCGCGGATTGCTCGTCGTGGAACTCGCGCTGGCGGTCGATCGCGGCTTCGGCCGCGCGCTGGTCGGCGAGTGCCGCCTGCATCGCGAGATCGCACTCACGCATCGCGGAGTCGTGCACCTCGGCGCCGCTGTCGAGTTCCCGCAGCCGCAGCGCGAGCACTTCGGCGGTGAGGCGACGTTCGTCCTCCTTCATCGCCTGGTAGCGGCGCGCGGTCGCGGCCTGGCGCTGCAAATGGCGGATCTGCTTCTCGACCTCGTCGCGCAGGTCCTGCAGCCGCTCGAGGTTCTCGCGCGTATCGCCGATGCGGCTCTCGGTTTCGCGCCGCCGCTCCTTGTAGCGCGAAATGCCCGCCGCCTCCTCGACGAAGGCCCGCATGTCCTCGGCCTTCGACTCGATGACGCGCGAAATCATGCCCTGCTCGATGATCGCGTAGCTGCGCGAGCCGAGGCCGGTGCCGAGGAACAGTTGCGTGATGTCGCGCCGCCGGCAGCGCGCGCCATTGATGAAGTAGGTCGAGGTGCCGTCGCGCGACACCTGGCGCTTCAGCGAAACCTCGCTGTAGCTCGCATAGGGCCCGGAGATCTTGCCGTCCGCGTTGTCGAACACGAGCTCGACGTGCGCGGTGCCGACCGGCTTGCGCGCGCTCGAGCCGTTGAAGATCACGTCGGTCATCGAGTCGCCGCGCAGATGGCGCGCCGACAGTTCGCCCATGACCCAGCGCACGGCGTCGATGACGTTCGACTTGCCACAACCGTTCGGGCCGACGACACCCGTCAGGTTGTTCGGGAAACTGACCGAAGTGGGATCGACGAAGGATTTGAAGCCGGCGAGCTTGATCTTGGTGAGTCGCATCAGGGCGGCTAGTGTAAATTAATCGTCATGCCTACACAGCCCTCGAGCAGCCTCGAAACCTTTCCGAATCCGCAGCCGGATCTCGACTACACGATCCGCATGTCGATTCCCGAGTTCACGTGCCTGTGCCCGAAGACCGGCCAGCCTGATTTCGCGACGCTCGACCTCGAATACGTCCCCGACAAACTCTGCGTCGAATTGAAATCGCTGAAACTTTATATCTGGTCGTTCCGGGATCGCGGCGCGTTCCACGAAGCCGTGACCAATGAAATCGCCGACAGGCTCGCAACCGCGACGGCGCCGCGCTTCCTGCGGCTCACGGCGAAGTTCAATGTGCGCGGCGGTATCTGGACGAGCGTTGTCGCCGAGCGCCGACAGGCCGGCTGGCAGCCGCCGGTGGCCGTGGTACTGCCATGAAATCCGGCACTTACGAGGCCCTATACAGCGCGGAATACGCCAGTATAATCCCGCGTCCGCTAACGGGTTCGATGCCCTGAAGGAGCCCAGGATGCCCGCCAGAAAGGCGTCTGCCAAGAGCAGCAAACCAAGGAAGACTTCCGTGAAGTCGGCTCGCCCCGCGGCGAAAGCCGCCGCCCGCAAGGCGCCCGCCCGCGTGCGCGCCGCCGCACCGAAGCCCCCGAAGAAAGTTTCCGCACCCGTGTCGAAATCCGTGACACCGAAGTCCCCTGCACCGGTCGAAGCCACGTTCGTACGCCGCGCACCGGTGGCGGAAATTTCCGCGCCGCGCACCGCGCCTCGCCTCTCCGAAGCGGAGGAGACGGACACCGTCGAAGGTCTCGCAAACCTGCTGGCCGGCCCGCGCAATGTGCAACCGTACATCGCGCGCCGCGGCGAGCAGTACATGGGCAAGGCGCAGCTCGAGCATTTCCGCGACATACTGCTCGGCTGGAAGCAGGACCTGATGCTCGAAGTCGATCGCACGGTCTCGCACATGAAGGACGAGGCGGCGAACTTCCCCGACCCGAACGATCGGGCGACGCAGGAAGAGGAATTCAGCCTCGAACTGCGCACGCGCGACCGCGAGCGCAAGCTGATCCGCAAGATCGACGATGCGCTGAAGCGCATCGAGGATGGCTCGTACGGTTATTGCCTCGAGACCGGCGAGGAGATCGGCATCAAGCGCCTCGAGGCCCGCCCGGTCGCGACGCTGTCGCTCGAGGCACAGGAGCGGCGGGAACGCCGCGAGCGCCAGTACGGCGATCGCGACGATCGCTATCGCTGAAGCCGCCAGCCCGACCGGCACGGGTTGCGGGCGCTTCGCGCCCTCGCCCACCGGCGAATTGCACCTCGGCTCGCTGCTCGCCGCCGCCGGCAGCTACCTCGACGCACGCCATGCCGGCCATCGCTGGCTCGTGCGCATCGAAGACCTCGACACCGCACGCATCGTGCCCGGCGCCGAGGCACGGATCCTCGCGACGCTCGAAGCCTGCGGATTCGAATGGGACGCCGCGCCGCTGCGCCAGAGCACCCGGCTCGATGCCTATCGCGACGCGCTCGCCGCGCTCGATCGCGCGCAGCGCCTGTTCCCCTGCAGTTGCACGCGCAAGTCGCTCGAAGACGACGCGGTCGGTGCGTACGCCTATCCGGGCACCTGCCGGCACGGACCCACGCGTTCCGGTCCGACCGCGACGCGATTCCGGGTCGACGACGGCGGATTCGAGTTCGTCGATCGCATCCAGGGTGCGGTGCGCGGCGCGTGGCGTGACCGCGGCGACGTCATCGTGCGTAGGCGCGACGGTATCTTTGCCTACCAGCTCGCGGTGGTCGTCGACGATGCCTGGCAGGGCGTCACCGACGTCGTCCGCGGTGCCGACCTGCTCGACTCGACGCCGTGGCAAAGGGCGCTCGTCGATGCGCTCGGCTACCCATCTCTGCGCCACGCGCACTTGCCTGTCCTCGTCGAACCGGGCGGAGCGAAGCTCGCCAAGTCGCGCCGCGCTATCGCGGTCGACAGGGAGCACGCGGCGGATTCGCTCGCCGTGGCGCTGACGCTGCTCGGGCTGGCGCCGCCGCGGGCCCTGGCGGGCGCGCCGCCCGCCGAACTCTGGGCCTGGGCCATCCCGCGCTGGTCGCTCGCGCCCCTGCTCGGCGTTCGCACGCTCTCCGCGCCGGGATAGGCCGGCCTTTGGCGCGCGGTGGTAGTATGACCACTGACTGCCACTCTGGCCGACTGGGCGAGGAACTGCCATGAGCGAACCCAGAGTCATCAAGAAATACCCCAACCGTCGCCTCTACGACACGGTCGAAAGCCGCTACATCACGCTCGGTGACATCCGGCGGCTGGTCGTCGACCGGGTCGATTTCGTCGTGATCGACAAGAAGTCGCAGGCCGATATCACGCGCTCGATCCTGCTGCAGGTCATCGCCGAACAGGAACATGTCGGCGAGCCGGTCATGAGCCGCGATTTCCTCTCGCAGGTGATCCGGACTTACGGCGGGCAGATGCAGAATGTCGTCGGCAGCTACCTCGAGCAGAGCCTGAAGCTCTTCAATGCACAGCAGCGGGAGCTGCGGGAGCGCGTGCGCGGTGTCGTCGGCGTGGATCCGATTGACGCCGTATCGCAAGTCGCGCAGAAGAATTACCAGCGCTGGCGCGCAGTGCAGGATGAAATCTTCCGCACGCTCTTGGGCAGCGCGCCCCGCGGGCGCGACGACGACCAGGGATAGGAACGGGTGCCGGGTTTCCGGTTGTTCGGTTATTTCGCCGCTGGCGCGAAATAACCGAACAACCGGAAACCCGGCACCATGTCTTCAGGCGTCGACGTGCCGCATCGACAGGCGCACGCGGCCCTGGCGATCCACTTCGAGCACCTTGACGCGCACCGTGTCGCCTTCCCTCAGCTTGTCCGAGACGCGCTCGACCCGCTCCTCGGAAATCTGCGAGATGTGCACGAGGCCGTCACGGCCCGGCAGGATCGTGACGAACGCGCCGAAATCCATCAGGCGCGCGACCTTGCCTTCGTAGACGCGACCCACTTCGACGTCGGCCGTGATCAACTCGATGCGACGCTGCGCTTCGCGGCCCGCCTCGCCGTTGACCGACGCGATCTTGACCGAACCATCGTTCTCGATGTCGATCGTCGTGCCGGTCTCCTCCGTGATCTGGCGGATCACCGCGCCGCCCTTGCCGATCACGTCGCGGATCTTCTCCGGGTCGATCTTGATCGTGATGATCGACGGCGCGTACTCCGACATCTGGTCGCGCGACGCCGAAATCACCTTCGCCATCTCGCCGAGGATGTGCAGCCGCCCCTGGTGGGCCTGCGCGAGCGCGACCTTCATGATCTCGGGCGTCACGCCCTCGACCTTGATGTCCATCTGCAGCGCCGTGACACCGTCCTTCGTGCCCGCGACCTTGAAATCCATGTCGCCGAGGTGGTCTTCGTCACCGAGGATGTCGGTGATCACCTTGTAGCGGCCGCCGTCGAGCACGAGGCCCATCGCGACGCCCGCGACGGGCGCCTTGAGCGGCACGCCGGCATCCATCAGCGACAGGCTCGCGCCGCAGACGCTCGCCATCGACGAGGAGCCGTTGGACTCGAGGATCTCCGACACGACGCGGATCGTGTACGGGAACGTGGCCATGTCGGGCATCACCGCCGCGATGCCGCGGCGCGCGAGGTTGCCGTGGCCGATTTCGCGGCGCTTCGGCGAGCCCATCATGCCGGTCTCGCCGACCGAGAACGGCGGGAAATTGTAGTGGAACATGAACGGCTCGCGGCGTTCGCCCTCGAGCGCGTCGATCATCTGCGCATCGCGCGTCGTGCCGAGCGTCGTGACGACGAGCGCTTGCGTCTCGCCACGCGTGAAGAGCCCCGAACCGTGGGTGCGCGGCAACACGCCGACCTTCACGTTGATCGGACGCACCGTGAAGGCGTCGCGACCGTCGATGCGCGGCTCGCCCGCGAGGATGCGCTGGCGCACGATGTCGCTCTCGAGCTTGAAGAGCTGATCACCCACCTCGTCGCCAGTCCACTTCGGTGCATCGCCGCCCGTGAGCGCCGCGATGGCTTCCGCCTTGATCTCGCCGATGCGGCTGTAGCGCGCCTGCTTCTCGGTGATCGTGTAGGCCGCGCGCAGCTTCGCCTCGGCGGCGCCCTTGACGAGCGCGGCAAGCTCGGCGCTGTCCGCTGCCGGCTTCCAGTCCCAGCGCGGCTTGCCGGCTTCCTTGACGAGCTCATTGATCGCCTTGATCGCGACCTGCATCTCGCTGTGGCCGAAGACGACGGCGCCGAGCATCACTTCTTCGGAAAGCCCGACCGCCTGGGATTCGACCATCAGCACACCCTGCTGCGTGCCGGCAACGACGAGGTGCAACTGGGACGCGGCGAGCTCTTTCGCGGTCGGGTTCAGCAGGTACTTGCCATCCTTGTAGCCGACGCGCGCCGCACCGATCGGGCCGTTGAACGGCACGCCGGCGATCGCGAGCGCGGCGGAGGCGCCGAGCAGCGACGGGATGTCCGCATCGATCTCGGGATCGAGCGACAGCACCGTGGCGACGACCTGCACGTCGTTGTAGAAGCCGCCCGGAAAGAGCGGGCGGATCGGGCGATCGATCAGACGCGAAGTCAGCGTCTCTTTTTCCGAAGGACGTCCCTCGCGCCTGAAGAAGCCGCCGGGAATGCGGCCTGCCGCATAGGTCTTCTCGACGTAGTTGACGGTCAGCGGGAAGAAGTCGCGGCCCTTGGCCGCTTCCTTCGCCGCGACGGCGGTGACGAGTACCTTGGTGTCGCCCATCGAGGCGACGACGGCGCCATTCGCCTGGCGGGCGAGTTCGCCGGTTTCCAGCGTCACGGTATGTGCGCCGAACGGGAAAGACTTTCTGAAAGCGCTCACGCTTCGATCCTCACGAAAAGTAGGGGGTAGCGAAAAGGCCGCGCGGGTGACCGGCGCGGCCTCTCGAGGGGTCCTTAGCGGCGGAGCCCCAGGCGTTCGACGAGTTCCTGATACTTCTCCGGCCGGGTGGCCTTCAGGTAGTCGAGGAGCTTGCGACGCTGGTTCACGAGCTTGACGAGCCCGCGACGCGAGGAATGGTCGCGCTTGTGCGCGCTGAAATGCTCACCGAGGCCATTGATGCGCTCGGAAAGCAGTGCGACCTGCACTTCGGGCGAGCCGGTGTCTTGCGGATCGCGGCGGAACTGCGCGAGCACTCCGCTCTTTTTTTCCGTGGTTAGGGACATTTAGGTGGAAATCCTTGAAATTACTGACTTTGTACCGTTTTCGAGGCGCGGCATTCTACTCGTCCGACCCGCCCGTCACAAGTTGAAGATCCGCCGCGGGCGCAACCCCGAAAAACCGGTGACTTCGCCGAGACCGACCAGGCGTCCCGCGCCATCCAGCAGCCGTACCGGCGAGCCCGGCGGCAGCGCGGCGATGATGGTTGCACCCCCCGGCAAATCGGCCGCCCCGAGCGTCTGCCCGTGGCGGATACGTTCGATACCCGCATCGGGCAGGGTCACCGCCGGCCAGTCGGGCAGGCCCCGATCGATCGGCAGGAGCGGCGGTGGCTTGCCGGCCCGGCAGGCGTCGAGCAGCGGATCGAGCGGCTGCATCGGCATGCCTTCGAAGGGCTCGACCCACACCCGGTGAAGGCGGTTCACGTGACCCGCCGTCCCGAGCGCCTGCGCGAGGTCTTCGGCGAGCGTGCGCACATAGGTGCCTTTCGAGCATTCGACCGCGAGGTCGAGCGCACCCTCGCCAATCCCGGCGAGCTCGAGCGCGTGGATCGTGATGTCGCGGGCCGCGCGTTCGACCGTCACGCCGCGCCGCGCGAGTTCATACAGCGGCCGCCCGCCCTGCTTCAGCGCGGAATACATCGGCGGCACCTGTCGCTGCGCGCCCGTGAAGGCCGCGAGCACCGCCTCGATGCGCTCGACATCGAGCACGGGAACCGGCACCGTTTCGACGATGTCTCCCTCCGCATCGCCGGTCGACGTGCGGCTTCCGAGCGCGACCGTGAACTCGTAGCGCTTGCGTCCGGCGAGAATCTCCCCCGCGATCTTGGTCGCCTCGTCGAGGCAGATCGGCAACATGCCGGTCGCGAGCGGATCGAGGCTCCCGACATGTCCCGCCTTGTCCGCGCCAAGGGCGCGTTTCACCCGCTGCAGCGCCGCGTTCGACGACAGCCCCCGGGGCTTGTCGAGCAGCAGGATGCCGGACGGCATGGAGCGGATCAGTCGGACGGACCGGATTCGCCGCCCGCTCCGCCCTTCGAGCGATCGCCCAGGACGGCACGATCGATCAGCTCGGTGAGGTGCGATGCCTCCTCGAGATGGCTGTCGATGACGAATTCGAGCCTTGGCGCGTGCCGCAGCGACAGCCGCCGGCCGACCTCACCGCGCAGGAATCCCGCCGCGCTCGTGAGCCCCGCGCGCACCTCGTCGGCCCCGTGGCGTCCGCCGAAAGGCAGGAAGAATATCCGCGCGACCGACAGGTCCGGCGCGAGCTGCACCGCCGTGATCGTCACGCTGCCGACCCGCGGGTCCTTGACCTCCCGCGCGACCAGCGTCGACAGCACACGCTGCACTTCGCCCTCGATCCGCTCGCGGCGCGCGTTGCCGGCCATGGTTCACGCGCCCATCACTGGATGGAGCGCGCCACCTCGACGCGTGCGAAGCACTCGATCTGGTCGCCGACCCTGACGTCCTGGTAGTTCTTGACGCCGATGCCGCACTCGGTGCCGGCGCGCACTTCACCGGCGTCGTCCTTGAAGCGCTTCAGCGATTCGAGCGCACCCTCGAAGATCACGACGCTGTCGCGCAGCACGCGAATCGGGTTGTTGCGCTTGACGAAGCCTTCCGTGACGAGGCAGCCGGCCACGACGCCGAACTTGCTCGAACGGAACACCTCGCGCACCTCGGCGATGCCGACGATCTGTTCCTTGATCTCGGGCGCGAGCATGCCCGACATCATCTGTTTCACATCATCGATGGCCTCGTAGATGATGCTGTAGTAGCGGACGTCGATGCCGGAATCCTTCAGCGCATCGCGCGCGGAGGCGTCGGCGCGGACGTTGAAGCCGATGATCAGCGCGCGCGACGCCGCCGCGAGTTGCACGTCGGAGGCCGTGATGCCGCCGACGCCGCTCGCGACCACGTTGACCTTCACCTCGTCGGTGGACAGCCGCGTCAGCGCCTCACGCAGTGCCTCGGCGCTGCCCTGCACGTCGGTCTTCATCACGACCGCGATCGTGCCGGCCTTCGCTTCGCCCATCTGCGAGAACACATCTTCGCTGCGCGTCGCCTGGCGCGCGAGCTTGACGTCCCGGAACTTGCCCTGCCGGTAGAGCGCGACCTCGCGCGCCTTGCGTTCGCTCTCGACCGCGAGCACCTCATCGCCCGCATTCGGCGCGCCCGACAGGCCGAGCACCACGACCGGCATCGAAGGGCCTGCCGCATCGACCGGCTTGCCGTTCTCGTCGAGCATTGCGCGCACGCGGCCGAACTCCTGCCCGGCGATGATCGGATCGCCGGCCCGCAGCGTGCCCTTCTTGACGAGCACGGTCGCCACGGCGCCGCGGCCCTTTTCGATCGCGGACTCGATCACGACGCCCGAGGCGAGGCCCGCACGCGGCGCCTTGAGCTCGAGCACCTCGGCCTGCAGCAGGATCGAATCGAGCAGCTGGTCGATGCCCGTGCCGGCACGCGCCGACACGTTCACGAAAATGTTCTGGCCACCCCAGTCCTCGGGGATCACCTCGTGCTTCGACAGCTCGGTGCGCACCCGGTCGGGATCGGCATCGCTCTTGTCGATCTTGTTGACGGCGACGACGATCGGCACGCCGGCGGCGCGTGCGTGCTGGATCGCCTCGATCGTCTGCGGCATCACGCCATCATCCGCCGCCACCACGAGCACCACGACGTCGGTCGCTTTCGCGCCGCGGGCGCGCATCGCGGTGAAGGCCGCGTGGCCCGGCGTATCGAGGAAGGTGATCACGCCCTTGTCGGTTTCGACATGGTACGCGCCGATGTGCTGCGTGATGCCGCCCGCCTCGCCGACCGCCACCTTGGTGCGCCGGATATAGTCGAGCAGCGACGTCTTGCCGTGGTCGACGTGGCCCATGACCGTGACCACCGGCGGACGCGGCTCCCAGTCGGCGACATTCGCCTCGGCGCCCTGAAGGTCGGCGTCGACCTGGTCGTCCTTCTGCGCAGTCGCGGTGTGGCCCATTTCCTCGACGACGAGGATGGCGGTGTCCTGGTCGATCGGCTGGTTGATCGTCGCCATGACCCCCATGTTCATCATCACCTTGATGACTTCGTTCGCCTTCACCGCCATCTTCTGCGCGAGCTCGGCGACGGTGATCGTCTCGGCGATCGTCACTTCGCGCTTGACCGGCGCGGTGGGCATCTCGAACGCATGGCGTGCGCCATCGCCCGCCGCGACCGCCTGGCGGGAGCGTGTCGGCGCGATGCGCTTGCGCTTCTTCAGGCGCGAGGCGGCATCGCCCGTGACGTGCAGCTGATCGCGCCCGTAGCGGGTCGGCTGTGAATCGGCAGGTGCCGTGCGGGCCGGTCGCTCGGGCTTCGGCGGCGCCGGCGCGGGCGGCGGCGGTTCGGGCTGCGCCTTGCGCTGCCGCTCGCGCTCCGCATCGATGCGCGCCTGCTCTTCAGCGGCGCGGCGTGCCTCTTCCTGCTGGCGCTTGCGGCTCTGTTCGTCTTCGATGCGGCGGCGATTCTCCGCCTCGATCCGCTCGTTCTCGGCACGCGCGGCCTCGGCGCGCTCCTGCTCGAGCCGCACCGCCTCTTCCGCGTCGCGCTTCCTGCTGTCGATCTCTTCCTGCTGCTGGCGCGCCTGCTCCTGCAGCACGTCGCGCTTGATGTAGGTCGCCTTGCGGCGCACTTCGACATTGACGGTGCGCGCCCGCCCCTGCGCGCTCGCGAGCTTGATTTCGCTCTGTGTCTTGCGCTTCAGCGTGATCTTGCGGGGCGAGCCGGCGCCTTCGCCCGCCTGCCCGTGGCTGCGGCGCAGGTGCGTCAGCAACTCGAGCTTCGCCTCGTCGCTGATGCGGTCGTCCGGGCCGGATACCTGGATCCCCGCCTGGTCGAGCTGCACGAGCAGCCGGTCGACGGGTACCTTCAGGACTTCCGCGAACTGGGTGACGGTCACTTCAGCCATGGGTTGTTCCCTTCATCCTTCAGCGACTCGCCTCGAACCAGTGTTCGCGCGCCTTCATGATCAGCCTGCCGGCTTCCTCGGCGGACAGCCCCTCGATGTCGAGGATGTCGTCGACCGCCTGGTCGGCGAGATCCTCGCGGGTGCGCACGCCGCGCCGCGCGAGCGCGAGCGCGAGATCGGGCTGCATGCCCTCGAGCAACAGCAGGTCCTCGGCGGGCATGTGCTGGTCGAGCGATTCCTCGGAGGCGATCGCCTGGGTCAGCAGCACGTCACGCGCGCGATTGCGCAGTTCGCGGATCATGTCCTCGTCGAATTCCTCGATCGAGGCGATCTCGCCCTGCGGCACGTAGGCGATCTCCTCGACCGACGAGAAGCCCTCCTGCACCAGGATGGTCGCGACGTCCTCGTCGACGTCGAGCTGCTTCATGAAATTCTCGACCAGCACGCGCGACTCGGATTCGCTCTTCGCCTCGGCGTCCGACTGCGTCATCACGTTGAGGTCCCAGCCGGTCAGCTGGCTCGCGAGGCGGATGTTCTGTCCGCCGCGACCGATCGCCTGCGACAGTTTGTCCTCGGCGACCGCGATGTCCATGCTGTGCGCGTCCTCGTCCATCACGATCGACAGCACTTCGGCCGGCGACATCGCATTGATCACGAACTGCGCGTGGTTTTCGTTGAACGGAATGATGTCGACGCGCTCGCCGGCGATTTCGTTCGACACGGCCTGCACGCGCGAGCCACGCATGCCGACGCACGCGCCGACGGGATCGATGCGCGGATCGTTGCTGCGCACCGCGATCTTCGCGCGCACGCCCGGGTCACGGGCGGCGCCCAGGATCTGGATCAGGCCCTGGCCAACCTCCGGCACCTCGAGCTTGAAGAGCTCGATCAGGAACTCGGGCGCGGTGCGCGACATGAACAGCTGCGGTCCGCGCGGTTCGGGACGCACTTCCTTGAGCCACGCCTTGATGCGGTCCTGCGGCTTCGCCTGCTCGCGCGGAATCATGTCGGTGCGTGCCACGAAGCCTTCCGCATTGCCGCCGAGGTCGATGTACAGCCCGTTGCGGTCGACCCGCTTGACGACACCGGACAGGAGCGAGTTCACGCGGTCCTTGTACTGCTCGATGACCTGGGCGCGCTCGGCCTCGCGCACCTTCTGCACGATCACCTGCTTCGCCTGCTGCGCGGCGATGCGCCCGAAGGCCACCGACTCCATCGGCTGCTCGACGAAGCCGCCCGGCTGCGCCTGCGGATCGAGGTCGAGCGCATCTTCGAGGCGCAGTTCCCGGTCCGGCACCTCGAGTTCGGTGGAGTCGTCGGCAAACACCTTCCAGCGACGGAACGTGTCGTAGTCGCCGGTCTTGCGATCGATCGCGACACGCGCGTCCCATTCCTCGCCGTGCTTCTTGCGGGTCGCCGCGGCGAGCGCCGCCTCGAGCGCCTCGAAGATCACTTCCTTCTCGACGCCCTTCTCGTTCGAGACGGCATCGACGACCATCAGAATTTCCTTGTTCATCCCTACTCCTGGAGCGCGCCCCGCCGCCTCAAAGCGGCGCGAGTCGCGCGCGGTCTATCGCCGCAAAATCCACTGCCACAGCCTCACCATCGACCTCGAGCCCGATCCCGCGCGCATCCACCGTCGCGAGCGTGCCGGTGTAGCGGCGGCGCCCGTCGCGCGGCTCGACGAGTTCCACCCGCACGCGCTCGCCGCGAAAGCGCTCGAAGTGCGCCGGCGTGCGCAGCAGGCGATCGGTGCCGGGTGACGACACCTCGAGCGTGTACGCGCCCGGCATCGGGTCTTCCACGTCGAGCAACGCCGAAACCTCGCGGCTCACGCGCTCGCAATCATCGACCCCGACACCGGCCGCGCTGTCGAGGTAGATCCTGAGCAGGCCCGACCCGCGACCCGCGCTCGCCTCGACATCGACCAGCTCGAAACCGAGCTGCCCGACCAGCGGCTCGAGCAGCGCGATGAGCCGATCGCGTAACGCCGTCGCCGCCATCGCTCCTCCTGCGCCATCCGCCTGCCGCCAGCCACGGCGAAAAAAAATGGGCCCGAAGGCCCACCCTGGATTCGTACAGCCGCGCGTCACCGCACGGCCGGGACCCCGGCCAGGGGTCCGTAACAAGAAAAGCCCCTCGTGGGGCTTTCCAAATCAATCACTTGGCACCCAAAGCTCCAATGGAGCCTGCGCAAGCCAACACCCGTTGCCGGGCGCCGGCCTCGCCGAGGGCGCGAATTGTAGCCGCCTCAGGCGCGCTGGTAAACCCGCTTCGCGAGCACGCTCGAGAAGCGCGCGTACAGCAGGTAAACGACGAGCCCGAGGGCGTTCCAGATGAAAAAGCGCGTGCGGGTCGCGGGTGGCAGGCTCACGAAGAGGTAAACGCACCCGGCGATCGCAAACGGTGCGACGACCCACGGCCAGGGCGTCGTGAACACCCGCGGCCGCGCAGGCTCGCGCACGCGCAGCGCGAGCACGCAGGCGGCGACCGCGATGAACGCGCAGAGCGTACCGGCGTTTGCGAGTTCGGCGATTTCGGCGAGCGGGAAAATGCCGCCGATCAGCGAGGTGACGATCGCGGTCACGAGGATCATCGCGACCGGCGTGCCGCGATGCGCGTTGATGCTGCCGAGACGATGCGGCAGCAGGCCGTCGCGCGCCATCACGAAGAAAATGCGGCTCTGCCCGTACATGAACGCCAGGATCACCGTCGGCAGCGCGATCACGGCGGCCGCGGCGATCAGGGTGGCCGCGAGCGGACTGCCGAGCGTACGCAGGATGAAGGCGAGCGGCTCGGGGCTCGCCGAAAATTCCTCGTAGCGCATCGCGCCGAGCGCCGCCGCCGCGACGCCCATGTAAAGGAGCGTACAGACGATCATCGAGCCGATGATGCCGCGCGCCAGGTCGCGCTTCGGATCGATGGTTTCCTCGGCGGCCGTCGACACGGCATCGAAACCGTAGAACGCGAAGAAAATGATCGCCGCGGCCGCCATCACGCCGCGCACTTCCGTGCCGTCGGTGTGCGCGCCGAAGCCAAACGGCATGAACGGCGTGAAATGCGATCCGTTGAAGGCCTTCGCCGCGATCACGATGAACACGAGCAGCGCCAGGACCTTGAAGACGACCAGGAAGGCGTTGACGGTGGCGCTTTCGCGCGTGCCGAGCATCAGGAGCCCCGCCACGGCAAAGAGGATGACGACCGCCGGCAGGTTGACGATACCGCCTGCATGCGGCCCGGCCGTGAGCCAGACCGGCAGATGCAGGCCGATCGAATCGAGGAAGCCGACGGCGTAGCCCGACCAGCCGACCGCCACGGCGCTGCAGACGACCGAATACTCGAGGATGAGGCTCCAGCCGACGATCCACGCGAGCAGCTCGCCACCGACCGCATAGGTGTAGGTGTAGGCGCTGCCCGCGGCCGGCATCAGCGTCGCGAGTTCCGCGTAGCACAGCGCCGCGCAGGCGCAGACGGCCCCTGCGATCACGAACGCGAGGATCACGGCGGGGCCCGCGCGGCCGGCGCCGATGCCGATCAGCGTATAAATGCCCGTGCCCACGATCGCGCCGACGCCGAGCGCGACGAGGTGCGGCCAGCGCAGGGTGCGCTTCAGGCGATGCCTGTCATCCAGGTTGTTGAGCGCATCGATCGACGTGCGCCGGTTCCAGAATGCCATCGGCGAGACCCCCGTCTGCTTTGTATGCCGCGATCTTAGCAATGATCCCCGCGACCCCGCGCTCGCGCATTGCGCCCACGACCGCTAATGTGTAATGTCGTGTGTGGAGGTTCACACATGGCAACCAATCTCTCCATCGACCCGAAGCTCCTCGACCGGGCGCTCGAAGTCAGCGGCGAGCAGACCAAGAAGGCGGCAGTCACCAAAGCGCTGGAAGAGTTCATCGCGCGCCGCCGCCAGAAAGGAATACTCGAACTCGTCGGCAAGCTCGAATGGGACAGTTCGTTCGATTACAAGGCGGAGCGGTGCCGCTCTTGAGCCTGTTCGTCGACACGAGCGTCTGGTCGCTCGCGTGGCGCAGGGACGCGCCTCCTGCCGTTCCCGAAGTGGCTGCACTGGTGCGCGCACTCGAACGGGGTGACTCCGTTTTGACGACCGGCCTCGTTCTGCAGGAGTTGCTGCAGGGATTCACCGGGCCCAGGTCACGCGAACTGATCCTCGAGAAATTCTCCGCCCTGCCCCTTCTGGTGCCGGACAGGGACGATCATGTCGCCGCGGCGGCGCTACGCAACACTTGCCGGCGCGGTGGATCGCAGGTGGGCACGATCGACGCGCTGATCGCGCAGCTATGCGTGCGCCACTCGCTGACGCTGCTGACGACGGACCAGGATTTCAACGGCATGGCACGCCATGCACCGATCAGGTTGTGGCGATCCGGTTTCCCGTGACAGGCCGGCCGGCGAGGTGACGGTCGAAAAAATCGACCATGACTTGAAAGGCCTCGCGCGATTCCGGCAGATCGACGTCCCCGAAGAAGTAGTGCTGCAGGCCGTCCCACACGTGCAGGTCCGCCTCGACGCCGGCCTTCACGAGCTGCCGATGGGTATGGAGCGCCGCGCTCATCGCCATGTCGCGCGTCGCCGTGATCAGCAGCGTCGGCGGGAACTTCGCGAGCACGTCCGGGTGATCGACCGGCGAGACGAGCGCATCGCGCGGGTCGGCACCCTCGAAATACACGAGCTGCGAGAGGGCGCCCGCTGCCCCGGGCGGCGGGACGGGCCGTCCGTTCAGCGCCGGCGCCATGTAACCCGAATCACCATCGCCGAGATGACCGGCCGACGCGCAGAAAATGCCGACCGCACCCGGCGCGGGCAGCTTTTCCTTCTGGAACCACGCCAGTGATTCGGCGGCGAGCAACCCGCCCGCCGAGCAGCCGAAGATCCCGATGTGCTCGGGGCGGTAGGTTTTCAGGAGCTCGCGGTACACCGCGGCGACATCTTCGCTCGCCGCCGGAAAGCGATGCTCGGGGCCCTGCCGATAGTCCACCGCGATGATCCGGTACTTGCCGAGCCCCGCGACGGGAATCGACTCGAGCTGCCCATTGGTGCGCGCACCCATCGTGAAGCCGCCGCCGTGCAGGTTGATGAGCACGCGGTCGTCGCGGTCGCGCGCGACGCCTTCGGCCGGCGTGATCACTTCGGTGTAGACGCCGGCGATCGTGCGCGGCTCGATCGTCACGGCATAGCGCTGGCGCGCCCTGGCGATCAGCGGGTCGAGGTAATACTTGTCGAGCGTGGCGCGCTGCTCGGCGATGGGCAACATCGGGATGCGGGCGACGGGCGAGGCGTAGAACGCCGGCGAGTGCTCGTGGAGATAGGACTTGCGCGCTTCCTCGCTCGCGAACGCGGAAAACGGCGCGGCAAACGCGGGGATCTCCACCGTGCCTTCGGCCGTGACGTGTGGCAGCGTGCCCTTCACCTCAGCGGCACCCAGGCTGGTGGCCGAAATCGACGCGCACAGCACCATCAGCATCTGGTGCACTCCCGATCGCCGCTTCATCAAGGTGGTTCTCCATGGGTCGCGGGCTGATCGTACGCGAGTCCGCATCAAGTTGGCATCGCGCGGCGCCTCGAGCGTGTCTTGCCCGTTGGGGTCAATTCATGCCGCGGCCACCAACGTCAACTTCGGCCCGCCATTGCCAGGAACCCTCAGACCAGATCCCCGAAACGCGCCAGCGCCTCGGCGTGAGCCGCCGCCGACATCGGCCACCGCCAAGCATCGCCGAATCGTCGCGTCCCCAACGGGGCTGCCGTCACGCGCCTCGTCTGGCGCGCTGCTGTTCAAGCAGAACGGCGCGTGGCAATTGCAGCGTCACTACAAGTCCCTTGAACCGCTGCGCGCACTCGTCGACAATCAACTCGCTCGGTTGTGGGTCGTCGCCAACTGAGCACGAGTCCAATCGAAGCAGAACTCATGACTCGTACACCACGCCGCGGGACACGATCGATGCCTGCGTGACCGTCGGAATGACGCATGCATCTTTACGGACTTCCAAAGCGCATCTGCGCTTCCTGCTTTGCCGCATCTGAGACGGGCCATCGCCACGTTGTATTGACATAGTGTCGTGAGATTCCTCTCGGAGGCGGCGCTCGCGGCGAGCACGAGGTTATCCACGGCTTCCTGCGTTGTCGCGGCATCCGGTCGAAGATCAGCTTCCTGCCAAAGCCGCGCCCAGAAATTCGACCCTCCGCAATCGCGTCGCACGCGCATCATAAAGGACGCAAACAGGACGGGGCCGTCAACGGCACAACCCGTACCCACGCCTTTGCCTTCCAAGATGGTGTTGGACCAGCTGAGCGACGCATCGGCCACATACCGATCGACCAAGCCCTCCATATGAATGAGCGAGCGCCGCGTCATGGCCCGGAAAGCAGGCATCCTTATCGATTCTCGCGCCCGCTGCTTCCATCGACCACCACTGCATCAGCACCGCAAAGCCACTGACCACGCTGTTCGAATTGTCCGGAAGTGAAGTCCAGGACGGTGGCTAGAATCGACGCGTCCAGCGCCAGCACGACATAAAGGCACCGTGCTTTCCAAGCTTGGCGCGTGACCTACCTGACCTTCCCCTTCTTCGCCACGACGATTCCGAGCCTGGTTCTCCGCCCCCCGAATTCCCCAACCAATCCCGGGTTCGTGAATGACACCCCGCCTGGTGCCCACCACGGCTTCGTGCCCACCACGGCTTCCAGCTGACTGTCAAGCTGCGATTCGAACCTTCCGCCTACGCACGAGAGCGGCCCCCGCGATTCCGACGACAAAGCTTGCAAGCGTTCCAGGCTCCGGAACTGCAATCGCGAGCCTCGGCGTCAGATCGGAGAAGTCATCGAATGCTGTAATGAAAGTACTCGACGCATCCACGACCACACCATTTGCAGCAGGAGTATTCATCAATGCGCGCACCCAGATCGTGTCTCCGGGATTGATTGTCACGGTGGTAGAGAGAACATGGAAACCCGATGGTGCTGCCGCGTTGCTCCAGTAGTACTCATTGAATCCCAAACTGACATACCCGGGCGAGGTTATCGGGCCAAAGGCGGCATCCCAGTGAGCTTGCGGGGAACTGTCGGGCAGGTCCATGAAGTCACTGGCCAATCGGAAGACCTCGATCGAAGCATAGATCGTTGCCGTGTCCCCGAAATCGCCGGGTGGGAGGACCCAACCCGGAGGCAAGTCGAGCGAGTACGTGAGCATCCCCCCGAATGTGCGAGCGCTCGAAGCTGCACCCGCGTAGGTGTAGCTCTGGATCGCGGAAGTCAGCGTATTGATCCGGGTCCCGTAAGTGGACTCCGCGCGAGCCCGGATCACGGGCGCCGACCCTTCCCCTGTCAGTGATGCCTCCGCAAAAGCGGAACCGTAGACGTTTGTCACATCGATCGTCGACGTCGCGTCGCCCGGCGCACCGTCATAGTAGTCGGTCCGAGTCCCCCACAGTTCGCACCAGCTTCCCGACGACGACCAGATTCGGCACGCGCGCGTCGGAGCCCAGATGCTGGTGGTCCCGGCAACCGGCACTGCGTGCGCTTGCATCGAGACAGTCGCACCTGCGACAGCAATGGCCCAAAGAGCCATATTCGAAGATTTCTTCACAGCCCCTCCCCATTGATCGGCAAGATTTTTCCGCGTGGTCTCTACCTCTGCTGACATGCAATTTTTCGTCGGCCCCACCAGCTATCGCGCCAGGAAATGCAGTTTCCCGATCACTGGCTACTTGCTCTCAAGTCACTTGCTTGAACGCTGAACGTCGCATCCGGCCCGGTCGAGTGAGGCCGATCAGTGCAAGCCCTGTCGCGAGCAGAGCCAGCGTGCCCGGTTCCGGCACCGCATGCGCTGCGGGCACGAGATTCTCGCTATTGTCCCAATTCAGAATGAGTCCACTGGAGACGTCCACCACGGAACCATCGGCCGCCGGAGTCTGTAGAAACGCCCAGACCCAGAATGCGTCGCCGGGTGCCAAAGTGACTTGGGTGGACAACGAACCGGACCCGGATGAATTGCTGAGGAGGTCCTTGTACTCGCTTTCGGCGACAAGAGAAAAATCAGCGCTCCCGTCGGCGTTTGCGAACGCATAGAGCAATTCGTAGTTGGACTCGGCTGTATCCCCGGCCTCGGCAAAACTCCCCGGGGTCATGAAGATTCGCAAGTGCGCGTACACACCGGACGACTCCCCCGAGCTCGAGTAATCGGCATTCAACGGATCGGTGATCGTCTGGGAGTAGCTGAGCGATCCGCCGAGATTTCGCGTCGCTGACGCAGAACCAGTGTAGGTGTAGCGCTGCAGCACAAATGAGTTTGTGCTGATGCGCCGGTCTTCTTCGGACGCCGCGAACCCGGCGAGTGTGGGCGCTCCCGCCACACCCGGCAGCACCGTACTCGACGCAGTCGTACCATAGATCGTGGACGAGATCCCGGCCGCCGAAACGACCCCGCCCGGCGTCCCGCCATACTCGCCATACACGACCTCACTCAGCGGGCTGCAGACTCCGCCTGGGCCGAGGCAGTCGCGCTGGGTAACATAGGTGCCCGTACTGGCCTGGATGGGTACGGCATCCGCGTCTGCCGACGTGACGAGCAAAACTGCGAGCGCCCCGAAAACGGTGACCTGCCGCATACCCCCCCCTTTGTCATTCTCTTGCTCGAGGTCTCCAACCACACTCCAAGCAAGGCCTGTGCCAGTGTATTGGTAGGTGACAACTTTCAATAAGTTGGCACAGCAGGCGAGATTGAAGGCAGGAATCTCCCAGCTGTCTTGTAAATAAACTCGACACGGATCGCTGTTCTGACCCTCCGCCTGCTGAGTTCCTGTCAATACCCATTTTCTGGTTGTTATCTTAAGGTGATCGCAGTCACCGCGAACCCGCAAATCAATCTCATTCACATGGGCCGCACGTACCGCGGCAAAGACCCACCGATGCATCGATGTATGGTGGTTGGATCGCGCTATCGATGCTGCGTGCGTCGGCTTCGGGCATGGCCTGCCGTGTGGCCGCACTCGCCCGTGAAGCGCACGGCACCGTTGCGTGTCCACGACATTGCGCCTTTCGTCGAAATCCGCGCCGTACGACGATCGCGACACAAGACCGGTTTTGGTACCGAAGCGCTGGCCATCGCGCTTCCGACCGCGAGCATCGCAGACTCGCCAGTGCGTGTTGCCCCGCCGGCGCCGAGCAGCCGCTTGAGACTTGAGTCCTGGCGACCCACATCCGCCCATTGACGGATGTCAATGCAGCGGAGCAGGAGATGCGCGCCCGTAACGATGGAGACCGCGCCGCAGCAGCCCTCTGGGGACCGCCACGGGCGATTCAGCGGGAAACTGGAAGCGGGGGCGTGCTTCGCGATGTCTCAGCTCTGATCGATGCCCTCTGACGGCGATGACGATAGCTGCCTGGCCAGCGCCTCCATCTCCTCCAGCGCCAGAATCATCTCGGTCAATGACAGCTCCGACCATCGACGCAATTGTTCGCGCCGTGCTCCTTCCCACGTAGCGAGGGACCAATCGATTTCCGCTTGTCCATCGTTGGAGGAAGTCACTTGGGCGACCCGGCCTTGAGCTGTTCGACATCCAGAAGGTCCTGCGGCCGACCAGCCTCCTGCTTCATGCAGATCAATGTGCGCAGCGAAACGAAGCGAATCGACAATTTGTCGTGAAGCGGCTTGACCAGGGCCCTCTGGTATTCATCATCGAAGGCAAACGGTTCGGTTACGAAGATGTCGACCGAAGTCTCTCGATGCGCGTCGCTCCAGAACTGCAGCACCTGCATTCCCTTGTCCTTGACCCAACTCTCTCGAACCGCGCGGTCAGCGAACTGCGTCAGCGTGACCGGCACACTGGGGCGATAGCCGAGGGACCCGAGCGCCCTGAAGGCGCGGTCGATGTTGTCGGGAACGAGCTGGACGACGATATCCACGTCTTTGGTGAATCGCAGATACCCATGCGCACCGACTGCCAGGCCGCCGGCAATCAGATACCGGACACCTGCGGCGTCCAAAGCAGCGGCGAGGGCCTGGAAGCTTGCGAGTCTCATACGCGCCGCAGAATACCGTAGAAGCGCGCAGCAGGCTGAGCGGTATCCCGGAAACGAAATAAGGCCTTGGCGCGCAAGCGCCGGGGCCTTCAAAAAGTTGGTAGCGGGGGCAGGATTTGAACCTGCGACCTTCGGGTTATGAGCCCGACGAGCTGCCAGACTGCTCCACCCCGCACCAGTTGGGGGCGCGCATCTTAACCGCCCGGCCCGGCCGACTCAAGCACCGAGCGCGTACAGGCAATCGACGAACGAGCGCACCGCGCCATCGATGCCCGCGAGCTTCGGGTTCACCGCTTCAATCAGGTAGTACTCGTCAGGCGCATGCGCGTGCTGGCCGTGGCCCATGCCGAAATGCGCGGCCGGCAGCTTCAGCGGCTCGCCGGTGAACACGATGCCGGGCCAGGAGCCGCCGCGGCGCGGCCAGAAGATCGGATCGACTCCTTCCGCCTGGTAGACGCGCAGCATCGTGCGGATGAGTGCCGCATCCGCCGGCGTCGTCGTCGGGTCGTAGCCGCCGCTGACGTTCACCTCGATGTCACCGAAGCCGCGCTTCGCGAGGTGTGCCTTCAGCTTCGCCACCGCGTCCTCGCGGGTCATGTCGGGCACGAGCCTGAAATCGAGTTTCGCGGTCGCGCGGTGCGGCAACACGGTCTTGCCGCCCTCGCCGGTGTAGCCGCCGACGAGGCCTTCGATGTTGACGGTCGGGCGCGCCGCCAGGTCCTCGAGCGCCTGGCGCCAGTCGGCATCGCGCGCCCAGTGCGTGACGCCCATCGACTTCTTCGCGCTCGCTTCGCTCATGCGCGCTGCCGCGACGTCGAGCATTTTCTCCTCGGCCGCCGACAGCGGGCGCACCTTGTCCCACCAGCCGTCGATCGCGGGGTCGCTCTTCGCATCGATCAGCGTATCGAGCGCCTGCACGAGGTGGAAGGCCGGGCTGTCGAGCCGCGCGCGATTGCTCGAGTGCACGTCGATCGAGGGGCCACGGCCCCACTTCTCCCCGCTCGCGACGAGTTCGAGTTCGACCACGCCCTTGGCGCCGAGCGACACCTGCACCGTGCCGTCGAGCGACTGCGCGGCCTCCGGCATGAAGATGCCGCTGCATTTTTCGAGCGCGGACCGCACCTGTGGCGCAAGGACGGCATCGCTGAAATGCGGCGAGCCGATCTCCTCTTCGCTCTCCGCGATCAGCACGAGATTGACCGGCAGCTTGCGGCCTGCCGCCCGGATCGCGTGCAGCGCCGACAGGAACGAGGCCTGCGGCCCCTTCTGGTTCACCGCGC
The DNA here is from genome assembly GCA_019187495.1 of Steroidobacteraceae bacterium. Lineage (GTDB taxonomy): Bacteria > Pseudomonadota > Gammaproteobacteria > Steroidobacterales > Steroidobacteraceae > CADEFQ01. The sequence goes on from JABAQN010000058.1 coordinate 24,051, forward strand.
CGCGCCCCATGACGACCTTGCCGAGACCCGGCTTGTCGACGAGCCGCGCTTCCCACGGCGGCGAGGACCATTCGGCCGGATCGACCTGCTTCACGTCGTACATGAAATAGATGCCGAGCGTGCGCTTCGCACCGGCGTCGAGCGTCGCGAACACCGAGGGGAAGCCCCGCGTCGGCACGCGCTCGACGTGCTGGAACCCTGCATCGCGGGCGAGTTGCATCATGTAGCGGCAGCCCTCTTCCATGCCGCGGTTCTCCGCCGCGATCGTGACCTGGCGGATCCAGTCCTGCAGGCGCACGACGCTGGCGTCATGCCCGTTGCCGATCTGCGCGTAGACGTCGCCGAGCTGCTGCGCGGCGAGCGCCGAGGGCGCCGTGGCCAGCAGCATCCCCGCACCCAGTGTCCCCTGGACGAAATCCCGCCGGCTCACGTGATCCATGGCAGCTACCCCAGTACGGCCTTGCAGATGTCGAACAGGCTCGCCGGCACGACGCCGAGTCCGAGCGTCGCGAGCGCGTTGATGCCGAGCACGAAGCGCAGCGTCGGTCCCGCCTCGCCGCGCGGCAGTGCCGCCGGCGCCTCGTCGAAATACATCAGCTTGACGATGCGGATGTAATAGAAGGCGCCGACGACCGCCGCGAGCGCGCCGATCACGATCAGCCACAGCGCACCGACCTGCCACAGCGCCTCGAAGATCGCGAGCTTCGCCCAGAAGCCGACGAACGGCGGCACGCCCGCGGTCGAGAACATCAGCATCAGCATCCACAGCGCGAGCATCGGGTCGCGCGAGGCGAGGCCCTTGTAGTCGTCGAGCTGGTCCGCCTCGAAGCCGCGGCGGCTCGCGAGCAGGATCACGCCGAACGCGCCGAGCGCGACCAGCACATAGACGATCGTGTAGTAGAGCGCCGCGCCGTAGCCCGCCGTCGTGCCGGTCGCGAAGCCGAGCAGCACATAGCCGGCGTTCGCGATCGCCGAATAGGCGAGCATGCGCTTCAGGTTCGTCTGCGCGATCGCGAACACGTTGCCGACGATCAGCGACAGCACCGCGACGATCGCGATCATTTCCGTCCACGCCGGCGACACGCCGTCGAGGCCCTGCGCGAGCAGGCGATACGCCAGCGCGAAATAGGCGAACTTCGGCGCCGTCGACACGAACAGCGTCACCGCGGTCGGCGCGCCGTGGTAAACGTCAGGCACCCACATGTGAAACGGCGCGGCGCCGTACTTGAAGGCGATCGCGACCACGATGAAGCCGACGCCGACGATCATGCCGAGGCTCGGCTCGGACGCGAGTTGCAGCGCAATGCTGTCGAGCGCGAGCGAACCCGTGATCCCGTAGACGAGCGAAATGCCGTACAGCAGCATCCCCGACGCGATCGAGCCGAGCACGAAGTATTTCATCGCCGCCTCGCCCGAGACCGGTGATTCGCGATCGAATGCGATCATCGCGTAGAGCGACAGTGCGAGCAGTTCGACGCCGATGTAGAGCGTGAGCAGGTTGGCGGCCGAGGCGAGCACGAAGATGCCGAGCAGCGCCGTCAGCGACAGCACGTAGTACTCACCGCCCGGGATCGCGCGTCGCGCGAGCGACGGCCGCGAATAGAGCAGCGCGACCGCCACGTACAGCAGTGCCGCCAGCTTCAGCACGAGTGCCAGCGGATCGGCGACATACAGGCCATCGAAGATCACGGTGCGCGTGCTGACGCCACCGTACTGCAGCGTGACCCACGCGCCGATGGCGAGCGCGATCAGCGTCACGGTGCCGGTGAGGCGCGGGCGCCGCTCGCCGCCCGCGAACACGTCGATCAGGAGGATCGCGCAGATTGCCGCCGCGAGGTACATCTCCGGCGTGGCGGGCGCGATCGTCGACCAGTACGTCTGCATGTCGGGCATCGGGCTTCGGCCTCAGAGCGGCAGCTTGCTCGTCGTCATCTGCTCGACGAGATGGTGGATGGAACTGTGCATGACATCGAGCAGCGGCGCCGGCCACACGCCGAGCAGCAGCACGAGGATAGCGAGCATGGCGAGCACGAGTAGTTCGCGACCGTCGAGATCCTGCATCGCGGCCACGTGGTCGTTCGCGACCGGTCCGTAGATCACGCGCTTGACGAGCCACAGCGAGTAGGCGGCGCCGAGGATCAGGATCGTCGCGACGAGGAAGGCATACCAGAAATTCGCCTTGTAGCTCGCGATGATCACGAGGAACTCGCCGACGAATCCCGAGGTGCCCGGCAGGCCGCAGTTGGCGAGCGAGAACAGCACCATGAAGCCGCCGAACTTCGGCATCGTGTTGATCACGCCACCGTAGGCCGCGATCTCGCGGCTGTGCACCCGGTCGTACATCACGCCGATGCAGAGGAACATGGCGCCCGAGACGAGGCCGTGGGACACCATCTGCACCATCGCGCCATCGAGCCCCATGGCCGCGCCCTTGAGCGCGCCGGTCGAATCGGCGATATCCCAGGCGATGAACGCGCCCAGCGTCACGAAGCCCATGTGCGCCACCGATGAATAGGCGACCAGCTTCTTCATGTCGGTCTGCACGAGCGCGACGAGGCTGATGTAGACGACGGCGATCAGCGACAGCGCGATCATCAGCCAGGAGAGTTCCTGGCTCGCATCGGGCGCGATCGGCAGGCTGAAGCGCAGCAGGCCGTAGCCGCCCATTTTCAGCAGGATCGCCGCGAGGATGACCGAGCCGCCGGTGGGCGCCTCGACGTGGGCGTCCGGCAGCCAGGTGTGCACCGGCCACATCGGCACCTTGACGGCGAACGCGGCGAGGAAGGCGAGGAAGATCCAGCGCTGCTCGACCAGCGTCAGCGGCAGGTCCTGCAGGCCGCGCACCGACCAGTCGCCGCCCTGCACGTACAGGTAGATCAGCGCGACCAGCATCAGCACCGAACCGAGGAAGGTGTACAGGAAGAACTTGATCGTCGCGTAGACGCGCCGCGGCCCGCCCCACGCCCCGATGATCAGGAACATCGGGATCAGCATCGCTTCCCAGAAGAAGTAGAACAGCAAGCCGTCGACGGCCTCGAAGGCACCGATCATCAGGCCTTCCATGATCAGGAAGGCCGCGTAGTACTGCGCCGGCCGCACCTTGATCACCGACCAGCCCGCGACGATCACCGGCACGGTCATCACCGCCGTCAGCACGATCAGCGGCAGTGAAATACCGTCGATGCCGAGGTAGTACCAGGAATTGAACACCGGCAGCCAGCGCAGGCGCTCGACGAACTGGAAGTCGGCGGTGCCGCGATCGAAGCCCGTGCACAGCGGGATCGAGATCGCCACCGTCGCGAGCGCCACCGCGAGCGCGAGCCAGCGGCCGAGCGCGATGCGCCGGTCGCCGAGCGCGAGCACGGCGATGCCGCCTGCGATGGGCAGCCACACGAGTGCCGAGAGAATACCGAAACCCTGCATGCGCTTTTGACCCCGTCAGGCGCGGATCAGGAACCAGCCCAGGAGGACCGCGAGCCCGATGACCATCCAGAACGCGTAGGTATACAAGTAACCGGTCTGGATCCGCCGGCCCCGCGCCGCGGCCCAGTCGACGAATTTCGCCGAACCATTCACGAATGCCCCGTCGATCAGCAGCTGGTCCCCGCCCTTCCAGAGGAGCCTGCCGACGAGCCGCGTGAACGGCGCGACCAGTTTCTCGTTCACCCAGTCGAAGTAATACTTGTTCACGAGCAGCGAGTAGAGGCCCGAGAAGCGCGCCGCGAGGCGATCCGCCGTCTGCGGACTGCGCAGGTACACGTACCAGGCGACCAGCGCACCGGCGAGCGCGAGCCAGGTGGAAAGGGCCGTCAGGCCGTGCAGCGCGAACGCCACCGGCCCGTGGTACTCGTGCGCGAGCGCGCCGATGACGTCGTTGGCCCCGCGCACGAAGATCGAATCGCCGAATGCGCCGCCGAACAGCAGCGGCCCGATCGTCAGATAGCCGATCACGATCGAGGGAATGGCGAGTGCGATCAGCGGCACGGTGACGACCCATGGGCTCTCGTGCGGCGGGCCACCGTGGCCGTGATCGTCGCCATGGCCCTGATGGTCGTCGGCATGCTGGCCCGTGCCGAACCGCTCCTTGCCGTGGAATGTCATGAACAGCAGCCGGAACGAATACAGCGCCGTGATGAACACGCCCGCCGTCACGCACCAGTAGGCGTAGGTCGCGCCCCAGCGATGCGATTCGCCGACCGCCTCGATCAGCGCGTCCTTCGAGTAGAAACCCGAGAAGAACGGTGTGCCGACGAGCGCCAGCGAACCGATCCAGCACGTGGCGGCGGTGACCGGCATGTATTTCGCGAGCCCGCCCATCTTGCGCATGTCCTGCTCGTGATGCATGGCGATGATCACCGAACCCGCCGCGAGGAACAGCAGCGCCTTGAAGAACGCGTGCGTCATCAGGTGGAAAATCGCGGCGCTGTAAGCCGACACCCCGAGCGCCACGGTCATGTAGCCGAGCTGCGAGAGCGTCGAATAGGCGATCACGCGCTTGATGTCGTTGTTGACGACGCCGAGCAGGCCCATGAAGAAGGCGGTCGTGGCGCCGATCACCAGCACGAACGACAGCGCAGCCTCCGAATACTCGAACAGCGGCGACATGCGCGCGACCATGAAGATGCCCGCCGTCACCATCGTCGCGGCGTGGATCAGCGCCGAGATCGGGGTCGGGCCTTCCATCGAATCGGGCAGCCACACGTGCAGCGGCACCTGCGCGGACTTGGCCATGGCCCCGACGAACAGGCTCAGCGAAATGAGCGTCAGCCCCGACACGCTGGTCGTGCTCGTCAGCGGGAAGCTCGCGAACTCGAGCGAAGGCGCCAGCGCGAACAGGTCGGCATAGTCGAGCGAGTTCGTGAAATACACCGCGCCGGCGATGCCCAGCACGAAGCCGAAATCGCCGATCCGGTTGACGACGAACGCCTTCAGGTTCGCGTGGATGGCCGAAGGGCGTTTGAACCAGAAGCCGATCAGCAGGTAGGAGACGACGCCGACCGCCTCCCAGCCGAAGAACAGCTGCATCAGGTTGTTCGACATCACGAGCATCAGCATCGAGAACGTGAACAGCGAGATGTAGCTGAAGAAACGCTGGAAGCCGTCGTCGTCGCGCATGTAACCGATCGTGTAGACGTGCACGCAGAACGACACGAAGGTGACGACCGCCATCATCAGCGCGGTCAGCCGGTCGACCAGGAAGCCGACCTGGAAGCGGATGCCGTCCGTCACGAGCCAGGTGTAGACGCTGCCGTCCCACGTCGGCTCGCCGTCGACGAAGATCCGCTTCGCGACATACAGCGACAGCGCGCATGAAATACCCACGGCCAGGATCGTGATGCCGGCCGAAGCCGCCCGGCCGATCCGGCGCCCGGCGAGCCCGGCGATCAGCGCCGCGATCAGCGGCAGCAGCGGTATGGCGACCAGCAGGTTCGGTGTCATCGGCCTTCAGCCCTTCAGCGTGTCGAGGTCGTCGACATTGATGCTCGGCTTGCGGCGGAACAGCACCACCAGGATCGCGAGCCCGATCGCCGCCTCGGCCGCCGCGACGGTCAGCACGAAGAACACGAAGACCTGGCCCGACAGGTCGCCGAGGAAGCGCGAGAACCCGATGAAGTTGAAGTTCGCGCCGAGCAGCAGCAGCTCGATGCACATCAGCAGCAGGATCACGTTCTTGCGATTCAGGAAAATGCCCGCGACCGCGATCGCGAACAGCACCGCCGACAGGGTCAGGATGTGCGCCAGCGTGATCATCGGCGCTTCTCCGCCTCGACCTTGACGATCCGGACCCGGTCCGCGGGACGCACCGCCACCTGGCGCGCGATTTCCTGCATCTTGACCCCGGCACGACGGCGCATGGTCAGTGCGATCGCGGCGACGATCGCGACGAGGAGCAGCATCGCCGCGAGCTCGAAGGCATACACGTACTGCGTGTAGAGCACCGTGCCGAGTTCGTGCGTACTGCTGTAATCGGCGGGCAGCGGCGCGGGCGCCTGCGTCGCATCGACACCGACCCGGCGCGCCGCGATCACGCCGACGAGTTCGGCAATCACGACCGACGCGGTGAGCCAGCCGAGCCAGGCATAACGCGTGAAGCCGCGCCGCTGTTCCTCGACGCCGACGTCGAGCATCATCACGACGAACAGGAACAGCACCATCACCGCACCGACATAGACCAGCACCAGCACGATCGCGAGGAACTCCGCCTCGATCAGCATCCAGATGCCGGCGCTCGTGAAGAACGCGAGCACGAGGCACAGCGCCGAATGCACCGGATTGCGCGTCGTGATCACGCCGAGGGCCGCCGCAACCAGCACCGCGGAGTAAGCGTAGAACAGCACCATCACGAACACGTCACCCTCCCCCGTGCTCAGCGCCACGGCGCGTCAGCGGCCTTGTCGGCCGCAATCATCGCCTCGTAACGATCGCCCACGGCGAGCAGCTTGTCCTTGTTCATGATGTTCTCGCCGCGATGTTCCATGTGGTACTCGTGGATACGTGTCAGGACGATCGCATCGACCGGACAGGCCTCCTCGCAGAAGCCGCAGTAGATGCACTTGAAGAGGTCGATGTCGTAGCGCGTGGTGCGGCGCGTGCCGTCCGCCGCGACGTCCGAGTCGATGGTGATCGCGAGCGCGGGGCATACGGCCTCGCACAGCTTGCACGCGATGCAGCGCTCCTCGCCGTTCGGGTAGCGGCGCTGGGCGTGCAGCCCGCGGAAGCGGGGCGACTGCGGAGTCTTCTCCTCCGGATAGTTCACCGTGAACTTCTTGCGGAACAGCGTGCGCACGGTCAGCCACAGGCCGAGCAGCAGGTCGGTCAGCAGGAAGGTCTTGAAGACGCTGCGTACGCTCATCCCGCGACCCTCCACGGGCCGACCTTGCAATACGCCATGACGCCTTCCACCGCGATCCACACGAGCGTGACCGGAATCAGCACCTTCCAGCCGAGACGCATGATCTGGTCGTAGCGGTAGCGCGGGAAGGTCGCCCGCAGCCAGAAGTACAGGAACATGAATGCCGACAGCTTGATGCCGAGCCACAGGAAACTCGGCTGTGCGAGCCAGTTGTCGGCCGGCAGGTAGCCATCGAACGGCGACAGCCAGCCGCCGAAGAAGAACACGGCGATCAGCGCCGAGATCAGCAGCATGTTCGCGTATTCGGCGAGGAAGAACAGCGCGAATGCGATGCCGGAGTACTCGACGTGGAAACCGGCGACGATTTCCGATTCGCCCTCGGCGACGTCGAACGGCGCGCGGTTCGTCTCGGCAACGCCCGAAATGATGTAGACGATCGCGAGCGGGAACAGCCAGATGATGTTCCAGGTGAGCATGCCGCCCGACTGCTGGCGCACGATCTCACCGAGGTTCAGGCTGCCCGCCGCCATCACCACGCCGACGAGCGCGAAACCCATGGCGATTTCGTAGGCGATGATCTGTGCGCCGCAGCGCATCGCGCCCAGCATCGCGTACTTCGAGTTGGTGGCCCAGCCGGCGATGATCACGCCGTAGATGCCCGTGGAGGTGAGCGCGAGCACGTAGAGGAGACCCGCATCGATGTCGGCGATCACGAGTTCCGGCGACAGCGGCACCACTGCCCAGGTCGCGAGCGCCGGTACCAGCGCGATGATCGGCGCGGCCGAGAACAGCACCCTGTTGGCGCGTGCCGGTATGACGACTTCCTTGATCAGCAGCTTCAGCACGTCGGCGAACGCCTGGAACACGCCCGGCCAGAAGCCGAACAGGCTCCCGACCCGGTTCGGCCCCTTGCGCAGCTGCATCCAGCCGATGATCTTGCGCTCGAACAACACCGAGAACGCGACCGCGAGGATCACGCTGATCGTGACCACGAGGATCCAGATCGTCGACTGGACGACTGGCAAGGCGAGAAAGTCGAGTAGCGGCTGCATGCGGCGGCTCAGTAGGTCACGACCGCGACACGCCCGTCGCGCGTGCGCTGCAGGGAGGGTGCGCGCCGCACGAGCGCGTCGATCTGGTACATCGGCACATCGACGACCGTCGCCGCCTCGTCGCCGGTGACGGCGCGATGCACGCCGCGATACGGGCCGGCGGCGAGATCCTCGCCGCAGATTCGCCGCAATTCGTCACGGACTTCCTCCGAGGACTGATACTCCGAATCGGCCACGCCGACGAGATTGCAGAGCACGCGATACACCTTCCAGGCCGGCCGCGCCTCGCCCACCGGACGAGCCGCCCCCGGAAAGCTCTGCCAGCGGCCCTCGAAATTCACGTACGTGCCGGATGTCTCGGCAAACGTGCCGATCGGCAGCAGCACGTGCGCGATCTCCCTCAGGGCATCCGACAGGAAGGGTGTCGCGGCAACCACGAAATCCGCGGCCGCGAGCGTCTTCTGCGCGCCCTCGCAGAGGCTGTCGTGCCAGGGTTCGACCCCGCCGGCGAGCAGGTAAGCCGACAGCGGGCGCTCGAGCATCGCGCGTGCATCGAGGCCGGGGATCGACGGCACCTCGCCGCCGGCATCGCGATGCGGGACGGCGCCGGCGAGATAGGCGCCCGCCGCATTCGCCCCTTCCGCCAGCACGCCGAGCGTGGCGCCGGTGGCGAGCGCGAGGGCCGCCGCGAGCGCGCGCAGGTCGCCGTAGGCGGGATGGCGCAGTGCCAGCGCACCGAGCCAG
>JABAQN010000041.1 GCA_019187495.1 Steroidobacteraceae bacterium
AGGGTCTGTTGAGGTCGCAGGTGCGGGGGTGGGGGAGTTATGTCACGATATTCACTTCCAATTTCAAGTTAGGCGCCATTCGCCGACGGTCACGAGCTGTGGCAGGATCGAGGTCAGAGGTGGCTGAAATGTCTACTGTTAAGGAAGAGCTGGTAACCCTGATAGAGCAGCAGCCCGAGGACAGCTCGCGCGATGAGATTATTCGCGAACTGGCCTTTCATGCCATGGTGCAAAGAGGATTGGCGGACTCGGATGCCAAACGCACTGTCTCGAACGACGAGATGAGCCGGCGCATCCGATCGTGGGCACGCTGACCTGGACGGTCGAAGCGGAGCGGTGGCTGCGCGATATTCACGAGTTCATTGCCGCGGACAATCCCACCGCGGCGGTCCAGACGGTGCGGGGAATCTACGATCGTGCTCAGGTTCTGATCGATTTTCCCGAGATTGGGCAGCGCTATTCGGCGTCGTCGCGGCACGTACGCACCTTGCTCTATGGGCATTATCGAATCGCGTATCTCGTGACGGACGTAGGAAATATTGAAATCCTCGGCGTTTTTCACGGTGCCTTGGACATCAGCAAGTACCAGCTCTGAATGGCACCTAACAAATCGCTGGAGCGCAGCCGTGACCGATAAAGTGCCACGCCAACAGCGTAGCGCGCGGCGCGCTCAGCTCAAACGTTAGACCAAGATGCTAGAGCTGCGACCCCCGCAGAAGCAGGTTTCGCTGCCTAGGATTGGCGGCTTGGCCGCATTCTTTATCCTCGTAGCATGGCAAGCCGACTTCGTCGTAGCTTCAGCTGTCCTCGCGGCGGGCATAAGCGGTTACCTGCTCCAGTTCTATGCGCTCCGAGTCGCGGTTGCCCTCATAAGACGACGTAAACCCGACGCGTTAAGCATCGGCTACGGAGCAATAGGCGTTTTTGGGTCAGCGGCTCTGAACTATTTCGGGTTCGCGTTGGTTCTAGGTTTGGGCTTCGGACTGTGGTTTGTGCTCGACGCCGTAGTATTGCGCTTTGCCTGAGGCATCTTGGTCTATCTATGCGTTGGAGCGGTCCGTGAAAGGTTGCGGGTGGCGCGCCGCAGGCGCGCGGAGAGATCTTACGCCTGCGGCGCGCTGGGACGGCCTCGCGCGGCCCGCTCAAGGCGGACGTTAGGCGGCGTGATCGAAGAGCTTTGAAGTTGCACTTCGTCGAGACGTGAGCGAAGGCAGGCTTCGGACCGCGGCGCGTCAGAGATCGCACTTCGCCAAGAGATCGCGTGCCGCCATCGCCGACGGTCACCGCGGCGGTCGCGCCGCTACGTCCCGGGCCACGGGAAGCTCGCAGCTGCGACCGACGGTGGCGTTGATCACCGTCGCAGCGAAGATTAACCTCGGCGCCGAAAAACGGGGTCAGCTTCGAAAATCATCGTGGCACTCCGCCTAACAATCCAGCGGATATGATCCCGCTACGCGGGCCTGAGCCGCTGATTTCGGGAGCAGGCCGAACACGAGCTTCACGATCGGCGTGAATTCCCAGAAGGAGCGGTATGGCCAAGTACCTGATTTCTTTTCCCAGCGCTGCGATGGTAGTACCCGATGGCGAGTTGAGGGAAGTAGGCCGCGACGCGCACGCTGTGATTGATCAGGCCAAGGCTGTCGGTGTTTACGTCTTCGGCGGCGGAATCGACGAGGACGTACCGCCGGTGCTCGTCTCGGCTGACGGCGCTGTCGCAAAGGGCGGCTATCCTTGGGCGCCCTCGCTGGACGGCGGCTTCACCGTGCTGGAGCTGCCCTCGCGCGACGAGGCCATCGCGTGGGCTGCCCGCATCGCCAAGGCCTGTCGCTGCGACCAGGAACTACGCGTCTTCGGGTTTGACCCGCAGTCCTGAGGGCGACACTGAAATGGCGCGGCAAGTGCGACCTGACAGCGTGATGCGGAACGACGGGGAATTGGCGATTTGAAACATCCTGTCAGGTCGCTCTCTCAGTACTTCTCGCAGTCAGGTCAGAAAGCAAACTATCGACGCATACTCCGCGCGTGTGGAGGCCGGATAGTCAGGTCACCCCGCGCCAGCCGTTCGGCCCGATAATTCGTTCAAGCGGATCTTGTTTTGGCGGTGCCCGTGATTCATCACATCGATTTCGCTGTCACAGACTTCGAGCGCAGCCGCGCGTTCTACCTCGAAGCCCTCGCGCCGCTGGGCATCGGCATCGTGATGGAGATCGAGCGCGATGACGGTCGAAGGCTGGCTGGTTTCGGTGTGCCGCCCGATCCGACGTTCTGGATCAGGACAGGTGGCGGAATAGGTGGCCCGTTGCATGTCGCCTTTCTGGCCCGCTCGCGAGATGCAGTCGACGCGTTTCATCAAGCGGCCCTCCGCGTGGGCGCGACAGACAACGGCGCGCCCGGGCTGCGACCTTGGTACGCCGAGCACTACTACGCGGCGTTTGTTCTCGATCCGGATGGGCACAACATTGAAGCGGTCTGCCGTCATCCAGCATGACGGCTCGATCATCGTCGAGCGTCCCTCAAAGTTGCTCGAGTCAGCCCATGGTGATACCAATACCTCGTGAAAATCGCGATAATTGTCCCGGACGATGTTTTCGAGGCCGGCGAGAATCTGGCGCGACAGCTCGGGCTGTCTCGCAGCCAACTCTATGCGGACGCCTTGTCTGCCCATCTCGGCGAGCGCGGGGCCGAGGCGGTCACTGCCAGGCTCAATGCTATTTACGAGAAAGAATCCTCGAGTCCCGATCCTGCGCTTGCTGGCCAGCAAATGACAAGCCTCGCGGATGAAACGTGGTGAAATCAGGTGGGCTTCCCTGCCGGCACCATCGGGTTCCGGGCCGGGGTTTCGACGCCCCGTCGTGGTGATCCAATCCAACCCTTTCAATCAAAGCCGGATTGCAACCGCCATAGTTGCCATCGTGAATTCCAATCTCGCATTGGCTGACGCGCTGGGAAACGTGAGGATTGGCCGGGCATGGTCCGGCATGGCCAAGTCGTCGGTGATCAAAGTCTCGCAACTCTTCACGCTCGAAGGCCTGAGGCTTGTCCTCGGCCTCTGACGCCCGACCATTCGCCGGAGCGCGGCCGTGACCGATGCGGTGCGTACCCGATAGTTCAGCGCATGCCGTCGTACCAAGTTCGGGCGTCGTGAGCGCGCCACGCGGGCGTTCTGTCTCAATCCGTAGAAGCGGCCGGAAGTTGGGCGCCGGATCGCTGTGGCAGTAGAATCCAGGAGCTCCTTGGAGCATGGGTAGGTCGGAGGAAGCGCTATGCAGCTCAGCATCGAGTCAGAACGCGAGGCGGACGGCCGTTGGTTGGCCGAGGTGCCTCAGTTGCCGGGCGTTCTTGCATATGGCGCGGACCGCATGGAAGCGCTCGCCAAGGCCCAAGTACTCGCGCTCCGGGTGCTGGCCGAGCACATCGAGCACAGCGAGCGGGTTCCCGAGCCAATCTCCATCTCGATTGCTGCATGAGCCAGTGGCCTTCCGCAAAGGCACGGAGGGTCCTCGGCGCGCTTCTTCGAATAGGCTGGCGCATCAAGCGTGAGTCGGGCTCCCACAAGACTCTCGCTCGCGAGGGATGGGCGGATGTGGTGTTCGCATTCCATGACGGAGATGAGATTGGGCCGCGGATGCTCGCGCGCCTCGCCAAGTGCACCGGTCTCAAGCCTGAAGATCTGTAGGCGCAATGCCGCCTGACGATCTACTCGACCAGCACGGCGGCCGAATGAAATCCGATGGCAATTGCCAGAGATCGTGCAGGTGGCAGCGACCGCCAGGTTCCCACAATCCGCATGCCAACTCCGCGCTTTGACCGGCCGCGAACCGCGCTTCATCGCGTGAAGTTGCTGCACACCGCGATCTGGGCGTTCTTCGCGGCCTGCATCCTGGCTATTCCCCTCGCCGCGGCAGCGGGCAGGTTTTCGCTCGCGATTGTGCTGATCGGCGTCGTCGCCGTCGAAGTCGTCGTGCTGCTCGCGAACGGCTTCCGGTGCCCGCTCACCGGGGTTGCGGCGCGCTATACGGAGCAGCGACAGGACAACTTCGACATTTATCTGCCGCTCTGGCTCGCGAGGTACAACAAGCAGATCTTCGGTGCGCTGTACCTGGCAGGTATCGCCTATGCGCCTGTACTATGGCGCTCATCCGGAGCAGGGTAGCGGCATGCCAGGCGCGCCACCGACGCTGCAGCTCCACTACACCCCACGCTCGCACTTTTCTCGCAAGGTGCGCATCCTGCTCGACGCATTGCAGCTTCCGGTCGAGCTGTTCGACGCCGGCAACGTGGCGGAAAGCGATCCTGCGCATTTCGGCCCGAATCCCTTGTTCAAGGTGCCGACGCTGGTCGACGGCGCGCATGTCGTGTTCGATTCGGATCACATCGCGGCGCATATCGTGCGCAGGCATGATCCCGCGGACCGGTTCGCTGTGCTGACGGCCGAACCCGAGGCCCTCAATGCCCGGGCGGTGATGAACGGCGTCATGACGGCCGAGGTGGAGATCATTCTCGCCGAGCGGACCGGAATCGACACACGGGGGCTGCAACGCTTCGAAAAGCTGCGCGAATCGATTCGCGGCGGCCTCGCCTGGCTCGATGCGCGTTGCGACCGGGTCCCGCAGGATCCGTCTTACCTCGCCTTCCACTTCGTCGCGATGTGGGACCATCTCGCCTTCTACAAGACGATCGATGTCCGCTTCGATCGGTTGCAGGCGTACGCGCAACGATGGGCCGGGCTGCCGTATGTCGCGCGCAGCCGACCGATCTGACGGTGGTCGACCGGTGATGGTCCGGATCCGGCCCGAGGCTTCCCGCGATGCTTCGGCCATCGAAGCGGTGACGATCGCGGCCTTCAGGGACGCCCCTCATACGAGCCACACGGAGCCGTTCATTGTCGCCGCGCTGCGCGCCGCCGGCGCGCTCGCCGTTTCGCTGGTGGCGGAAGTCGACGGGGAGATTGTCGGTCATGTCGCCGTTTCGCCGGTCACGATCGGCGAGGGGCTTTCGGGCTGGTGCGGTCTCGGGCCGATCTCGGTGGCGCCGGGACACCAGAGCCGGGGGTTCGGCTCGAAGCTGATGCATGCGGCGCTGCACGCCCTTCGTTGGCGCGGCGCCGCTGGCTGCGTGCTGGTCGGCGAGCCCGCCTTCTACGGGCAGTTCGGTTTTCGCGCGACGGCGGATCTCGTCTACCCGGATGCGCCGGCGGAGTATTTTCTGGCGCTTTCGTTCCGCACCGCCCTGCCACGCGGCATTGTTCGCTATCATGCGGCGTTCAGCGCGGCCGGTGACGCGGGCCGCGACGCTACGACTCGCGTGGAGTAGCACCATGGCACTCAATTTACTTCGCACGGCGCTCGCAACGCTCCTCATTGCGCCTTTCCTCGCGGCCTGCGGGCAGGCTTCCGTATCCGTGGCCCAGCCGGCGCCGCTACCCGCTGCGCAAGCGAGCGCGCTGCCGCTCGTGGTCGTCTACAAGACGCCGACCTGCGGCTGCTGCGGCGGTTGGGTGGAACACATCAGGGATGCGGGCTTCCCGGTCGAAGTGCACGATCTCGACAACCTGAACGCGATCAAGGAGCGGGTCGGCGTGCCGTACGGGAAGGGCTCGTGCCATACCGCCGAAGTGGGCGGCTACTTCGTCGAAGGCCACGTGCCGGCTGCCGACATCAGGCGCCTGCTCGCGGAGAAGCCGCAGGCGAAGGGACTCACCGTGCCCGGCATGCCGGCCGGTTCGCCGGGCATGGAAGTGCCCGACGGCACGGTGCAGCCGTACGATGTCGAGCTCGTCGCGGCGGATGGCACGACGACCGTGTTCGCGCACCATCCACCTTGAACGCGCGCACGCCGGCGACACCGGGCGCGGCACGGGCGGCACATGACGCCTGAGGAGTTCCGCCGCGCGGGCCACGCGCTCGTCGACTGGATCGCCGATTACCGCGCGAAGGTCTATCGCGGCGAGCTGCCGGTCCTTTCGGTAAACAAGCCGGGCGCCGTGCGCGCGGCATTGCCGGCGGCGCCACCCGGCGCGCCCGAGCCCTTCGATGCCGTGATGCGCGATCTCGACGCCGTCATCCTGCCCGGCTGCACGAACTGGCAGAGCCCCGACTTCTTCGGCTACTTCCCGTCGAACAGCGCGCTCGCCGCGGTGCTGGGCGATTTCGCGAGCACCGGCCTCGCGCAGCTCGGGCTCAACTGGCAGTCGAGCCCGGCGCTCACGGAACTCGAGGAGGTCACGACCGACTGGCTGCGGCAGATGCTCGGCCTGCCCGAGGCATTCCGCGGCGTGATCCAGGGCACGGCGTCCGAGGCGACGCTGGTCGCGCTCATCTGCGCGCGCGAGCGCGCGACCGGCCACGCCGCCGCGCGCGGCGGCCTGCAATCGGCATCGAAGCCGCTCGTCGTCTATGTCACCGCCCATTCGCACAGTTCCGTCGACAAGGCGGCGCTCCTCGCGGGCTTCGGGCGCGAGCAGCTGCGCCTCGTCGCGACCGACGATGCGTTCGCGATGGATCCCGACGCGTTCGCCGCCGCGGTCCGCGACGACATCGCGCGCGGCGCCCGGCCCTGCGCGGTCGTCGCGACGACCGGTACCACCGGCACGACCGCGATCGATCCGGTGGACGCGATCGGCCGCGTCGCGGCGGAGCACGGCCTGTGGCTGCACGTCGACGGCGCGATGGGCGGCGCGGCGATGATCCTGCCGGAGTGCCGGCATCTCTGGACCGGCATCGAGCGCGCCGATTCGCTCGTCGTGAATCCGCACAAGTGGCTCGGCGTGTCGATGGACTGCTCCACGTACTATGTGCGCGACCCGCAGCATCTCGTGCGCGTGATGTCGACGAATCCGAGTTACCTGCAGACACGTGCCGATGGCGCGACGATCAATTACCGCGACTGGGGCATTCCGCTCGGCCGGCGCATGCGCGCGCTGAAGCTCTGGTTCCTGATCCGGGAGCAGGGCGTCGCGGGCCTGCAGGCGCGCCTGCGGCGCGATCTCACGCTCGCGCGCTGGCTCGCGGCGAAAGTCGATGCGGCGCCGCATTGGGTGCGCCTTGCGCCGGTGCCGCTGCAGACGGTGTGCGTGCGGCACGAGCCGCCCGGGCTTTCGGGCGAGGCGCTCGACGCGCACACGCTCGACTGGGTCGGCCGTATCAACGCCTCGGGGCGCGCATACCTCACCCCGTCGCAACTCGAGGGCCGGTGGATGGTGCGCGTGTCGCTCGGCGTGGAGCAGTCGGAGCGGCAGCACGTCGAGGCGCTGTGGCGCCGGATGCGGGAAGCGGCGGAAGGCCGAAGCGACTGAGCCCGCGTGCGCTGGTTCAGCCGATCGACCAGTAGCCGAGCCGCCGGCGCGCCTGCATGCGCCGCCAGAGATTGAACGGGCGGCGGCGCAGTCCCGCACGACCCGTTGCGATCATCGCCTCGGCGGCGTCGAGCACCCGTTCGCTCGCATGGCCATCGCGGTTCGGGTGCACGTGGTCGGCGTAGGTCCGGATCGCGGCCAGCAGCGCCGGCGGGCGCGTCAAAGCGCTGCGCAGCGCTCCTTCGACTTCCTCGGGCCGCTGCACGTCGAGCAGTTGCGGTCCGGGCTTGCGGTTGCGCAGCGTGACCACCGGCTTCAACTGCACGAGGAACTCGGGCACGACGGAGGAGGTGTCGGACAGCAGCACGTCCGCCTGTGAATAAAGCGTGAGGATGTCGTCGGTCTCGACGAACCGCGCGTGCGGACCCTCGATCGCGCGGTATGCCGCGACGATGTCCGGCGCCATTTTCGGGTGCAGCGTCAGCAGCCAGTCCCATTCGCCGCCCGCGGCGAGCCGCGTGATCGTCTCGCGCAGCGCGCGCGCCGCGGTGATCGATTCGGTGAAGGTCGATGCGAACAGGATGACCGGCCGCGCATGAGCGGCGCGCGGCGTGGCAGGCGCGAACAGCGGATCGAGCTTCGGCCAGCCCGTTTCGACCACGCGGAAATAGCCGTGCCGGCGCGCGAGCGCGGTGAACGGCGCGGTCGTGTCCGGGCCGTGCGTGCAATAGAGGTCGAAACTGCCGCGGATCCGGAAGTGCCCGCGCGCTTCGCTGCGTTTGCCGACGCTGAAACCATGGAAGACTTCCACCTTGAGGCCCGGAAAAAAATGCGGCACCCAGTTGCCCGGCACGAACACTGCGCGGGGCGCAAAATCCTGAACGTCGGCGACGGTGTGCAGCCGGCGTTCCCCTGCGCGCAGGTAGCGGGCGTCGCGTTCGTGCTCGAAGAACCACGCGGCTTCGCCGCCGCGCTGCGCGATCGCAGCCGCGATCGGCCGCAGGATCGCGTAGGCATAGATCTGCGAGACGAACATCAGGTAGCGCGGCATGCGCCGCCATCATAGCAAGTGAAATTGCCGAATCCGTCGCGAGTCGCCACTATGCGCGACCATGTGCGGCATCGCGGGAATCCTCGACAGCGCTGCGGATGAATCCCGCGCGGACGAACTGCGGGCGGTCGCTGGACGCATGGCCACGACGATCGCGCACCGTGGGCCGGACGATGAGGGCGTGTGGGTCGATGCCGCGGCGGGCATCGCGCTCGCGCACCGGCGCCTCGCGATCATCGATCTGTCGGCCGCGGGCCATCAGCCGATGGCGTCGGCATCGGGACGCTACCGGATCGTGTTCAACGGCGAGATCTACAATTTCCGTGCGCTGCGCGCGCGGCTCGGGCGCGAGGGCGCACAGTTCCGCGGCCACTCCGATACCGAAGTGCTGCTCGCGGCGATCGAGGCATATGGACTCGAGGCGGCGCTACGGGACGCGAACGGCATGTTCGCCTTCGCGCTTTGGGACCGCGTCACCCGCACGCTCGCGCTGGCACGCGACCGGGTCGGCAAGAAGCCGCTGTATTACGGCTGGCGGGGTGATGTGCTCGCGTTCGGATCGGAGCTGAAGGCGCTGCTTGCGTTCCCGGGCCCGGGGCCCGCCGTCGAGCGCGGGGCGCTGCAGTCGATGCTGCGCTTCAACTACGTGCCCTCGCCGTGGTCGATCCTCGAGGGTGTGTTCAAGGTGCCGCCGGGCGCCATCGTGCATCTCACGGCGGCCGACGTGGCGGCGGGTGCGGCAGCGCACCGGCCGCTTGCGGCGGCGCGGGCGTTCTGGGATCCGCGTGAACGCGCGACCCACGCGCTCGCGACGCCGTTCGCCGGGAGCGTGGAGGACGCGCTCGCGCGGCTCGATACGCTGCTTCGCGACGCGGTGCGCATCCGGCTCGAATCCGACGTGCCGCTCGGCGCGTTCCTGTCGGGCGGCGTCGATTCCTCGCTCGTGACCGCGCTGATGCAAGGCGAGGGGCGCGCGCCGGTGCGCACTTTCAGCATCGGCTTCCAGGATCCGCGCCGCGATGAGGCCCCCGCCGCGCGCGCCGTCGCGCAGCATCTCGGCACCGCGCACACCGAGTTCTATGTGTCCGGTGACGATGCGCTCGCGACGATCCCCGATCTCGCGCAGGTGTTCGATGAACCGTTCGCCGATTCGTCGCAGATCCCGACGATGCTGGTCGCGCGCCTCGCTCGCCGCGACGTCACGGTCGCGCTGTCGGGCGACGGCGGGGACGAACTCTTTGGCGGCTACCGCCGCTACGGCCGCGCGCTGCGCATCGCGCGCTGGCTCGAGGCGACTCCGGCGTTCGGGATCGACGCGCTGCGACGGATGCTCCGGCCCTGGACGAGGCTCGAGCCCCGGGGCAGCGCGCTGCGCCAGCTGGCGCAGGAAGTCGGTGCGCGCACGCCGGAGGATACCTACCTCCTGCGCATGTCGCGCTGGCGTCATCCGGATCGTGTGGTGCGCGGCGGCGTCGAACTGCAAAGCCCGTACGATGATCCGGCGCGGCGCCTGTCGTCGGGTGCGCTGGCGGACCGGTACATGTTCCTCGATTTCGTGACTTATCTGCCGGACGACATCCTGGTCAAGGTCGATCGCTCGACGATGGCGGTCGGGCTCGAGGCGCGCGCGCCGCTGCTCGACCACCGCATCGCCGAGTTCGCGTGGTCGCTGCCGCTCGACATGAAACTGCGCGGGAGTTCGACCAAGTGGCTGCTGCGCCGCCTGCTCGCGCGACACGTGCCCGAGGCGATCGTCGAACGGAACAAGCAGGGATTCGGCGCGCCGGTGGCCGATTGGCTGCGCGGGCCCCTGCGCGACTGGGCGGAGGGGCTGCTCGCGACGGACCGGCTACGTCGGGAAGGTTACTTCGAGACGACCGTGGTGCGCGATCTCTGGGCACAATTCCAGGGCGGCAACCGCAAGTGGCACACGCATCTGTGGAACGTGCTGATGTTCCAGGCCTGGCTCGATGCGTCGAAAGTGGGTCGCGCATGAGCACTGCCTTCGAGCGCTGGCGCGCCGCGACCCTCGCGCCCTTCAAGGTGCGCATCTTTGCCGCGATCTGGATCGCGACCCTCGTGTCGACTTTCGGCAGCCTGATCCAGGGCGTCGGCGCCGCGTGGCTGATGCTGTCGATCGCGCCCTCGGCGGACATGGTCGCGCTCGTCCAGACCTCGACCACGCTGCCGATCATGCTGCTGTCGCTGCTCGCGGGCGCGCTGTCAGACATCTGGGACCGCCGCCGGCTGATGCTGATCGCACAGGCGGTCATGCTGCTCGTGTCGTTCGCGCTCGCCTGGATCACGTGGCGCGGGCAGATCACGCCCTGGCTGCTGCTCGGGCTCACGTTCCTGCTCGGCAGCGGCGCGGCGCTCTATGCGCCAGCGTGGCAATCCTCGGTCGGCGAGCAGGTGCCGCGTGCGCTCGTGCCGAGCGCGGTGGCGCTCAACAGTCTCGGCTTCAACATCGCGCGCACGGTGGGTCCTGCGATCGGCGGGGCGATCGTCGCGGCGTTCGGTGCGCAGCTCGCCTTCCTCGTCAATGCGGTGTCGTACGTCGGGCTGATCATGGTGCTCGGCGCGTGGCGCCGGGGACCGCCGCAGCGGACACTGCCGCCCGAGAGCCTCGGCGTCGCTGTGCTCGCGGGACTGCGTTATGCGCGGCTGTCGCCGATGCTGGTCGCGATTTTCGTGCGCGCGACGGTGTTCGGGCTCCTCGGCAGCGCGGTCTGGGCCCTGATGCCGCTGATCGCGCGGGACCTGGTGAGCGGTGGCGCGGTCACCTACGGCGTCCTGCTCGGCGCCTTCGGGGCCGGCGCGGTGGTCGGCGCGCTGATGGTCTCGCATCTGCGCGAGCGCATATCGAACGAGGCACTCGTGCGCGCCGGCAGCGTGGTCTTCGGGCTCGGTTCGATTGCGGCCGCCGTGAGCCCCTGGCTCGCGACGACCATGATGGCGCTGTTCTGCGCCGGCGCCGCGTGGGTCGGCTGCCTCTCGACCTTCAATGCCTCGGTGCAGATCTCCTCGCCGCGCTGGGTCGTCGGTCGCACGGTCGCGATCTACCAGATGATGACGTTCGGCGGCCTCGCGTTCGGCAGCTGGCTGTGGGGCGAAGTGGCGCATGCCGTGTCGCTGCGCACGAGCCTCGTCGCGGCCGGTGTCGGCTTCTTCCTCTCGCTGCCGCTCGGCCGCTGGCTGCGCGTGCCGCAGTCGGAAAGCCTCGACCTCGAGTCGATCCGCGGGAGCTCGCCGGCCTTGTCGCCGAAGGTCGATCTCGTTGCGCAGAGCGGCCCGATCGTGATCAATGTCGAGTTTCATATCGCGCCGGAGGATCGCGCGGCGTTCGTCACGGCGATGCTCGAGCTCGCGCGCGTGCGACGGCGTGACGGTGCGCGCGGCTGGAGCCTGATGCAGGATCTCGACCATCCGGAGGTCTGGGTCGAGCGCTTCCACAGCCCGACGTGGACCGCGCACCTGCGCCGTCGGCTGCGCATGACGCGCGCCGACCATTCGATCGAGGAGCGCGTATACCGCTTCCACCGCGGGGGAAGTCGTCCGCGCATCGTGCGCTATCTCGAGCGACCGCCGACCGCGATCGAGGCGGCCGCGAAGTCCTACGGGGAGCGCATCGGCGAGCGGGCCGCGATGACCGATCCGCTGATTCCGGGCAGTGCCGGCACCGACGAGCCGCCGGCGCGCCGTTCACCGTGATTTCTGGCACCATAGGGCGCATGAAGCCGCTGGCCGCCCTGCTGTGCGCCATGCTCCTTGCCGCGTGCGTCGGCCCGGAAGGCAGCGACCGCGTCAACGGCTCGGTCGACGTGGCCGAAGGCCAGCCTCTCGCCGACGCCTCCACCGTCAACGGCGCCATTCGCGTCGCGGAAAACGCGGCGGTGAAGGCGGCAACGACCGTCAATGGTTCGATCACCCTCGGCAGAAATGCCGGCGCTACTTCGGCCACCACGGTCAATGGTTCGATCACGGTCGGCGAGGGCGCGCACGTCACGGGCAATATCGAAGCCGTCAATGGCGCGATCACGCTGCGCCGTGGCGCCGACGTGGGCGGCGAACTGCGCAACGTCAATGGCGCGTTTGCGATCGAGGCGGCGCATGTCGGCGGCGGCATCCGGACCGTGGCCGGCGACATCACGATCGGCGCCGATTCCCGCATCGACGGCGGCATCGAGTACGAACCGGCATCCGGCTTTTCCATTTCGTTCACGAAGCATGTCCCGCGCGTCGTCATCGGGCCGCGCGCGGTGGTGACCGGTCCGCTCGAGTTCGCACGGGAAGTGCAGCTGTACGTGAGTGATCGCGCCCGGATCGGCGCCGTGACCGGCGCGACGCCCATTCCGTACAGCGGCGACCAGCCGCCGGCGGGAGGCTGACTCCGCCTCAGTCGTCGCGCGCGACCCGCCCGCGCAATCGCTTGGTCCGTTGCGCACGCGCCTTCGACGCCAGCCGCCGTTCCTGTGAAGCGCGGGTCGGCTTCGTCGCGCGGCGCACTTTCGGCTCGGGGAGGGCCTGGCGGATCAGGTCCGCGAGCCGCTGTTCGGCCTCGCGGCGGTTGTCACCCTGGCTGCGATGCGCGCGCGCCTGGACCAGGATTGCGCCGTCGTCCGTGAGGCGCTGGCCGGCGAGCCGCCGCAGGCGATCCTTGACGCGCGGCGCGAGTGCCGCGGTACCTGCGAGATCGAAGCGCAGCTGCACCGCCGAGGCGACCTTGTTGACGTTCTGGCCGCCGGGACCCGAGGCGCGGATGAACGCCACCTCGAGGTCGGCGTCAGGAATCTCGATCTGGCGCGAGACCCGTATCGGCATGGCTGGCGGACGGCAGCATCCGCAGTTCGCGTTGCGCCACCGGGATGGTGATGCCCGCTTCGCGGAAGAGGCGGAAGATCGCGCGGTTCACGTCCGAGCGCACGTTGTTGACGCCGTTCATCGGGTCGGCGATCCAGAAGCGCACCTCGAGCCGCATGCCGTAGTCCTCGAACGACATCAGCCGCGTGGCCGGCCCGGGCTCCTTCAGGATGCGCGGATGATCGGCGGCCGCGTGGCGCAGCAGCGCGAGGGCTTTTTCCGGGTCGTCCTGGTAACTGATCCGCACCGGCAGCCGCAGCCGCACGCGGGCGTCCGAGTAGCTCCAGTTGATCACCGCATTCGTGATCACGTACTGGTTCGGCACGAGTGTCTCGACGCCATCGCGATCGCGCACGACGATGTGGCGGCCGCGCAATTCCTGCACCCAGCCGAAATTGTCGCTGGTGCTGCCGGCGACGCCGGTGAAGCTGATTACGTCGCCCGGCCGGATCGACTTGTCCATCAGCAACACGAACCCGGAGACGAAATTGCCGGCGATTTCGCGCAGCCCGAAGCCGAGGCCGACGCCGATCGCGCCCGTGAGCACGGTGAGCGCCGTGAGGTCGACGCCGGCGGCATTGATGCCGATCAGCAGTCCGATGCTGATCAGGATGAAATACGAGAACTTCGAGATGCCGATCCGGGTCGACAGCGCGAGCCCGCTCACCTTCATCACCCGCCGCTCGATCGTGCGCGCGATCAGCGTCGTGATGATCACGATGAACGTGACGATCACGATCGCCTTGATCAGCTCCCAGATCGTGAACGACGCCTTGCCCGGCAGCAGGTCGATGTCGTTGAGGCCGCGTTCGACCGCGTTGAACCAGCCGAGCAGCTCGAACGCGACCGCGAGCCACACGACGAAGGTCAGCTGGTTCTGCCAGCCCTTGAGCCACGAGTCCGAGCCAAGGAGTTGTCGCAGCACATAGACGACGAGGCGCACCACGACGAGCGCCGCCGCGAGTTGCAGTGCGCGCTCGACGAAGTCGCTTTCCATTCCGAACGCGCCGAATCCGGCTCCCGCGACGAGCAGCAGGGCCGTCGCGATCAGGATCGGCAGCAGGATGAACGAAGCCTCGACGACATGCCCGGAGAAGCCGGCCTGTGGCACGCCGCCCCGGCGCTTGCGATACCAGGCACGCACGAGGCTGCCGATCGTGATCGCGACGAGTACCGCGATCAGCACGGCGAACAGCTGCGCGAGGACCGGGGGATCGGTCAGGCGGGTGAAGAAATCGCGCAGGGCCGTTCCGGACTTAGGCATTGAGATCGGGGATCAGCTCGCTCTCGAGGCGCGTGATCTGGTCTTTCAGGTTGAGTTTGCGCTTCTTCAGGCGCTTCAGCTGCAGCTCATCGACGTGGATGTCCATCGACAGGCGCTCGATCACCTGGTCGAGGTCACGGTGTTCGATGCGAAGCTGCCGCAACTTCTCGACGTTGCGGAACAATTCGCGATCGACGTTATCTTCGATTTCGACCATCACGCGTCGGCGAGGCGCTCGGCTATCGGGGCGATGCCACTCGGTAGCTTAGCGAACCGACCCGGCGGATTCCATGGCACCGCGGGGTCGTGGAAATCGGAGCCGGCGGAGCCGGCGAGTCCGTGGTGGCGCGCCAGTGACGCGATGCGGTCCTGGTCGTGAGGCGCCATCCCGGCCATGTCGACCTCGAGCGCGGCACCGCCGCCCGCCGCGAAATCCGCGACCAGTTGGCGCAGTGCGCCGCCGGAAAGTTTGTATCGGTGTGGATGCGCGAGCGCCAGCGCGCGACAGGCGCCTGCGAGATGCGGCAGCACCGTGGTGAGCGCGGGCCATTCGACCGGGACATGGCCCGGACGGCCCGGGTTGAGCCATCGGTCGAATGCCTGTTGCGAATCGGTGGCATGGCCCATCGCAACGAGCGCCCTGGCGAGATGCATCCGGGTCGGGAGGCCGGCTGTCGCGGCCACCTGCGCGGCGATGTCGCGGCCCGCGATGCGTCCGCGCGCTGCGAGGCGCTCGCAGATCGCATGGACGCGCTCGCGCCGGCGCGTGGCGATCGACTCGATGAGCCGGGTGAGCGCCTCCGAGCGCGCATCGACGTCGAGCCCGATGACATGGATCGCGCGACCGCGCCAGCTCGTCGAGACTTCGATCCCGGCGACGAAGCGGATGCCGGCGGCATCACAGGCGGCGCGTGCTTCCGCGCAGCCTGCCACCGTGTCGTGATCCGTGAGCGCGAGCAACCCGACGCCACGCGCCGCGGCGCGGGCGACGAGGTCGATGGGCGAAAGCACGCCGTCGGAGCAATGGCTGTGCGTGTGGAGATCGATGAGGGAAGGGGAATTCATCAGGAAGCTTGCAGCGGGCAGCGGGCGGCGAGCAGCCAGCGCGCGAGTCGCGCGCGCTTTCCCTGGCTGCGCGCTGTTCGCCGCCCGCTGCCCGCCGTCCTCATTGGGTTATCCTGCCGCGCCATGACTCCCGCCCCTGTCGACCTTGCGACGATCGATACCGCGCTGTTCGATCTCGATGGCACCCTGCTCGATCTCGCCTACGACAACTACATCTGGCTCGAGCGGATTCCGCGTGAATGGGGGGCGCGCAACGGCCTGGCCGCTCCCGCGGCGCTGCACGCACTCGCGCCGCGCTTCAAGGCGGTGGAGGGCACGCTCGACTGGTACGACATCGACTACTGGTCGCGCGAACTCGGCGTCGATGTCGAGCGCGTGCATCGCACGGAGCAGGCCCGCATCGCGTGGCTCCCCGGTGCGCGACAGCTGCTCGCCGCGCTGCGCGCGCTCGGCAAGCGCCTCGTGCTCCTGACGAATGCGCATCCGCGG
Source organism: Steroidobacteraceae bacterium (assembly GCA_019187495.1). Lineage (GTDB taxonomy): Bacteria > Pseudomonadota > Gammaproteobacteria > Steroidobacterales > Steroidobacteraceae > CADEFQ01. The sequence goes on from JABAQN010000041.1 coordinate 16,024, forward strand.
ACGCTCGCCATCAAGGACCAGGCCACCGCCGTGCGTGCCTGCTTCGATGCCGCCTACAGTTCGCACCGCTTCGGGGCGCCGAAGGAGGACCCGCGGTTCTGGAGCGGCGTGCGTGCGGTGGAGCCGTTTGACCCGGCGCGGTCGCTGTTCATCGATGACAGCCTGCCGGTGCTGCGCGCCGCGCGCCGTTCGGGTATCGCCCATGTCATCGCCGTGCGCCGGCCCGACTCGACACGTGAACTTCGCATGCACGATGAATTTCCCGCGGTGGATCACGTGGCCGATCTTCTCCCGTCCACGCATTGACCGGGCACGCCCGGTCAGGGCGCCGGCGCGCCACCGCCGGCTGTCCCGCCGCCACTTCCACCGCTGCCGCCACCAGAACCGCCTCCGCCGCGACCCCCGCGCCGTCGCCGCCTCCGTCGGGGCGGTGCGCCGTGCGCGCCGTCGCGCGCGCTCTCGGCACCGTGTGCAGGCGCTGTCGCCGCGTCCGCATTCGGCGTCGGGTGCGAAGCGCTGCGTGCGGGCCGGTCATCGCCGTGGCGCCCGACGGGGCGCCCCATGGTCCTCGGCCGGCGTCCGCCACCACCGCCGCCACCGCGGCGTGAATCCATCGGCCGTCGCGGGCCACGCGGACGATGGCTGTGCGCAGGCAACGTGACTTCCGCCAGCTGGCCCGGCGCAATCGCCTCGACCGGAATCTTGCGCCCGATGTATTCCTCGATGTCGGGCAGGCTCACCGCGTACTCCTCGCAACCGAAACTGATCGCGTCGCCCGCGGCACCAGCGCGCGCCGTGCGGCCGATGCGATGGACATAGTCGGCCGCATCCTGCGGCAGGTCGTAATTGAACACGTGGCTGACATCCGGCACGTGCAGGCCGCGCGAGGCGACGTCGGTCGCGATCAGCACCGCGAGATCACCGTTGTGGAAGTCGCGCAGGAACGCGAGGCGCTTCTTCTGCGGCACGTCGCCCGAAATCGCCTGGGCGGAGAAGCCATTCGCAATCAGCGCGGCCTCGAGGCGCTCCGCGGTCCGTTTCATGTTGACGAACACCATGGTGCGGCGTGCATCGCTCTGGCGCAGGAGGCCCACGAGCAGCGGGATCTTCTCTTCCATCGCGGGGAAGTAGATTGCCTGGCGCACGCGGTCCGTGGTGACCTTGTCGGGCTCGATGCGCACGAGTTCGGGGCTGTTCATGTGCTCGTGCGCGAGCTCGAGCACGCGATGCGAGAGGGTCGCGGAGAACAGCATCGACTGGCGCACGTCGGGCTTCGGCAGGCGGCGCAGGATGAAGCGGATGTCGGCGATGAAGCCGAGATCGAACATGCGGTCGGCCTCGTCGAGCACCGCGACCTCGACATGGCGCAACTCGTACACGTGCTGCTTGAAGTAGTCGATGATGCGGCCCGGCGTGCCGATCAGCACATCGACGCCGTCGGCGAGCTGCTTGCGCTGCTTGTCGTAGTCGACGCCACCGAAGACGACCGCGAGGCGCAGGCCCGTATGCTTGCCGAGCACCAGTGCGTCGTTGTGGATCTGCACCGCGAGTTCGCGCGTCGGCGCGATGACGATCGCGCGGATGGCGGTCGGCCCGCGATTGGGCGGCGGCGCATGCGTGAGCAGGCGGTTGAAGATCGCGACGAGGAAGGCGGCGGTCTTGCCCGTGCCGGTCTGTGCCTGTCCGGCGACATCACGGCCGGCGAGCGCGATCGGCAGCGTCTCGCCCTGGATCGGTGTGCAGCGATCGAAGCCGGCATCCCGGATGCCCTGCATGACGGGCGGCGCGAGGTCGAGTTCGGTGAAACGGAGGTCGGAAAGGTGTTGCTCGGTCATCTCGTGTTTTCTGGCCCCATATCGACGGGGGCCTTGCAAAATGGCGCGGAAGGCGCAAAAATTCGGGCCAGATACAGCGGAACCTGATTCCGCGCCGTCCCGGCAATCGCTCCTTCTTTAGACCGCTAGTGTAACCGTTTGATGCCACTCCGTGGCGCGGCCTGTCGCCCGTACCGTCAATAATCCACTCCATCCCCGGAGGATCCTTCGCGTGAGCAATCCGCATATCGTCCATACATCGGACTCGACGTTCGCCCAGGACGTCCTGAAATCCGAGAAACCCGTGCTGCTCGATTTCTGGGCCGAATGGTGCGGCCCGTGCAAGATGATCTCCCCGATCCTCGACGAGCTCGCCGCCGAGTACAAGGACAAGGTCCGCATCGCGAAGCTGAACATCGACGAAAATCCGCAGACCCCGCCGAAATTCGGCATCCGCGGCATCCCGACACTGATCCTTTTCAAGAACGGCGCGGTCGAGGCGCAGAAGGTCGGAGCCGTGTCGAAATCGCAGCTCGCGGCGTTCCTGGACAGCAACCTGTGAGAGGCTACCTCGGCAATCAGGGCCGTAACCGCCAGGGAAAGGGCCAGGGGGGCGGTCGCCACGGCGGCCACGGCAATCGCGACGGCAACCGCAGCAACGGTCGCCAGGACGAGATGCACGAGCTCGAGCCGTTCGAAATCGACGAATCGGAGATCATCAGCCCCGAAGAGCTGACCCAGTCGCGCGCCTCGATGAGCCTCACCGAGCTCAAGGCGAAGCCGATCCACGAGCTCGTCAAGGTGGCCGAGGCGGTCGGGCTCGAGAGCATCGCCCGTTCGCGCAAGCAGGACATCATCTTTTCGATCCTGAAGGCACACGCCAGGAACGGCGAGAACATCTACGGTGATGGTGTGCTCGAGATCCTGCAGGACGGCTTCGGCTTCCTGCGCTCGGCCGACGGTTCCTATCTCGCCGGTCCGGACGACATCTACATCAGCCCGAGCCAGATCCGCCGCTTCAACCTGCGCACCGGCGACACGATCTCGGGCCTGATCCGCCCGCCGAAGGACGGCGAGCGCTATTTCGCGCTGCTCAAGGTCGGCGAGATCAACTTCGATTCGCCGGAGAATTCGCGCAACAAGGTCCTGTTCGAGAACCTGACGCCGCTGCATCCGACCAAGCGGCTGAAACTGCAGCGTGGCAACGGTTCGACCGAAGACCTCACCGCGCGCGTGATCGACCTCGTCGCGCCAATCGGCAAGGGCCAGCGCGGCCTCATCGTCTCGCCGCCCAAGGCCGGCAAGACGATGCTGCTGCAGAACATCGCGACGTCGATCACCTGGAACCATCCCGAGGTGTACCTGATCGTGCTGCTGATCGACGAGCGGCCCGAGGAAGTCACCGAGATGCAGCGCACCGTCAAGGGCGAAGTCGTCTCGTCGACCTTCGACGAGCCGGCCGCACGCCACGTGCAGGTTGCCGAGATGGTGATCGAGAAGGCGAAGCGCCTCGTCGAGCACAAGAAGGACGTCGTGATCCTGCTCGATTCGATCACGCGGCTCGCGCGCGCCTACAACACCGTGGTGCCGAGTTCGGGCAAGGTGCTGACGGGCGGCGTCGATGCGAATGCGCTGCAGCGCCCGAAGCGGTTCTTCGGCGCGGCGCGCAACATCGAGGAGGGCGGCTCGCTGACCATCCTCGCGACCGCGCTGATCGACACGGGCTCGAAGATGGACGACGTGATCTACGAGGAGTTCAAGGGTACGGGCAACAGCGAGATCCACCTCGACCGGCGCATCGCGGAGAAGCGCGTGTTCCCGGCGGTGAACATCAACCGTTCCGGCACACGCAAGGAAGAGCTGATCACCGATCCGGGCGAGCTCGCCAAGATCTGGATCCTGCGCAAGCTCCTGCACCCGATGGATGAACTCGCTGCGATCGAGTTCCTGCTCGACAAGATGAAGGACACGAAGACGAACAGCGAGTTCTTCGAGGCGATGAAACGTTGAGGCATGGTGCCGGGCTTTCGGTTGTTCGGTTATTTCGCCGCTTTTGCGAAATAACCGAACAACCGAAAGCCCGGCACCAGCTCCCAGCTCGAGCCAGGAGGGCGTATGCGCAGTTTCCAGGTCGTCGCATTCCTTGCCCTGGTGGTCGGGGTGCCGGTGCACGCCGACTTTTCGACGGCGCTCGGACAGTACCAGGCCGGGCAATACACCGCGGCACGGCAGGAGTTCCGGCGCCTGGCCGCGCTCGGCAACCCCGCGGCCCAGCACAACCTCGGCACGATGGCGCTCCACGGGCAGGGCGGCCCGGCGGATCACGGCGAAGCCTATGGCTGGTTTTCCGCGGCCCGCGAGAACGGCAATCACGAACTGACCGACGGGCAGTTCGCGGATCTTCGCGCGAAGCTGTCGCCCGCGGATGAAGCGCGCGCCGCGCAGATCGTGGCGCGCTTCGGGAATGCGGCCCTGTCCGCGAATGTGTTGCCGCCAAAGGCCGGATCGGCCGGCTGCGCGCGCTACGTGCCGCCTTCGATGCGTTTCGAGGCGCCCGCGCCTTTCGCCCATGCGGCGCGCGAAGCCGGCCGCAGCGGCGTCGGCATCGTCAGCTACACGGTCGGCACCGACGGCGTCGCGCGCGATCCGGTCCTCGTCGCGACCTTGCCGGCGCCACCGTTCGGGCAGCCGGCGGTCGATTCGGTGCTCCACTCCCGCTACTCGCCGGCCACCTTTGACGGCGCACCCGTCGCGGCGCAGGCCTGGCACCACGTCGGCTTCAAGCTCACGGCGGGCGTGGCGAGCATCTGGAGCCGGGATATCCTTGCCGGCCTCAAGGCGACCGCCGTCCGTGGTGACCTGCCCTCGCTCTATCTCTATGGCGTGATCGCACGGCTCGATCCTTCACTCGGCGAGTCGCCCGGCAACGCCGATGCGATCATTCTCGAGGCGGCGCAGGGCGGCAATGCCGACGCGCAGTACTGGATCGCGATGACACTCGCGGAAAGCCGGCGTTGCGGTGCGGATCGCTCGTTGCCGTGGTTGCGTGCCGCCGCCGACGGCGGCCACGTCGTCGCGCGTGTCGCGCTCGGCGAACGCCTGCTCGAGGGCCAGCCCGACGCGGCGTCGGTCGCGGAAGCAAAAGCGCTGTTCGCGGGCGTCGTCGGCAGCACGAACGCATGGGCCCTGAAACACGCCATCGCGCACCTCGCGTCGTCGCCGGTTGCCGCGTTGCGCGACGCACCGGTGGCGCTGCGCGCCGCGGCGACCCTGTTCGTCAAGGATCGAAATTATTCGCAGGATCCGCAGACCTTCGATGCGCTCGCCGCCGCACGGGCCGCCAACGGCGACTTCAAGGGCGCCGCGCGGGCGCAGCTGCAGGCCATCGAAGCCGCCGGCAAGCTCGAGTGGAACCCGAGCCGCATGTACGAGCGCCTCGCCACCTATCGGAGCAACGCCATGTGGTTCGGCGATCTGCTCGCTGTGCCCGCGGGCATCGTCGCGCCATCGGGGGCGCGCGACCAGGCGCTCGCGGGGCGGTGAATCGCGGGAATGTGCGGCAGGTCACGCTCGCCGACGTCGCTGCCCGGCGACGCTGGCGGCGCCTCGCCCGATACGCGATGATCGCGCCCAGCATGCCGCGCCCCGCCGCCGCCTTCCTCATTGCCGCCGTCGTCGCTCTCCTGCCCGTCCACGCGCAGGAGCAGCCCCGCGCCTCCGACACGCTGGTTCGCGAGCGTGCGCCGGTCGTCAGCCCGATCACCGACCGGTTCGCGCTGCGCGCCCTCTATTTCAAGGGCGGCGTGGATACACGCGTACGGCTCGATTCGGGCGCGGTGCCGCCGGTCCCGGGCACGGTGATCAACGCCGAAGACACGCTGCAGCTCGACGATGCGGTCGATCTCGGCCGCATGGAACTCTGGTTTCGCTTCGGCGATCGCACCCGGCTGCGGGTCGATTACTTCAAGCTGAACCGCTTCGGTGCGGTGGTGCTGGACGAGGACATCGCTTTCGGCAACGACCTGTACCTCACCGGCGAGAACATCGAGTCGACGCTCGACTACCGTTCGCTGTCGTTCAGCTTCCTGTACTCGTTCCTGCGCCGCGAGAAGTTCGAGCTCGCTGCCGGCATCGGCGTATACCTGCTCGACGTGCAGGCGGCGGCCGAGGCGGTCGACCGCAATGCGCGCGAGGAGGAATCGGGAGTCGCGCCCGTGCCGACGCTGGCGCTCGATGGTACATGGCGCTTCGCCCGACGCTGGTCGCTCGGCGCCCGTGGCCAGTATGTCAGCACGACGATCGATGGCATCGACGGCACGCTCGGCGAATACCACGCCGACGTGCAGTATCGCTGGAAGCGCAATCTCGCCGTGGGCCTCGGTTACACGGCACTCGATGTCGACATCAATGTCGACCCGGCGAGCGGACACGACTTCCCGGGGCTCTTTCGCCTGAAGACGAGCGGGCCGGAATTTTTCCTGCGCGTCAGCTTCTGAGCGACGCGTCGTCGCCCGCCGTTACCGCGCCGCCATAGGCTGCGGCGAATTCCGGCGGCATCCGCGTGGCACGGCCTGTGTCGAGGTTGAGGCACACGTACACGGTCATCGCGCTCGCGAGCACGCTGCCATCGTCCATGCGACGCAGGACAAACCGGCGCGTGCACCGCAGCCGCCGGTCGCACGCGGCAATCCAGGTCGAGACGCTGATGCGATCATCGCTGACGGCCGCGCGAAGGTAGTCGATCTCCGTGCGCAGCGCCGCCATCCCGCGACGCATCGCGACGCAGGCCTCGAGCGGCAGGCCGAGCGCGGCCGAGTGGCTCCACGCGGCGCGATCGAGCCAGGTGAGATAGACGGCGTTGTTGACATGCCGGTACGCGTCGATGTCCGACGGCTGCACGGCGAGCTCGATCGTGTGGGTATTCACAGCGGAAAGACCAGACAGGTCGTCGTGCCGTGCGCGATCAACCGGTCCGAAGCATCGCGGATCTCGCCCTCGGCGAATGCCGCGCGTCGCCCCACCTGCAGCGTGCGTCCGGTCGCGCGCAACTCGCCGCTGCGAAGATCGAGCGCCCGAACGTAGCTGACCTTCAACTCGAGTGTCGTATAGCCCGTGCCCGCCTCGAGCGCGGTCATCACCGCGCAACCCATGCACGAGTCGAGCATCGTCGCCGCGTAGCCACCATGGATCACGCCCATCGGGTTGTAGGCGTTCGCTCCCGGCGTGCCGCTGAACACGACTTTGCCGCGCTCGACGCTCGCCGCGCCGAAACCGAGCGTGACCGCGATGGCCGGTGCCGGCAGCTCGCCCGCGAGCATGCGCCGCATGAATTCGAGCCCGGAAATCGACTTCAGCACCTCGGGCGGCGCGACACCGCTGCCCGGAGGGAATAGCGAGTCCATGGTCGCGAGTCTACAGCGACGTCGCGGATGCCCGCTCGCGCGCGACGGCGCGATAGCCGATGTCGCGCCGATACTGCATGCCCGGCCAGCGCACCGCCTCGACGAGCGCATAGGCCGCACGCTGCGCGGCCGCGACGGTGTCGCCGGCACCAACTGCGCACAGCACGCGCCCGCCGCTCGTGACGATCTCCCCGCCACGACATGCTGTTCCCGCGTGGAAGACCTTGCCGGGCAGCAATGCCGCGCGCTCGAGCCCTTCGATGGGATCGCCCTTGCGGACGCTGTCGGGGTAGCCCTCCGCGGCGAGCACGACGCCCACCGTGGCACGCGGATCCCAATCGGCCGAAACGCGGTCGAGCCGGCGCTCGAGCGCCGCCTCGCAGAGGTCGACGAGGTCGGAGCGCAGCCGCATCAGGATCGGCTGCGTCTCGGGATCGCCGAAGCGGCAATTGAACTCGAGCACGTTCGGCGTGCCGTCGGGCGCGATCATGATGCCGGCGTAGAGGAACCCGGTGTACGGCATGCCGTCGGCGGCGAGCCCGCGTATCGTGGGTTCGATCACTTCGCGCACGATGCGATCGTGCAGCGCGCCGGTGACGACCGGCGCCGGCGAGTACGCGCCCATGCCGCCGGTATTGGGCCCGGTATCGGCGTCGCCCAGCCGCTTGTGATCCTGCGAGGTGGCGAGCGGCAGGAAATGTTCGCCGTCCGCCATCACGATGAAACTCGCTTCTTCGCCTTCGAGGAACTCCTCGATGACGACCTCGTCGCCCGCGCCGCCGAATCGCCCGGCGAACATCGACTGTGCGGTCGCGATGGCCTCGTCAGCGCTCGCCGCGATCACGACTCCTTTGCCGGCCGCGAGCCCGCTCGCCTTGACGACGATCGGCGCGCGCTGCGCACGCACCCAGCCGGGATCGAAATCCGCCTTCGTGAACGTGGCGTAGGCCGCGGTCGGAATGCCGTGCCTGCGCAGGAACTCCTTGGTGAACGCCTTCGAGCCCTCGAGCTGCGCCGGCGCCCCGCGCGGCCCGAAGCAGCGCAATCCGGCCGCCTCGAACGCATCGACGACGCCCAGCACGAGCGGGGCCTCCGGGCCGATGATCGTGAGCGCCACCCGCTCTGCACGCGCGAGCGCGACGAGCGCGGCGACATCATCCGCCGCCACCGCCACATTGCGCACCCGGGGTTCGAGCGCCGTGCCGGCGTTGCCCGGCGCGACGAGCACCCCGGACACGCGCGCCGACTGCGCGCACTTCCATGCGAGCGCGTGCTCGCGCCCGCCCGAGCCGACCACCAGCACTTTCATGCGCGCTCGCCCGACATCAATGGCGGAAATGCCGCATGCCGGTGAACACCATGGCGATGCCGTGTTCGTCCGCCGCGGCGATCACCTCGTTGTCGCGCACCGAGCCGCCGGGCTGGATGACGGCCGCGATGCCGTATTCCGCGGCGACGTCGATACCGTCGCGGAACGGGAAGAAGGCGTCCGACGCCATTGCCGCGCCGCGTACCTCGAGCTTCTCGTCCGCGGCCTTCATTGCCGCGACGCGCGTCGAATAGACGCGGCTCATCTGGCCGGCGCCGACGCCGATCGTCATGTGTTCGCGCGCGAACACGATGGCATTCGACTTCACATACTTGCACACCGTCCACGCGAACAGCAGGTCGGCGATCTGCGCATCCGTCGGCCGCCGCCGCGTGACGACCCTCAGGTCGGCGCTGCCCACCCGGCCATCGTCGCGGGTCTGCGCGAGCAGCCCGCCGCTTACGCTTCGGTACTCGACTTCCGCGCCGGCCGCACGGTGCAGGTCGCCGACCGCGAGGACGCGGACGTTCGGCTTTGCCGCGAGCGCCTTGCGCGCTTCAGGGGCGACCGACGGTGCGCAGATCACCTCGACGAACTGCCGCTCGATGATCGCCGCGGCGGTGGCCGCATCGAGCTCGCGATTGAAGGCGATGATGCCGCCGAAGGCGGAGGTCGGATCGGTGCGGTACGCATTCCCGTATGCCGCGAGCGGCGATTCGGCGATCGCGACGCCACACGGGTTGGCGTGCTTGACGATCACGCAGGCGCTCGCCGCGAACTGCCGCACGCATTCGATCGCGGTATCGGCATCGGCGATGTTGTTGTACGAGAGTTCCTTGCCCTGCACGAATTCTGCCGCCGCGATCGAGGCGCCGCGGCCGGCGACGTCGCGGTAGAACGCCGCCGCCTGGTGCGGGTTCTCGCCGTAGCGCAGGTCGCGCAGCTTGTCGAAGACGAGGGGCAGCGTCGGCGGGAAACGTTCGGCGGCGCTTTCGCGGCCGAGCAGGTACCCCGCCACCATCGTGTCGTAGCGCGCCGTGTGGGCGAACGCCTTGGCGGCGAGGCGCGAACGCGTGTCGATGCTCGTGCACCCGGCGTTCGCATCGAGTTCGCCGAGCATCGGCGCGTAATCCGCCGGATCGACGACCACCGTGACCGAATGGTGGTTCTTGGCGGCCGCGCGCAGCATCGCCGGCCCGCCGATGTCGATGTTCTCGATCGCCTCGTCGTACGTGCAGTTCGGCCGCGCGACCGTTTCGGCGAACGGGTAGAGGTTCACGACCAGCAGGTCGATCGGCGGGATGTCGTGCAGCCGCATCACGGCGTCGTCGACGCCGCGCCGGCCGAGCAGCCCGCCGTGGATGCGCGGGTGCAGCGTCTTGACGCGCCCGTCCATGATCTCCGGGAAACCGGTGTAGGCCGAGACTTCGGTCACCGCGATGCCGTGCTCGCGCAGCAGCCGTGCCGTGCCGCCGGTCGAGAGGAGCTCGATGTGCCGCTGCGACAGCGCGCTTGCGAGATCGACAAGGCCCGTCTTGTCCGAGACCGAAAGCAGCGCCCGGCGGATCTCAACGAGCATGGAACGATCGGATGGCGCTCACGCCGACAGCCCGAACCGGCGCAGCTTCTTGCGCAGTGTGCCGCGCGTGATGCCGAGGATGCCCGCCGCACGGCTCTGGTTGCCTTCGGCGTAGTCGAGCACGACGCGAAACAGCGGCTCTTCGACCTCGCGCAGCACGAGATCGTAAAGGCGCGCCGGCCGATGGCCGTTCAGGGTCGCGAAATAATCGGACAGCGCCTGTTCGGCGTGATTCCGCAGCGGCAATGCCTTGCCGTTCGATCGCGCGACCGGTTCGGTGCGCGATCGCAGGGTTTTCTTCGCTGGCATCAGTCGATCCCCGCAGCCGTCGTCTCGTTGTTGTGGTCAGGCCGCGTTCGCGGTCCCGTCGACCCAGCGGTCGAGCCATGCACTCGCAAACGCAAACTGCCGCACCGAATCTTCCTGTGCCATCAACATGCGACGATCGTCCCTGGAGCCTGACAGCCCCTCGAAATACCAGCCGAGGTGTTTGCGCGCGAAGCGGACGCCGTCGTCTTCGCCGTAGAAGTCGTACAGATCCGCCAGGTGCGTCGCGATGATATCACGCACGCTCGCGCGCGGCAGTGCCGCCGGCACGCGGCCGTGCGACAGAAATTCGTTGACATCGCGGAAGATCCACGGAGCACCGTGCGCGGCGCGGCCGAGCATGACGCCGTCGGCGCCCGTGAAATCAAGCACTGCGCGGGCTTTCTGCACCGAGTCTATGTCGCCGTTGGCGAACACCGGGATCGGCACCGCGGACTTGATGTCCCGGATGGTCACGTACTCCGCGGCGCCCGCGTACTGGTCCGCACGCGTGCGACCATGGACGGCGAGCGCCGCGACACCGCTCGCAGCGGCGATCCGTGCAATGTTCACGCCATTGCGATGTTCCGGGTCGACGCCGGTACGCATTTTCAGCGTGACCGGCACGTGCACCGCGGCGACGACCGCCTCGAGGATGCGCGCGACCAGCGGCAGGTCGGCGAGGAGCGCCGAACCACAGTGCCGGTTGAACACCTTCTTCGCGGGGCATCCCATGTTGATGTCGATGATCTCGGCGCCGAGATCGACATTGAGACGCGCCGCTTCGGCGAGCGCGATCGGGTCCGCGCCCGCGAGTTGCACGATGCGCGGCGAGGGCTCGCCGACGTGATTCATGCGCCGCTGCGACTTGCGGCTGCGCCAAAGTCGCGTGTCCGAGGTGAGCATTTCGGACGCAGCGATGCCGGCCCCGAGGCGCCGGCAGAGGTTGCGAAACGGCCGGTCGGTCACGCCCGCCATCGGCGCGAGCGCCGTCGGCGAGGCGAGGACGTGGGAGCCGATCTGCACGGCGGGGCGGCGAGGCGTCAGCGCGCCGCGGCCGGGTCGCCCGCGCAGGCCACCCCACCCCGGCCATTCGGCAGGCAGGCGTCGACTTCGAAGCCGACCGCGCTCCTCCCCGGATCCACCACCGCCACTTCGGCATCGACGCGCTGTCCGGCGTCGAGAAAATCGCGCTGGCTCGCGCGCTCGCCGAGGTACTCGCGCGGCGTGAGATCGCGGCTCGCGATGCGCTTGCCATAGCGATCCTGCAGCGTGAGGCGCAGCAGCGGCATCGGCTGTGGCCGCGAGGCCTCGTTGCGGATGCTCGCGCGCACGAGCAGCTGGCCGCTGGCGCCCGATCCGGCGATGGCGCCGAGCTGGCGCACGTCGAGAGCCGCGGGATCCCATCGCGGGGCGAGCGGGCGGCCGAGGCTCGCATAAAGCGAAGTGAGCGGGCCATTGAGCAGTGGACTGAGCGCCAGCTCATTGCGCGCGCGATGCACGAGCTGCCCGAGCAGCAGCACGGCGAGCAGCGCGGCTGCGATGCCATAGCGGAATGCGGAGCGCGAGCGCGCTTCGTCTTCCTCGAACGCATCGACATCCTCGGCACGCGGCCGGTATGCGTCGTGGGTCGCGGCGGCCGCAGCGGCCGGCGGCTCTGCAACGCGCAGCGTCTCGAATTGCGCCGTCCCGGAGCCCGGGTCGGCAACCGCATCACGGGCGGCGCGTGCGATCTGCTCGAGTTCCGCGTCAGCGCGCTCGAGATCCCCGGCCGACGACGCCGGTTCATCGTCGTCGTCCGGCAGGCCGCCTTCGAGCACGATCGACTCGAAGGTGCCGGAAGTGCTGTCGCCCCCGGTGACTTCCGGTGCCACGAAGATCTGCGCGAGATCGGCGCTGCCGAGCGCGAACTCCATCGTGTCCGGCGTCGCAGGCCCGGATTCCGGGAGTTCATCCCCCAGGTCGATATCGATTGCCGCGTCGGCCGACGCGGCACGGGTCTCCGGCTCGGGCGCAGGCGGGACCTCCATCATCAGCGGCGGTGGCGGCGAGGGGGTTGCCGCGCGGCGATCCGCGGGCGATGGAGCGCCCCCGGCCTGCGGCTCCTCGTGCAGCGCCGCGAGTGCATTGAAGACGCTCGCGCAGCGTCCACAGCGCACATACCCCTGGCCGAGCCGCAGATCCGCGGCCGTGACGGCGAGGGTCAGCGCGCATTTGGGGCAGACCGTGAACACGGGCGGATGATAGCGAATGCAGGCCGCGGGCAGGGAGTGGCGCTGGGCAGCCAGACGCGTCAGCCGCGCCTCTGGCCGTCCGCTCTCCGCTGTTCGCTTCCGGGCTCGTGGCGCTTCCTCGCAACGAGCAATTGCCAGCCGTCGCACACGCGCGCACGGGTGATGTCGAATGCGGCGTCATACGCTGCCGCAACCTCGTCGGCCTGTGTCGCCAGGAGCCCCGCGAGCACGAGCTGGCCGCCGGGGCGGACGAGTGCCGTGAGCTGTGAAGCGAGATCGACCAGCGGTCCCGAAAGGATGTTTGCCAGGACGAGGTCGGCGTCGCGCGGCAGCGTATCGCGACGCTCGTGCGTGAGTACCCGGTCCGCGATGCCGTTTGCAGCGGCGTTGTCGCGCGTCGCGACGAGTGCCTGCGGGTCGATGTCGAACGCATCGACGCGCGCCGCCCCGAGCTTTGCGGCGGCGATGCCGAGGATTCCCGAGCCGCAGCCGAAATCGATGACATGCCCGCCGGGCTCGAGGCCGGCGTCGAGCCATTCGAGGCACATCGCGGTCGTCGGGTGCGTGCCGGTGCCGAAGGCGAGCCCGGGATCGAGTCGCACGACGACCGCATCCGGCGTCGTGACCTCCTCGTGGGTCGGGCATACGTGCAGCCGCTGCCCGAACCGCATCGCGTGAAAGTCGGCCAGCCATTCGCGTTCCCACACGCGATCCGCGATGGCACGCACTTCGAGCCGCTCGACCGGCAGGCCGAGTACCGCGGCGAGCGCGGCGAGTGTCGCGGGGGATGCGGCGTCCTGCGCGTACGTCGCCTCGACCCGCGTTGCCGGCCAGAGGCGGACTTCGCCGGGCGCAGGCTCGAGCACCGCATCGTCGCGCTCGTCGCCGAGTGTCACGGCGAGCGCGCCGGTCGCGAAGCACGCCGATTCCGCGGCGTCAGCGTCGAGGTGGGATAGCGGGAAGGAAATGGACAGGAAGGGCATGTGGGAAAGGGGAATTGGAAAGGGGCGAACAGCGCGCTGCCCGCCGTTCGCTGTCCGCCTCTACTTCAGCCCCAGCCGCCGCTCGAGGTAATGGATATCGAGCCCGCCCGCGCGGAAGGCGGCATGGTTGAAGATCTCGCGGTGCAGCGCGGCGTTCGTCTTGATGCCCTCGACCACCATTTCGGTGAGCGCCATTTTCATGCGCTGGATCGCGGTGTCGCGCGTGTCGCCGTAGGCGATCACCTTGCCGATCAGCGAATCGTAGTTCGGCGGCACGCTGTAGCCGGAATAGAGATGGCTGTCGACGCGGATGCCCGGGCCGCCGGGCGCGTGCCACAGCTTGACCGGGCCGGGAGAGGGCATGAAGGTCTTCGCGTCCTCGGCATTGATGCGCGCCTCGATGGCGTGGCCACGGAACGCGATGTCCTTCTGCACGTACGGCAACTTCTCGCCGGCCGCGATCATCAGCTGCGCCTTGACGAGATCGATGCCCGTGATCATTTCGGTGACCGGGTGTTCGACCTGGATGCGCGTGTTCATTTCGATGAAATAGAACTCGCCGTCCTGGTAGAGGAATTCCAGCGTGCCGGCGCTGCGGTAACCGACCGCGGCGCAGGCGGCGACGACCCGTTCGCCCATGTCGATGCGCTGCCGGTCGCTGATGCCCGGCGCGGGCGCTTCCTCGATCACTTTCTGGTGGCGGCGCTGCATCGAGCAGTCGCGCTCGCCGAGGTGGATGACATTGCCGTAGTTGTCCGCGAGCACCTGGAACTCGATGTGCCGCGGCCGGTCGAGGAATTTCTCCATGTAGACCTGGTCGTTGCCGAAGGCCGCGCGCGCCTCCGCCTGCGTCAGCGCGACCGAATTGAGGAGCGCGCCTTCGCTGTGCACGACCCGCATGCCGCGACCGCCGCCGCCGCCCGACGCCTTGATGATGACGGGGTAGCCGATGCCGCGCGCGATGCGCAGGTTCTCGTCGTTGTCGCTGCCGAGCGGGCCGTCGGAGCCGGGCACGCACGGCACGCCGTGCGACTTCATCACCTTGATGGCCGAGACCTTGTCGCCCATCAGGCGAATCACCTCGGCCCTCGGGCCGATGAACGTGAAGCCGCTCTTCTCGACGCGCTCGGCGAAATCCGCGTTCTCCGACAGGAAGCCGTAGCCGGGGTGGATCGCGACCGCGTCGGTCACTTCCGCCGCGCTGATGATCGCCGGCATGCTGAGGTAGCTCTGCGGCGAGGGCGGCGGGCCGATGCAGACCGATTCATCGGCGAGCAGCACGTGCTTCAGGTTCGCATCGACCGTCGAATGCACGGCAACCGTCTTGATGTCGAGTTCGCGGCACGCCCGCAGTACGCGCAGCGCGATCTCGCCGCGATTCGCGATCAGTACTTTCTCGAGCATGGCCTACTCGATCGTGTAGAGCGGCTGGCCGAATTCCACGGGCTCGCCGTTCTGCACCATCACCGAGGTGATGCGTCCCGCCTTGTCGCTTTCGATCTGGTTCATCATCTTCATGGCCTCGATGATGCACAGCACCTGCCCGACCTTGACCTCGTCACCGATGTCGACGAAGGGCTTCGCGCCCGGTGAGGACGCCGCGTAGAAGGTGCCGACCATCGGCGCGGTCACCACGTACTCATTCGCCTTGCGGGCGGGCGCAGCCGGCGCGGGCATCGCGGCAGGCGCGGCGGGCGGCGCATGCGGCGCGGGCGGCGCA
>JABAQN010000065.1 GCA_019187495.1 Steroidobacteraceae bacterium
GGCTGCGGCCTCTTCCTCTGCCTCGGCATGTTGAGGCAGATTCAAAGTCCCCCATCGACGTACCTGTTAACAAAATGTTACACGCCGGCCACCGAGCCATCTTTTAGTGCCGTTTGCTCGCCTGGTCGCTCGGTAATAACACTCACTGGAAGGAATCTTCTTAGTATCAACCCTAGCAACGTTGCTCAGCCGAACGGACTCAACGTTATCCCATTCCATCGATAATTTGGCGACAGTAACAGGCGAGTCTTTGGTTCGTAAGGCGTAGGCTGATTCGTAATCTTTGTCGCTAAGAAGTTGATAGTAGCTAACTGCTACAGCTAGGACAGCATCCTCTGACATTCCAGGCGGCTCTTGCTCGGAGGGTGGAGCATCATCAACCTTTGGACCGCCCTCATCTGAAACAGCCTCGGTAGGGCTGGCTTGGGCGCCGGTTGCTGGGTCGTTAGTGAGATAGGCAATGAGGTTCCGAGACTTGGCCGGCCCCTCGTGAGGGGTCAGGGTCCACTCATTGCTTTGCTTAAATTTGACCGTGACCTTTTGGCCAGGCCACAACGCTCCGTCCATCAACCGCGTGACGCTACCAGGGCTCACCTGGTCTTTCAGCACCATGAAGACGCGCTTATCACCCAAAGTGACTAAGAAAAAGCTGTCATCTTCTATAACCCCTTGGACGGAGCTGGAGTTTTGACTACAGCTGGTAGCAAGCAACAGCCAAGTCCCAAGAATGGCTGCTAACCCCGCGTTCCTATAGATCAATGTCCCCTCCCCTCGAGCAGGCCTGATTACGGCCGCTATTGAGCCTTAGGAAGTCTTTTACGCCGGCGGGTTCCGGGCGGATTGAGACGGCGACGTAATGCAGCTGAGCTGCGATAGCGAACAGCCCGCTTCTCCGGGATGGTGATCGGCTTCCCGGTCCCTGGATGTGTCGTCTGCCGGCTTGGACGGACGTGCACAGCGAAGATGCCCAGTCCGCGCAGCTCGAGCCGGCCTTTCTCGACCAGGCCATCGGCGACCAGGTCGAGCAATCTCTGGACATAGAGGCGGCTCGTTCGGCCGCTCAGGTGAAACTCGGTCGCCAAGGCGTCGGCCAGATCTTGCTGCGTGTATCCCTTGCTTCCCATAGGCGGAATGGTTCTGCCGGGCTGTCTTGAATCCTACGGAAACTATCGGGTCCGGAGGCGCATGGCTCGAGCAAGAAAGACAGACTGGAGGGAGCTCGAGAAACAGCAGCTCGAGGCTCTGCCCGCACGTCTCCATCCGGACGACTGGAAGTGGCTGCGCGGCGCAGTAAAGTTTGAGACGGTCGACCTCGAGCTGGCCACCACGGCTGAGGTCATGACGCTGTTCCCGGGGACCAGCGACGAGCGGCCCGGCTCGGTTAACGACGCTCGCTTGATCCGCACGTTTCTCTGGCAGCTCTGGCTGAAGATCAAGGCCAAGCATAGTCCGCCGGTACAGGGGAACATCCGGTCAACTTGGTACCAAGCATTAGAGCCCTTCTATCAGAAGCATGACCTGATCGGCCGTCGAGCGCTACTGCAAGGCTCCAGCCACCAGCTCGAGGAGGCGCCGATTCGGGAGATCGGGATCCGCAAACGAACCAGCGAGGCGGACCGCGTCGCGACCACCATGACTGACATCCTGGGTGACTTCATCTACGCGCACGTGTTCCGGTTCAGCGATTTCGTCTACCAGGAGCCCCTGGACCATCGGGCCCTGGTCGGCCGTGATAAGCCGAAGAACCTGTACTTCACAGAGAAAGAGGGCTTGTGGCGCTTGGCCAAGGAGCTGTACGAGGACAAGCTCGACCTGGGCAACTCGATCTCCGTGATGGCTGCTAACGGTCAACCGTCACTTCTGGCGCTGGACTACTACTGCCAGGGCCTGGTCAGCCGCGGTGTCCGCAGGATCACGGCCGGCTGCTTCAGCGATTACGACCCGTGGGGATACCTGATCGCACAAGGGCTGGACGACAAGCTGCGGTTCTTGGGTTTCGACGTCACCACGTACTACCTGACCACGGCCAATCTGTTCAGCCCCGAGCAGATCGCGCGAGGACGTGACTTTGGCGACTTGGACCACGACAAGGACAAGGCGCTCAAGACGCTCGTGGACCGCTGGATGGCAGTAACCAACGGCGTCAACGGTCGGCCGATCGGGCTCCACATCGACGTCCTGTCCTGGGGCCTGAAGAGCGCCCAGGGCCAGAACTTCCGCAAGTGGGCCATCGTTGGCCAGGCCGGTGAATGGTTCCCCGTGGTGCAGCCGCTTTCAGAGGCGGAAAGGAGTTGGCGTGTTCCCCGGACGCTGACGGCAAAAAGGGCCGTTAGGCAACGGTAGTTTTTGAGCAAATCCCGCAAATGATCGCGTTTTTGATGCTAGACCCACGATACCTATCGTAAGTTTTATGACGGTTTTTGGGGGGTAACCCGGGTTCGGTGATCGATGTCGTCGGGGTCGGCCAAGGCGAGATCCTCCAATCAGGGATCAGGGTCTCGCCCTCTTGGCCGAACCGGTGCCGGGCCGCCTTCGGGGAAACGGGTGGACAGAAGTGGAATACGATTCAAACGCTCGAAACCCCACTCCCAAAGGCGCTGAAGGATCTGCGGCTCGCGTACTGGTTTGCCGGAGGCCTCTTGCTCTCGCAGGTCCATGCAAACCCCGGCGGTGCTGAGCAATCCGGCCTCGGGAGTCGTCTCCACGGCTGATGGAGTAGCGAACTGGGGTGAATGTGAGAACCAGTGGAGCAACCCAGTCAGCCAGCCGTGAGCCGCCTGGGAGAAGTTGCAGCACCAGTCGCGCAAGGTGGACTCGGCTACGCGGACGGCCTGCCCCGCGTGGCGCCACGAGGCCGTGACGACAAAGCGCAGCACGAGCGCGGACTGGATGACCTCAAGGGGGTAGCGCCGGTAAGGATACAGGCACCCGGGAAGGAGCGTGAGGGTCTTACCGCAGCACCGCTGCAGGTCGATCGGATATCGCCCGCAGCGAAGCCGGAACACGAAGACAACGCTGACCCAGACGCCATTTGGCCACCAGACTTTGCGTGGACGCTGGCCATGGCTGACCAGCGTCCCCGCGCGCCCGCAAGCCAGGCAGTGCGTCGGGCGCGGCCCTATGTCATACCCCACTTGCTCAATGGACTTGACCCCGCCGGCCACGTCCCGTACTCTCAGCAAGTGGGGCGGCCGGTCGCCAGCAAGTGAAGCGGCCTCCCCACACTCTTTTTCGGCCGAACTTCTGCGACGCCCCGCGCTTGAACGCCTCCCCCGAAGGCTCAGTTACACTGCTGGATCAACTAGGATCTCGGCTCAGTTAGCTTGGCCGTTTACACCTCGCACGCTCAGCCACACAACAGCTCGATCTACCTGGAAAAGGCTGAAACCCATCGGAGGCCCCCCAAAGTACGTGTCAGCCAGGGCTTGATGCTCTGGAAACCGGACTCCGCCCTGGCTGATTTGTCTTTGAAGACACCAAAGCGCCACCGCACCTGACGGCCGATTCGAGAGCACAGCGTAGACGGCCATGATAACCGCAGGATGCTCGACTGAGTAAGGTGCTGACGTGCTGGTCCACTCTTGGATATAACCGGGATAGCGTGTGCCCGGGCCCAACTCGATCGAGTACAAGGTCTCTGTAGTGCGTTCGAAACCTGGCGGCAGGTCGGTCGAACTCAGCGCCACCGAAACAGCCGCCGAGTCAGGCTCCTGGTCCGATTGGCCGCGGACGGCGTTGGGAATAAGCCAGAGACAGCCGATCATCATTCCGAGAAGAATCGTCACAGCCTTGTTTCTCATTGTGCACCTGCCCCCTACTGTCTGACGATACTGAGGTCGCTGACTCGCTCGGTAACAGACCCGGCATCGAAGCCGGTTTCCCCTCGGAGCTATTCTTGGAGATATCGCAGCTATGTTCCGATGGGCCCATGTGGGTCCTGTCGAACGGTGAATGAGGTCGCGCGCCCCTAAATGACGAGTTCTCGGGTAGTCAGTAAATTGAGCGCGCTATTGAGAAGGTAATTTTAGGCCCGCTGGCGCTGGGACCACCGGGCTTGCTGGGCCGGCCAGCTTTCCTCTCCGCCGGAGTGATCGCAGGACGGCGGCGATTCCGAGCGTGGCGAGCCCCGCTCCGAACCCCAGCCACGCAATGGGGGGAATGAGGCTCTGGCCCTGAAAGTTGACCACGACGTGGGCGGTCCTGGTGGCAGTTCCCCCATAGCCGTTCCGGGCGGTCACGGAAATGGTGTAACTCCCGTTGGGAACGCGCTGTTGATTGGCATCGGTGCCATCCCACACCAACTCGCGGCTGCCGCCTGGCGCAGTCAGGTCTAAGGCCACGAAAACCGGTTGTCCCTGGGCCGAGGAGCCGCGGTAGACTGAGTAGGAGAAGCTCGTGGGTGGGCTGGTCGCGGTGGCCTGCACGCGTGCGAACTCCCCCTTGTGGGGCTTCACGTGCTTGGAGAGCACCTGGAGCTGCAGAGTGATTGGAGGCGGGGCCTGCGAGCGAACGGGCACCAGATACTGCCGCTTGATCAGGCGGGACTGGACATCCCTGAGCTCGACCTCGACCGGGTAGTCCCCATCGGGGAAACGCTGCCCAGCATCGTCCAGCCCATCCCAGATGACCGTACCGGTCTGGCCTTCGAACTCCAGATCCGCCACTCGATTCTGACGCTGCAAAGAAAACGGGTCCGGGTTGGTGGTTACGGTAAGGTGGGAATAGGCGGGAAAAAAGGCGGGATCGGTCGCTACCCGGTAGTCCACCGTGAAGGTTTCCCCGGTCGCGAAATTCACGCGGCCGGAGCGAACGGTCTCGGACTCGAGCGCCATGGGCGGAACCGGGCGCACACCCGCATCCCAGAGCCGCTGATGTACGGTGCGCATCAGCCGTTCCGCCAGCACCTCGCCGTGAGCGTTGCTCGGCGCGAAGACGTTGATGCGGACCGCCACCCGGTCCATGCTGAACACGTAGGTGTACGGGCGGGAGGGCGGTAGCACATCCGCGAACATCGAGTCCACGGCCACGGGAGAATTCTCCAACTGCTCAAGGACCAATTGCGTTGCGTGGTGGAGTTCCCCGAGCGCCTTTTTGGCCACGGTCCGGGTGGGAGCCAATGTATAGATGCATTGAACCGAGATTCTCTCGGCCTCTGAGTGCCAATCGTCGGTCCTACAGAGATACTGCTCGCTGATCGGGACGGGCACGATCGACGGCTCCAGTCGAACATACGGGCTCAGCTGCTCGAAGCCGGGCAGGTCGGCCTGGTTAATGCGGATGGCTTCCAGGTCGGACAACAAAGGTCCCTGAGCCCGGGTCGCTCCGGCCAGGCAAAGCCCCAGGATCAGTGTTGCGACGAGACTGCGGCAGATCGCACGCATCTATCTCACCTCCAAGATTCTCAAGAGGACAATTCTAACATCACGCACGTCGGTCAGCCCTCCGGTTGCGAAGGCCTTATGATAGCCAGGCTGGCCAGGTCTCAGGGTGGGAGTATAGATGAGTCGTTGCCTGTAGGCAGCGAACGGCAGGCCGAGCGTTTCATCGGCAACGGCCCCAAAGGCCTCCTTGTAGTCGGAGTTCGTCGGGATTTGGTTGGCAGCAAAAGGACCGCGCAGAGTTTGGTTGTCCACGTTGTGCAGGTTGGCGATGGGAAATCCATTGATGTTGTCGTCGGTCGCCCTGCCCGGGTTGCTGTCGAAGCGAGACACGGCGTCGTACACCGCCTGGTCGTCGTCGCGAAGGAACTCGTGGAGCTGGAAACTGAACTGCAAAAACGGGTGCTCCAGCGTCAGCGCTCCGACTGAGTGCTCCTGGCCGTAAATCCAGACACGTTGACGATGTAGAAATTCGTTTCCAGTGTCGCCTCCCCCGCGACCGCCGCCGAGGGGCCGCAGATAGCGTGTAAAGAAGGTGACTTGGTTATCGCCCGGGTTATGCCAGCCGGGCCGCTGAAGACGGACCGTGGCGCAGCGGGCCCCGCAAGTGCGGGCCAGGACCCGCATGAGACATGCGACGCCGCTGCAATCCAACTCTCTCCCTTCCAGGGCTTTGTCCAGTTGAAACGTCTCCACGGCCGTTGGGCTCTGATCGATCAGTCCGGGGTCCACTGTCGTGGTGCTAAGACCCGGATTGTAGAGGTAGCCGCTGTGCTCGTAGAACCGGTCGGTCAGACTTCGCAGAATGCCGCTCTTGTCGGTCTCCCCGCGGGCCCAGGTGGTGGCCATGTCCAGCGGGCTGCGGCTGGGATTGAGCGAGAGGACGACGTGCTCGAACGAGTCGGGGTGGTACCAAGCATGCTCGAGGTCCGGGTTGGGAGCACTGACCGACCCTCCGACGACCATATCATTCAAATCCTGCCCAGCAGCGAAGTCCCGCAGGACGGTATACAGCATGTGGGCCGTGCGGCCCGTGCTGTCCTTGGGCGTGCGCGAGAGCGCAGGAGCGCCCGACGACTGCAGCGTCCAATCCAGAGTGAGCCGGTAGCGCCCGACGCCGTGAGGCAGTGTGGCCTTGAAGATCACTCTTCCTATGTCGTTGGCCTCCCAATCCGTCACGTGAAGCGTGTCGGTGCCGACTGGAACGAAAGTGAGGATGAAAGGGGTGGTCGTCCCGTCTCCATCCAGGAGGCTGGCTCGCACCGAGACCTGTATGTCCTGGGGCACGCTTCCGCGCCCCTCCAGATCTGGGCTCACGAAAATCTCCGACCCGGTCGTAAAGAGGGCCGGGTAGGCCGTGGCCGCGGCCTTGCTCCAGTGTGGCTCGTCGGCCGGAGGCAGCTTACCGCGCGCCTTGTTGCCCACGTAGTCGTAGACAAGGTGCGGCCCGGTTGTTGCGTTGCTGGTCAGGGAGCTGTCGCCTCCGAAGCGCACCTTGACCACCTTCAGCCCGGGCTCAACCTTAAACAGCGCCTCCGCCGTTTCGAGCAGGCAAGGACCAGGGTCTCCGGGTCGCATCGAGATTTTGGCATCGACCACATCCGACCCGCCGCCATCGCTTCCCCCGGACTCGCAGGCGGTGGCCACCAGGTCGAATTTGTAGTCGTCCGGGTCTAATGCCACTCCGTTGACCTTGCCGTCCCACTCAATGATGGGAGAGCGGATGGAAGCTCCCCGGCTTTCCGAAGGCAGAAACGTGCGCAGAATCTGCCCGCTGGCCCTATTTCGGACGTGGAGCTCCCAGTCGAAGCTGGGGGCGGTGTTGAACCCAATGGCAGCCAATCTGGCACTGAACGTGAGCTTCATGGGCTCTTCAGAATTTTCCGGGATCACATCCGGTTCAAACTCCTCGGGAGTCACCCGAGGGTCGAGAACGAGCAACAGCCGTTGTCCTGGTAAGATGCCTCCTCGAATGGTCCGATATCTCGTGCCAGCGTAGGCTGAATCTGAGGCCTCAACCGTGTAGGGATAGACCGGCGCATCCTGAGCTTCTCGTGCCTGATAGGTCGTAAGAGCCTCATTCTCCCCGCAGCAGCCCGTGGGACATTGAGCCCTCGGTTTCAACTGGAGCGCTCGGACCTGAACGCCGCGAGCCGCTGTCAGTAGCAAATCGGCTGGATTCCAGACAAAACTGATGATAGACCCAGGCTTCAAACCGGTATCACCAAATTTCTGGACCGTCCCGACGCCACTGACCTCGACGAAAGCTCGCCAGACCGGATCTACTTGGGAGCTGAAGTCGTCCCAGTGAAAGTTGTTAGTGATCGGGATTGCTTCTGGAGGGTCGCCAGTAGTGACCTCAATAGTTGGAAAGGGCGCGCCGAACTGGATGCCCTTCTGGCGATAGGTTTCCGATCGGATAGGAGTGCCGTTTTGACTGGCTGCGAGCGTGTACTCGCCGGAGTAAGCTGAGCGGAAGACGGGGGTGAGGGGAAAGATCCCCGGCACAGTGACGATTTCCTCGTCCCCCGAGTCGAACAATACGATGTCTCCGACACTGCTGGTGACTTTGTAGTAATCTCGGGTGACCCCATTGACGGTCTCCTGCCTCCAGCGATAGTCGACCGTGTAGGTCAGGACGTTCGAGGTCAGGACGTTGTTCTCGTCAAACTGCCCCCCGATCCCGCCGTTATCCTGGCGCTGCTCAAACAGGAACACGGGCTGAGGAAGCGGCAGAGTCCAGTTCCACACGACGACCCCGTGCGGTAAGACAGGGGAACTGAATCCCCTGGGCGTGACTCCGCCGAACATGCTGATCAGCAGGCTTTCAGGAGTATAGGCTTGGTAAGGTTGGCCTGCTCCTTGTAACTGGCAGAGATCGGACCCGACCAATTGATAGAGTTGGGAGGTGGAGCTTGGGTCGGTCACGATCCGGTTGGAGGTCTTCTGAGGTTTGGTTTGACGCAGGAACTCCCTGGCTTGCTCGGGGTCGTCCGGAAGGAACTGCATCCCTTGCTCGGTTTCTACCGCCAGTCCAATCGAGACAAAGCTCTTGGCATTGGATTCCGGGGCGGTGAAGTCCGCTGGCCCGCCTCCGCTGTAGGTAAGCGGTCCGGAATTTTCCGAGCCTCCGCATGACCACAGGAAAAGTAGCGAACCGACGAGCGCCATGGACAAAACAAAGGATCTGAATCGCCCAGCCGACATCGCCCCTCCCCGATCAGAAAAGTTTTTAAGCCATGTTCATTCGTGTGCGGCTTCTCTCAAAACCTGCTGAAACAATATTCAACGAATTGACGCCAAGTTGGGGTCTGACTATCATCGGAACAGAAAACCGGGTTAAGGTTTCCGCCTTCGTCGCCAAGCCCTGATCTCGGCGTCCGCTCGAGCGTCAGACTGCTCGGCACGTAGGCTAAGTGGTGGAGCACCAACAAGCCCTGATCGGGCTCAGCAACGAGGTGCGGCAGAAGTGCCGGTATTATCGGGTCTTCTGTACGCTAGCGACTCTGGAGTCGCTCCAGACCGACGTTAGCTTCGATATTACCGGAGGTTCTGGATCAAAACCCGAGACCTATAGGTTGGCCCTGAGAAGGGCTTTGTTCTCTCAGTCTGGCAACTTCTACCCTGAAAACTCCAGCGGGGCCGAAGGCCCCGGGTGACGGATTGTAGCAAACAAAGATACCCAACCGCTTCCGGATGGGTGCTTCGGAATATTTGTTTCGGTTAGGCGGTCAGCGGATCTAGCGTGACGTGGAAACCCAGGCGGTTCAAGCGGCGCACGGCGCGACGGGCAATCCCATCGCGGCCGGCTTGCTCGAGTTCCGCCGTGTTAATCTCGCGATAGGGCTCCTTGCGCTTGAGCATAAAGTAGATCGTTTGGAGAATGCGCCGAGCCACTGCGACAATCGCCCGCAGCTTTCCACGTCTCATCGCCAAACGTCGGTAGAGTACGCTAAAGAACGAGTCTTTCTTTCTGACCGCCGCCCAGGCGGCTTCGATCAAAGCCCCTCGCAGCCACGGATTCCCCTTCCCAGTCCGTCCGCTCTTTCGTTTGCCAGCACTCTCATTGCTACCGGGGCAGACCTTTCCCCATGAAGTGAAGTGAGCGTCCGTGGGGAAACGTTCCATGTCCACGCCAGTCTCCGCGAGAATGTCCTCAGCGGCCCGCTTACCGATTCCTGGCACGTCATCCACCGACTTGACTTCTTCCGCAAACGAGTTCGTGCGCTTCGAAATCTCGGCGTCCAAGTTGGCAAGTTCCCCGTCGATGAAGTCGATGTGCCGCAACTGACACCGCAGCAGCATGCGTTGATGCTCTCCCTGAAGCCCCTCCAGGGCTTCCTGGAGTTCGTCTTTGGTGGCCCTGAGCCGATTATTTCCCAGGGCGGCCAGTTTCGCCGGATCCGTTTCGCCCTCAATGATAGCGCGCAGGATGGCGATTCCAGACACTCCGGTCACATCGCTGATCACGGATGCCAGCTTAATATTGGCCGCTTCCAGGGTCTTCTGTAAGCGCTGTACCTCGCTGGTGCGCATCTGGATCTGCTTGCGGCGATACCTCACCAGGTCGCGCAGTTCCCGCTGACCCCGATTAGGAACGTAACTGGAAGTGAGAAGACCGTGCTGGAGCAGTTCGGCAATCCATTCGGCGTCTTTGACGTCCGTCTTCCGACCAGGGACCTGCTTGATGTGGTGGGCATTCACGAGCAGAAGCTCGCAGCCAGTTCCGTCCAGGATGTTGTAAACGGGTCTCCAGTAGATTCCCGTGCTTTCCATGGCCGCGTGAGTTACATCGTTGTCGAGCAGCCACTGCGCCAGTTCACGTAGTCCTTTCGTGGTCGTGGAGAAGGTACGCACTTCGCCCTTCTTCCTCGGTATGCGTACGCATACTACCACGGTCTTTTTGTGGACATCCAGCCCGGCGCAGCGCTTGTAGACAACGTTCACAGTGACACCTCCCAGATAGAACTGGGTCGGCGGCCTGATGCAATGAGATTCTACCCTGCGTGCTCTCTCCTGAAGCGGAGAGGCAACAATTCGCGGTCCCTCAGGCCGCCGGGGTCAGACTTAACTACGGGCTCGTTTCCGGCACCAAAGGGTAACGACCTCTTGCCCCAGCGAAAGCCACGTTCAAGCCCGACAGTCCCGCTCCCCCTCGACGGACCGCCCAACCGTTCGTCCGACTGCAAACTGCGTTCGATGGCAGCGAGAGCAACGATCCTTGATCAAAATTTTTCATCCTTCCCGGTGCCGGAAGCCCGGAATGCCCGACTTAACTGTAGAAACGCCGACAAACCCTACATTGTCCCCAAAGAACTGGATCATAAGGGAGTGCCTCTTGGTTGGCAATGCATAAACCATCAAGATGCTGTTCTTGGGCCCTTCCTGTTGACTGAGTGGGGGCCCTAGAACCTGCTTAACTTGGGCTACAGACATTCCCCTTCGAACAATGACTCGACCGGCTTCTTCGAGTGAAGCACCCCATACCTCATTGACGGACCAACCTCCGTTAGGATTCATTGAAAATCTAACAGACAGTTCGTCTGGGTAGAAAGCCCACATGTCTGCGGGAGGAACTCGCTCGGTTCGATCCGGGGTTCCTTTTGCGGAATTGCACTCTTCTAAGCTCAGGCCTAGAGCAATTCCTTCTACAGTTGCTTCGTCAATTTTGTGAGCCATCGCGGCCAGATAAAGTACACCCAGCATGACTACCGTTGCGATAATGCTTATGGTCTTCATTTTGATCCAGTTGGATGGTACTTGGTATAAGGTAATATTACATCGGCTCGTTTTGGATACGTTGCTCTAATATAGAACTCTACGAAGGTGTCATAGTTTTTAAAGGCTCCAGCGGGATGCTCAGCGTTGTAAGGCGGCGAACCTACCTCGTAGGGATTACCCGCCGCTGCTCTGCGTAACTGCGAGACGTGCTCAAGCTCGTGGCCTGCCATGAGAGCGACCACTAAATCGTTCTCGGCATCATACATATTCTTGGAATAGAATGTGCCTACTGCCGTAATGTTTACGACGTTTGGTTCAGCCGGGTCGACGAAGGAGGCGGGCGCCATCTTCGCCATAATGGCACCGTTCGGCAGTTCGACCAATTCAGGTCGTCTAGTACTAAACCTCGCTTCCATGCTAGGATCCTCAAGCATTGAAACTAGCTCAGCAACATTCAATTCTAGACCGGTGGACTTGGTAAACTCGTTGACCTTCTCCAAACCTTCTGGGCTAGTCAGAATTGAGTGCATGGTACCCAAAGCGCTCCTGACTTTCTTCTCATCAGTCGCGCTAAAACCAGTGATTTTCCAGGGAGTGCTCCAAGTGTCCTCAAGCCCACTCGGATCCATAAAATTGACCGGGTTGCCCCCACAGTAGGTGTAGACGTTAGTGCCCGCGCTGTAGCCAATCGGGTCACGAGTTGTGAATCGGCCGACCATAGGGTCGTAGTAACGGGCCCTCAGGTAATACAAGCCGGTCTCAACGTCATACTGCTGACCCGTGTAACGATAGGGATTGTAGCTCGTCCCGATGCGATTAGTGGTCTGGCCGTAGTCGTTATCATACTCGTATTCATCAGTCACGGTGCCGCTCGCGTCCACCAGGTAGTGCGTTGAGCCCTGGTGGTCTGTGACATAGAACTTCCACTGGCCATTGTTTCGGATGGCTTGACGTCCCAGCCCCATCAGGTATTCGGTCTTCGGATCGCCCTCCGTGCTATATTCCTTAAGGACCTCGGACCCGGACCACAGGTAAGATGTGGTCTCGCCATTCACGGTCTTTTCCACGCGCTGGTCGTTACCGTCGTAGACGTAACTGGCGGAGTTTGACCCCGTAATGGAGCGGAGGAGGTTGTTATGGGTGTAGTAATCGTAAGTCGTGTCGACACCGCCGGTCCGCGAGATGAGGTTGCCAGCGCCGTCGTAATCAAATTCCTCGTCACCGGCCTCGGTCAGCTGATCGGCCGCGTTGTGGAAGGCGGCCTGATCGTCCTTGCGAATGCGGTTGTGGTGGTTGTCGTAAGCATAGGTGGTCGGGGTCAGGGTGCCAGGCGGCCCCCCCAGAAGCTCGCCGTTTGTTGCTAGAACCTCGTCCCTCGCGTCGTACTGATAGGTGAGGCGCAGGTCGCGTGCCGAAGTCGTTTGACGCTGGGCCGTCATGCACCCGACCTGATTGTAGCCGTACTGAAAGGAGATCAACGGCCCGTTTGAGGTATAAGCCAGTGACCGGAGCTGGTTACGCTGGTTGTAGGTGCGAGTGCATTCCATCCCATTGGGGTAGCTCACGCTCGTGTTGTTCCCAGCCGCATCATATCCGTATTGGATGGCTTGGCCGTCTAGGGAGGCCGAGCGGAGCCGGCCGCGAGCATCCCACTGATACTCGGTCGGCTGGTTCTGTGGATCGGTGACTCGGACAACCCGGTTGTCCCGGTCGTAATCGTAGGCGACCGTCCCCGTGAACGGGTGCTGAACGGACTCGAGGTTGTAGTCTGCGGTGTACGAATAGCGCGTCGTTCCCGTCCCGTCCACCATCGTCAGGGGACGATCGAGATTATCGTAGGTGTAGTCGATGGAGACGCCGGGCCCATTGACATCCGTCAGTCGGTTCTTGTCATCGTAGGCATAATTGATGGTAACCCCGTCGCTTTTGCCCCAGCGCAGAACGTTGCCCAACTCGTCATAGTCGTAGGTCTCCGTGCCACCCGGAGTCGGATAACGCATTTCCGTCAGGCGATTGAGTACGTCGTGCTCATAACTGGTGACGGCTCCGTTGGTGTTGGTCAGAGTCTTGACGTTTGAGTTGGCGTCATACGCGTACCGCGTGGGACTGCTGAGGCCTGGCTCGAGGACCGAGGTCAGACGCAGCGAGCTGTCATACCCGTAAGTCGTCTCCCGATTGAGTGGGTCCTTGACGGACAAGAGCAGGTCGTTGCGATTCCACTGGTAGACGATTTTTTTGGCGCTGAGCGCCGGTTGCTCGCCCCCCGAGCTCACGGCCGGCAGTGTCACGCTCTTGAGTCGATCGCGAGCATCCCATTCGTAGCGGTAGGTGTTTCCTCGAGGATCGGTAACGGCGGTGCGCCGGCCCAGGGAATCAACGGTGTAGATCCAGGTGGCGCTCCCCTGACCCGCGATCGAAGGCGCAGTCATGGACGTGAGGTAGCCGTCGGAATTGTAGTCGAAGGTCCAAGAGTTACCCTCGCCGTCGGTGTAGCGGGTCACTTGGCCGAATGCGTTGTAGTCGTATTCTTGGGTGTGGCTCAGGGGATCGCGCTTGCGAGTCAGGTTGTTGTTCGCGTCATAAACCAGGAAGGTCATTTCCCCATCGGCATCCCGTACCGAGGTCAGATTGTTGTTGTTCCAGGTAAAGGTCGTCGTATGATTCAGAGCGTCCTTGGCCGTGAGAGGATTGCGGCTCTCGTCATAGGTGTACTCACTGCGCTGGTCGTTGTAGTTCAGCGCCTCCAGGACATTGTTGGCCGGATCGAGCTGCATTCGGCTGCTTGCGCCGCGCGGATTATTCACGTCGGTGGTGCGGCCGAACTCGTCCTGAAAGTAATTCCAAAACTGGGTGGGAACATCGGGGCCACGGCGCTGAAGCGTGGTGTTCCCGCCCTGGCCGCTCGGGCCGCCCGTAAAGGTCGGCAGGATGGTTTCCAGGTTGAAATCGGTCACCGAGCGATCGACGGCGCCGATTTGATTCAGGACGCCGCTGCCCGGAGCTTCAGGAACGATCTTGTCCTGCAACCCGACGCTAGGCCGGGAGACGCCGAGCAGACTGTAAAGCCCAGCATTGGTTCCCGGGACCTTCTGCTTGATCCAGGAATACTCGATGACCTCTTGAGTCGAGGAGCCGCTCGGATCGGGCAGACGGACGGAGACCAGGAACTGGTCACCGTTGAATCCGTTCCCGTAGCGGTACTCTACCTTGCGTCCGGTCCAATCAGTCACGCGGTCGAGCCGGAAGATGTTGGGCACGGCGCCCGGGCCCCACTCCAGCGTGACTGTCTGGGACGAAACCGGTCCCTGGATGCTGTTCAATCTCTGGCCGAAGGCGTCCCAGCTGAATGTGAGGGTGTTCCCGTTCCGGTCGATCTGCTTCTCAAGCACGGCGACGTCGGTGTTCCCGTTGGGTACCACGAAGACCAGACGGATGTGATTCTTGAGCTCGAGCTCGTAGTGGTTGAAGTCGATCTGACGGAGCTGGGCGGTAATGTCAGGCCGGGTCGGGTTCAGGGCGGCGCCGGCGCGCACATAGGTATCCACGCGCCCGGAAGGAGAGAGGTAAGTGACCGAGTTGGATTGGATGCCCTCCAGCCGGTGCTCGAAGGTCCAGCGCCAGCCGAAGTTGGGGGCCCTGTTCTGATCCTCGCTGAGGAAGTAGCGGCCGATGACAATGGGTAGACCCCGGGTGGGAATGGCCAGGTCCATCTCCTCATAACGATAGCGGCCGGTCGAGACATCGATCTCTTTGGAGGTGGCTCCCTCGACGGGCATGTAGGTACGTCCCGCGTCGTTGGCGAGGTAGAGCGTCTGGGGCGTAGTGCTGAAGGTGTGGCTGAAAACCCCGGGCGATCCGCTCGTGGCCGCCGCCGCGAAAGGCGCAAAGGGAGCCGGCGGGGCCCCCGGCACGGTGACTGTCAGCTCCGGAAGGAAGCTCTTGCCGATTCCCACACGGGTTCCGAACTCGTCGGCTCCGTCCCAGTCCTGCATGATCAGCACCGGGTTCTGATCGTTGTCGGCGACGGTGCCCGTGAACTCCCGCACCGAATCGAGGGGTTGGCTTCCGTCCAACCGGCGAATCTTCAGGTTCCACTCGAGGTTCTGCGGCACGAAGGTGGCCGGAAATCCCTCAATCGAGATGTTGTAGGTGATGGGTCCATTGTCCGGGTAGAACGCGGCCGGACCGCGGACGCTGGTTACCAGGGAGCGTGCTTCAATCGCAGTCGTGACGGGAGGCAGTTGGTTAACCTGCTCGACACAGCTCCAGGCGCCATAGACGGGCAGTCCCTCGCCGTAGGTCAGCGTGTAGCCCGGAAGCGTCCCCGGGCCGGTTTCCTCCTTGACCAGCCTCCCGCCTGGGAAGGCCGGGTCGAAGACTCGGACCAGCACGCGGTACTGCTCGCCGGGCAAGATGCGATAGCGGAGCTCGATGGTGACGTAGCTGGCGCGAGAGGTGGTGTTGAGAGCGGGGTCGGGGGCCAGCCAGCTCCAGCTGATCGTTTGAGCCTGGGACGGGTTCTCGAAGGTGAACGCCTTTGTGCGCAGCAGCCAGTCGTCGTTGGTGTAGACGAGCGGGCTGGTGGTTACGTCCTCGCTCTGGGTGGGATCGACCCAGCGCGTCCATTCGGTAGCCGGGACCGGGGGCTCCTCGACAGGGAAATCAAACTGCGTGGTGGGCTGGTGGGTGCTGGTTTCGGTAAAAGTCCAGAACCCTGGATCTCGGGCGGTGATGCCGGCGTAAATCTGGAGCTGCTCCTGGTGGGTGGGAGTCTGGATGGTCCGCACCACCTTACCCTCCGGCCAACGCTTGTCCCAGACAGTGACGACCAGCGTGGACTGGGAGTCGAAACTGGCGGCGTCCTCTCCCACCGAGGTATAGCTGAACTCTACGCTGGCGGCCGTGCCGCGGCTCGTCTGGTTGTTAGCCGGGACAGGGCTCAGGAAGTCCCAGGTGACCTGCTCGCTCCCTGGATTTACGGCCGGGATGAGTTGCTTGGAAAAGAAAACCGCATGATCGTTGGTGTACGCTTTGAACTCGGTGACCGGAATGTAGCGTCCTCCGGGGACGGCTTGGCGACTGAAAAAATCGTCGGGTGGTGCATCCAGGGTTCTTTGAGCAAAGAGCTTGGGCATCCGGGGGACAGGCTCGACGGCTTCGAGATCCAGCACGACCGGATCGGCCGGTTCGGGCTGCTCCACGTCGTTGGAGTAGAGAGCGGGAGCGGGCCTCGAGGCGGTCGCCTCGGTGGGCTTACCGGGAGCGTCCGCGTTGGAGGGCTCGGGATCGGGTGTCTTGAGAGGGCCATCCGGCCGATCCGGCCGGGTTGTAGCCTGGGCCTCGAGACGCGGTTGGGGAGCGTAACGGCTGGGGTCGACGCCCGCCAGGCGAAGGGCCTTCTCCAGGCCCTGATCGGCTGATGCTGGCGGTCGCTGGCTTTGAGCTTTGGCTTTGGGCTGGTAGCTCCGTCGAGGGGGCGCGGGCTCAAGGCCCCAGGCTGCGGTGGGGAGCAATTGCAGCAGGAAGGCAAGGAGCAGGACCGAGCTGACCAGGCGGCTGGCGCGTGAAGGTCGAAACCGGCGCCGAAATTGAGGTTGAGATACCAAAGCCGAAAGCCCCCCCTCCCGAACTCGAAGCTTAACCTTTTCGTGGACCGAACCTTTCAGTCCTAGTGCAAGAATATTCAAATCCGATTTGTTCTCCATCGACCACTTTGGCCCGAGGAGCCGAGCTGTCTTGAAGGTTGGACCCATTCAATGACGGCTCGGTATCAACGAACAGGAAGAACCACTCCCGCAGGAATGGACCGGACAAGGCGCCATTCGGCCAGGCCGGTCGGCCTTTTGGATCTTGGCCTGGGGGTCTCAACGGATCCTCAACAGGCTCAAAACCATGATCGCCAATCAGGTCGGACGGGCGCCAAACTTTCCTTTGGCGATCATGGGCCCGGCCTGGTCCGAGTTGGCGCGACCGGCGTGGTTGCGCCCGGCTGACTCCCCTCGCGATCGATCCGGAGTCGGCCTGGTCGGCCGGATTCTCAACAAGCCTCTCAATAAGGCCCTGTTTTCGCACTGTGAGTAGAGATCCGGGCGGCTCGAGCTCGGGGGAGCGTCTGGTCGACCGGGCTCTATCTCGGAACCTGGATGCGGCCCGACTCGATCCCCTCGGCCACGGACTCGAGCACCCTGGCAAACACAAAAAAACCGGCGAACCGATGGCTCAGCTCTTCCATCATGGCCGGGGTGGCCGTGTCCATGATGCGTTTGAAACCCGGTAAAAAGTCGGCCATCTCCGCGAGCAGCGTGCCCTCATCCTCCACACCCGCACGGGTCAGCTCCTTGACTTTGGCGTCAATCAACGAGGCCACGTGCAGCTGCTCGGCCGTGAACGGCATCGTCCGCTCCTCTCTCCTGGCGCCCGCCAGCTCGCCTGAGAGCACGGCCCGACCCACCTCCTCGTCACTCATCCCGAGAATGGTCTCAATCGTGCTCTTCTTCAAGGCCGCAGCCACGGCGATGATGTGCTGGCAGCCTGCCCGATAGCGGATCATCTGCTGCTGCAGTCGGCGCACTTCCGCGCACTGGGCCGGCGTGAGGTCTTTCTGCCGTGACCACCGTTTGAGTTGCTTGTCGAAGGCACCCGCCAGCTCCAAGCTTTCCGTGTGCACGGAATGGAGACGGTTGGCGGTCGCATCATCGAACACGCACTGGTGCTCTTGGGCTTGAGCCAGGTCGCGTTGCAGTTGCTCAAGATCTTGCACGCGCTCGTCGATCAAAGAGCCGAGGAACGGCATGTCAGAAAGGGGATAGAAGTTTTGCCTCTTCGGTTGTTCGCGACGTGCCACCTGACCTCCTGAAAGGCGAACGACTTCGCCACGAGCGCAACAACCTACTGCCATCGGCGAGGTGGGATGGAGCGCGTCCAGGCCAGCTGGGGAACTCGCGGATCTCCGTACGAGCGCTGGCGCAGCGGCCCTGCGCCAAGGCAGGCGAGGGGGCGCCGGCATAGAAGGCGGGCTGGCAGGGAGGCGAGATTGACCACAAAGGCTTACGATACCTTGCTCGAGGAAATCCTGACCGACGCGTACGGAGAGGACGAGCAGCTGTGGGCGTTCCGCCAGGTCATCGAGGACAACGTGCCCTTTCCGGCCGACGCCCTGGTCATCGGTGAACCGGTGGCCGTGCTGCAGATCGACTACGACGGCAACTCGAGGAGAGGGCTCACCGCAACCTGCCGGCGCAGCGATGGGACGGAGCATACGTTCCCCGCCTCGGAGGCGATCTTTCCCTCGGGCTCGGCTGGAGCGAGATACCTCGGGGCCTACCGCCAGTGGCTGGGTCTGCCTCCTCTGGCCGCCCCGCGCGCCAGCAAAGCCCGTCGCCCCGCCGCAACCGGGCCGGAGCTCGACCTGGCCGGGCCCATCGAGCTGGCCGTTCTGGCGGTCCGGGAAAAGTCCGCCCGATGCCGTGCCCCGGGAACCGGCCTGGAGCTGACGCTTCGCTCGGAAGACCTCTGGACGGTGGTTCCAGGCGAGATGATCACCGTCCAGGGCCGTAAACAGTGGCGTTATGGCGGGCATCCCTACCTGTCGGGCAGCATTCTCCGTCACCGTGTGGACGTGGGCGAGCTCGGGCTCACCCCGCTGCGGCTGAGAGACGAGCTGCCCTGGGATCCGTCCGAGCTGCACTGGGATGAGCCCCCGGAGGAGTGGGAGCGCGCGATCCTCGAGCGGGGGCCCCGGCCCTCGTTCGAGATGGAGATGGTGCTCCCCGGAGTGGACCTGAAGGACTGGGGCTACGACGACCCGATTGTCGAGGCCAGCGAGAGATATCAATCCGGCGCGTTCGTGGCAGCCCGCAAGATCCTGATGGACCTTCTGGCGGCCGACCTGCGCTGCCTGGATGCCCATGCCCATCTGGGCAACTTTACGTTTGACCACCAGCCGGAAGAGGCGCTCCGCCACTACGAGGTCGGGACTCGCATCGGAGAGCTTTCGCTCGGACCAGGCTTCAGTGGAGTGCTGCCCTGGAGCCGCTTGGACAACCGGCCCTTTCTCCGCTGCATGCACGGCTACGGGCTCTGCCTGTGGCGCCTCGAGCGATTCGACGAGGCTGCGACGATCTTCGATCGCATGCTCTGGCTCAATCCCAACGACAACCAGGGCGTGCGCTTCCTGATTCACGACGTGGCGGTGGGAGTTCCGTGGGAAGACCGCTCGGAGCAGTGAGCTGGCTGGTGGAACTCGGGATCTTGCCCTCTGTCGCAGCTATGTTTGTCCTGGGCCATCAACTCGTTGTGGACCGGGCGTAGCTTCTCGGCTGCGCCGGCGACAAGCTCATACTGGGTCGCCATCGCGATGGGGGTGCCAAGGCCGGCGAACAGAATGGCCTGCCTGTAGAATGGGAGGCCCATCGCATACTTGTAGAGGGCGATCATGCTGATAGCTGAAGCATCATACGATTCCGGACCGACTCCCTCTGGGAGCGGAGCAGAGTAGACGGTATCGCAGCCGTTCGAGCGAAGCTGCTCAAGTTCGTAGATGGTGCACTGGATTGGCTGCTACCTTCTTACGGTTCACACTCTCCTCGGTCTCCGCGAAACGCTCCTCAGCGCGGCTCTCGACGAATCTTTTCCCCATGTTCGATCGCATGCAGGGGTACGCGGGAGCTTGAAGGAAATTCTCCGGCTGATGGTCATGTTTTTCAACCAAACATAACCGGAAATGAAGAAGCCCTCTGCTCGACCTGACTGCTTGGCGGCTCGATGGTCGGGAGAGAGCTCATCCGGGGAGTTGAAGGGACCCGCTCTTGCGGGGACCCTGGACTAAGTTTTTGCCTTTCGTAGGGGCTTGGTCCAGGTTTTCTGCGGCTGCCCCTTGGCTCCCTGCCAAGGAGTTGAAAAATCTTGTCAGCTTGTTTGAAACTGGATCAAGAGAGCACGCCGGGGTACACGGCCGTCCCGAACGAGCTCTACCGGCGCCTCGAGGAGGCGCACCTCCATCCGATGGCCCAGCTGCTCATTTTCCTGCTCACGCGCCATACCTACGGCTGGCACCAGGTCCGGGCTTACCGGCCGGTCGCCCAGCTGCTCGAGCGGATGGGCTGTGACCCGCGGACTTTCCGCCTGGCTCGAGAGCAGGCGGTGGAGGCCGGGTTCCTAGAGTGGGGCAAAGAGTTTTGCGGCGGAGTTTGCCGCACCTGGTGGATGCTCCGGGTGCCGGCGGCTTGCTGCGCTCCCGCGAGAGACCAAGAGTGCAAAAATGCACCCTACCAAAAGTGCAAAAATGCACTTTCCCATGTAACTAAAGAAAAAGATCAAAGAAAACATCATCAGCAAGCGGATGTCGCTGCCCAGAACGACCAGACCGAGAATGATGATGATCTTCAGATCGATCAAACGGAGAGTCCTGATCGAGGGCAGCCACAGCCTATCGGCGCTGAATCCGGCTCTCCTCATCCAGAGACCACCCTCCCCCCTATCGGCCTGGTGCCCACGAATGGAGCTTCAATCGAGATTACGTCCGGTGCGGAAGCTTTAAAAGTTTCGCCGGCGGGCGGCGGGTTGCTCGATGAGCTCCGGAGCTGGGGGGTCAATGGGCGGATAGCGGCCCGTATCGTGGAAACCCAGCCGGCCGAGAAGCTGGTCCGAGCCTTGCGAACGATTAAGGAGCGTCCAAACGTTCGCAACCCCGCTGGTTGGTTGGTGGCTGAGTGCGCGGCCGCGGAGGCCTATTCCCTGCCCGGCTCTACTCGAGCGGCACTTTTGCAAGAGCAGGCGGCAGAGCTGCGGAAGGCTCGTCGGGCAGAGGAGCTGGCCTCTAAGGAGGCTGAGATGGCCGAGAACGATCGCCATCTGGAGTTCGTGGGGCGCCTGGTCGCGGAGCTTACCCCTGATGAGCGGGCCGAGCTGGAGGAGCAGGCTCGGCAGAGGGTGCGCCGGCTGAGCTCCAAGGCCGGCTCGAGCCCAGACTGCCCGATCTTGCTGGCCGAGTTTCGCAACTTAGTGCTCGAGCGGAAGTCCCCAAAACCATCATTGCATTGTGCAGACGGCAGTCGCTGGGCTGAGTTTCGGGTGCGCGATCGCCAAGCTGACCGGATGGCTTGCGGCGAACGGCTGAACAGGGACTGTTCAGGAACTTGAAGAATATGCACAGTATGCTTGAACATTCTGCACCGACCGAAACCGGCCCAACTGAACCGCGAAACAACGAGCTCCTTCCTCTAAAGGAGGCGGCGATGGTGGCTGGTGTTTCTCGACCGACATTGTTTCGCGCTGTTCAGAGGGGGGAACTGCCCGCACAGAGTGAACCGAGCCAAAACGGAAAGTTGCGTTATCTCTTATCTCGGCATGAAGTCGAGCGTTGGTCGCGCCTTCGACAAGAAGCAGAGCTGCCGCACGTTCATAAGCAAGAGACGGTTGAACAGCGCGAACAGGTTCTGGATGCACAGTGGGAACTGATTGAACAGAATGGAGAACCCGCCGAACCATCGAGGGTCCCCTCTGAGCGCTCGCATGAACAGGTGAACGACGACTATGAACCCACGATGAACATTCCGGTGAGCGTTCACTTGCACTTAGTGAACGAACTCCGCAGGATGGAGCGCGAATCGCTCTCTTTGGCGGTGGAGCTGAACCGTCATCGTTTGGCTCTGACCGAGAACGCCGAGAGTATTATCGAGCGAGAAGCTCGAGCTCGTCAAGCAGAGGCTATCGCTGAACAGAATGCTGAACAGTTGGCACAGTTTGAACGAGAACGGGCTGAACTGATTGAACGGATGAGCACTATGGAGACTCGGGTGAACTGGTTGGAGAAGCGTGTACCTCGCTGGGTGCGGGCCATGTTTGGTGCCTCCTGAAGCCTGGTTCAATGTGTTCAGTTGCTCTGGGTAGGAGATAGTTTGCTGGAATGCAATTTACGGCCACTCTCCCGCGTTCCGCAGCACTTCAGCGTACAGCAAATCGCTGATGCGGAAGGACGAGGCGCGCATGGTGTCTAGAACTGGCCGAATGGAGGGAATCAAGCCGCGTTCCTTGGCGGTAACCAGCACCCGGATGGAAGTCACGACCTCCAGGCCCAGCGCACGCGCGGCCCGGATAACGCGTTTTTCATCGGCCAATAGAGGGAGCTTGAGTTGGTAGGCGAGGGCGATCGCCTCGCGCTCTCCGGCGTGGATCGATTGTGGTAGTTGATTGACGACGGCCTGGTCAACAGCTTGGTAGAGCTGGCCCCATCCCCCATCTCGGATCACGGTTGCCCCGGGCCGGCCTGGTTCCTCCAATGCGACTTCCTGGAAAACTTTGGGTGGCAGGTAGATTTCCGGACACACGTCGCGTAGCAACTCGAGCCGGTCGGCCCTGGCGAAGGAGATGATGGGGCTCGCGTCAGCTACCACCCACTGCGTCAAACCGCCCCCGTCTGGTCGCCGAGCGGGCGGAGCTGGTCGGCGAGCTCCTCGGCCGAGAGTTCTAAGCTCAGGACGTTGTGCTTAGCGAGCAGGTCATCGAATGCCCAACGGGTGAGGCCGAGGAGGTCCCCTCCCTTCCCGGCTGAGATGGCACCGGATCGGACGAGTTCGATCACAGCTGCTTCAGCCATGATGGTGCTGGCCTGATCTCGGAAGGTCTCCTCAAAGAAGTCCACGACCTGGTCACGCTCGAATTTCATAGATTTCACGGGCTCAACCTCCTTTCAGTCCGCTATTTTTTAAGCGATTCCGCCCACTCTTCTGACCCTTTGAAGCGCCAGGCGAGGTGTCGGAGTAGCCCAGCTGCCTCCTCTTCATCCCGGCCTTGAAGGGCTTCGGCAACTTCGTAAGCACGCTCGATCAGCTGCTGAGCGGAGAGCTGGTTCCATGCCGTCTGTGATGTCATCACGGTGTAGCCTCTTTCGATTGTTGTGCTTGTGCCGAGTGCTCGTCCCTAAACCAGCCGCACCAGCAGTAGCCAGGTTGTCCGTGGAAGGGTCTGTACTTGTCGCAGGGCGCGGCTGACGCCCGCTGGTTCCCGGTTTCCCCGGGCCGAGGCTCTGGGCCTGGGTCAGGCCATGAGAGCTGGGTTCTCCAGTTGAAGACCAGGTCGCCTTGCGGGGTTCGTATCCACAATGGATGACCCTCGAGCTCGAGCGAGCTGATCAAACCCAGGCTGCTCAGCCTGAGCAGGGCGGGCTCGACCATGGAGCGGAAGAGGGGGACGCTGTGATACTGAAGTCTGGTCCAGAGCTCATCGGGCGTAACGCCCTGAACGGCGCGCGTCTCTTGAAGAACGAGCCAGTCAAAGTCGCTTAAGGTCGGTGTTAGTATCATGGATTGACTCCTTTGGGCTGCTGAGCGTCCGGAGCGTGTTCGGAGCGAAACCAGCCGCACCAGCAGTAGCCGGGCGCGGGACGAAACGGTCTGAAATGGTCACAGGGTTCGGCCGATTTCTTGTGGCCGGTCTCGCCGGCTCGGGGCTCAGGACCCGGGTCGGGCCAATCGAGCTGCTTCTTCCAGTTGTAGGTCAGGTCGCCTTCGGTCGTCCGGAGCCAGAGGGGGGCTCCCTCGAGGGAGAGCGAGCGGACCAGACCCAGCGCTCCGAGCTTGGCCAGCGCGGAATCGAGCATAGCCTTGGTCTGGCTGGTCTTCGGCCAGTGGGCTGGCGCCTGCGTTTGGTATTCCTGGATCTGACTCCAAAGCTCGTCCGTCGTGAGGCCGTTGACCGAGCACGGCTCTCCGAGAACGAGCCATTCGAACTGACTCAGGTCGGGAAGTGGGGGCATGCGGCCTCCTAGCCCTCGAGAGCCCGGACGACGGCGGCCAGGCGATCGGGTGAGGAGTGCTGGTAGACCATGGTCGTCTGGACGCGCGAATGGCCTAAGAGCCGGCTGACAGAGACCACGTCTTGCGTGCGCTCGACCAGCTGGGTTGCAAAGAAGTGCCGACAGCTATGGGGAGTGGCGGGCGTGTCGAGGTTGCACTTCTCGCGGAGATGTTGGAAGATTTGTTGGACCAGACGAATACTGATACGGCGGTGTTGGCGGACTACCAGCAGCGGGGCAGTTGGGGCTGTGGAGAACCCACGCACGC
The DNA here is from genome assembly GCA_019187495.1 of Steroidobacteraceae bacterium. GTDB lineage: Bacteria > Pseudomonadota > Gammaproteobacteria > Steroidobacterales > Steroidobacteraceae > CADEFQ01. The sequence goes on from JABAQN010000065.1 coordinate 24,161, forward strand.
GGAGGAACGCGAAGAGGCCTGCGATAGCCTCACGGGCTGGCTGGTTGAGCGGGATGCTGCGCGAGCGGCCACCTTTGGCCTGCTCACTTTGCAGGAACAGCACCTGGCGAGGTCGGCCTTCGGTGGTGACGTCGCCTACGTTGAGCGCGACAAGCTCGCCCACCCGCAACCCGGTGTTGGTGAGCAGCTGGATGAGCCAGTAATCTCTCTCGCCGAACGGGGCACGACGGTTGACGGCTTGCATTAGAACTTGGAGCTCGAGCTGATTGACGATGGTCATAGGAACCTCCTGGCGGCTTGGTGGGAGATGGGAGTGTTTGTTGAGATTTATTCGTTGCCAGGCTTGATTTTCCTTCTCGTTAACTGGATTTTTTCTTTATTTAAAGCCGATTTTTGCGCCTTCGCCTTCCTTTGGCCTGGGCCCGGACGGAGCTACCGCTTAGCCGGTCAAACCCCCTTCTACTCCTCCTAATTGACGGGGGGCGTGGGGGGCTTGCCCCCCACACGGCCTCTCCCCCGCCTGCCCGAGGCGGCCCCCGCATCATCGGACTTTCACTACCATTGCGGGGGTCGTCGAGGGCGGGCCGCGTGGCTATCGCCCGGACGAAGCTTTTTGAACAGCTTTTACCCGTGTTATCGTGGCTTTGGCCCAGACCCCTTCCTGCCCAGCGGAGGAGAGACGCCGTCGCGGCCGCCGATGGGCCCCCGCCCGTCTTTTCATCTGCGGGGGTCCTTGAGGCGGCCGCGCCCCGTGCCCGGTCGAGGTGACCCCCGAGCCCGTATTTTCATGTGCGAGGGGGTCGCCGAGCCGGGCACCGCTCGTGGCCGGAGGCCAGACGCCGCCCCACCCTTAACCTGCCCGTGCGGTTTTCGCCTACGCCGTAAAAAAAAATTGGAGCATAGGCCGCCCCCCCGTCAAGCCAGCCGCCCGACTCTTCATGCTGCGGCTGGCGACCCCCCCGCCCCGATTTTTCATTGCGGCGGGGGGGTTGACGGGGGGAAAAGCGGCCTATGCTACGATTTTTTAGGCGTAGGCGTCACGGGAAGAACACATGGATCGAGGCGGCGTCTGGCCTCCGGCCCGCGGCGCCCGATGGACCCCCGCCCCGATTTTACACAGCTGCGGGGGTCCTTGAGGGCGCCGCGCAGCACAGGGTGGCGGTGATGCCGGCGAAGCCGGTATCACCGCCTGGATCGGTCGCGGAGACGAGGCTTTCCCCAACGAGCATGTTGGAACAGGGGGCGGTGTCGCCGGCGCCAGCCGGCGCCACCGCCGTCACAGGGAGAATGACCCCGCGGCTGGTCGAGGTGACCCCCGAGCCCGACCTTTCATGCGCGAGGGGGTCGCCGAGCCGGCCGCCTCGAGCGCGCCGTAGGCGCGCGCCAGCTGGTTAAGCACGCCCTTTACCAGAACCTTGTGCCGCATGCTGGGACCGGGTGGACTGTGTCGCCGGCGCCAGCCGGCGCCACAGCCCTGCACAGGAAGCGTTACTCCTTGCGGCCGGTCCCCGGCCGCCGCGCCCCGGGCCGTGCGTCGATAAGTCACCGCGCGCGGCCCGGAGACGAGGCCCTCGCTTCCGACGAGGCCCAAAAAAAAGCTACCGCCTACGGTGATCTCCCGCTGCGAAGCGCGCGTCCGGAGCTTTCATTGTCCCCTTTCCAGGGAAAGGGCGCGCGCTTCGCCCGCGAGGCTTCCGCCTACCCGCGCGCCGCCAGGCGCGCGCCAATGGGTTGAGCATCGGATTTGCGCTACCCATTGTCTCTTCGAGCGGGGTGAACAGAGAGAGGGTCTTCTCACGGACGCCGGCGGCTTGCCGACGGCGGCCATGAGAAGACCCTCTGGACAGAGCTGCATGATCACCGCGGGGTAGCTGAGCACGCGGGGGGCCGTCGAATCCGACGGCCTCCCCCCGATGAACACGACGAACAGCTCCGGTTCCTTGAGCGCGCCGAGCACAACCTATGCTAGTCTAGGCGCGCGCCACCTGTTGGAGCACCACCTTTGCGCGCCCCCTGTAACGCGGCGCCGACAGGCGCCGCAACGTGGGAAGCCGGCTGGAAAATGCAAGCCGCACTTCAGGATGTCTTCCTCCTCCGAGTACCGAGCCGAATCACTTTACCCTTACGCGCCTGCAGTGCTTCGAAGGTCGCTTCCTTGGTCTGAGCCTTCAACGTAATGTAGTTATTCCACCACGGGTCTTCTACCAACTTCTTGTCGCGTAGGGCCTGCACCGCTATCGCAGGATGGACCACCGCCACCAAGCCATACCGTTCGTTCCCGATCTGCTTGGTTTGAATGAAGCCGAGACTTTCCAGAAGTCGCATTCTCTCCTGCCACGTTCGAACCGCTCGGGGCCCAATGTAACCAGCTCGAAATGCATGTTTGTTCTCTGGCTCCATCTCGATCACACCCTGGCCTCGATGGGAAGTAAGTAGTTCGAGATAAACCATCGCAGGATTCTTGGTGCCACTAACTTTCTTGGTCGCTAGAAGAGACAGGACGAGCGAGGTGGTCCGTGGCGCTGAGAACCATCCGATCTCGTCCTCGCCAGTCCAACAAAGTAGGTCCGGCCAGTGGGCGTTTCGGAGGTTCTCTCTCAATGTCTCGGCGGCGTTTTTCGGTCTCATCTTGTCTATCTCCAGCGTGGTCGGTTGTTTGGCGAAGCGCGCTTCGCCGCGCCAACCTGCGGCACCGGGTCAACCCTTACCGTGGGAGCTCTCCGTTGCCGATGGGTCCATTATGGCCGGAAAACCCCGTTGGATCAACGTCTCAGATTTGCAATGGTCTACCTTGTCTTGGCACTACAGTGCGACCTTCGCCTGCGACCTGGCGCGCAGTCGCCCAGTTTCTAGCTGAACTGGCAAATTTTCGCAGACCAGGTTTCGCTCAAACTTATATGACAAGCCGTTTTTGGCGAGTTCGGTCGCGCGCCCCCGTATCCTAGTGTCCTGTGTATCGTACGTATCGCTGTGTCTGCGTCTCGCTGTGTCGTGGTAAGCGCCTTGACGCTCGCAAACGCTCTGTCCATCGGGGGTTCCGGGCACGCACCAGACCCCGCACGTCACTCAGCGGTTGGAACGTCGCGGGGACGAGACGACCGGGACTCGGGCGCGGCTAGGCTCGGCTGATGCTCTTCCCATTCCCCGAAGAGCATCAGCACAGAACTCGAGCTCTCCTGGCCAGGTAAGAGAGCGGCCATTGGGAGCCACCTGCACTGCGCCAAAGAACGTGGGGTTCTCCAGCTGAGCGAAGAGATTGCCCTCCGCAATGACGGGCCGAAAGTCCACCAGGACCCGTTCTCCATCTGCAAAAGTGAGCAGTAGGTGCTTATCCAACGGCTCTGCGGAAGTTATCCTTTGCACTCTTTTACTCATCCTCCCAAGGGGGTATCTGGTTCAGAGGCTTGCCGCTCCGAGCCAGGTCCCAGTTCTCCTCTAGTTCGTCCCGGTAGCGAAGGGCCCAGGGCAAAATTTTACGGAGAACGTTGCCAGGCACCTTACCTTCCAGGACTTCGAGAGGGCTGATCCCAACGATGACCTCATCCTCATTATACTCCCCGTGAAAATGGGGGGGAGGGTGATCGCGGTAGAACATCTTAATGACCACGCCGTGAAACCTGGAGATGGTGGGCATCTTGAGAGGAGTTCAACCTTTGTAGGCGGTGAACCCTGCTTACCGGTTACGCCTGTACCTCTGGTATCAGAAGGTTTCTTGGCCGCCAGTTCCAGGTTCTGCGGCCCAGCGTCCCATTGCCTCCCACGGTGGGCAAGGTAGTGGCGGTGGGAGAGCTGGGCCACCAGGCCAGGGAGCTCCGGTCAGACCCAGCGACTCAAGAAGCCGGCGAACGCTTTCGAGGGACCAGGCCACGGTCGTAACATAGGCCTTCACTCGATCAATGTCCGGGCTGGGGCCAGGCGGCGGTTCTGGTCCAGGCGGCGGATGGGGTGCGAAGAAGCCCTGCAAGGCCTGCGCGACGACCTGGCTGATCGGCTCGTTGTGTTCGTCCGCATACTTGCGGAGCTGGACCTCGAGCTCGTCGGAGATGCTGACGCTGAACTTGCCCACGGAAGACCCTCCTCGCTGGACCCAGGCCTTCGCAGCTTCAGGGGGGGCATTCCTGGGCTCGAGCTGCCGGGGGGACTCTGGGCCGGGCCGACAAAGCGGAGAGCAATCTGAGCTATCTGGAGGGGAAAGACCTATGGTAATCGAGTGCCCGGGCAGTGAGTGGGCGATCAAGCTGGGGCCGCTGAGTCGGACCAACACGGCGACCACCCGCGATCAGTCAGTGCAAGGAGCGTTGCAGCAAGTGCGCGAGGATTCGCGAGCCTTGCTCGACCAGGCCAAGAGCCTGCTCCCGCTCCTCGAGAAGGGCGCGGTCTGCGCGGGCGAGTGCGGCGAGCCGGAGCCGAAGGAAGAGGGGATCAACCCCCAGATCGTCAGCTACCAGCTGCCCGATGGTAAGTGGTTCAGCGTGGCCTCAAGCGGGATCTTCGGCTACCGGCTGGTTTGTAAGAAGACTTAGGCACGCGCTTCTTCTGGTTGAGCCGCTCGAGCAGTGCCCGCGACGTCCGGAATCGGATGGTCTTCTTGGGGGGCACCTGGATGGGCTCGCCCGTCTTGGGGTGCTTGATGATGCGGCCTGGTCGTACGTACGCCTGGAATGTGCCCAGCCCGCGGAGCTCGCTGCGCGCGGTATAGACCAGGTCGTCGGCGACCAGGTCGAGGATGCGTTGAAGGAACAACCGACCCTTCCGGATCGGGATCTCGAGCTCGGCCGAGACGGTGTCTGCGAGAACGTGCTGGTTTCTACCCATCGCGACGTCTTCTCCAGCCGTGCGAGGCGAATCCTACGGTATGACCGAAGTGGGATAGCGGTGAGAAACAGTCGGACCAGGTAGGAAAGGCGGAACGTCGTCGTGGGGTGGAAGGATGAGGGTCAGAAGGTCTACGAGCGCTGCAATGAAGAGCAGCGCACGTTCCTGGACAAGAAGCTGCGCCGTGAAGCGGACGACGTCTACGAGATGGAGACCGGCAGGCTTCGCCGTCTCTTTGCCCTCAACCACCAGCCGGACAGCCCGGTCAACAACCGGCTCCTGGTGTTCACCCTGATCTGGCAGATTTTTCTGAAGATCCTGAGCGAAGAGCTGGCCCCACCCGAAGGCAACATCCGCGGCGTTTGGTACGGCAAGACCGACCCGCTCTACACCCGACACGGGCTCTATGAGCACGGCGTGATGGTAGACGATGGGTATGAAGCTTTTCTTACCGGGTATTCCCAACAGCTGGGCACCGTTCGGGTGCTGGACGACTCGGGGGCGAAGGTCGCCTACGTCACCGATCTCACCGAGGACGCGCTCCAAGCCTTCGTTAAGCTGGCCATCTTCAAGTATGCCGCCTTCAAGTTCAAAGATCCGAACGCCGGCTACCGTATTATCGGAGAGAAGGCTGCCAGCCGCATCCTGACCGTTGAAAAGCAAGGACTCTTTGACCGGTTCTGCGAGAAGTATGCCGACAAGTATAAGATGTCGGCCTTTGCTTCCGAGGGAGAGCCATCGCTGCTGGCCGCCGAGCACTTCGCCAGACGCCTGCTGCAGAAGAAGATTCGCCGTGTCGTCATCGCGGCCCTGACCGACTACGATCCGTGGGGCTTCAACATCGCCTTCTCCCTCGGTGAGAAGCTGGGATACTTCGGGATCGAGGCCACCACGACCCATATCACCTCGCTGGGCCTGTGGACGCCCGAAGTGCTGCGCCGGCAGTCCTACCCGCTGGAGTTCCCGGAAGGCAGCAGCCATTGGGAGGAGGTCGAGAGCTGGTTCAAGCTGACCGGGGGAATCAACGGCGAGAAGCGGGCTATCCACCTGAACGTCGCCGAGGATGCCCGGGTCGATCGCGCGGTGGCGGACTGGTGGAAGGCCAACAAGCCCACGCTGGCGGCCGTAGGTGCCTAACGGTTCCCAGGCGTAGCAGAACTAGCGGTAATACCGGCGATTCTGCACGGCCGCGACTTTTTTGTCGCTCTCAGGGGCAAGTAGCCTCGGTAATACCGGGGGTTCTGGATCAAAAATGCCACCTATGGGAGGCAAAAGAGGCCCCCACATCCCCTTGAGAGGATGGGTAGGCCCTTAAGATGTTGTGGAATGATATAGTAACCAACGATGACATTGAAGCCCTGCTAGACCTGTATGGAGGTTTTCATGACTCCTTTGTTGAGTGCATGGAATACGTAAGTCCCTGCAGTATTGACGAAGAGCTGGGCTTCTTCAAAAAGCCAGAGGCAGATGCAGATCTACTGGTCCGCTTCTCAAGGCAGTTTCGGAACCCCAGAGTTGTTGAATTGATGTTTGGTGGACTAATTGAAATAAATTTCAAGCCGACACTGGACGTGGTTCGCCATTGCTCCATTCAGAGACATGGCGAAAGGCTCTACTGGGCAGAAGCAGTTGGTTTTGAGCCAAGCAAACTTCCAGGGCTTGGATGCAACTGGATATGCGCATCTAGAATCCAGTGGAGAAGGATTCCGGACAGTACGGTCCGTCACCCAATGCGAATGTCGAGCTAGTCACCTTCTGGAGGGCCGATCCCCCTAAAGATGGACAAATTTTCAAGAACATGACGCAAAGTTCAGCGACCTGAATGATAAGATGCCCCCTGTGACACCGTTTCAAAGAGTCAGCAGGAGGCCAAATGAAGTTCGCTC
>JABAQN010000050.1 GCA_019187495.1 Steroidobacteraceae bacterium
CCGCCGGGATCGCCTACGACGAGCTGCTCGAGCGTATCATCACGCTCGGTCGCAGCTATCGCGTCGAATGGCGGGTCTGACATGCCGCAACGAGTCCTGACGGTCCTCACGCTGCTCTGCGTGGCGGCGTGTTCCAGCACCGCCGACCTTCGCAAGGCGGAGCTGTCGGAGCTCTCGGGCTGGCTGCCGGGCACTTACGGCAACGACTCCGGCTCCATTGCGTTCGTGCCGATCTACGCGCCGTTCATCAGTGACCACGTGTTCTTCAACGAGGAGACGGTGCTGCGCGACGGACGCGCTGTCGTCACCAGCCAGCGCGTCGTCGCGTTCGAGGTCATCGACAAGCAGATCGTGCAGGCGAGCTACCTGCTGACCGAGCCCGCGCGCTGGCGGGCGGGACTTGCGCACCCGGAGTTGTTCAAGGGCCTGATGGAGGCGGACCTGCGCCTGCTCGCCGGCTGCGAGATGCTGTGGGTCAAGGACCAGGAACGCTTCGTCGGCGCGAACGACCGCAAGAACTGTCGCAGCTCGCGCCCGGGCAGCGGCCTCGCGTTCCTCGATGCGCGCGCCGAAGTGACCGCCGACGATTACGCGCGCAGCGAGCGCTGGTTCGACGCGGCCGGTCGCGAGCTGGGCGGCGCGGGCAGCGAATCCCTGGAACGCTTCCGGCGCGAATGACCTTCAGGGGCTACATCCACCGCGCGATTCGCCGGCTCGATGAGTCGACCCAGCGGCTGCGCGCGCTGCGGTCGCCGCCGGCTCCGGCGCCTGGTCCGCAGCCCGTGGCGACGCGCGAGAAGCCGCGCCCTGCGGCGCCCGGCGAGGGTTCTTCCGGCCGCGTGCGGCACGACGAACGCGGCAATGCCGTGTGGGATCTTGCGGTGTCGACCGGCATTTTCGCACTCGAGAACACCTCGAAGCTCCTGAAGAAGCTCGAGGCGCCGGAGCTCGCGATCGAGGACGACAGGGAACTGCGGCTCGAGGAGAACAAGGGCCGCGGTTACGATCCGTATAACCGCAACCGCTGATCAGTGCGCCGGCGTTGCCGCCTTTGGCTGCAGGTGACGATCGAGCCAGTCGAGCACCACCGCGTGCCATTGCAGGCTGTCGGCCGGTTTCAGCACCCAGTGGTTTTCGTCCGGGAAGTAGAGCAGGCGCGACTCGATGCCGCGCCGCTGCAGCGCCGTGAATGTCGAAAGTCCCTGCGTGTCGGGCACGCGATAATCCTTGCCGCCGTGGATCACGAGGGTGGGCGTGCGCCAGCGGTCGACGAAGCGCGACGGATCCCAGCGCTCGTAGAGCGTGGGGTTCTCGAAATAGGGGCCGCCGAACTCCCATTCCGGAAACCACAGTTCCTCGGTCGAGTAGTACATCGCGCGGTTGTCGAAGATGCCGTCGTGATTGACGATGCAGCGGAACCGGTCGGGCCACTGGCCGGCAATCCAGTTCTGCATGTAGCCGCCGTAGGAGGCGCCGAGCGAGCAGGTGCGTTCACCATCGAGCCAGTCGTACTTCGCGAGCGCCGCGGCGAGGCCCTTCTGCAGGTCGACGAGCGGTTTGCCACCCCAGTCGCCACTGATCGAATCGGTGAAGACCTGCCCGTAGCCGGTCGAGCCGTGGAAGTCGATGAAGACCACGCCATAGCCGTGGCCTGCGTAGACCTGCGGGTTCCAGCGGTAACTCCAGCCGTTCGAGTAGCTCGATTGCGGCCCGCCGTGCACGATGAACGCGATCGGGTACTTCCGGCCGGGCGCGAAACCCGCCGGCTTGATCACATAGCCGTACACGGTCTCGTCGTTCCAGCCCTTGAAGCTGAATTGCTCGAATGCGCCGAACTGGCGCGCCGCAAGCTGCTCGCTGTTGGTATTCGTGAGGCGCGCGGGCTTGCCGCCGTCCTTCAGGAACCAGAGATCGGCCGGCGCCCCGAGATTCGCCCAATTGAAGATGATGCCGCCCTTCGCGGCGGTGTAGCCTTCGACATAGCCTTCGCCGACGAGCTTGCGGACGGCGCCGCTCGCGGGATCGATCGCAAAGAGTGCGTGCTGGCCGACATCGTCCGCGGTCGCGAGCAATCGCCTGCCATCGCGCGTGACACCGAGCCGCGCGACCGAGCGGTCCCAGGCGAGCGTCAGCGCTCGCGCCGTACCGGACTTCGCGCCGCGCACGACGACGTGGAAGCGGTCGGCCTCGAAGCCCGGCCGATCCATCGCGAGGTACGCGAGATCGCCGTTGCCGAGGAACACAGGCTGCGTGTCCCATGCGGGGTTCGCGGCGGTGAGGTTCGCCGGCGTGCCGCCGTCCACCGGGACTTCGTAGAGATCGAAGTTCGTCGACCAGGGTTCCGTGCGCCCGGCGACACGGAGGCTGAAGACGACCCGCCGGCCGTCAGGCGAGATCGCGTACTCCTCGTCGCCGCCGAAGGGCTTCGAGGGCACGTCGCCATCGAGACTTTGCGAAAGATCGATGGGCGCACTGGCTGTGCCATCCGCGCCGAGCTTCGCCGAGAAGAGGTGGGAGCGCGAGCCGTCCTCCCACGTGTCCCAGTGGCGCACGAAGAGCTTGTCGAACAGCATGCCGCCCGCCTTGTCGGGCGTCTGCGCCGTGTTGCCCGCCTTTGTCCCGGGCTTGACGGCCATGCTGAACACGATGCGATCGCCGGTCGGGGAGACCTGGAATGAGCCGACGTCGACCGGCTGTGCCGTGACCGCGACGGGCTCGCCGCCCGCGAGCAGGAGTCGCCAGACCTGGTTGCTGCCCGAACGCGTGGAGAGGAAGTAGAGCGAGCGGCCGTCGGGCGACCAGCGCGGGCTCGTATCGTTGGCCGGATTGCGCGTGAGGCGGCGCGGCGCGGCGCCGGCCGCACCGGGCTCGAGCAACCACAGGTCGGTGCGCCCGCGATTGGCTTCGAGGTCGGTTTCACGCACGACATAGGCGACGTAGCGCCCGTCCGGCGAGACCTGCGGGTCGCTGATCCGCTCGAGCGACACGAGGTCGGTGGCCGTGAAGGGTGTGGCGGCGAGCGCCGCGAGCAGGGACAGCATGGTTGTTTCCTATTCGTAACCGGGAATCACCCAGGGCTCGGCCTCGGCCGCCGAGATCCACTCGCGCAGCACGGGATCCGCCAGCGCGGTCTCGACATAGGCGGCGGCCGGCTTCGACAGCTGCGCTCCGTAGGTCAGGAAGCGCAGCACGACGGGCGCGAACATCGCATCGGCGACGGTGTAGTCGGCGCCGAAGAGCCACGGACCGTGTGCGCCGTGGTCAGCCCGGCAGCCGGACCAGGCCTCGTCGATGCGCGCGACATCCGCGGCCAGCTCCGGCGTCATGGCGGTGTGACGATTCCGGGCACGCGCATTCATGCCCCAGCTGCCGCGCAGTGCCGCGTAGCCCGAATGCATTTCGCTCGCGAGCGAGCGGGCCCGTGCGCGCGCGGCACGCTCCCGCGGCCAGCCCCGCCCGGCGAGTTCGCACGCATACTCGCAGATCGCGAGCGAATCCCAGATCGCGAGCGTGCCATCGCGGAGCACCGGCACGCGCCGCGCCGGGCTCCACTGCGCGACCTGTGCCTTGAACTGCGGCGTATCGAGCTGCAACAGCACTTCCTCGAATTCGAGGCCGAGATGCCTGAGCAGCATCCAGGGTCGCAGCGACCAGGATGAATAGTTCTTGTTGCCGATGGCGAGCTTCAGGTTGCTCATCGTAGTGCCTGTCCCCGGGTTTCGATGATGACGGGTGCGAGCAGCGCCGCCGCGAACGGGATCACCGCCACCCACAGCATCGTCGCGAGCAGGGCCGCGGACGAGCCGTCCGCACGCGACGTGACGATGCCGACGGCGAGGGGGCCCGCAGCCGCGAAAACGCGCCCGATGTTGTAGCAGAATCCGGCGCCGCTGGCGCGCAGACGCGACGGAAAGAGTTCCGGCAGGTAGAACACGTAGGTGCTGAAGATGCCGTACACGCCGAGGCCGACGAGAAACAGCAGGCGCAGGCGCGTGAGCGGCGCGAAGTCGAGCCCGAAGACCGCGACGATCGACGCGGCCGACCACAGGAAGTAGGCGGCGAACATCGCGCGCCGCCCGAGCCAGTGTGCGAGTGGCACGGCGGCGAGGGCGCCGATCAGGCCGCCGGTGTTGAAGGAGTTCGATGCGAGCGTCTTCCAGCGCTCGACGCTCTCCGGCGCGTGCTCGGCGGCGAGCCAGGCGCCGAGCAGCGGCACGAACGCATTGCACGCCCACCAGGTGAGAAGCCCCGCCACTGACACGAGGAATCCGATCAGTGTCGCGCGGCGTACCGCGGGCGCGAACAACTCCCACGGCGAAGGCGGGGCTTCGGTGGCGCGTGCGCGCGTCCAGGCTTCGGGTTCGTGGATGAACATGCGCACGAGGAACGCGAGCACGACCGGGGCGAGCCCGGCGAGGAACACGTAACGCCACGAGTTCGCCGGGTCGTGCGCGAACCAGACACCGGCGACCTGGTAGTTCACCGCACCCGCGAGCAGCAGGCCGAGCGGCGAGGCGGTGTAGAGCAGCGTGCCCGCGAAGACCCGCCGGTTCTCGGGTACGGTCTCGGCGACGAGCGCGGCGCCCACCGCCCATTCACCGCCGATGCCGAGGCTCGCGATGACGCGAAAGGCGATCAGTTGCCCCATGCTGGTCGCCGCGGCGCAAAGCGCGGTGCCCACGGCATAGAGCCCGACCGTGACGAACAGTGCGCGGCGGCGACCATGGCGGTCGGCGTACCAGCCGAAGAGCACGCCGCCCATCGCCCAGCCGATGAGCAGGATCGAGGAGAGGACGCCGGTCCAGAGCACGGTCGCATCGCGCGCGGCATGGCTGCCGTGCTCGAGCCCGAGCAGGGTCGGGACCGTGTTCGGCGCGACGAAATTGAAGAGCAGTGCATCGAACACGTCGAAGCCCCAGCCGAACCACGCGGCGGCGAGCACCAGCCATTGATAGCGCGTCATTCGCGGCCCCCCGTCATTGTCAGCAGTGTAACCGTGCGGCTGCCAGCACAGAACCGAGCGATTCATGGCAAAACCCTGCGCGTGTTCACGGTATGTTCAGCCGTACCGGAGGATGGTCGGGGTCATGCAGAACGAATCGCAGCCGTCGGTCGTCGAGGTGCACAGCCTGCGGGAGTACTTCCGCGAATCGGTGCACGGCGCGCTCGCGCGCCAGCATGTCGCCGTCGGCGGCGAGACCGAGCAGTACGTCGTGAACCTGCTGACGCTGTTCGCGCGCTCGGAGGCGCTGTTCGACCAGACCCCGGACGGTGCGCGCATCAAGCCGCTCGTCGTGATGCTCACCGAGGCGCTCGAGGCACGCACCGGACGCGAACGCTGCGCCGGGCTGCAGCGTCTCGGCGACGTATCGCTGTTTGTCGCGGGCTTTTTCGCGCAGGGCTTCGCGCGCAAGCTGATCGACATCGACTACCACATCGCGATGGGCGGCCGCGCCTATGGCACGCTGTCGGACGCGGTGCGCGGCAGCGCCCGCGCCGCGCTCGGCCCCGTATTCGCCGAACTGGCCGCGAAGTTCCAGCAACTGGTGGATGCGCTGAACGACATCAGCGAGTCGGGCTACCAGCACAGCGACCAGGACATCCTGCGCCTCTACGAAATCTGGCTGAAGACCGGCAGCCGCCGCGCCGGGCGGTTGCTGTCGGAACTCGGCGTGACACCCTCCGCCGGCGCGCGGACGGCGTTCAGCCACTGACGGGGCGGGGATGGTCCTTCGCGCGCTGCAGGATCTCCTCGCCGGCATCTACGACGTGCCGCTCGCGCACGATGTCTATGACTACCTCGTGACCGACCCGGACTGGCTCGCCGGTGCCGAATGCGCGCGCACGAGCGAGGAACAGCTGCTCGTGGCGCGCGACGGCGACGAAATGGCGATCGCGCTGTATCTCGATCCGGCGGTGCTCGCGCGGCTCGCGGCGGACGATCCGCTCGCGAGCCTCACGCCCGGGAATCTCGCCGATTGCTGGACCGCGCTCGAAGGCGTGAGCCACTTCCACTATCTCGCCTTCCACGCCGGGCACGACCACGAAGTGTCGCGCCTCGAACTCGAGACGCAGGCCGAGATCGACAAGTATGTCGCGACGTTGTGGCTGCTGCGGCGCCAGTCGCCGGCGCGCTTTCCCCTCGAGCTGCACCGGATCCTCTTCGGCCGCACGCAACTCGATCCGGCGTTGTCGCCCGATCGCGCGGCGATCTACCGGCGCGCGAGCGATTACGCGGCGCGTTTCTGCCGGCGCATGGAGCGGCGCCTCGCGCGTCCTGCGGACGCCGCGTTCCGGGAAATGCTGGCCGAACTGCGCCGCTTCTACCGGCTCGGCGAGACGCGCAAGCTCGCGCACATCGAACGCTGCGCTTGAGGCACGGCGGCGCCGCGCCTACTTTTCGTCTTCTTCTTCCCGCTTCTTGCGCGCTTCGAGTTCGCGCTTCAGCTTGATCCACTCCGAGAGTTTGCGCAGGTCGGTCCGCGTCGTCGTGCTCGTGCGCTCGGCGCCGGCCGGCTCGCCACGCACGCGCTCATACGGGTTGTGGGACTTCCCGGCCTGGTACTCCTCGATCTCGAACGTCGGGCGCGAGAAGGCGCCGGTGCGATCATCCGGAATGTCACGCCATTCTACCCGTGCGTTGCCGAGATCGTCGTGCACGATCTGCGCGACGCGTCGGGCGCCGGCCGGGGCGGGTTTTTGGCGGTCGTCTGGCACGATCCGCATGAGTGTAATGTGACCGGTGTCGCCGATTTGCGTGGCAGTTCACATCCCGAGGCGTTCGGCGGCGCGCAGCAGCCCGACGCAGGTCTTGGCGTCGCTGATTTCGCCGTCGAGCGCGCGCCGGCGGGCCTCCGCGAGGGGAACCCAGCCGATTTCGAGCAGTTCACCGGCCTCCGGTTGCGGCGGCGCCGCCTCGAGGCCGGTGGCGAGAAAGAGGTGCACGGTCTCGGTGAGTACGCCCGGCGAGCTGACGATGCCGCCGAGCGCGTCCCAATGCGTCGCGCGAACGCCCGCCTCTTCGACGAGTTCCCGCTGTGCCGTGAGGAGCGGGGGCTCTCCGGGCTCGAGCTTGCCGGCCGGCAGCTCCGTGATCCAGCCGCCGACCGCGTGCCGGTACTGGCGCAGCAGGCACACGCGCCGCTCTCCGTCGACCGCGACGACGGCGGCGCCGCCCGGGTGATGGATGATGTCGAGCGTGACGCGCTGGCCGTTCGGCAGGTCGACGACTTCGGTGCTGCCGGTGACGATCCGGCCGCGAAAATGCGTCTTGCGGGATACCAGCTTCGCCCCGCTCATCGTGAGCGCGCGTGGTAGTCGGGGTTCGGCATCATGTCGGTGGCGGTCGCGAGGCGGTTGGTCATGTTGAAGAAGCCCGTGACCGCGGCGATGTCCCAGATGTCACGCGCGCTGAAGCCGGCGCGCACGAGCCGCCGCCGGTCGGCCGCGCCGGTCTGCGCGGGCGTGACCGTGAGCTTGTGCGCGAATGCGAGCATCGCGCGCTGGCGCGCGGGAAGTTTCGCCACCCGCCAGTTCATCACGAGGAGTTCACCGAGCGCCGGGTCGCCCGAGAGTTCGCGCACCGCCTGGCCGTGCGCGACGAGGCAGTAGTAGCAGCGGTTCGCGGACGACACGACGACCGCGATCATCTCGCGCTCGAGCTTCGTCAGGCGCGAGGCCCCGAGCATCAGGTCGTTGTACATGTCGATGAACGCGCGCAGCTTCACCGCATCGAAGCTGTACGCGGCCAGCACATTCGGCAGGAAGCCGATCTTCTCCTCGCAGATCGCGAAATACTTGCGCAGGTCCGCCGGCAGCGCGCGCCGGGGCGGCAGCGGCAGGCGCAGTGCCGTGAGGCCGGTGGGTTGCGCGAGCGCCCGCTTGCGGGTGCGTGTCTTCATCGCGTGTCCACCTCATCGACGTCCGCCTGGCCGGTCAGGCGCCGTCGGATGTGCGACCAGGAGACGCCCATCGCGAGGATCGCGGCCGCGACGACGAGGCCGATCCACACGAGCGCGCGGGTATTGCCGGCGTCGAGCCAGCCGAACTGCACGGCCACCCAGACGAGCGCGGCGAAGAACGCGAGCGCGAGCAGCACGCCGACGACGCCGAGCGAGCGCGCGGTGGCCGTCAGGAACACGACCCAGCCGATCAGCAGCACGATACCCGCGAACGCCTTCACCGCATCGATCGTCGGGAAATCCGCGGCGAGCCAGTGGTAGTACGAGTGGCCCGTGGGGTTGAAGGTGAGCAGCACGAGCAGCAGCGCGAACGCGAAGCGCAGCGCCACGCCGCCCACGCCGAGGGTTTCATCCGTCATCGGGCACCTGTGGGTGATTGGCGCGCATGATCGGGCAAACCGTGACGCGCGACAACTTCGGGCGTGGCGCGAGGATGCCGCGGATCGTATATTGCACGGCCATGTCGCAGTCCGCGCACCTCGCCAGGCTGAACGCCGCGCAGCGCCAGGCGGTCACCTACGGCGAGCCGCTCGCGCCGCAGGGCTTTCGATCCGGCCCGCTG
The DNA here is from genome assembly GCA_019187495.1 of Steroidobacteraceae bacterium. Lineage (GTDB taxonomy): Bacteria > Pseudomonadota > Gammaproteobacteria > Steroidobacterales > Steroidobacteraceae > CADEFQ01. Next base: position 8,524 of record JABAQN010000050.1, read on the forward strand.
CTGATCATCGCCGGCGCCGGCACCGGCAAGACCAACACGCTCGCGCACCGCGTGGCGCACCTCGCGCTGCACGGCGTCGATCCGGCGCGGATCCTGATGCTGACCTTCACGCGCCGCGCGGCGCTCGAGATGCGCCGGCGCGCGCACGAAATCGCCAAGGCCGCGCTGAATGATGCGCTCGGCGGTGTCGGCCAGGCGATCCTGCAGCGGCTCGGCTGGGCGGGCACGTTCCATTCGGTCGGCAACCGGCTGCTGCGCCACTATGCGCGCCAGCTGGCGCTCGACCCGCAATTCTCGGTGATGGACCGCGCCGATTCGGCGGACCTGCTGGACGGCATCCGCCAGGAACTCGGCTTCGCGGGCAGGGAGCAGCGCTTTCCGCGCAAGGACACCTGCCTCGCGATCTACTCGCACCGCGTCAACACGCAAAAGCCGCTGAAGGAAACGCTCGAGCTGCAGTATCCGTGGTGCGTGCAGTGGGAAGACGATCTCACGAAGCTCTACCGCACCTATGTCGAGCGCAAGCAGAAATTCGCGATCCTCGACTATGACGACCTGCTGCTCTACTGGCACATCCTGATGAGCGAGCCGAAGCTCGCCGGGCATGTCGGCGCGCATTTCGACCACGTGCTCGTCGACGAATACCAGGACACGAATCGCCTGCAGGCGGAGATTCTCTACGGCCTCGCGCCGGAAGGCGCCGGCCTCACGGTGGTCGGCGATGATGCGCAGGCGATCTATTCGTTCCGCGCCGCCACCGTCGAGAACATCCTTCAGTTTCCCGGCCGCTTCACGCCGCCGGCCGGGATCGTCAAGCTCGCGCAGAACTACCGCTCGACGCAGGCCGTGCTCGATGTGTCGAACGCGCTGATGGCGGAGGCGCCGAAGCAGTTCAGGAAGCACCTGCTGTCGCTGCGCGGCGCGGGCTCGCGGCCCCATCTCGTCGCGGTCGACGACCTGCAGACGCAGGCCGAGTATGTCTGCACGCAGGTGCTGAAGGCGCGCGAGGCGAACGTGCCGCTCAGGCGCCAGGCCGTGCTGTTCCGCTCCTCGAGCCACAGCGACCTCCTCGAGGTCGAGCTGTCGAAGCGCAAGATTCCGTTCATCAAGTACGGCGGCCTCAAGTTCCTCGAGGCCGCCCACGTCAAGGACCTGCTCGCGATCCTTCGCTGGATCGACAACCCGCGCAACGCGATGGCGGGCTTTCGGGTGCTGCAGCTGCTGAAGGGCATGGGACCCGCGAATGCGCGGCGCGCGCTCGATCATCAGCTGGGCCAGGGCGGCAGTTTCACGGCGCTGCGCACGTTCGAGGCGCCCGCCGACAGCGCGATCGACTGGAAGAAGCTGGTCGACCTGCTCGTCGCGCTCTCCGATCCGCAGCTGCCATGGCCCGGCCAGGTGAACCAGGTGCGGACCTGGTACCGGCCGCACCTCGAGCGGCTCTACGAGCACGTGCATACGCGCATCGGCGATCTCGACCAGCTCGAGTTGCTGTCCGGCCAGTACCCCTCGCGGGAGCGCTTCATCACCGAACTCACGCTCGATCCGCCGCAGGCGAGCGGCGATCTCGCCGGGCAGCCGTTGCACGACGAAGACTATCTCGTGCTGTCGACGGTGCATTCGGCCAAGGGCATGGAATGGGACACGGTGTATGTGCTGAACGTCGTCGACGGCAGCTTTCCGTCCGAGTTCGCGACCGGGCGCGCCGAGACGATCGAGGAGGAGCGACGGCTCCTCTATGTCGCGATGACGCGCGCCCGGGACGACCTGAAGCTGATCCAGCCGCTGCGATTCCAGCTCACCCAGCAGCCGAAGCAGGGCGATGCGCACGTGTATGGCGGGCGCAGCCGTTTCATGACCGAGAAAGTGCTGAAGAGCCTCGACAACCTGGCGTTCCAGGGATCGCGGCTCGGCGAGGCGCCGCTACCGGAGGCGGGCCAGGCGGCGCTCGACGCGTCCGAGCGCATCAAGAGCATGTGGTAGCGCGCGGTCCTAGCGACCTGTCGGCTTGATGAATTTCAGCGTGAACCGGTCGCTCTCGCCGATCGCGGCGAACTTTGCGCGGTCCGTATCGCCCATCGCGTAGGTCGGCGGGAGTGTCCAGACGCCTTTTTCGTAGTCCTTCGTGTCCTTCGGATTGGCGTTCACTTCGGATTTCGCGACGAGGCGAAAGCCTGCCGCCTCGATCATCCGGATCGCGTACGCCTCGTTCACGTAGCCGCTCTTCGCCTTCGGGTCGACGGGCGAGGCCGGATCGGCGCGATGTTCGACGACGCCGAGCACGCCGCCCGGCTTCAGCGCCTTGTACATCGCCGCAAAGGCCTGCGGCGCGAAGTCGCGGCCGAGCCAGTTGTGGATATTGCGGAACGTGACGACGAGGTCGGCGCTGCCGGGAGGCGCGATGTCCGCGGTGCTGCCGGGGCCGAGTGCCGTGACGGTGACATTGCCGTAGAGGTCGGGGCGTGCGGCGAGCTTGTCGGCGTAGGCCGCGAGCGCCGCGGTCGTGCCCTTGCTCCCGGGGTTCGGGACGACCTGCGCGGCGTAGAACTTGCCCTTTGCCGCGACCAGCGGCGCGATGATTTCGGTGTACCAGCCGCCACCCGGCCAGATCTCGACGACCGTCTGTTCGGGGCGGATGCCGAAGAACAGCAGCGTCTCCTTCGGATGGCGATAGGGATCGCGGGCGCGATCGGCGTCGCTGCGCTGATCGCCGGCGAGAATGCGGTCGAGATCGGCGGCGGTCGTGGAGCGGGTGCTCGTGGTGGCACAGCCGGCCAGCGCGGCCGATGCCGCGAGCAGCACGGTCATCGATTTCAGCACGTGAGTCATCGGCGATCTCCCGCGAGTAAGAGTGGGTGCCGGGTTTTCGGTTGTTCGGTTATTGGGGCGGAGCCCGCCAATAACCGAACAACCGAAAACCCGGCACCAGGTCAGCGGCGGAAGGGTCCGCCGTTCGAGCGTGGTCGTTGCGGGCGCTCCTGCGCCTCATTGACGCGCAGTGCGCGGCCGTTCATTTCGCGGCCGTTCACCGCCTGGATCGCACCCTGCGCATCACCCTGCGGCATCTCGACGAAGCCGAAGCCGCGCGGGCGGCCGGTTTCGCGATCGTTGATCAGCTTGACCGATTCGACGGAGCCGTGCGCTTCGAACAGCGCGCGTACATCCTGTTCCGTCGCAGAGAAAGGCAGGTTCCCAACGTAGATCGTCGTCATCCCGTGGTCCCATCTGAAAACCGGATCAAAAGATGCTACCCCGGCGCCGACGGGCAAGTAAACCGGGGCCGGACGGGCCGGCCCCGGTGGCCGTCAGCGATGCGGCGCGGCTGCTTTCGGCGCGACCTTTTTCTGGAAATAGGTCCAGCTGGTCTCGTTCGGGCGCGCGTCATCGCCCGGCGGCGGCGACTTGAACTTCGGATAATTCGTCTCGATTTCATGCCGGAGCACGGCCGGCAAGTCCTCGAAGCGGTCGATCTTGCGGCCCGACGTATGGTAGTAGACGAGGCCCTGGCGATCGCCCATTTCCATCCATGGCAACCAGTTCGACAGCCGCACCCACGCGACGCGCACATTGGCCGTATTGCGCTTGTCGTTCACGAGATCGGACACGTCGCCGAGGAAGTTGAACATCTCGGTCGCGTGGTACTTGCCGCCGACGTAATCCTGGTACGCGCCACCGAGCGGATTGTTGTAGTAGAGCGGGATCGGCAGCGTGAGCCACCACTGATCGCCCACGGTGTCGGCCGCCCATTTCACCGGCTGGCCATCGCGGCCGACCGGGAACATCGGCGGCTGGTTCACCGGGTCATTCTCGATGTGCAGCACTTCGAGCGTCTTGCCGGTCCAGGGATTGGTCCAGTTCTTCAGGACCTCGCCGGTCTTCGGGTCCATGTACAACAGCAGTTCGCGCGACACGAGCCGCCAGCCGGTGCCTTTCGCGGGGTCCTTCACCGTCACGCAGGCGCGGATGTTCATCGCCTCGACGTGGAAGAGCCTGCGGTCGGGCTCGCCCTCGACACGGCTGAACATGCTGCCGTTCCAGTAATAGATCACGGGCTCGTTGTCCTTCACCGAGCACTGGATCTTGCGCATCGCGAGCGTGGCGCCCTCGGGGGTCGACAGGTCGATCTTGCCCGCCTGCGCGACGCCCGCGACGGCACAGAGCGCCGCGGCGAGCAGCAGTCGGGAGGGATTGAGTGGCATCCGGGTCATCGTCGGCGTCCTTTAGTTGCCAGGAACCCGCGGCATTCTAGTCGCGCGCCCCGGGCGACGCCCGGCCCGTGCGTCGCGTCATTCACCTATTGAACGATGCCGCGGGAGTCAGCCACGCAGCGCCGACCACAGCGTCCAGGCGCCGATCGCGACGAAGCCGACGCCCGCCGCGACCTGCAGGTAGCGCACCGGCAGGTACTTCGCGACCAGGCCGCCCGCGAGCACCGCGAGCGCGGTCGATACGATGAGCGCGAGCGCCGCGGCGACGAATACGTGTGTGCGACCGAATCGCCCCTCGGCCGCGTACAGCATGGTCGCGAGCTGCGTCTTGTCGCCGAGTTCGGCGAGGAACACGGTGCCGAACACGAGCGCGAAGGTGCGCAGGTCCATCTCAGGCGGGCTCCAGGTAGGCGTAGCCGTTGAGTTCGCCTTCGTAGAAGCGCTTCAGCGCCTGGCTCTCGACGATCGTCATGCGGCCGTCGCGGATCGCGCGCTCGCAGTCGCGCGCGAGCGCCGGGTAGAGCTCCTCGACGTCATACTCCATGTATTCGAGCACCTTGTTCGCGGTGTCGCCCTTGACGATTTCGTCGATCGCCCAGCCGCCCGACTCGTGCAGGCGGATGTGCACGACATGCGTGTCGCCGAACAGGTTGTGCAGGTCGCCGAGCGTTTCCTGGTAGGCGCCGACCAGGAACGCGGCGAGGTAGTACTCCGCACCCGGCGGCACCTCGTGCAGCTCGAGCGTGCGCTTGACGTCGCGCTGCGAGACGAAGCGGTCGATCTTGCCGTCCGAGTCGCAGGTGATGTCCGCGAGCACGCCGGTGCGCGTCGGGCGCTCGTCGAGACGGTGGATCGGCATGATCGGGAAGAGCTGGTCGATCGCCCAGCTGTCCGGCAGCGACTGGAACACCGAGAAGTTGCAGAAGTAGATGTCGGAGAGGATTTCCTCGAGTCCCGCGAGCTCTTCCGGTACTTCACCCGCCTTGCGGCAGAAGTCGCGGATGCGCGCGCAGGTGGCCCAGAAGAGCCGCTCGGCGAGGCCGCGGACCGGCAGCGGCACGAGCCCGAGGTTGAACATCTGCAGCACCTGTTCGCGCGCGGTCAGCGCGTCGTGGTAGCACTCGACGAGACGCCGCGCGCTGATGCCGTTGTAGGCTTCGAAGAGGTCCGCGACCGGTTGCGGCAGCTCGGCGCCGCCGTTGTAGTCGCGGGCGATCTCGCCCGAGACGCGGAAGCGGTCGAGGGCCGAGGTGCCGAGCGTGTTGAAGACCAGCACGCTGTGCTGGGCGGCGATCGCGCGGCCGGATTCGCTGATGATCATCGGATGGGGGATGCCGCGCGCGTTGCAGACGCTGGCGATGCGGTAGACAACATCGCTCGCATACTCGTTGATCGTGTAGTTCATCGACGAGGGGAAATTCGTGCCGCTGCCGTCGTAGTCGACGCCGAGGCCGCCGCCGACATCGATGTAGCGCAACCCCGCGCCGAGGTTCGACAGCTCCGCATACACGTGCGCGAGCTCGTTGATCGCGTCCTTGACGCGCCGGATGTCCTGCAGCTGGCTGCCCGGGTGGCAGTGCACGAGTTGCAGGCAATCGAGCATGCCGCGCGCGTGCAGCGCCTCGACCAGCTCGAGGATCTCGGTGATGAAGAGGCCGAATTTCGACTTCTCGCCGGCCGAATCGCGCCAGCGACCCGAGCCTTCGCTCGCAAGCTTGACGCGCACGCCGATGCGCGGCCGCACGCCGTGCTGCTCCGCGTACTTCAGGATCAGGCCGAGTTCCGAGTAGTTCTCGACCACCGGGATGATGGTGCGGCCGAGCTTGGTCGCGAGGATCGCCGCCTCGATGTAGCTGTCGTCCTTGAAGCCGTTGCAGATGATGAGGCGATCGGACGATCCCTCGGTCATCGCCATGACGGCGAGCAGTTCCGGTTTCGATCCCACCTCGAGGCCGAAGCCGTGCGCCGCGCCGTAGCGGAAGACTTCCTCGACGACGAGGCGCTGCTGGTTCACCTTGATCGGAAACACCGCGGCGTAGGTATTGCCGTACTCGTTCTCCGCGATCGCCTGTGCGAACGCCTCGGCGAGGTGGCGCAGGCGATGCGCGAGGATGTCGGAGAAGCGCACGACGACCGGCGTCGTGAGATCGCGAGCCTTGAGCCCCTGGACGACGTCGTACAGGTCGATTTCGCGCGCGGCGTTCGTGTCGGGCCGCACGACGATGTGGCCGGCCGCGTTCACGCCGAAATAGCCCTTGCCCCACGCGCCGATCTGGTAAAGCTCGGCCGAATCGTCGGTGCTCCAGGACCGGTTGTGCCCCGGTGTCAGTTCAGCAGCCACCACGTGCTCCGGAAAAAAGGGCGCGCACGATAGCAAATCAGCCCTGGACCGGGTCTCGTCCGGTCGCGACGGGTCGCAACGGATCTCGCACCCACTCGCTCCAGGAGCCGGCGTAGAGCCGTGCGCCGGGCAGGCCGGCGTGTTCGAGCGCGAGGAGGTTGTGGCATGCGGTGACGCCCGAGCCGCACATCGACACGAGCTCGGAGACCGGCCGCCCCGCGAGCAACGCCTCCCACTGCCCGCGCAGCGCCTCGACCGCGAGGAAGCGGCCATCCGGGCCAAGGTTCGCGGTGAAGGGCCGGTTTTTCGCGCCCGGGACGTGTCCTGCGACGGGGTCCAACGTCTCGTTCTCGCCGGCGAAGCGGTCGGCGCCGCGCGCATCGACGATCTGGATGGCGCCGGCGTCGCGCTGCTTCATCACCTCGTCGACCGCCACCGAACGGTCGACCTGCAGCCGCGGCGTGTAAAGCCGGGGATCACGCCGGCGCACGTAGGTCTCGACGGCGAGCCCCGCCGCGTGCCACGCGGCAAAGCCGCCGTTCAGCACGGCCACCGCTTCGTGTCCCATCCAGCGCAGCAGCCACCAGGCGCGGGCCGCGTACGCGCCGGGACCGCCGTCGTAGGCGATCACCTGTACATTCGAATTGATGCCCCAGCGACCAAACGTGATGGCGAGGCGTTCCGGGTCCGGCAGCGGGTGGCGGCCGGTCGCAGGACCGGTCTTGCCCGACAGGTCCCGATCGAGGTGGGCGTACTGCGCGCCCGGGATGTGGCCGGCGGCGTACTGGGCGGCGCCGGCTTCGGGCGCGGCGAGCTCGAAGCGGCAGTCGAGGATGACCACTTCCGGGCGCCCGAGCAGCGCGCCGAGCTGGGAAACGTCGATGAGCGTCGAATACATGCGACAATTCTCGACCGAAATCGCTGCCACTACAATTTGGACATGATCGACGTCTACTGGGGGAGCGGCAGCCCGTATTCGTGGCGGGTGCTGCTGGCGCTCGAATACAAGGGGCTCGAGTACCGGAGCCACCTGCTGCAGTTTTCCCTGCAGGAACACAAGGCGCCGCACATCGTCGCGATGAATCCGCGCGGGCGCCTGCCAATCCTGAAGCACGACGATTACGTCTGCTTCGAATCGGTCGCCGTGCTCTATTACCTCGACCTCAAGTATCCCGAGCCGCCGATCTTCGGGCGCACGCCGGAGGAAGCCGGCGTCATCATGCGGGTCATCTGCGAATTCGAAGCCTACGCCGAGGACCACCTGATGAAGATCGTGCGCGCGCTGTTCGAGGGCGGCGTCAACGAGAACAACATCGGCGAGCTCACGCGCGCGATGCTCGCGGTCGCGAGCGAGGCACGCACGATCGAGGGACGCCTGTCGAAGGGCGAATGGATCGTCGGCGACGCCTGCTCCGCGGCCGACATCGTCATCTATCCCGCGATCCGCGTCTTGCTGCGGGCACTCGGGCGTCCCGGCGCCGACGTGCTCGCGTCCAGGTTTCTGCCCGTGCACGTGAATTATCCCGCGCTCGGTCGCTGGCTCGAGCGCGTCGCGGCGCTGCCGGGCCACGACCGGACGTGGCCGCCGCACTGGCGCCAGGGCTGAAGCGGTCGCGGCAACTGGCGAGTGCCGGGCGCGGTTGCTACCCTTGTCCGCATGAACGACAAGGTCTACATCGAGTTCCCGGCGCGCATCGTCATCATCGGCTTCGGCAGCATCGGCCAGGGCGTGTTGCCCCTCATCCTGCGGCACATCGGCGTGCCGCCGGCGCGCATCAGCATCGTCACGGCGGAAGACCATGGACGCCGGATCGCCGAGGAGTACGGCGTCAAGTTCGTCAAGGAGGCGCTGACGCGCGAGAATTTCCGCCGCATCCTCGATGTGATCGTCGGGCGCGGCGATTTCGTGCTGAACGTGTCGGTCGAGGTGTCGAGCATCGCGCTCATCAAGTACTGCCGCGAGCGCGGCGCGATGTACCTCGACACCTGCATCGAGCCCTGGCCGGGCGGCTACACCTCGCCCACCGTCGCGATCGCCAAGCGCACCAACTATGCGCTGCGCGAGGAGGCGATCGCGCTGAAGCGCGACAACGCGCGCGCGCCCACCGCCGTGATCACGCACGGCGCGAATCCCGGTCTCGTGTCGCATTTCGTCAAGCAGGCGCTGCTCAACATCGCGGCCGACCTCGGCGTCGAGGCCAAGCCGAACACCCGCATCGAATGGGCGAAGCTCGCGCGGCAGCTCGGCGTCACGACGATCCACATCGCCGAACGTGACACACAGCAGTCGAATGTGCCGAAGCGCATGAACGAGTTCGTCAATACCTGGTCGGTCGATGGATTCGTCGGCGAGGGCAGCCAGCCGGCCGAACTCGGCTGGGGCACGCACGAGCGCAATTTCCCGCGCGACGCCAAGCGCCACGAGGGCGGTTGCGGGGCCGCGATCTACCTGATGCAGCCGGGGGCGGGAACGCGCGTGCGCACCTGGACGCCGAAGGCGAAGAACTTCATGGGCTACCTGATCACGCACGGGGAATCGATTTCGATCGCCGACTACCTGTCGGTGCGCGATACGCTGGAGGCGGTGTACCGGCCAACCGTGCATTACGCCTACCACCCGAGCGACGCGGCCGTGCTGTCGGTGCACGAGCTGCAGGGGCGCAACTGGGAGATGCAGGAATCGAAGCGCATCATGATGGACGACATCGTGAGCGGCATCGATGAACTCGGTGTGCTCATCGCCGGGCACAAGAAGAACGCGTACTGGTACGGATCACAGTTGTCGGTCGAGGAGGCGCGCCGGCTCGCGCCGCACAACCAGGCGACGAGCCTGCAGGTCACGATTTCGTGCCTCGCCGGCATGGTCTGGGCGATGGAAAACCCGAACTGCGGGCTGCGCGAGCCCGACGAGATCGATTTCCGGCGGGTGCTCGGGATCTGCATGCCCTACCTCGGCCCGGTGGTCGGCGAGTACACCGACTGGACGCCGCTCTCGGATCGCGAACGCCTGTTCCCCGAAGACATCGATACGAGCGATCCCTGGCAGTTCAAGAACGTGCGGGTGTTCTGAAGCATTGGTGCCGGGTTTTCGGTTGTTCGGTTATTAGCGGGCTTCGCCCCAATAACCGAACAACCGAAAATCCGGCACCAGGCTCTACCCTCCGTACTCGACGCCGAGGATGACATAGGCACGCTCGCCCTCCGGCGCATGCACGGTGACTTCGTCGCCCTGCCGCTTGGCGAGCAGTGCCTTCGCGAGCGGCGCGTCCATGCTCACGTAGCCCGGCGCGGCGTCGAACTCATCGGGACCGACGATACGTACGCGTAACTCCCGCCCGTCGTCCGCCTCGAGCGCGACCCAGGCCCCGAAGAACACGCGGGTGCGATCGGACGGCGGCCGGTCGACCACCACCATGCCGTCGAGACGCTGGCGCAGGAAGCGCACGCGCCGATCGATTTCGCGCAGGCGCCGCTTGCCGTAGGTGTACTCGGCATTTTCGGACCGGTCACCCTGGGCGGCCGCTTCCGACACAGCCTGGGTCACCTGCGGGCGCTCGATGCGCCAGAGCTGATCGAGTTCGGCCTTCAGGCGCGCGTGCCCTTCGGGCGTGATGAAGCGGGAACCGGGGGTCGCGCGGGGACGGAAACGGCTCATGCGGCTGGAATTCTCCGGTTTTTTGCGCCAGGTCTCATCTCCGGCGGACCGGCCGCCGGGGTTATGTGGCGGCTGTCACAGTCTTCCGGGGGGCCCGGGAATAGCCTAGGCCCCATGTCCGCTCGGTATTACACGCATTTCGTGACACCGGCCGACGAGGCGCGGCAGGCGCACGAGTGGAGTGGGGTGGTCGAACTCGGGCGCGCGCTCGACCAGCGCGGTGGTACCGGGGAGCTCGCGAGGCTGCTCGCGCAGAGCTTCGAGCTCGACACGGAGGACATCAGGATTTTGCACTGGGCGAGGCTTCATTGAGCGTTTGAGATCCCCTGGCGGACTTCCTTCCCTTCATTGAAAGTCCGCATACTGCGACCCCGGTCCACAAAACCGGGGTCTTTTTTTGCCTTGGTGCCGGGTTTTCGGTTGTTCGGTTATTGGGGCGAAGCCCGCCAATAACCGAACAACCGAAAACCCGGCACCATCTCTTCCCGGGAGAGCGATGCGCGCGATCAAGCCTCTCGCCTGGACGTTCGCCGTGTTCACGGTCCTCGTGGGCGCCTACGCGTGGGCCGGCTACTGGCTCGCGCCGCGCCTCATCCGGTCGAAGCTCCCGCCCGCCATCGCCGCTTCGACCGGCCAGCGCCTGACATTGGGCACGGTCGCGGTGAAGCCGTTCCAGCTCGCCATCGACGTCGCGAATGTCTCGCTCACCGAACCCGACGGCACACCGCTCCTCGGCGCGAAGCGCCTCTTCATCGACGCCGAGCTTGCATCGCTCTGGCGGCGCGGCGTCGTGTTGCGCGCGATCGTGCTCGATCAGCCGGCCGTCAATCTGGTGCTGCGCGCCGACGGCAGTCTGAACCTGGTCTCGGCGCTCACGCCGAAGGCGCCACGGCCGCGCGCTCCCGAAGAAAAACCCGGCAAGCCGCCCCTCGTCAGCATCACCGATTTCGAGGTGAGGCAGGGCGCCGTCGACATGGCGGACCTGCGGCGCGCGCATCCGCTCCATGAGCGGCTCGCGCCGATCAACGTGCGCGTGCAGAACTTCACGACGTCGGCGGGCGGTGAGGGCAGCTTCCACCTCGTCGGTCGCGGTGAGCACGGCGCGTCGCTGACGCTCGATGGGCAGGTCGCCGTGCAACCCTTCGTGCTCGATGGCGCGCTGTCGCTGCGCGGCCTGCCCGCCGGGACGGCCTGGCGCCTCGCGGGCCAGTACGATCGCATCGCGCCGCCCGGCGGCGTGATCGACCTGCAGACGAAGTACCGCGTCGCCTCCACGGTGGACGGCGTGCGCATCAACCTCGATGCCCTCGGCCTCGACGCCCGCGACCTCGCGCTGCGCGGAGCCGGCGCCGACAGCGACTGGATAAGGGCGGCGGAACTTTCGGCGAGCGGAGCCAGCGTGGACGTGCACGCCGCGCTCGTGCGTTTGCCGGAAGTGCGCCTGCGCGGCGCCGAAGTCCGTGCGTGGACGAGTGTCGAAGGCGACTTCAACCTCGCGGCGCTCGCGCCGCGCAAGGCCGATCCGCCCGCGGGGATGACTGCCGCAGGCAGCGCCGCATCCGTCGCGCGTGGCGCGGAAGGCGAGGGCGCGAGGGCCTGGCGCATCGAGGCGCCGAAGCTGCGCGTGACGGATTCCCGCGTGGAGTTCGAGGACCGCAGGCTGCCGGAGCCGGTCCTGTATCGCCTCGCGCCGCTCGAACTCGATGTCGACGGCTATGCCACCGATGCCGCCACGGCAAGGCTCGCGCTGCGCACGGGTTTCAATGAGTCCGGGCGTCTCGCCGTGGCGGGCGACTGGCGGTTCGATCCTGCAGCCGGTGCATTCGAGATCGACGCACGGCATTTGCCATTGCCCTTCATGCAGCCGTATCTCGACCGCTCGACCGACCTCCTCCTGCGCAGCGGTGAAGTGTCGGTGAAGGGCAGGCTGGCCGTCGAACGACCGCAGGGGACTGCCCCGAAGATCGCCTTCGATGGCAGCACGACCCTCGCAGACTTCCACAGCGTCGACCGGGCGCTACGCGAAGACTTCATCCGCTTCGGCACGCTCGCGCTCACCGGCATCAGTTACCGGTCCTCGCCCGCTGCGCTGCGCATTCGCGATGTGCTGGCGCGCGGCGCCTGGTTCAAGCTCGTGATCGTGCCTGACCAGACCACCAATATCAGGGATGTCCTGTCGCCGCCGCGCCTTCGAAAGGACGGCAACGCCGGCAATGCGAACGGCGCGCCGCCCGCCGGGCCTTCGGGCGCGCGCGCGATGCGGATGCGCATCGACCGGGTGCGTGTGATCGACAGCGCCGCGAAATTCGCGGATCTCTCGATTCGCCCGAACTTCGCGACCGGCATCGAGGAACTCGCCGGCACGGTGACCGGGCTGTCGTCCGACCCGGCCGCGCGCGCCGAAGTCGAGCTCGACGGCAAGGTGGATCGTTATGCGCCCGTCGAGATCCGCGGCCAGGTGAACTACCTCGCCGCGAGTGCCTACACGAATCTATCCGCGGATTTCAGCAACATCGAGCTGCCGACCTTCACGCCCTACTCCGGCAAGTTCATGGGCTACAAGATCGCCAAGGGCAAGCTCAATGCGAAGTTCACGTACCTGATCGAGCACCGCAAGCTCGAGGCGCAGCACAAGTTCGTGCTCGATCAGTTCACGCTCGGGGAGAAGGTCGACAGCGAAGACGCGGTGCACCTGCCGATCAAGCTCGCGATCGCGCTGCTCAAGGACGGGAACGGTGTCATCGACATCGACCTGCCGGTGACCGGCTCGCTCGACGATCCGGAATTCCGCGTCGGTCCGCTCGTCTGGAAGGCGCTGCGCAACTTCCTCGTCAAGATCGTCACCGCGCCGTTCGCGCTGATCGGCTCGCTGTTCGGTGCCGGCGAGGAAGTGCGCTTCGTGGACTTTTCCTTCGGCAGCGCGACGCTCGATGCCGCCGCGCGCGAGCGCCTCGCGAACATCGGCAAGGCGCTCACCGACCGGCCGCAGCTCAAGCTCGAAGTGCCGCTCGTCACCGATGCTGCGGCGGATCGCGCCGCGCTCGTCGGGCAGCGCGTCGATACGCTGCTCGGTGGCGCCGCGGTGCGCGCGCTGCGCACGACGGATCCGGCCGCCTGCCTGCGCTCGCTCGATGCCGCGTGGCAGGCGACCACGGGCGAGAAACGCGTGCCGCGGCCCGAACGTGCCAGGGATGAGGCGAAGGAAGCCTGGCTGCAGCGCACGATCGAAGCCGGTGAGCGTGCACTGCGTGACCGCGTGGTTGTACCGGATACCGAACTCGCGGAACTCGCCCGCCAGCGCGCCGACGCCGTGCGCGCGGCGCTCATCGAGACGACCGGGCTCGATCCCGCGCGCGTCTTCATCGTGGCCGGCGCGTCCGAGCCAGGCGCGACGAACGGAGTACGGCTCGCGCTCAAGGTCGAGTGATCGCCCGTATACTGCGCGGCATGCGTACCCTGATCACCACCGCGGCGGTCGCGGTAATCACCGCCTGTGCGGCGCAGCCGCCGGCGCCCGCACCACAATCCCCCACGCCCGAGCCGCCCATCGTCGTGCCGCCCAAGCCGGGCGGCCTGCTGCTCGGCGGCTACGACCGGAGCGTTCGGCCGCAGGACGATCTCTACGGTTTCACCGCTGACACGTGGCTGCGCGATACGGAGATTCCCGCGGACCGGGCGAGCTGGGGGACCTTCGCCATCCTCGATGAGCGGGCGGAGCAGGATGTGCGCGCCATCGCCGAACAAGCCGCGCAGCGCACGGATCACGCACCCGGTTCCGACAGCCAGAAGATCGGTGATCTCTACGCGAGCTTCATGGACGAGGCGGCGGTCGATGCGGCGGGCCTCGCGCCGCTCGAGCCGCGCTTCGCGCGGATCCGCAGGATCCTGACACCGGCCGACGTGGTGCGCTTCCTCGGCGAGGCGCAGCGGACGCTGCAGCGTGTGCCGCTCAATTACTACGTGTCGCAGGACGCGGGCGATGCGACGCACTACATCGGCAGCATCGTCCAGGGCGGCCTGTCGATGCCCGATCGCGACTACTATCTGAAAGTGGATGCGGCCAATGCCGCCTTCCGCAAGCAGCACCTCGCCTACATCGGGCAGATGCTGAAGCTCGCGGGCGCGAAAAACGCCGCAGCGCGCGCGCAGCGCATCGCGCGGCTCGAGACGGCGATCGCGGCGATCCAGTGGACCAAGGTGCAGAATCGCGATCCGGTCGCGACCTACAACAGGAAGTCGCCGGCGGAGCTCGCGCAGCTCGCGCCGTCGTTCGACTGGTCGGGCTTCTTCGCGGCGGCCGGCGTGCCCGCCGCGGCGGTCGACGTCAACCAGCCGACGTTCGTGCAGGCCTTCGCGCGGCTCCTCACCGACACGCCGGTCTCGACCTGGCGCGAGTATTTCTTCTTCCAGTTGCTCGACGTGTCGGCGCCGTATCTCGCCGCGCCGTTCGCGACGGCGCATTTCGACTTCCACGGCAAGGCGCTGCAGGGCGTGCAGGAGCAGCCGGCGCGCTGGAAGCGCGGGGTCGAACTGCTCGACGCCGAGGTCGGCCAGCTGGTTGGCAAGGAGTATGTCGCGCGCCATTTCAGGCCGGAGTCGAAAGCGGAAATCCGCGCGCTCGTCGCCAACCTGCTGCGCGCCTTCGATGAGTCGATCGACACGCTCGGGTGGATGAGCCCGGCGACGCGCGCGGCCGCGAAGGTGAAGCTCGGCAAGTTCAGCGTCAAGGTGGGCTACCCGGACAAGTGGCAGGACTACAGCGCGCTCACGATCGCGCGCGACGATCTGTACGGCAACGTCCTGCGCGCCACCGAATATGAATTTGCCCGCGATCTGGCGAAGCTCGGCGCGCCGATCGACCGGTCCGAGTGGCACATGACGCCGCAGACGGTCAACGCTTACTACAACCCGGCGATGAACGAGATCGTCTTTCCGGCGGCGATCCTGCAGCCGCCGTACTTCGATCCGGCCGTCGACAGCGCGGTCAACTACGGCGCGATCGGCGGCGTGATCGGCCACGAAATCAGCCACGGCTTCGACGACTCGGGGCGCCAGTACGACGGCGACGGGAACCTGCGCGACTGGTGGACGGCCGGGGACGCCGCGCGCTTCAAGGCGCTCGCCGACCGGCTGGTCGCGCAATACGACGCCTACACGGTGCTCGACGGCCAGCACCTGAACGGGCGGCTCACGCTCGGCGAGAACATCGGCGACCTGTCCGGGCTCGCGGTCGCGTACCGTGCCTACCAGCTGTCGCTCGCGGGGCGGCCCGCGCCCGTCATCGACGGCTTCACCGGCGAGCAGCGCTTCTTCCTCGGCTGGTCGCAGAGCTGGCGCTGGAAGTACCGCGACAACAACCTGCGGATGCGCCTGGTCGCCGATCCGCACAGTCCGGCGCAGTTCCGCGTCAACGGCGTCGTGACCAACATGGATGCGTTCTACGCGGCGTTCGGCGTCGACGTCGGCGACAAGCTGTATCGGGCGCCCGCGGATCGTGTGAAAATCTGGTAGCGGAGCCCACCGGAACCGGAGAAAGACCATGCGTTCGCTGAAACCCCTGTTCGTCGCGGCCGTCGCACTCGCGCTTTCGGGTTGCGGCTACAACTCGCTGCAATCGCAGGACGAGGCGGTGAAATCCGCGTGGTCCGAAGTGGTGAACCAGTACCAGCGGCGCGCCGACCTCGTGCCGAACCTCGTCGCGACGGTCAAGGGCTTCGCGCAGCAGGAGCAGACCGTGCTGCTCGGAGTCACCGAGGCACGTGCCAAAGTCGGTTCGATCCAGGTGACGCCCGAACTGCTCGACGATCCGGCGGCGCTCGCGAAATTCCAGGCCGCCCAGGGCGAACTCACGACCGCGCTGAAGAGCCTGCTCGCGGTCACCGAGAACTACCCCGATCTCAAGTCGAACACCAACTTCCTCGAACTGCAGGCGCAACTCGAAGGCACGGAGAACCGCATCGCGGTCGCGCGCAATCGCTACATCGCCGCCGTGCAGCAGTTCAACACGACCGTGCGCTCGTTCCCGACGAACCTGACCGCGATGCTGTTCAAGTTCAAGGTGAAGCCGAATTTCACCGTGGAGAACGAGGCGGAGATCTCGCGGCCGCCGGCCGTCGATTTCAGCGGCGTCAAGCCGCAGCCGCTGCCCGAGCAGAAGCCGATGATGCCCTCGACCTGAGGGCGCGGATGCGGCGGTCGTGAAGTCTCCGCGTTGGCTGCCCGCGGGCGGCTGGAT
Source organism: Steroidobacteraceae bacterium (assembly GCA_019187495.1). Lineage (GTDB taxonomy): Bacteria > Pseudomonadota > Gammaproteobacteria > Steroidobacterales > Steroidobacteraceae > CADEFQ01. Next base: position 24,963 of record JABAQN010000050.1, read on the forward strand.
CGCCCTGGCGGTCCTCTGCGGCATGGCGCTGCCACAGTTGGTGGTGGCGCAGGACCTGCAGCCGGTGCCGCCATTGACCGCACGCGTCACCGACCTGACCGGAACGCTCACGGACGAGCAGCGCACTGCGCTCGAAGCGAAGCTCGCCGCGTTCGAGCGCGGGAAAGGCGCCCAGGTCGCGGTGCTGGTGGTTCCGACCACACGACCCGAGGACATCGCGCAGTACTCGATCCGCGTCGTCGATGCCTGGAAACTGGGCCGCGCCAGGCCGGATGACGGCGTGCTGCTGCTCGTCGCGAAGGACGATCGACAACTGCGCATCGAAGTCGGTTACGGTCTCGAGGGCGCGCTTCCTGATGCCATCGCGAGCCGGATCATCCGCGAGACGATCACGCCGCGCTTCCGGCAGGGCGATTTCTACGGCGGCATCGATGCGGGCGTCGACCGGATACTCGGTGTCATCCGGGGAGAGCCGTTGCCGCCCCCCGATGCGCGCGCGCAGGCGAACGGCGCCAGGGACCGCGGCGCGAATCTCCTGCCGCTCCTTTTTTTCGGCGTGTTCGTCTTCTCGGGCCTGCTGCGCGCGATCTTCGGCCGGGGACTCGGCTCGCTGCTGGTCGGCGGCGCGGTTGGCGGAATCATCTACCTGGTGCTCGCCACGCTCGGCATGTCGATCGTCGCAGGCATCGGTGCGTGGCTGTTGTCGCTCTTCCTGTCGCTCGCGGGCGGCGGTCGCTGGTCGAGCGGGCCACGACACGGCGGCTGGGGTGGCGGTTGGGGCGGGGGCGGTTTCGGAGGAGGCGGTTTGGGCGGCGGCGGATTCAGCGGTGGTGGCGGCGGTTTCGGCGGCGGCGGCGCCTCGGGGAGATGGTGATGTCGCCGCTGCGCTGGTTCCGGCATCTCTTCACGCCGTACTGGCTCACCCAGCGACGCTTCGGCGGCGCGGGCTGCAGGGCGATCGAGCGCGCGGTCGCCGAAGTCGAAAGCCGTCATGCCGGCGAGATTCGCGTCGCGATCGAGACGGCACTCGACCTCACCGATCTCTACTACGGCGTCACGGCGCGCACGCGCGCGCTTGCGGTATTCGGTCTCCTCGGCGTGTGGGACACCGCCGGCAACAACGGTGTACTGATCTACGTGCTGATGGCCGACCACGACGTCGAGATCATCGCGGATCGCGGCATCGCCTCGCGTGTGCCGAAAGACGAATGGCGCACCATCTGTCGCCAGATCGAGACGGCCTTTCGCGCCGGGCGATACGGCGAGGGAGTGGCCGACGGCGTGCGGGCGGTCGGCGCCGTGCTCGCGCGGCACTTCCCGCATGAGGGCGGCGACCGCAATGAGCAGCGGGACGCGCCGGTGATTTTGTAGCGGGCGGCCGGAAGCGAACAGCGGACGGCAAGAGGCGGGCGGCCAGAGGCGCGAGTGGGCGTGCCGTGCGATAATCGGCCGATGTCCCCATCGGTATTCCGCCCTGTCGCTTGCGCGCTGTCGCTGGTGCTGCTGTCCGGCTGCTCGCTCCTCAACGAGTCCTTCGGGCGAAAGCCCGCGCCCGTGGAACCGGCGCCGCCACCGCCGCCGCAGTACGCACCGCCGGTCGCGACCGGGCGCTTCACGATCGACCCGGAGCGCGAAGACGTCGTCGGCGTCGTGCAGAAGACGGTGGTCGGCGCGGACGACACCTTCTCCGACATCGCCCGCCGCTTCAATGTGGGCTACGAGGAGATGGTGCGCGCCAATCCCGGTGTCGACCCGTGGCTGCCGGGCGCGGGCCGCGAGGTCGTCGTGCCGACCCGCTTCGTGCTGCCGAATGCGCCACGCAAGGGCATCGTGATCAATCTCGCCGCGATGCGCCTCTGGTATTTCGAGCCGCACAAGGCCGGTGAGCCGCAGGTCGTCCACACCTATCCGATCGGCATCGGCCGTGTCGGTTGGGCGACGCCGGAAGGCGTGACCAAAGTATCCCGCAAGATGAAGGATCCCACGTGGCGCCCGAGTGCCGCCGTACGCAAGGAGCACGCCGAGAACGACGATCCGGTGCCGGCCGTCGTCCCGCCGGGACCGGATAATCCGCTCGGCAACCGGGCGCTCTACCTCGCCTGGCCGAGCTATCTGGTGCACGGTACGAACAAGCCGTACGGCGTCGGCATCCGTTCGAGCCATGGCTGCATCCGGCTCTACCCCGAGGATATCCTGCAGTTGTTCGACCTCGCGCCGATCGGTACGCCGGTGCGCGTCGTCAACCAGCCGTTCCTTTTCGGCTGGCACGAGGACAAGCTCTACCTGCAGGCCTACGACGTCCTCGAGGACGATCCGCGCGATTTTTCGAAGGCGCGGAAGAAGCTGCTGTCGAAGCAGCTCGCGGCGCGCATCCAGAAGGCGCTGAAGGCGCGCGGCGAAACGATCGACTGGGACGCGATCGCCACCATTGCGCATGCGCCGCGCGGCATTCCGGCGCCCGTTGCTGGCGGCAGCGCAAGTGTCGACGCGGTGATCGCCGCCGCTGCGGTCGTGGAGAATCGTGTTCCGGACGGCGCGACCTGGGACGGCGTGTCCGGCCTGCCGATCGACGAGAAGACGTTCGAGGAAATGTTCTCGGACAACGACGCGGAAGCAAAGGAAGCGCCTGCCGGCAAGCCGCAGGGCTGATCCGCCCGCGCGGCCTCATCCACCGCGCGCGCGTGCCGGGCCACCGCGGTCTGCGCGGCGCCCGCCGCTGCGTACTGTCGCCGTTATGCTACAGTCGCAGGGATCACGGGGGGCATCAGTGGCCGACGCCGTCACTGGCTTCGACATAACCGAACAAACCGGACCGGGGCACGCGATTGCCCGCGTGCGCACGGGCGTCACCGCCTTCGTCGGGCGTGCGCTCAAGGGGCCGGTCGACACGCCGGTCACGATCCATGGCTTCGCGGAGTACGTGCGCATCTTCGGCGGCCTGTGGCAGCCCTCGACGCTGAGCTACGCGCTCGAGCAGTACTTCGAGAACGGGGGGCGCACGGCGATCGTCGTGCGCGTGGCGAACGGCGCGCGCCCGCCGACACTCACGCTGCCGACGGAAGGCGCGCCGCTCACGCTCATCGGTATCGCGCCGGGTTCGCGCGAGTACCTGCGCGCCTCGGTCGACTGGGACGGCATCGGCGACAACGAGGACGACCGCTTCAATCTCGTGGTGCAGCGCCTGCGCACGCCGGGTTCGGAGCGGATCGAGGACCAGGAGATCTTTCGCCGTCTCTCGGTCCAGCCCGCCAGCGAGCGCCACGTCGCGACGGTGCTGGCCGATTCACGCCTCGTGCGCGTGCGCGGCGCGGTGCCGCCGCGGCGGCCGCTGCGTACGCCGTCCCGGATCGCGAGCCTGATGGTCGGTTACGTCGCTTCGAATCCCGACGGCGATGATGGCGCGCCGCTCACCGACTACGACCTGATCGGCTCGACCCAGCGCAACAGCGGGCTGTTCGCGCTGCGGGGCGCGCCGCATTTCGACCTGCTCTGCGTGCCGCCGCTCACCCGCGGCGACGACGTGGGGCTCGCGACCCTGACCGTCGCGGCGCGACTTTGTCGGGAACGTCACGCGATGCTGATCGTCGATCCGCCGTCCGCGTGGACGACGCCGGCCGCGGCGATGGATGCGCTGCGGCCCTGGCCATTTCGCAGCGAGCAGGCCGTCATGTATTTCCCGCGCGTGGTCGCGCTCGATCGGGTGCGGGGCCGCCACGAAGTGTTCGCCTCCTGCGGCGCGGCCGCCGGCCTCATCGCGCGCGGCGATGCCGCCTCGCCGCTGTGGGGCGCGGGCGAAAGCGACGAGCCGGTGCTGCGCCCCACTTTGCGCACGTCGGTCCCGCTCGAGGACGGCGAGCGCATGCGCCTCGCGCAACTCGGCGTCAACACGTTCACGAGCGTGCGGCCTTTGCAGCGCCGCAGCCTCAGTCCCCGCACGCTCGGCGCGGGCGGTTCGGGGCCGGCGGACTGGACCTGGCTCGCCGCGCGCCGTCTCGCGCTGTTCATCCTCGCATCCGTCGAAGAGGGCACGCGCTGGATCATCTTCCAGCACGACCGGCCCGAGGCCTGGGCGCGCGTGCGTGCCCAGGTCGAGGCGTTCCTCGCGAGCCTCGAGGACGAAGGGGCGTTCGTCGGACGCACGAGCGCGGAGCGCTGGTTCGTGATCTGCGACGAGCGACTGAATCCGCCGGAGTCGCTCGCGTCGGGCAAAGTGAACCTGTTGCTCGGCTTTGCGCTGGCGCGCGCCGGCGATTTCCATGCGTTCCTCGTCACGCACCAGGCGGGCGCGAGCCGCGTGAGGCCGGTCAGCGTGAATCGCCTCGCGACCTCGGGTGAGCGGGTCGAGGAGGAAATCGAAACGGCGATCCTTCAGGGCATCGCGCTCGAGGCCTGAGCGGCCCCGCGCTGTGCCTGGCGCGGCGAGACATACATCGTCACGACGGCGCGAACCACCTCGACACCCGCCGTGTCCTGCACCGAAACCGGGACGCCGGTGTTCTCGGCGCCATCCCAGTTCGATTTCCCGAGCCGTGCGGTCGCCGTGACGCCGGTGACCGCCTTCTTCAGGTACTCGATGGTCATCCCGCGCGGGATCCAGCGCATCGAGGACGGGATCGTGACTTCGGTGACCATGCCGGCCGCGAGTTCGACGAGATTGCCCATGGCGAGCGCGCGCGCCGTGCCACCGCGCGCGCGAACAGCCAGCGGCCGAACGCGCTGCGCGACAGGCGCCGCCATCTCGCGAGCGCCGGATGCTCCGGTACCGCCGCTTCCATGACGCCCCGATCATACGTCAGGCGCGCCGAAGCCGCCGCCGCCCGGTGTCAGCACTTCGATGACATCGCCCGGCCGCGCCTCGAAGCGGTCCGCCGCGGCCAGTTCGATGGTTTCGCCGTTCGCGCGCCGCAGGCGCGTCACGCCGGCGGCGCCCGGCGCACCGCCCGCGAGGCCGAAGGGCCGCGTGGCGCGCCGGTTGGCGAGGATCGCGCCGCTCATCGGCGCGAGGAACTCGATCGCGCGCACGATGCCGTCGCCGCCGC
>JABAQN010000074.1 GCA_019187495.1 Steroidobacteraceae bacterium
CGCGCGCGAGGCGCTCGCCGCGCTCGTGCGGCGCGGCTGGGCGGCATCGCGGGAAGTGCCCGTCGGCGAGGCGGCGGCAGATCCGCGGATCGACGGCCCGTTCGTCCGCGCTTCACCCTTTACGCTCACGGCCGAACAGCAGGTCGCGGTCGATGCGATCGACGCGAGCCATGGACGCTTCGGCGCCTTCCTCCTCCATGGCATCACCGGCAGCGGCAAGACCGAGGTGTATCTGCGGCTCGTCGAACGGGTGCTCGCACGCGGTGAACGCGCGCTCGTGCTCGTGCCCGAGATCGGCCTCACTCCGCAACTCGTCGGTCGCTTCGCCGGGCGCTTCGCGGTGCCGATGGCGACCCTGCACTCGGCGCTGACGCACACGACGCGGCTCGCCGCCTGGCGCGATGCGCTGTCCGGACGGGCGCGCATCGTGATCGGCACGCGCTCGGCCGTTTTCGCACCGCTTCCCGACCTGGGGCTCGTGGTGATCGATGAAGAGCACGACGCGTCCTTCAAGCAGCACGAGGGCGGGTTTCGCTATTCCGCGCGGGACATCGCGGTCATGCGCGCGCAGCGCGCCGGCGGGCCGATCGTGCTCGGCTCCGCGACGCCGTCGCTCGAGAGCCTGCACAACGCGGCGCATGGTCGCTATGCACGCCTCGCGCTGCCGCGACGGGCGGGCGCCGCCGCGCCGCCGCGCCTCGCGCTCGTCGACCTGCGCGCCGAGGCGATGCGCAACGGCTTGTCCACCTTTGTCGTCGAGGCCATCCGCCGCCACCTCGAGGGCAACGGCCAGGTGCTCGTCTTCCTCAATCGCCGCGGCTACGCGCCGACGCTCGCCTGCACGGCCTGCGGCTGGATCGCGGGCTGCGCCTCCTGCGACGCACGACTCACCGTCTACGCGCGCGCGGCGCGCCTCAAGTGCCACCACTGCAACGCGGACGCGCCGCTGCCCGCGCGCTGCCCGACCTGCGGCTACGAAGTGCGCGCTGTGGGCCAGGGAACCGAGCGCGTCGAAGAAACCCTGTCGACGCTCTTTCCCGGGGCGTCACTCGCGCGGCTCGATCGCGATGTCGTGCGCCGCGACGAGGAGTTGACCGCGGTGCTCGGGCGTTTTGCCTCGGGCGAGGCGCGCATCCTCGTCGGCACGCAGATGGTGACCAAGGGCCACGATTTCCCGAACGTCACGCTGGCCGTCGTCCTGAACGCCGACCACGGCCTTTTCAGCACGGACTTCCGGGCTGCCGAGCGCCTCGCGCAGACGATCGTGCAGGTGGCGGGTCGCGCGGGACGCGGTGCCCGTCCCGGCGAAGTGTTGATCCAGACCGAGTATCCCGGCCACCCGCTCCTCGCGAGCCTGCTCGAGCGTGGCTACGAAGGGTTTGCCGAGGCGGCGCTCGCCGAGCGGCGCGCGGCCGGATGGCCGCCGTTCGGCCGTCTCGCGGCCGTGCGTGCCTCGGCGTCCACGCTGCAGGTGGCGGTCGGCTTCCTCGCGGAAGCGAAGCGCTCGCTCGCGCCACCGCGCGGCATGCGCCTGCTCGGTCCGGCACCTGCGGCGATGGCGCGCCGCGCCGATCGATTCCACGCGCAGCTGCTCGTCGAAAGCGATGATCGCGCGACGCTGCACCGCTTCCTCGATGCCTGGCTGCCGCGTGCCGAAGGCCTGCCGGGTGCGCGGCGGGTGCGCTGGGCGCTCGATGTGGATCCGCTCGAGCTGTTCTGACGGCGCGCCCGATGCCCGCGTGGCGTCGGGCCCGCCGCGCTTTCAGAACGCGGCGGAAAACTGCACCCAGGCCTTCGTCGTGTCGGTGGCGAACGCCTGCGCCCTGTAGTCGGCGAATTTCAGCATGACCTCGTAATTCTTGCCCGCACCGAACTTCCAGGTCGCCGAGGCATCCCACTCGCTGCCGTAATCGAGGCCCGATGCCTGCGCGCCGAAGTCGTGCCACACGAGTTGCAGCGCAACCGGCCCGATGTTGGCCGATCCGCCGAGGTAGAGATCTTCGACGCCGCCTGAGGGCGTGACGAGGAACTTGTCGGCCCAGCCCTGGAATACGTGCAGTGTCGCGAGCGGTGTCTGGAACGCGCGGTTCGGCCGGTCATCGCCGCCCAGCACCTCGTAGCCCGCCTTGAGTCCGACCTTCCCGACGGTCAGGCTGCCCTCGGCCAGAAGATAGTCCGCGGAGTAGTCGTTCGGGTTGTCGGCATGGTCACGCTGGTTTGCCAGGGAAACGCTCCAGCCGGCCTTGGTGCGCGCGGAAAACTTGTAGCCGCCGTTCCAGAGTACGCCGACCGTGCTGCTCGAAAGCGCCGGTGCATTGTCGAAATCGAGCAGGTAGGCGAACGCCGCGACGGTGCCGAACCGGCCGAAGTCCATCCTGCCGTTCAACACGTGCGTCGCACCATGGTAATTGGCCGGCTGCGCACCTTCCCCGGGGCCCGTGACGCGATTGACGTTGTCGATGAACGAGTACTGCAGTTCCAGCCTTGCGGTCGCCTTGCCCTTCAGCGTGAAGGCATCGTAGGTCTGCTCGTTCTGCCGCCAGCCGACGTTGCCGATGAAGCGCTGGTTGTCGATGAGGATGCGCTGGCGGCCGAACACGCCGGTGAAACCGCCGGACTTGTACTGCAAATAAGCCTGGTTGACTTCGGTGTATTCCGGGTCGGGGATCACCGGCCGCCCGACGACGCCGTTGGTCGTGCTGCTGTACGCGTCATCGTCGCCGAGCACCGTGACATTGTCCGCCTCGAGGAACGCACTGAGGCCGCGCCATGCGCCCGTCTGGTAATTCAGGCGGCTGCGCAGCGTGGAGGCCGTGGCGTCCCGGGCAAACGGATCCTGGTCCACCGACTCGAGCCGATAGCGAAAGTCGAGATGCGCCTTGCCCCCGGTCAGTGCGGCCTGCAGCGTGGCTGGAGGGACCGGGACCGGCTCGCCGGCGCGGATGGCGACCGGCGCGTGAATGAGCGCCATCGCCATGGCAGGGACGAATGCGGTCTTGACGCGGATCATTGAGCCTCCCGGGCGCGAGAGCGCATTCTGCGCCAACGCTCGCGATCCGTGTGGCGCGCGGCGCCCCGGCACACGGCAATTGTTGGCCCATGTCAAGAATCCGCCAGTCCACTGCACGCCTGACAGTCTTCCTGGCGATGGCCATGGCTGCACTGCCGATCACCGCTGCAACCGCCGACACCGGTGCAGGCGAGCTCGAGACGGTCGGCGTCTATGCAAGGCGCGCCACGCCGATCAGCCGTGTCGCGGCGACCGTGACGGTGATCTCGCAGGATGACATCGAACGCCTCCTCGCAACCGACGTGAAGGAACTCGTCCGTTACGAACCCGGGCTCGGTGTCCGCAATGATCCACTCCGGTTTGGCCTCGACACCTTCGCGATCCGGGGCGTGGGCGGCAACCGGGTGGCGGTGGAAATCGACGGCATCGCGGCGGCCGGCGGCTTTTCCGTCGGCGCCTACTCGAATTCGGGTCGCAGTTTCGTCGATCTCGCTTTCGTGGAACGCATCGAAGTACTGCGCGGCCCGGCCTCATCCCTCTACGGCAGCGATGCCATCGGCGGCATCGTCGCGATGAGCACGCTCACGCCGCGCAGCCTGCTCGGCACTGACGGGCGCGGTGCATTCCGTCTCGAGACCGGCTACGCCTCGCAGGACGAGGGCTGGCACGCCGCCGCAATCGGCGCCGCCCGCCTGGGTGCGGCCGAAGTGCTGCTCGGCTACGTGCGCCGCCAGGGCGGCGAACTGGACAGCGCAGCCGATATCACGCCGAATCCGCGGGACTACGTGTCCGACAGTTTCCTGGTGCGGGGCGTGCACCGGCAGGCACCCGGTGGTCCGCTCACGCTGACGATCGAAGGCGGCCGCACACGCCAGGACACGAGCGTCGACGCGCTGCTCGGCACGCCACCCCGGTTCGTCAGCACCACGGCGCTCCTCGGCGATGATCGTGCAGGGCGCTATCGCATCGATCTCGGCCAGCGGCTGGCCGGCGGGCGCTGGTTCGACACCCTCGACTGGCGCCTCTACTGGCAGGGCACAGAGACCCGCCAGGACTCCTTCGAACAGCGCCGGGCGGTCCCGCCGCGCACGCCCCCCCTCGAGATCCAGCGCGAGTTCCGGATCACGGAGCGCACGACCGGCATCGCGGTCGCGGCGACCCGCGGCCTTCACGGCGCCGCGCTGGGCCATGATCTCGTCTACGGCCTCGAATCCTCCCATTCGACCCTCGACGAGCTTCGCGACGGGCAGCAGACCGATCTGCAAAACGGCACGACGTCGGCGACGATCCTCGGGGAAACGCTGCCGCTGCGGGACTTTCCGCTGACCGGCATCACCGATATCGGCGTCTTCGTCCAGGACGAGATCCGGATCGGCGAGACGGCCTGGTCGCTCATCCCGGCGCTGCGTGCGGACTACTACCGCCTCTCGTCGCACCCCGACCGCATCTACATCGAGGACAACCCGGGCAAACCGGTGGTGGGGCTCGAGGAACTGTCCCTCGCGCCGAAGCTCGGCGTGATCCGCGCGGTGGGTGCGGGCGGCTCGGTCTTCCTGCAGTACGCACACGGGTTCCGCTCGCCGCCACCCGAGGACGTCAACATCGGCTTCGAACTGCCGCAGCTCAACTACCGCGCGATTCCGAACCCCGACCTCAAGCCGGAACGCAGCGACGGATACGAGATCGGGCTGCGCTGGCGAGCTGCCGCCGTGCAGCTCACTGCAAGCGCATTCCTCAACGAGTATCGCGACTTCATCGAGTCCATGGTCAACCTCGGCCCCGACCCCGTGTCGGGCGTCACGCAGTTCCAGTCGCAGAACATCGCGGACGCCCGCATCTACGGGGCCGAGCTGATGGCGAGCTGGGAGGCGGTGCCGGCCGCCGCCGCGCTCCGGGGCTGGAGCGCGCGAATGTCAGCCGCATGGACGCGCGGCGAGGACCGGGTGCGCGACGTGCCGCTCGCATCGGTGGAGCCGGCGCGGGCCGTGCTCACACTCGGCTACGAGGCCCGCCCCGCAGGCTTCGGCGGCCAGCTCGTCGTGACGGCCGTGCAGGCGCAGCGCAGGGTCGATCGTGCGCTCACCGATGCCTACACGACGGGGGGGTACCTGACGGTCGATCTGCTCGCGCAGTTCGACGTCGGCCGGGGCGTGCAGCTGAAAGCGGGGCTCTTCAACCTGACCGACGAGCGGTACATCGAATGGGCCGATGTGCGGGGCCGGCTCGCCACCGACCCCCTCATCCCGTACTACACGCGCCCGGGCCGAAACCTCACGGTCGCCCTGCGCTGGCGCCATTGAGCCCGGGCGCGCCCGCGCACCCGGGCCCGACGCCCTGTCAGTACACGTCGCCCACGGTGTTGTGCACGTTGAACTTGCCGGTCGGCGTGACGATGCGCTTGTCATCGATCACCGTCTTCAGTTTCAACGTCCGGTCATCCACCACGACGATCGCCGAGCGCTGGTCCTTGCCGTTCCACACGGAGAACCACACCTCGTCACCGGAAGCGTTGAACTCCGGCTGCACGACCCGCTTCGGGCCCTCGCCGAGGTTCGCCCATTCGGCGATCGGCAACGTCTGGTAGCCCGCGTCGGGATCATCGATCCTGAACACGGCGACGCTCTGGCTGATCTTCGGGTCCGGGTTGAGCGTGGTGTCGACGTACAGGTGCTTCGACTTCGGGTGCGTCTTGACGAACAGCGACCCGCCACCCTGGCCTTTCAGCACGCGAACCGCCTTCCATGCGTACTGCGGGTAGTTCTCCGGGTCGGTCGCCACCAGCGTCACTTTCTCGTTGCCGAGAGCGCTCGTCGCCCACACCGGCCCATACTTCGGATCGACGAAGTTCGCGCCGCGGCCCGGGTGCGGGATCTTGTCCACGTCGACGAGCGCGGTGAGCTTCTGGTCCTTCGAATCGATCACGGCGATCTTGTTCGACTGGTTCGCCGCAGTGAGGAAGTAGCGCTTGGTCACGTCCCAGCCGCCGTCGTGCAGGAAGCGGGCCGCGCCGATCGTGGTGGTCCGGAGGTTATCGATGTCCTCGTAGTTGACCAGCATGACCTGCCCGGTCTCCTTGACGTTGACGATGAACTCGGGATGCTGGTGCGAGGCCACGATGGCGGCCACGCGCGGCTCCGGGTGGAACTCCTGCGTGTCCACCGTCATGCCGCGCGTCGAGACCACCTTGAGCGGCTCGAGCGTGGCGCCGTCCATGATCGTGAATTGCGGCGGCCAGTACGAACCCGCGACGGCGTACTTGTCCTCGTAACCCTTGTACTTCGACGTCTCCACCGAACGCGCCTCGAGTCCGGTCTTGATCTCGGCGACGCGGTCCGGCTTCTCCATGTACAGGTCGATCAGGTCGATCTTTGCGTCGCGACCGATGGTGTACACGTACCGTCCCGAGTGCGACAGGCGCGAGATGTGCACCGCGTAGCCGGTCTTGATGATGTTGATGATCTTTTTCGTGTCGCCGTCGATCAGCGCCACTTCACCCGAATCGCGCAGGGTCACCGCGAAGATGTTGTCGATGTTGTAGCTGTTCTGCTTCTTCGTCGGCCGCTGGTCGACCGGCACGATCACGTTCCAGGTCGCGCGCGTCTCCTTCATGCCGAACTCGGGCGGCTGCGGCGGCTCGTGCTGGACGAAGCGGGCCATGATGTCCACCTGCTCCGCCGAAAGCTCGCCCGACTTGCCCCAGCTCGGCATGCCCGCGGGCGATCCCTGGTTGATGAACACCTTGAGGTATTCGGTGCCGAGCTTCTGCGTGATGTCGGGCGTGAGCGGCTTGCCGGTGGCGCCCTTGCGCAGCACCCCGTGGCAGCCGGCGCAGCGCTGGAAATAGATCCGCTGCGCGATATCGAACTCGGCCATCGTCATGTCCGGCGCGCCCGGGGACATGACGACCTTGGCGCCCTCCGGCGTGACCGCCGAAGGCGCGCCGGCATACTTGAGTTCGGATGTCGTGGTCGGATGCTGGGTCGGCGAGTCGGCCTTCTTGGGCGTCGCAGCCGCCCTGGCCCGTTCGGCGGCCACCTGCGATGGCGCGATCGCGCCGCCTGAATTGCCCCAGGAATTCAGCGCAAAAGTGAGCGCGTCGGCGATCTCCTGGTCGGAGAGCTGGGTCATCGCCGGCATCACCGAGTTGTACTTGACGCCGTTGACCACGACCTCGCCCTGCAGGCCGTTGACCACGACGCCGACCGCGCGATCCTTGTTGCCGAGCAGATAGTCCGAGCCGGCGAGCGGCGGGAAAGCGCCCGCGATCCCCTTGCCGTCCTGCTGATGGCAGGCGAGGCAGGCGATTTCGTAGACGGACTTGCCGGAGGCGACTTGCGCCGGGCTCGCCGCCGCACCGGCCACTTCCGCTGCGTGCACCTGCTGCGCCCGGACACCCGTCCCGAGGGCCAGGGTACCCGCGAGGGCGATCGCCAAGGCATGGCGGAAGTGGGCGTGATTGATCGACATCGCATTGCTCCCTGTGATTCCGGCGGGTCGGCGGTCCATTCCGCATCCCGCAGCGCAATCAACGTTAGGAGCAGGCGCCCCGGGACGCCATGACTTCGATCAATTCCGCCCGCGATTTCCGGCGGTCTTCGGGGGCGCCACCGACGCTATTGCGGCGGCGTGGCCGACGGGCGCGGCGCGTTCATGCGCCGGCCCTGCATCATTTCATCGCGCGTGATCTTGCCGTCCTTGTTCTTGTCGAGCTGGTCGAAACGCCGCCACAGCATCGGCATGCCGGCCTCGGCCTCGCTGCGCGAAAGCGCGCCGTCGCCGTCCTTGTCGGCGGCCTGCCAGCGCTCGTCCATGCGCTCGCGCATTTCGCGCATCTTTCCGCGCATCGCCCCGCGCGCCGCATCCAGCTCGTCCTGCGTGATGTAACCGTCCTTGTTCCGGTCGAGCTGGTCGAAGCGCCTGTTCGCGCGCTCCTGGGCCGCATCGTTCGATTCCTGGCGCGACAGGCGCCCGTCGCCGTCCTTGTCGAATTTCCTGATCAGCGCCCCTTCATCCGCCTGCGGATTCGAGGGTACCGGATCACTCGCCTGGGCCACGAACGGCGCGGCAACCAGGGCCAGGGCAATGAGTGTGGCTTTCATCGATCGGGCTCCAGGGTCCTTGAACCCGTGACAACGCAGCCGGAGCCTGCCGGTTGACCGCCGCCTTCCGGTAAAATGGCGGCTTGAAAACGGAACTCGAGGCGCTGCTCGCCGCGGCGCTGAAACGACTCGGCGATACCGGCAGGCTGGCGCCCGCCGACCCGGCCACCATCGTGGTCGAACGCACCCGCGACGCGAAGCACGGCGACTTCGCGTCGAACGTCGCGCTGCGCCTCGCGAAACCGGCCGGGCGCAATCCGCGCGACCTGGCCGCCGAGATCATAGGCGCCCTGCCGGCGAGTCCGCTGGTCGCGCGCGCCGAGCTGGCGGGCGCGGGGTTCATCAATTTCCACCTGCGCTCGGCCGCGAACCTCGACGAACTGTGGCGCGTGCTCGAAGCCGGCGGGAAATACGGGCGCGGCACCCTGCCCGGCGCGGGCCGCAAGGTGATCCTCGAGTTCGTGTCGGCGAATCCGACCGGGCCCGTCCATGTCGGCACGGGCCGCCAGGCGGCCTTCGGCGCGACCCTCGGCAACCTGCTCGAGGCGACCGGCCATGTCGTGCACCGCGAGTACTACATCAACGATGCCGGCCGGCAGATGGACATCCTCACGGCGAGCGTCTGGCTGCGTTACCTCGAAGCCTGCGGCGAGAAGCTCGAGTTCCCGTCGAACGGCTATCGCGGCGATTACGTGCGCGTGCTCGGCGGCAACCTGCATGCCGGCCGTCGCGACGCGTTCCGCCGGGCGGCGGCCGTGGTCTTTGCGGCGCTGCCGCCCGACGCGCCCGCCGGCGGCGACAAGGACAAGTACGTCGACGCGATCATCGAGCGCATGCGCGCGCTGCTCGGCGACGACGATTATCGGCAGGTGCTCGATTTCGCGCTGGCGGCGATGCTCGCCGACATCCGCACCGATCTCGAGGATTTCGGCGTCGCATTCGATCGCTGGTACTCCGAACGCTCGCTCGCGACGAGCGGCGCGATCGACCATGCGCTCGAGGTGCTGCGCGGCCAGGGCCGGCTCTACCACAAGGACGGCGCCACCTGGTTTCGCGCCACCGAGTTCGGCGACGACGAGGATCGCGTCGTCGTGCGCGCGAACGGCGAGAAGACCTATTTCGCCTCCGACATCGCCTACCACCTCGAGAAGCGCGAACGCGGCTTCGATCTGCTGGTCGACGTGCTCGGCGCCGACCATCACGGCTACGTCGCGCGCGTGCGCGGCGGCCTCGTCGCGATGGGCCAGCCGGGCGAGAGCCTCGAGGCGATCCTGATCCAGTTCGTGAGCCTGTGGCGCGGCACGGAAAAGATTCCGATGGGCAAGCGCGACGCGCAGTTCGTCACGCTGCGCCAGTTGCGCGAGGAAGTCGGCACCGACGCGTGCCGGTTCTTCTACCTGATGCGCGGCCACGACCAGCCGCTCGATTTCGATCTCGAGCTCGCGAAATCGCGCAGCAACGAAAACCCGGTCTATTACATCCAGTACGCGCACGCGCGGGTCGCGAGCGTGATGAAGCAGCTCGTGGCGAAAGGCTACCGCTACGACGAATCGACGGCGCGTTCCAGCCTCGGCCTGCTCGCGGACCCGCACGAACAGGCGGTGCTGACCGCCCTCGTGCGCTACCCCGAGATCGTGCGCCAGGCGGCGACGAACCGCACGCCGCACACGCTCGTGCACTACCTGCGCGAGCTCGCGAACACGTTCCACACCTGGTACAACGCCGCGACCTTCATCGTCGAGGATCCGGCCCTGCGCAACGCCCGCCTCGCGCTCGCGCTCGGTGTCCAGCAGGTCGTGCGCAACGGGCTCGGAATCCTCGGCGTTTCCGCGCCGGAGTCGATGTGAGACCGACGGCCCGCGACTACAAGACGATGCGCGGCGGCGGCATCGATCCCGGCCGCTACCGCCAGTTCGGCTATGGCCTCGCGTGCGGGCTCGCGGTCGCCCTCCTCGTCTTCATCGTGATGAACCAGCGCGCATTGCAGGCCCGCGAAGACGCGCCCGGTCCGCGCCCCGAGCCGCGCCTGGCGGCCGGGCCCGGCGAGGCACCGCCGGCGGAAGGCGCGAATGCGGGCGAGCAGTACGACTTCTACGAGATGCTGCCGAAGTTCGAGGTGGTGGTGCCCGAGAAGGACCGCGACGTGAAGCCCGACGTGCCGGCATCGGCGGTCGAACGGCCCGGCGTGTATGTACTGCAGGCCGGCTCGTATCGCAGCCAGCCGGATGCCGAGCGCGTGCGCTCGCAGCTCGCGTTGCAGGGCATCCGGGCGGTCGTGCAGCGGGTCGCCGTCGATGCCGACGTGTGGCATCGCGTGCGCGTCGGGCCGATCTCGGATCTCGCGGAGTTGAACCGGATACGTGACAAGCTGCGCGCGGCCGACATCGACGCGCTCGTGATACGCGTCGGAGACTGAGCGTGACGCGGGTCGCGGCGACGATCGCCTTCGCGCTGACCCTGGTGCTCGCCGGCTGCGCCACACCGCCGCCCGTGCCGGCGCCTCCGGTCCAGCCCTTGCCGCCTCCGCCAGCGCCGCCCGCGCCGCCGCCGGTTTCGATCGCCGCGGTGGGCGACATCATGCTCGGCACGGATTACCCGAAGGACATCCTGCCGGACGACGACGGCGTCGGCTTCCTGCGCCAGGTCACCCCGGTCCTCGCCGCGGCCGATGTCGCCTTCGGCAATCTCGAGGGCGTGCTGATGGACGGCGGCGAGCCCGTCAAGCAATGCGGCGCGTCGTCGAAGTGCTTCCTCTTTCGCACGCCGACGCGCTACGCCGCGTATCTCGCCGCCGCGGGCTTCGATCTCATGAGCCTCGCGAACAATCACGCGCGAGATTTCGGCGAAGCCGGCCGCGATTCCGGCATGGCGGCGCTCGACGCGGCCGGCATCCGCCATTCGGGCCGCGAGGGCACGTGGGCGGACCTGACGGTGCGCGGCGTTCGCATCGCGATGATCGCGTTCGCGCCGAACGTCGGCGCGAACTCGCTCAACGACCACGACCTGGCGGTCGAGCGCGTGCGCTCGCTCGCGGGCGCGTACGACATCGTGATCGTCTCGTTCCACGCCGGCGCCGAGGGCGACGGCGCCGAGACGCTGCCTTTCGCCCGCGAGTTTTACGTCGGCGAGGATCGCGGCGATGTCGTGATGTTCGCGCACGCGATGGTGGACGCCGGCGCCGACCTGCTCCTCGGCCACGGTCCGCACGTGCCCCGCGCGCTCGAGCTCTATCGCGACCGGCTGATCGCCTACAGCCTCGGCAATTTCGCGACCTATTACGGCATCAGCGTCGATGGCAATCGCGGGATTGCGCCGATTCTCACGGCGGACCTCGACGCCGCGGGGCATTTCCTCCGCGGCCACATCGCCTCGACTATCCAGCTGCGCCCCGACGGCCCGTCGATCGATCCGGCCGGGCGTGCGGCGACATTGATGCGCGAACTCACCGAGGCGGCCTTTCCGGGCGGCGGGCTCTCGATCGACGCGAACGGCGACGTCGCGCGTCGCGCGCCCGCGGCCGTCAGCCCTGCGCCCTGATCTCCTCGCTCAGCGCCACCTTGTCGATCCGTTTCCCGTCCATGTCGAGCACCTCGAAGCGCAACCCCCGCCAGGTGACGACATCGCCCGCCTGCGGAATGCGCCCGATGCGCGCCAGCACGAAGCCCGCCACGGTGTGGTAGTCGCCCGAGATCATGTCGTGGCGGCCGAGCGTGCGCTGCAGTTCGGCGATCGACAGGTGGCCATCGACCAGCACCGAGCCGTCGGCGCGCGTGACGATCTCGGGCCGCTCGCGGCTGCCGACGTCCGGCAGCTCGCCCGCGATCGCCTTCAGGATGTCGATCGGCGTTGCGATCCCCTCGATTCCGCCGTACTCGTCGATCACGATCGCAAGGTGCGTGCTCGAGTGACGGAACTGGTCGAGCATCTGCAGCACCGAGATGCTCTCGGGAACGTGCAGCGCGGGCAGCAGGTCGCGCTCGGGATCGAGGCTGCCGCGCCGCAGTGCCTCGCTCAGCGTCGCGAGGGTCACGACACCGGCCACCTGCTCGAGCGTGCCGCGCGCCGCGAGGAAGCGCGCATGGCCGCTGTCCTTCGCCTCCTGCCAGAGCTGCGCGAGCGGCTCGTCGAGATCGAGCCAGACGATGTCCTGCCGCGGCACCATGACGGCACCGACCCGCTGGTCGGCGAGTGCGAGCACGCCTTCGATCAGGCGCTTCTCGCTCGCGAGGAACACGCCGGAGCGCGTGCCCTCGGCGATCATCGCGCGTACGTCGTCCTCGGTGACCGACCGCTGCGAGGCCGCGGACAACGGCACGAGTTTCAGCACGAGATCGACGGCGCCGCGCAGCAGCCAGACGAACGGCGTCATCAGCGTCGCGAATGCGCGCATCACCGGGGCGACGAGGATCGCGAGATTCTCGGCGTTCTCGAGCGCGATCCGCTTCGGGACGAGTTCGCCGAGGATCAGCGTGACGTAGGTGACGGCGAGGACCACGACCCCGAAGGCGATTTCCGCGGCCCAGGCCGTCGGCACGCCCCAGGCCTCGATCACGTCATCGAGATGCGCGGCGAGCGTCGCGCCGCTGAACACGCCGGTGACGATGCCGATCAGCGTGATGCCGATCTGCACGGCGGACAGGAAGCGGGTGGAGTCTTCGAGCAGCGCGAGCGCGATGCGCGCACCACGACTGCCCTGCGCCGCGCGGACCTGCAGGCGTGCGCGGCGTGACGAGACGAGCGCCATCTCCGACAGCGCGAAAAAGCCGTTCAGCAGGACGAGAACGAGGATGACGACGACTTCGGCCGAGACCATGACCCTTGCGCGGCGACCGGGCAGATGAGCGTATCACGGCCCGGAGAGCGGCACGGCAGGGCCGGCGCTTGCCCCGGACGCCCGCCCCTGCACAGCCACCGCCGATTGTTCGATACTGCGCGCAGCGAGGCGCGCCCCTGCGTGCGACCCCAGGCTCGAATGCCCCCACATCGCAAAGTCCTGATCGCCGACGACCATCCGCTGTTCCGCGCCGCGCTGCGCCGCGCGGTCGAGGAAGCGGTCGCGAGTGCCGACACGACCGTCGAGGTGATCGAGGCCGCCGACGTCGCGACGCTGCGGGCGGCCGCTGCCGCGGCTGCCGACGCCGACCTCGTGCTGCTCGACCTGATGATGCCCGGCAGCCGCAGCTTCGCGCCGCTCGCGTGGCTTCGCAGCCAGCATCCCGGCATGGCGGTGATCGTCGTGTCGGCGAACGAGAGCGCGCCTGTCATGCATGCGGCAATCGAGTTCGGCGCGGCCGGCTATGTGCCGAAATCCGCGCCGCTCGCGGATCTCGTCGCGGCGATCCGTGCCGTGCTCGGGTTCGGGCAGTGGTTCCCGGCCGCGGCGCTGTCGGGCGGGAGCGCCGACACGGCATCATCGGGCATCGCCGAGCGTCTCGCGAGCCTCACGCCGCAACAGTACCGGGTCATCGAACTGCTCGCGCTCGGCAAGCTGAACAAGCAGATCGCCGCGGAACTCGGCATCACGGAGCAGACCACCAAGGCGCACGTCTCGGCGGCACTCGCAAAGCTCGGCGCGCGCAACCGCACGCAGGCGACACTGCTGTTCCGCTCGCTCGAGATTCAGGACACGGCGCCGCTTTCCCTCGAGCGCTGAACCGGCCCCTGCAGCACGACCCGCCGCAGCACGCTGTGCAGCGCGAGTGGCCGCACCGGCTTCCTGAGATGGATGCCGCCTGCCGCCTCCACCTGCTCGCGCGTCGCATCCGCCGCGTCGGCGGTGATCACGACGAGCGGCAGGTCGGCACCCGCCGCCGCGCGCAGCCGTGCGGCGAGCGCGACGCCGGTCGCGCCGCGATCGAGGTGGAAGTCGACGATGAGGATGTCGGGGCACCAGTCAGCGGGATCGGGCAGCTCGGCCTCCGCCGCCGCGGCTCGCACTTCACATTGCCAGGACTCGAGCAGTGCGATCATCGCCCGCAGCACCGCCGCATCGTTGTCGACGACGAGGACGCGGACCCCGTGCAGCGATCCGGCGGCACGCGGCGGTCGCGCCGCGCGGCCGATCGGTCGCGCCGCACTGCCGCGCGGGACTTCGACCGCGAACATCGAACCGCGGCCCGGCCATGATCGCACGAGCAGTCGATGGCCGAGGCGACGTGCGATCCGGTCGGCGATCGCGAGACCGAGGCCGAATCCCTTGCCTGCCACGGCGTCCCCCGCGCGCGCGGCTTCAGTGCGATAGAACTCCTCGAAGATGCGCTCGAGCTGGTCTGCCGCGATCCCCGGCCCCGAATCCCACACTTCGATCCGCCACGTCTCGCCACCCCGCCGGCAACCGACGACCACGCGCCCCTGCCCGGTGTAGCGGATCGCGTTGGCGACGAAGTTCTGCAGTACGCGCCGCAGCAGCTTCGCATCGCTGCGGGCGATCGCGCGACTCGCGCGCACCCGCAGTTCGAGCCCGCGCGAGCGTGCACCGAGTGCGAACTCCGCTTCGATCGCGGCAAACAGCTCCTGCACCGCGACGTCGCCGATCTGCGGCTGCACGACGCCGGCATCGAGCTTCGAGATGTCGAGCAGGTCGGTGAGCACGCCTTCGGCCGAGCGCAGGCACTGCTCGATGTCGCCGACGAGCGATTTCTGCTCGGGTCGGTCGAGCTTCTGGAGCAGCGCGCCGGCGAAGAGGCCGGCTGCGTTGAGCGGCTGCAGCACGTCGTGGCTCGCCGCCGCGAGAAATCGCGTCTTGCCCTGGTTGGCGCGCTCGGCGACGGACTTGGCGGCGGCGAGCTCCTCGTTCATCGCGGACAACGCCCGCGTGCGCTCGCGGACGCGCTCCTCGAGCGCCGCCTCGGTCCGCTTGTACCCCGTGACGTCGGTGTAGCTCGTCACGAAGCCGCCGCCCGGCATGCGGTTGCCGCGGATCTCGAGCACCGTGCCGTCCCGCGCGATGCGCTCGTAGGCATAGTTGGTGCCGCGGCGCAGATGGGCCATGCGGCGCGCGACCAGTTGCGCGGCGTCGCCCTCGCCCAATTCGCCGCGCGCGGCGTTGAATTCGAGCACCTCCTCGATCGGCTTGCCGATGTACAGGAGGTCGGGCGGATAGGCGAACAGTTCGAGATAGCGGTGGTTCCAGGCGACGAGGCGGAGCTCCGCGTCGACCACGCTGATGCCCTGGCTCACGTTCTCCATCGTCGCCTGCAGCAGCTCGCGGTTGAACTCGAGGGCGCGCGACGCGCTGTCGACGATCGTGACGACATCCTCGAGCACGAGCTCCTTGCCGGACGCCGCCGCGTCGATCACCCGATGGGCCGACGCCGCGCCGATCACGGAGCCGAGCAGCCGCCGCGTCGACTCGAGCTGCGCGGCGTTGGCGCGATGCGCGAGCGGGCCGAACTGCGCGAAATGGGCCTCCGTGCGATGCGTGCCGACGAACTGCGCGACCAGCGCGTGCAACTCCTTCAGCGTCAGCGCGCCGGCCTGCGTGCCCGAGTCGAGCGACCCGCCGTCCGCGGCGTCGACGAAGGCGGCCGCCTGGATGCGGTCAACCAGCGTGCGGCGCGTCGCGAGCGAGCCCGCGACGAGGCCGATGGTGGTGGCGAGCAGGCTCGCGGCGAGACCGTGGGCCAGCGGATTCACGCCCACGATGCCGAAGAGCCCCGTGGGCCGCAGCCAGCCAATGCCGAACGGGCCGTCCGCGACGATCTCGCCCGGCAGGTAACCCGCCTGCGCGAACACCGGCACGATCAGCGTGTAGAGCCACACCGCGAAGCCGCACGCGAGCGCGACGAGCGCGCCCGAGGCGCTGGCGCGCTTCCAGTAGAGCGCGGCGAACACCAGCGGGCCGAACAGCGCGACCGCCGCCATCGCGATCTCGCCGATGGCGGCGAGGGCGCCCGCATAGGCGATCGAGCGGTAGTAGACGTAGGCGGCGGCGAGCAGCAGCACGATCACGATGCGCCGCACGCCGAGCAGCAGCCCGGTGAGGTCGCTGCGGCGGCGCAGCGCGGGAAACAGGTGCAGCAGCGCCGGCATCGCGATCTCGTTGCAGATCATCGTCGAGAGCGCGATGCAGGCGACGATCACCATGCCGGTCGCGGCCGACAGCCCGCCGATGAAGGTCACGAGCGCGAGTGCCGGCTGGCCATTCGCGAGCGGCAGGTTGAGCACGAACAGGTCCGGATCCGGTGCCTGCGCGCCGAACATCGCGAGGCCCGCGTTCGCGACCGGCAACACGAACACGCTGATGGCGACGAGATAGAGCGGAAACAGCCAGCGCGCGACCTCCAGGTCACGCGGCCCCGAGTTCTCGACGACGGCGACGTGGAACTGCCGCGGCAGGCAGAAGATCGCGAGCACGCCGAGCACGGTGAGCGCGAGATAATGCCCGGCCGGGCGCGTGGCCTCGCGCAGCGCGCGCACCTGCGGATCCGCCGCGACGCGCGCCGCGAGATCCGCGGGCCCGTCGAAGAGACCGAAGGTGATGAACGCGCCGACCGCGAGGAACGCACCGAGCTTGACGATCGATTCGAACGCGAGCGCGAGCATCATGCCCGGATGGTGCTCGGTTGCATCCGCGTGGCGCGTGCCGAAGAGGATCGCGAACGCCGCGAGCACGATCGCGACATAGATCGCCGTGTCCACGTAGACCGCGCTGCCGGCCGCGGCGCCGGCGTCGAGCCCGGAAACGGCCGTGAAACTGATGTCGATCGCCTTCAGCTGCAGCGCGATGTAGGGCGTCAGCCCGCAGACCGCCACCACCGTCACGAGGATGGCGACGCGACGGTCGCGCCCGTAGCGCGCGGCGAGGAAGTCCGCGATCGAGGTGATCTTCTGCTTGCGGCCGAGCCGGATCATCTTGCCGAGGAAGCGCGTGCCGAAAAGAAACAGCAGGATCGTGCCGACATAGGTCGGCGGCAGCCACCAGCCGAGCTCCGCCGACTGCCCGCCGGTGCCGTAGAACGCCCACGACGTGCAGTACACCGCAAGCGAAAGGCTGTAGACCCACGGACGCGCGGTGAATCCGCGGCCTTCCGCGGCCCTGCGGTCACCGAGGTGCGCGACGACGAACAGCACTCCCACGTAGGCAAGCCCGAGGAGCGCGATCGGCAGCGGTGTCAACATGCCCCCGCTATCGTCTCACAGGCGCCCGCTCAGAGGCTGAACAGCAGCACCGCGAGCGCCGTGCCGAGCACCGGCACGACGACCGTGAGCATCGCCATCGCGGGGTAGGCGCCGGCATAGGTCTCGCCGCAGATCGCCCGGATGGTCGTCACGACGTAACCGTTGTGGGGCAGCGAATCGAGCCCTCCGGAGGAGATGGCGACCACGCGATGCAGCGCCTCGGGGTCGACGCCCTGCGCCAGGTAATGCGGCGCGAGCAGCGGCAGCGCGATCGACTGCCCCCCCGATGCCGAGCCGGTAAGCCCCGCGATGACGCTCACCGCGATCGCCGCGCCGATGAGCGGGCTGCCCGGCAGGCTGGTCATCGCCTCGACTGCGGCCTGGAAGCCGGGCGTCAGCCTTGCGACGCTGCCGAAGCCGACGACCGCCGCCGTGTTCGCGATCGCGATCAGCGCGCCGACCGCACCGGCCGCCAGCGCGATCGCGAGGCCGTGCGCGTAGTGGAAATTGAGGACGAGCGCGGCGAGAACCCCGGTGCCGAGCGCCACGATCAGCGCGGACTCCGCGAGCCGCCCGTGCAGCGCGAACGACACCGCGAGCACGAGGGCGAGCGGCGCAAGACCCCGCCACACGGCCGGCAGATGGCGATCGTGCGGCACGGGGTCGGACGCGCGCGCCTCGAAGCGCTCGCCGCGCGCGCCCGCGAGGCGCACCGTGCGCACGAGCCACCACTGGCCGAGCGCCAGCATGAAGAGTGCGACGACGAGGCTCACTTCCCAACCCGCATACGGCGTCGTGCCGAGGAAGCGGATCGGGATCCAGTTCTGGATCTCGGGCGAGCCCGCCGAGGTCATCGTGAAGGTGACGGAACCAAAGGCGACGGTGCCGGGAATGAAGCGCCGCGGCAGGTTCGCGCGGCGAAAGAGGCTCACGGCCATCGGGTACACGGAGAACGCGACGACGAACAGGCTCACGCCCCCGTAGGTGAGCACCGCGCAGGCGAGCACCACGGCGCCGACCGCATGCTTCGCCCCGAGCCTGCCGACGATCCAGTTGGCGACACTGTCGGCCGCGCCCGTGCATTCCATCAGCTTGCCGAAGAGCGACCCCAGCAGGAACATGAAGAACCAGCTCTGGATGAAGTCGACGAAGCCTTTCATGTAGCTCGCCGTGAAGCTCGGCGCCCCGGGCGCGGCGAGCTGCGGAAACGGCGCGAAGCCCGAGAGCGCGGCGACCAGCAGCGCGCACAGCGGCGCGGCGATCAGCAGTTCCGTGCCGCGCATCGTGAGCCAGATGAGCAGCGCCAGCCCGAGAAGGAGTCCAGAAAGGCTCAGCATAGGGCGCGCAAGTTGCCCCGCCGCGGGGTGGCCGCTCCATAGTACTAAGGTACCAATGCGACCGGGGGAGCGGCGGCGTACGTTGCCGCTCATTCATGCAGAGGGGATCCCCATGACGATCAAAGAAGCGACGCCGTTCGCGATCGCGGCCCTGGCAAGCCTCGCGGCGAGTGGCGCTGTCACGACATCGGCCCGTGCGCAGGGCACGGATGCCGGCGCCGGACCGGTGCTCGAGGAAGTCATCGTGACGACACGCCGTCGCGAGGAAAGCCTGCAGGACGTGCCCGCCGCGGTCTCGGCGTTCTCCGCCGACCAGTTGCGGGAACTCGCGATCACGAACCTCGAGGACGTGAACGCGCTCGCGCCGAACATCAAGGTGAATGCCGGCCGCGCGACGAGCAACACCATCAACGCCTACATCCGCGGCGTCGGCCAGAACGATCCGTTGTGGGGTTTCGAGCCGGGCGTCGGCATCTACATGGACGATGTGTACATCGCGCGCCCGCAGGGTGCGCTGCTCGACGTCTACGACGTGCAGCGCATCGAGATCCTGCGCGGCCCGCAGGGCACGCTGTACGGGAAGAACACGCTCGCCGGCGCGATCAAGTACGTGACGCGCGACATCGTCGGCGAGCCGGCGTTCAACGCGACGCTCGCGGCCGGCAGCTACGGCCAGATCGACATGAAGCTCGCGGGCTCGCGCGGCTTCGGCGATCACGTGTACGTGGGCGCCGCGCTCGCGAAGCTGACGCGCAATGGATATGGCGAGGTGTTCGCGGACGCCAATCCGTACCAGTTCAACCACGTCGGCGAGGACGTCAGCGACAAGAACATCTTCGCCGGACGTGGCGAAGTGGATTTCCTGTGGGGCGATTCCAGCCGCCTGCGGATCATGGGTGATTTCATCAAGGACACCTCGAACGTGCGCGGCGGGCAGCGCCTGAACGACGTCTTCGGCCCGCGCCTTCCGAGCCGCTACGACGTGCGCAACGACATGCCGGTCAACGAGGAGAACTTCGAGAACAAGGGCGTCTCGGCGACCTACACGGTGACGCTGAACGACCAGTGGGCCGTGAAGGCGGTCGGCGCGTATCGCGAAGGCGATGGCACGACGTTCCTCGATTTCGAGACGCGCAACGTCAACCAGTTCAACGTGCCGGCGAAGTACGCGGACCACCAGGGGACCGGCGAACTGCAGCTCACCTACACGGGCAGCCGCTTCAAGTCGGTCGGCGGCCTGTACTACTTCGACGGCACGGCGGCCGGCTCGTTCGATGCGGTGCTCGGCACTTTCCCGCTCTTCGGCGGCCTGATCGGCCTCACGCAGGGCAGCGTCGGCACCGAGAGCTACGCCGGGTACATCGACGGCACGTTCGCGCTGACGGATCGCTGGAACCTCAACTTCGGCGCGCGCTACAACGAGGACAAGAAGAAGGCGCGCGTGTTCGTCGCGCAGTTCGGCGGCCAGATCCCCTCGAACATGGGCGTGTTCGACCCGACGCGGCTGCCGACCGGCGTGTACCCCCTCGGCGCGCCGCAGAGCAATTACACGAGCGAGCGCACCGACAACGAGCTCTCGCCGAAGCTCGGCGTCGATTTCAAGGTGATGGACGACGTGATGCTCTACGCGCAGTACAGCGAGGGCTTCAAGAGCGGCGGCTTCGACATGCGCGGCAACGCCACGGTATTCCCGGGCACCGTCGACGGCTACAAGCCCGAGACGGTCGACAACTATGAACTCGGCCTGCGCTCCACGGTGCTCGACGGCCGCCTGCGCCTCAACGCGACGGTGTTCTACGCCGACTACAAGGACGTGCAGGTGACGACGCAGCAGTTCGTCACGGTCATGGGCGTGCCGACCAACGCGACCGCGGTGCTGAACGCCGGCAAGCAGGTGAACCAGGGCGCGGAGATCGAGACGGTCTGGCAGCCGGTCGACGCGTTCACGCTCTCGACCGCGATCGGTTACCTCGATGCGGAGTTCAAGGAGTTCTTCGCCTCGAACCCGGCGAGCCCCGGCACGATCGTCAACTACGCCTCGGTGACGCCGGTGATCAACGCGCCCGACTGGACGATCTCGACCGACGCGCAGTATCGCTTCGACGTCCTGGGCGGCAAGGCGACGGCGCGCATCGGCTACCAGTGGCGCGACGACACCTCGATCGCCCCGCCGCCGTTCTCGCGGACGAGCCCGACGGATCAGCCGGCGTACGGCCTGCTCGACCTCGGCCTGTCGTACCAGACGGCCGACGACCACTGGCGCGTCGCGGTCGATGCGAAGAACGTCACCGACCGGTGGTACCGGACGGCGGGCTACGATTTCGGCACGACGGGGCTTTTCGCCAACGTGAGCCAGATCGGCTACTACGGCCCGCCGCGCACGGTGACGCTGAGCGTGCGGTACCAGTACTAAAGGCGAAGAGATGGTGCCGGGCTTTCGGTTGTTCGGTTATTGCGCCTTCGGCCCGCAATAACCGAACAACCGAAAGCCCGGCACCGTTTCCCGCGTCCCGTCATCGCGGGATGTCGAGCGTCCCGCCGGCGATCGAGATCGCATCACCACCCGGCGCCGCCAGGATCGCGCGCCGCACGACCTGGCTGGGCGGGAGCGCACCGCCTTCGCCGCGCAATCGCGCCGCCATGAAATCCATCGCCGCCTCGAAGAACGGCTGCATCGCGACATAGTGCCCCGCGAAGCCCGGGAGCGGCAGGAACGCATCGAAATGCTGGCCGCGCTCGACCTCGTAGTAGCGAATGTCCGCGCCCGTGCCGCGCGCCGCCGCGCTCGCGAGGTAGTAGGGACGCGAGGTGTGATTCACCGGAATGAGCCCGTCCCCGCGGCCGTGCAGCACGATCAGCGGCCGTGCGTCGGCGCGCGGATGCGCGGTGACTGCGGCAATTCCCGGTGCGAGCCGCTCGCGCAGGCCGCGCAGGCACAGCGCGAGATCGATCGTACCGAAATTGTCGGCGTGCAAACTGCCACCCTCGCCGCGGCGCACGAGGTTCACGCCCGCCGTCGGCGCAATGCCGGTGCTGTCGGCGAAGGCGCGCGCGAGCTCCTCTTTCGTGAGCGCACGCGGCGCGCCGCCGGCGTCGGTCGCGGCGAAACCCACGCCGCACGGCAGCTCGTCGGGCGCCATGCCTGCGTAGGCCGCCGCGTAGGACACCGCCACTGCGCTCCAGAGCGAGGCGTGCACATTCACGTGCCCGAGCCGCAGTGCCTCGGGCAGGATGCCGAGGGCGAGCAACTGCTTGCGCGCCGCGCGGGCGAGCTCGACAACGTCCGCACCTTCGGCGCCCGCCACCTGCAACTCGCCTTTCGCTGCCAGCGTCCGGCACCATTGTTCGAGAGTCGGCCGCGCAGCCATGCTCGCCGCACGGAAAGGTGCCGTCGGATCATCGTCCGCGAGCACGGCGCACGGCTGCAGGAGCAGATGCGCGACGGCGAGATCGTAGAGAGGCCGCGTCTCATGACCGAACAGTCGTGTGCCCGGCACCGAGATGTTCGGTTCGGAGACGACTGCGCCGTCGATGCGGCCGGCCGTGTCGAGCTCCAGGGCACGCAGCACCGTGCCGCCGCCATTCGAGATGCCGGCCGCGATCACGCGCGTATTGCCGGGCGCGAACGGCGTGGCGCGATTCGGGAACTCCTCGTTCAGCAGTTCGAAGGCGAGATCGATCGCCTGCAGCAGGTACTCGCCCCAGTGCGCCTCGACATTCACGCCCGAATTCGCGTGGCGAAAGAGCACCGCGTTCGGCCGCACGGTGGCGAGCCGCGCGACCGCCGCCGGATCCGGCGCGAATGACAGCAACGGATCACCCGCCGCGGCGACCCTGCCGTCGATGCGCAATCCGCTGCCGCTCGCGACGTCGAAGATGCCGCTGCCCGTTCCCTTGTCGGTGTGCACCACCGCGCAGCCGTGGCGCAGCCCCCAGACGCCCGCCGTCGGCAACGCACCGTAGATGCCGCGCGAGCCGGAGCTCGCGACCGCGAGCAGGCAGGGATTCGCGGCATCGAAGTCGCGCGGGATCTGCAGCATCGCGGTCGAGGCGCCGACCAGCGAGCGCAGCCCCACCAGCAGTTCGACGCCCGCCACCGGCGGGCCCGCACCGGGCGCCGCGCCGAGGTCGGCAAGCCCGCGCCAGTTCATGTAGATCGCGCGACGGCGCAGTTCGCGCGCGGTCGGATGCGCCGGGTCCGCGAACGCGGGTGCCGCGCCGAGCAGCCCCGCGCTACCGAGGCCGGCGGTCAGCAGATCGTCGCCGACGCCGTCGAACTCGTGGCGAATCGGTGCCGCGATCCGTTGCGCCGGGGTCACCGCGGCGGGCGTCACCCCGGGCGACAGGGCACAGCCGGCCAGCGTGGACCCCGCGAGCGCGGCGGCAACAAAGGGGCCAACTTTCGTATTCATCCGGCGAGTCCAGCGCACCCTGCAACGGCGCAGAATAGTACCAAGGTAGCAGGGCCCGCCCCGGGACAAGTCCGCTAGCGTGTCGACATGACTACACGACGCATACTGATCACCGGCGCCGGCAGCGGCATCGGCGCCGAGCTCTCCCGTCTGCGCGCCGCGCAGGGCAATGAAGTCGTCGTCACCGATGTCGACGATGCCGCCGCGACGCAGGTCGCCGCTTCGATCACGGCCGCGGGCCATCGCGCGAAGGGACTCGCGCTCGACGTCACGCGCCCGGCCGCCGCCGAAACCGCCGTGCGCGCCTCCGGGCCGATCGATGTCCTCGTCAACAACGCGGGCCTGCAGCATGTCGCCCGCCTCGAGGAGTTTCCGGCCGATCGCTGGGCGTTCCTCGTCGCCGTGATGCTCACGGGCGCCGCCAACATGGCCCGCGCCGTGCTGCCCGGCATGCGGGCGCGCAACTTCGGCCGCATCATCAACATCGGTTCGATCCACTCGCTGGTCGCCTCCCCCTACAAGAGCGCCTACATCGCGGCCAAGCACGGCCTCCTCGGCCTCTCGAAGACGCTCGCGCTCGAAAACGGCGACGTCGACATCACGGTGAACACGATCTGCCCGGTCTACGTGCGCACGCCGCTCGTCGAGAAGCAGATCGAGGCGCAGGCGCACGAACACGGCCTCACGCCGGAGCGCGTCATCAGTGAAATCATGCTGAAGCCGATGCCGAAGAAGGCATTCGTGACGATCGAGGAAATCGCGGCGCTCGCGCAGTACCTGATGACCGACGCCGCACGCAACGTGACCGCGCAGGCGATCGCGATCGACGGGGGCTGGACCGCTCAATAGGCAGGTGCGAGCGCGCACCACCAGGCGCCGCCGATCAAGAGGAGCGCGGCGGCGCCGCTGACCGCCTGCGGCACGCGCGCGAGCACACGTTCGGCGGCGGACCACGCGATCACGAGCCCGGCCGCGACACCGCAGGCGAAGCCGAGCACGTGCGCGATCACGTCCGTGTGCTCACCCTCGGTGCCGAGCCAGCCGAGCAGCAGCACGCCGCCGACGAGCGGCGCCCAGCGTACCGTCCAGCGCGCGCGCAGCGGATAGTGTTCACGCCAGGCGTGCGCCGCGAGCAGGCCGAGCGTCGCGAACACCGCGGTCGATGCGCCCACCGAGCGATGCGGCACGGGTCCGAGCTGGCCCTCGAGCAGATTGGCGATACCGGCCATCACGACGGTGAAGAACCAGGCGTGACCGGGGCCGAGGCGGCGCCCGGCGAGATAGCCGAACCAGCTGCCCGCGACGAGGTTTGCCGCCAGATGCGGCCCATCGACGTGCAACGTGAGCGCGGTGAGGGCCCGCCACCATTCGCCTTGGCGGATGAGCCCGGCGTCGGCGACGCCACGCGCGTAGGCATCGAGCGGCCCGAGGCCGCTGCCGATCGCAAGCGGTACCGCGAGCAGCACGAGGAAGTAGAGGGCGCTGCCGAGCCAGGCGAGCGGATGGCCCGCCCGTACCGGCGCCCGCATCGGCGGCGGCGCGCGGCGCTCCGCCGCGTAGCGCGCCAGGTGTTCCCGCGCTCGCGCCGCCTGGTCCGCGTCGACCAGCAACGCGTGTCCGGCCGGTGCGAGCGCGATCGCATGCGGGATTCCGACCGCGGTCAGCACGAACGCGCGCTCTTCGCAGGCGCGCAAGTCGTCCGCCACGAAGACCGCGACCGGTGTGCCGGACAGCGGGGCGCCCGCGACGGGCTCCACCATCAATCGTCGCTGATGCTGCGGAAATCGACCCCGAGCGAGCGCAGCTTGCGGTAAAGGTGCGTGCGCTCCATGCCGACCCGCTTCGCGAGGAGCCCCACCTTGCCATTGCAGAGCAGCAGCTGCTGCTGCAGGTAAGCGCGCTCGAACTGCTCGCGCGCCTCGCGCAGCGGCAGCGCGAGCAGATCCTGCTTCACGAGCGGCTCCTCCTGCGGCGTCTGCACGGCAAGCTCGCGCTCGACTTCCTCGAGGCCGATCTCGTCGGCGCCGCCCCGCAGCAGCAGCCGGTGCACGAGGTTGTGCATTTCGCGGATGTTGCCCGGCCACGGATAGTTGCGCAGGCGATTCTGCGCGGCGACGCTGAAGCGGCGAAACGGCAGGCCCTCGGCATCGACCAGGCGATCGACGTAGTAGCGCAGGAGTTCGGGCACGTCCTCGGCGTAATCGCGCAGCGGCGGCACACGCATGACGATGGTGTTCAGCTGCGACAGCAGGTCGCGGCGGAACTCCCCGCCCGCCGCCCGCAGTTCGATGCCGGGCTGCGCCGACGCCAGCACCCGCGCGGTCAGCGCCACCGGGCCCGCGCCTCCGACCCGCGTGTAGCGTCCGGTCTCGAGCACCCCGAGGAGGATGCGCTGCGCGGCCGGCGGCAGGTCGTCGATCTCGTTGATGAAAAGCGTGCCGCCCGCGGCCTGCTCGAGTACACCCGCCTTCACCTGCCCGTTCGTCTCCGTGCCGAGCAGCAGCGCCTCGGGATCGGATTCGCGCACCGTGCTCGACACGAGCGTGATGAACGGCTGCGTGCCGTGCTGGCCTGTCTCGTGCAGATAGCGCGCGAAGGCCTCGCGCCCGCTGCCCGTCTCGCCGACGAACAGCACGCGTACGCCGTGCGCGAGCTGCGAGAGCTCCGTACGCAGCTGCCGCATCACCGCGCTCTTGCCCACCGGCACCATCAGCGGCGGCACACTGAGGCGACCGCCACCGCGCCGGCGGCGGCCCGCATCGAGCGCGCGCTCCACGGTCCGCAGCAGTTTCGCGAGCGACAGCGGCTTCTCGACGAAATCGAAGGCGCCGAGCCGCGTCGCCTCGACCGCGGTTTCAACGGTGCCGTGCCCCGACATCATGACGACCGGGCAGGACTCGCCACCCTGCGTCGACCATTCGCGCAGCAGCGTGATGCCATCGACGTCCGGCATCCAGATATCGAGCAGGACGAGATCCGGCACGCGGCTCGCGCGCGAGGCGCGCGCCTCGCTGCCGTTTGCGGCCGCGTCGACCTCGTAGCCTTCCTCCGAGAGGATCTCGGTGAGGAGGCTCCTGATGTCGCTCTCGTCGTCCACCACCAGAATGTGCGCTGCGCTCATGCCCGTTCCCTTCGCATTTCGTTCCGCCGCTCCCGGCTCGTCGCCGCACGGGCCGCGTCGGTCAGCGGCAGCGTCACCGTGATGCGCGCCCCGCCCCCCGCCTGATTCTCCACCTCGACGTGGCCGCCGTGTTCCTCGGCAATGCGGCGCACGATAGCAAGTCCGAGCCCCGTCCCCTTGGTCTTGCTGGTCACGTAGGGGTCGAACGCGCGTTCGATGATATCGGACCTGAAACCCGGCCCGTTGTCATTGACCGTGATCACGACAACCGGTCCCGGCCCGGCCGTGTCGAGGCGGGTCGCGATGTCGATCCGGCCTCCCTCCCGCCCCTCGAGCGCCTCGAACGCGTTCGCGAGCAGGTTGTTCAGGATCTGGCGCACGCGGCCACGATCGGCCTCGAACGATTCCAGCCCGGCGCCGGGCGCGATGCGCAGCGCAACGCCGCTGTTCTGCGCACGATACAGGTCCGCCACCTCGGTGACGAGCGGGTTCAGCGCGAAGCGGGTGACGGTCATGTCGGGGGTCCGCGCATATTCGCTGAACGCGTTGACCATCTGCTTCATTGCCTCGACCTGCTGCACGATCGTGTGCGTCGAGCGCTCGAGCACGGCGGCGTCCGCCGCGCTCATCCGCGACAGGAAGCGCCGGCGCATGCGCTCCGCCGACAGCTGGATCGGGGTCAGCGGGTTCTTGATCTCGTGTGCGAGGCGCCGTGCGACTTCGCCCCACGCCGCCTCGCGCTGCGCGGCGAGCAGCGTCGTGATGTCGTCGAACACGAGCACGTAGCCGGCCTCCTCTTCGCTGCCGGGCAGCGGCGTGCACGCG
Source organism: Steroidobacteraceae bacterium (assembly GCA_019187495.1). Lineage (GTDB taxonomy): Bacteria > Pseudomonadota > Gammaproteobacteria > Steroidobacterales > Steroidobacteraceae > CADEFQ01. Next base: position 26,925 of record JABAQN010000074.1, read on the forward strand.
CACGCGAGCACGCGGCGCCCCGCATCGCCGGGCAGCTCGATCTGCTCGCGCCATTCCTCGCGACCCGCGCCGGTGCGCCCCAGCACTTCGTTGACGAACTGCGCGATGCGCGGATTGCGTTCGGCGAGCTCGGCGAGCCGGCGGCCGCTCTCTTGCGCGAGATCGACGCCGAGGATCGCGCTCGCCGCGCCGTTCGCGAGGCGCACGGTGAAGCTGCGATCCACCGACAGCACGCCGGTCGAGAGGCGCGCGAGGATCACCGCGAGCCGCTCGCGAGCGTGTTCGACCTCGGCCTGGCTGCGATTCGCCTCCTCGCGCGCGCGGCGCAGACGGCGCGTCATGTCGTTGAACGACTGCACGAGGAAACCGAGTTCGTCGCGCGACGGCAGCGGCAGGCGCGCGCCGAAATCCCCCTTGCCGACCGCGCGCGTGCCGGCGATCAGGTCCTGGACCGGGCGCACGAAGCGTTGCGAGGAGACGATCGCGCCGTTGATCGCGGCCAGCATCGCGACGAGCAGCACGAGCGTCAACGTGAGCCGGAAGCTGTATTTCAGCGGATCGCGCATCGCGGCGAGCTCGCCGTACTGCGAGTAGGAGCGCTGCACCGCCTCCGACAGCGCCGCGAGCTGCGGCGGAACCTCGTACATCGCCATCACGAAGCGCGGGTCGCGATCGGCGGGCGTCGCGCTGACCGGCGCGGCGATGCGGATGTCGTAGCCCCCGTCCGCGCGCGGCTCGAGCGCCACGTACGGGCGGCCCTGGCCGACCTGGCGGACGACTTCATCGCTCGGGCGCGCCGGCGCACCCGACAGCAGCGCCGCGCTGCTCGCCGCGAGAAGGCGCGAGTTCGCGCCGAAGAGCACCACTTCGAGCGCCCCGCTCGCGCGGCGTTCGTCGTCGATCGCCGCGACGAGCCCGGAATCCGGCACCCCCGCGAGGCCATGCGCGAATTTCTCCGTGCGCCCGGCATGCTCGCGCAGCCGCAGGTCGAGCGCCGCGCGCGACAGCCCGAGCGCATCCGACAGGCCCTGCTTGATTTCGACGCGAAACCAGCTGTCGATGCCGCGATTCAGGAAATCGAGCGAGAAGACGTACACGATCAGGAGCGGCGCGATCACCAGCGCGCCGAAGGTCATGACGCTGCGCACCGTGAGGCGCGAGCCCGGCACGTGGGCGCGGTAAGCGCGGGCGAGGCGGGCGAGGCGGCGCACCAGCACCACGGTCAGCGCGATCACGCCGGCGATGTTGAGCAGCAGGATCCACGGCTGCAGGCGCCCGAACTGCGCCGAGTTCTGCGCCGTCTTCGCGAGCAGGATCAGCGAGGCCGCGCCGACCGCCACCCACAGCGCATTGAATGCGGCCGCGCCGTAGCGCCTTACACGGGCAGCGACCACGAGTACCACTCGCTCGTGCGATGCCAGCTGTCGGTCCAGAACATCAGCACCCGCAGCGTGTCCGGCAGCCGGCCGCGCCGCACGCTCGCGCGCACGCTGACGCGGTAGCGGGCGTCGGGCGAGAGCTGCGGTTCGACGAGCACCGGCCAGTCGTCGATCGTGCCGATCGCCTGCAGCGCCTCGTGCAGCGTGGCGTAGCTCTCCTGCGGGCTGTCGCCCGTGCTGTCGCGCACCAGATAGCGGTCGCTGACGGCGTGGTAGGTGAGTTCGCGGCGGCGTGTCACCGAGACGACATCCGCATCGAACCAGTAGCGGCGCTCGCGCGCGATGACGGCCTCGAGGTCGAACATCAGCGTGACACCGTCGGCGAGCGCCGCGCGGATGTCCTCGTTCTCGGGATACTGCACGCGCGCGTGCAGCTTGAATACGCCATGGTCGACGTTCACGTAGGCGGTGCGCACTTCGAGCACGCCATCGAGCGCGTTGGCGAGCGCGGCGGTCGCGGCGAGCAGGCTCGCGGCGAGAACGGCCCTCAGCGGGAATGTACGGGTCATGTCGGGAGCGCCTTCGTCAGGGAAGCATAATGGAACCCGTCGGTCACCGCCCGGACGCCGGGCCACAGCACCTCCGGCGCCCCCGCGGATCGCGCCTGCGGTGTGTCCGCGAGAAAGCCCTCGATGACCCGCGCATTCTCGGCGGCCAGGATCGAGCACGTGGCATAAAGGAGCCGGCCGCCCGGCGCGAGGCGCGCAAAGCAGGTGTCGAGGATGGCGCGCTGCGTGCACGCGAACGCCGGGATGTCGCCGGCCCTGCGCAGCAGCTTGATGTCGGGATGACGGCGGATCACGCCGCTGGCCGAACAGGGCGCATCGACCAGGATCCGGTCGAACGGCGCCTCGTTCGCGAGCGCTGAGGGGTCGCGCAAGTCGAGTTGCGCGAGCCGGGCGCGTCGCCCGAGCCGATCGAGGTTGTCGCGCACCCGCGCGAGGCGGGCGGCATCGCTGTCGACCGCGAGCAGGTCGATCTCGCCGCCCGCCACTTCGAGCAGATGCCCCGTCTTGCCGCCCGGCGCCGCGCAGGCATCGAGCACGCGCATGCCGGGCGCGGG